>NZ_JBQEPY010000011.1:0-276568 GCF_052045915.1 Burkholderia sp. 22088
TAGGTCACCTCGCCGCCGGTCGGCTCGATCAGCCCGGCGATGATGCGCAGCAGCGTCGACTTGCCCGAGCCGGAACGGCCGAGCAGGCCGACGATCTCGCCTTCGCGCAGCGACAGGTTCGCATCGTCGAGCACGAGCAGCTCGCCCTGCGTCTTGTTGAAGCCGCGGTTCACGTGCTCCACGCGCAGGATTTCTTCGCCGAGGCGCGGCGGCTGCAGCGGCTGGGACGTCTTGACGGGGGCGTTGATAACGTTCGAATTTTGCATCGCGCTTACTCTCAATCGAGACGGAGCCGGGATTCCGCATAGGCGTACATCGGACGCCACAGCAGACGGTTGAACAAAGTGACGAACAGGGACATCACGGCGATGCCCAGGATGATCTTCGGAAAATCGCCGGCGGCGGTGGTCTGCGCGATGTACGAGCCCAGGCCGTGTGCGACGACCTTCGTGTCGCCCCACTGCACGAACTCGGACACGATGCTCGCGTTCCACGCACCGCCCGACGCGGTGATCGCACCCGTCACGTAATACGGGAAGATCCCGGGCAGGATCGCCTGCCGCCACCACTGCCAGCCGCGGATGCGGAAATTCTTCGTCGCTTCCTTGTAGTCGTTCGGGTAGGACATCGCGCCGGCGATCACGTTGAACAGGATGTACCACTGCGTGCCGAGCACGATCAGCGGCGACAGCCAGATGTCGGCATTCAGGTGGAAGCGGACGATCACGATCACGAACACCGGGAACAGCAGGTTCGCCGGGAACGCCGCGAGGAACTGCGCGAGCGGCTGGATCTTCTCGGCCAGCTTCGGGCGCAGCCCGATCAGCACGCCGAGCGGCACCCAGACCAGCGACGCGATCGCGATCAGCACCAGCACGCGCAGCAGCGTGACGAGTCCGAGCACGAGCACGTGGCCGACCTCGCCCATCGTCACGCCGGTCGCGACGAAGCTGACGACGCGCCACACGACGTACACCGTCAGCAGGATCACGAACGCGCCCCACACGATGTCGCCGATGCGCGACGAGCGGCGCGCCGATGCGCCGCGCGCACGCGTACCCTGCCGCGACGGCGCGCGCAGCGGAATCCGCGCGGCCTGCGACAGCAGCCAGCCGGCCGGCACGAGCAGCTGATGGATCAGGTGCGTGCGGCGCATCATGTCGAGCAGCCAGGATTGCGGCGCATCGCCCGACGCGGTGTTCTCCATCCGGAACTTGTCAGCCCAGGCGACGAGCGGGCGGAACAGGAACTGGTCATAGGCGAGGATCACGACCGACATCGCGACGATCACCCAGCCGACCGCACCGAGGTTCTTGTCCGAGATCGCCTGCGCGAGATACGCGCCGATGCCCGGCAGCGTGATCGTCTGGTTGCCGACGGTGATCGCCTCGGAGGCGACGACGAAGAACCAGCCGCCCGACATCGACATCATCATGTTCCAGATCAGGCCCGGCATCGAGAACGGCACCTCGAGCTTCCAGAAGCGTTGCCACGGCGTCAGGTGAAAGCCGCGCGACACTTCGCTCAGGTCGCGCGGCACCGTGCGCAGCGACTGATAGAAGCTGAACGTCATGTTCCAGGCCTGGCTCGTGAAGATCGCGAAGATCGCGGCCAGCTCGGCACCGAGCACGCGGCCCGGAAACAGTGCGAGGAAAAACGTGACGGTAAACGAGATGTAGCCGAGCACCGGCACCGACTGCAGGATGTCGAGGATCGGGATCAGCACCATGCCGGCACGGCGGCTCTTCGCAGCGAGCGTGCCGTAGACGAGCGTGAACGCGAGCGACGCGACCATCGCGGCGAGCATCCGCAGCGTGGTGCGCAGCGCGTATTCGGGCAGGTTCGAGGGGTCGAGCGAAATCTTCTGCGTCTGCAGGGTGCCGATCGGCGCCATCGTCTGATGGAAGCCGACGATCGCCATCGCGAGCAGGCAGATGATCAGCGGAAACGCGATGGCATCCCAGCGGTTGGGGAGCACGCGCCACGCCGAAGCGTTCGCGGTGCGATTCGGATCGAAGAACCTGATATCCATCGGTAGCGTCTTGTGTTGAATTGAAAATCGACGGGACCGGCCACGCGCCGCGCAGCCGGAAGGCGCCCCCCGGCGCGAATCAGAACAGCCCGTGCAGCGCCCGGTACGGCACGGCCGACAGCACGATCGACGCGGGCAGCGTCAGCACCCGCGCGAGCATCAGGTTACGCACCGCATCCCGGCACAGGCCCGGGCCGCTCGATACGCGCACGCCGAACAGGTTCCGGAGGCTCGACCGCACGACGGCGAGGTGTGGAGCGAGCGAGTGCGTATGGATGACGTTCGCGGTGTCGTGGAAACCGTTGACGCTCTCGAAGCCGAGTGCGGCCAGCAGCGCGACGATCAGCAGCAGGAACGGGAGGATCGAGCTTTCCTTGACGGGGCCGAGATCGGCGCCCGGATGGATGCCGACGTAGACGATGCCGCAGGCAACGATCAGAAAAATCAGCGCGAGGCTGACGGCACGCGTGCGGTTGCCGACCGCACCGCTGGTTTCCGTTGCCGCGAGATTCGGCATGAAGGGGCTCCGGAGAGGTGACTCGGAGTGGCAGGCTATCGATCGGCCGTGACGCAAATGTGACGTGTCACTTACAGGACATTGACAGGTCATCTTTCCGGGACAGCGCATCGCCGCGCAAGCCGCGAACACGGGTGATCGACCGCGCAACGCGCGGGAATAAATCCGCCGCTTCGCCGGTATGGCACGCGAAGGCGCCGGTTTATTCCAGGACGATCCGGCCGTCCGGTTTCGTCACACGATTGCGAGGCTCCCATGTCTTCATCGACCCCCACCCGCCCGTCGCGCCGCAAGGCCCTGCAATGCATGGCCTTCGGCGGCCTCGGCACGCTGTTTACGCTGTCGGGCGGCATCCTGACGCCGTTCGACCTGGCGCTCGCGCAGACCGGCGACGCGCGCCCGGCCAACGCGGGCACGCCGCTGTTCGTGCAGGTCAGCGACACGCACATCGGCTTCAACAAGGACGCGAATCCCGATGTATCGGCCACGCTCAAGCAGACGATCGACCTCGTCAACGGCATGCCCGCGATGCCCGCGCTGGCCATCCACACGGGCGACATCACGCACCTGTCCAAGGCCGAGGAATTCGACCACGCGTCGCAGCTGCTGTCCGCGCTGCGGGTGCCGGAACTGCATACGGTGCCCGGCGAGCACGACGTCACCGACGGTTCGGGCGCCGAATATTTCAGCCGGTTCGGCAAGGCGTCCGACAACCGCGGCTATTACAGCTTCGATCACGCGGGCGTGCACTTCATCGGCCTCGTCAACGTGATGCACTTCAAGCCGAACGGGCTCGGCAGCTTCGGCGACGACCAGCTCGCTTGGCTCGCGCAGGATCTCAAGGGCCGCTCGTCGAGCACGCCGATCGTCGTGTTCTCGCACATGCCGATGTGGACCATCTACGAGCCGTGGGGCTGGGGCACCGGCGACGCGCCGCAGACGATGGCGCTGCTGCGCCGCTTCGGCTCGGTCACCGTGCTGAACGGACACATCCACCAGATCGTGTCGAAGGTCGAGGGCAACGTGACGTTCCACACCGCGCGCTCCACCGCGTTCCCGCAGCCGACGGCCGGCAACGGCCCGGGCCCCGTGCCGCTCACCGTGCCGCGCGACCGGCTGCCGTCGATGCTCGGCGTGACGACCGTCGAATTCGCGGGCCATCCGGTTGCGTCGTCGCTGCACGATGCGACGCTGGCCTGACGCACCGAACCGCAAGGAGACCGACATGACCCGCTTCAAGCACGCCAGCCTCGTCGCGGCGCTGATCCTGTGCGCCACCGCCCCGCTCGCCGCGTTCGCGCAGGGCCCGGGCGGCCCGCTCGTGACGATCCGCAATTTCATGTTTTCGCCGATGTCGACCACGATCAAGGCCGGCACGACGGTCACGTGGAAGAACCTCGACGGGGAGCCGCATACCGTCGTCAACGACGCCGGCATCTTTCACTCGTCGGCGCTCGACCAGGGCGACACGTACTCGTTCCGCTTCGACAAGCCGGGCGTCTACAAGGTGTTCTGCGGGATTCACCCGTACATGAAGGAGACCATCACGGTGGAATGACGCAGCGCACCACGACACGCGCGGACGAATGGCGGGCCGCGGCGCCTACAATGCCCGCATCCCATTCGCCCGCGTGGCCGACGGAGCCGCCCATGCCCAGGATCGACCTCAACGCCGTGCCCGAACGCCGCGGCAGCGGCTATCCGCCGCCGTTCGACGCGCCGTGCGCGCAGCGCATCCGCCAGCGCGTCGGCGACGCCGGCGGGTTGCGCGATTTCGGCGTCAACCTGATGCGCGTGCCGCCGGGCGGCTGGTCGGCGCAGCGCCACTGGCATTCCGACGAAGACGAATTCGTCTACGTGCTCGAAGGCGAACTCGTGATGATCGAGGACGGCGGCGAAACCGTGCTGCGCGCGGGCGACTGCGCGGCGTTTCCGAAGAACTCGGGCAACGGCCATCACCTGGTCAACCGGTCGGACGCGGTTGCCGTCTATCTCGAAGTCGGCTCGCGTTCGCCGGACGACGTGATCACCTGCGCCGACATCGACATGATGAGCCCGAGCCGCGACGGCCGGTTCCTGCACAAGGACGGCACGCCTTACCCGGACGCGTGACGCGGGTCGCACGCGGATGCACCGCGAAGCACGGCGCGCGCGCCGACCACCGCCCCGAAGGCGCCGGAAGCGACCGGCGAAGCAGGCGCGAATCGCCGTTGCGCGGCGCGCGATCTCCGTCGGCCATCGCCTACACTGAATCGAGCCATTCGGTTCCGACCCACCTTCACACGCAGCGAGGCGAGCCATGACCGCGAGCGAACCGGCACGCATGAACCTCCCCGGACAAGTCGTGCTCGTACTCCAGGGCGGCGGCGCACTGGGGGCGTTCCAGCTCGGCGTCTTTCAGGCGATGGACGAAGCCGGGATCCGGCCCGACTGGGTGGTCGGCACGTCGATCGGTGCGATCAACGCGGCGCTGATCGCCGGGAATCCGCCGGAGCAGCGTTACGACAAGCTGTCGGCGTTCTGGCGGCGCGTGACCGAACGAACCCGTTTCGACGTCCCGCCGCTGGTGCCCGGCTGGGACCGGATGCTGGCCGAGATGATGATCATCGGCGGCGGCATCGCGGGATTCTTCCAGCCCAATCCGGCCTCGTGGTTCGGGCCGATGGTGCGCCTCGGCGTCGATCGTGCGTCGTATTACCGGATCGCACCGCTGCGCGACACACTCGCGTCGCTGATCGACCCCGACCTGCTGAACGCGGGCCACCCGCGCCTGACCGTCAGCGCGGTCAATGCGTGCACCGGCACGATGCGCTATTTCGATTCGCGCGATACGCGGCTCGGGATCGAGCACATCATGAGCTCGGGCGCGCTGCCGCCCGCGTTTCCGGCGATACGGATCGACGGCGAGCCTTACTGGGACGGCGGCGTGTATTCGAACACGCCGGTCGAGGTCGTACTCGACGACAATCCGCGCCGCAGCTCGATCATCTTCTCGGTGCAGATGTGGAATCCGGCCGGCCCGGAGCCCGAGAGCATCTGGCAGGTGTCGGAGCGACAGAAGGACATCCAGTACGCGAGCCGCACCGACAGCCACATCGCGCGCCAGCAGCAGATCCACCGGCTGCGCCACGTGATCCGCGAGCTGGCCCGCCACGTGCCGGAAGCCGAACGCGCGTCGCCGGCCGTGCGCCGGCTCGCCGCGTGGGGATGCGAAACCACGATGCACCTGGTCAAGCTCGCAGCGCCGCGCCTCGCCAGCGACAATCAGCTGAAGGACATCGATTTCACGCCGGCCGGCATCGCGGCCCGCCGGCAGGCCGGTTACGACGCCGCGCGGCGGGCGATCGCCGCACGTCCGTGGGAGCTGCCGACGGACCCGACGGAAGGGCTGACGGTATTCGACCCGGACGCGGCGCCGGGCGCCGGAACACCGGCTTGACGCGCGGCGCCGCCATCGCGCGCCGGCAGCATGGCGAAATCACGCGTGCTCGGCCTCCGATCGATCGTCGACGCGGCGGTTATCACACGACGGCTTACGGCAATTCCGCGCGCACGGCCGGCGCGGTACCGGCGACGACCGGACACGATTGCGGCAGCGCCTGCCCGAACAGCACGGCGAGCCCGCAGGCGGACGTGAACATGCCGAGATTGTCGTGCCCGACGCCCGGCACCTCGACGACCTGCTGCGCGAGATCGTCCGGATGCCGCTTCTTCAGGTAATCGAAATACGCGAGCCCGCGCGCGAGCCGGTACGGGCCTTGCGCCATCGCCGCACACGAACGGTCGATGAAGTGCGTGTAAGGGTTCGTGTCGGCCTGCCCGAGCAGGTACACGACATGGCGCGCCACGTAGCGCGTTTCGAGTGCGCGCACGTCCTGCGACGCGACATAGGGCGGCGCCGACTCCAGCCCGTATTTCCACTCGTTCGCGCGCGGGCAGGTGCCGCCGGTGATCGCCTGGCCGTCCGGCCGTTCGTCGTCGAAATACAGATAGCTCGACGGGTTCGCGACCACATAACGCACGGCGATGCCGGCCCGTACCAGCGCGTCGCCTTCGTGCCCGGCCACCGCATAGCGCTGCAGCAACTGCGCGCCGGCGGAATGGCCGATCACGACCACGCTCGACAACGCGGGATACAGGCTGCGGTCGGCGAAATGCGCGAGCAATGCGTCGAGCGCGGTGAACGAACTGATCGGCCCCGGCTGACGGGCCGCGTCGCCGCCCTTCCATCCTTCCTGCGTCCAGGCGAGCGTTTGCGCGGGCAACGAAAACGCGCGCGTATCGGCGCGCGTCAGGAACTGCGGTGCGACGACCATCGTGCCCTTGCCGGCCGCACCGGCCTTTTCGACGACCTCGCGCCCCGATGCGTAGTACGCGTCGGCATTGCGAAGCGTGCCGTGAATCACGACGAAGACCCGCGTGACATCGGGCGCGGGCTGGTCGAGCGGACGATCGGCGTAGACGGGCAGCACCGCATTGCCCTGCGGCGTATCGACGGCCACGCGCTGGCCGGCGACGGCCTTGACCGGCGCCTCGAGGCGTTCGCGCTGCGTGAGCGTGGCGGCTTCGGCGGGACGCGCGCCGCCCGGCATGCCGATGGCGGCACAGGCTGCCGCGAGCGAAACGGCGCATGACAGCGTTCGGGCGGCCGGCAGCACGCGCGAGAACCGGAGGTTGGCGAAGGCGACGGAAATGAGTGACATGGCGACGAATCGAGTGGCGGATATGACTTTAACGGCGAGGGTCGCAAAATCCGTCGCCGGTGGCCGGGTAGCCGAACACCGGCACGCGCTGCGAATCGGGCAGCGTGCCGATCTCCGCGCCGGGCGCATGGTGTCGAGGATCGTAGCAGAGCGAATCGTCGACGACCCGCTCTCCGGCGCAGCAGTTGCGACCACCCTCGGCGGTAAATGTGTGCTCGACACCGCGATTCCCGCCTCGGCAATAGGCGCAACGCTACCCGCGGCGCATCGGCGCGGGCGCCGCCCGGGGGCGTGTCAGCCCGATGCCGCGGACGAGTCGCGCCGCATCCGCTGCACGATCGCGTCCAGTTCGCCGATATGGTTGGCGACCGCCTGCCTGCCCGCACGTGCCCATCCGTCGAACGACGTCATCCCGCTCACCGCGCCGACGAACGCCACGCCGGCGCGCTCGGCCGCCTGCGCGTCCACCGCGTGGTCGCCCACGTAGATCGCCGAACGAGCCGGCAAGCCAAGCCGCGCCAACGCCAGCACGAGCCCTTCGGGATCGGGCTTGTGACGCTGCACGTCTTCCCCGCCGATCAGCACGTCGACGAGCGATTGCAACTGGTTAAGCGCAAGGATCGCCTCGATCCGGTAGCGAAACTTCGACGAAACGATCGCGACCGCGAGACCCTGCTCGCGCAGACGCGCGAGCAGGGGCGGCACCTCGGGATAGATGCGCGTGCCGCGCACCATGATCTCGTCGGCCCGCACCACGAAGTGACGCGCGAACGCGTCGGCCCGCGCCGGCTCGGTTTCGCCCGTCAGCGAGCGGAACATCTCGTGCAGCGGCAGCCCGATCACGGCCGCGATCTGCGCCGGCGTCGCGCCGGCGGCATCCAGCTGATGCAACGCGTACTCCGTGCACGCGACGATCGCGGCGGACGAATCCGCCAGCGTCAGATCGAAATCGAAGATGACGGCCCGAACAGACATGAAAGACTCCGCAAAAAAATCGGCTCGTGCGCGATGGACGAACCGGCATGACGTTGCGATGCGCACGCGCGCGTCGATCGATCGGCGCGCTTGGCCGAATGGCTCGCGATCGGCCGCGTCGAACCCGTCCGGGTCGCGCCTCGCCGCGTAGCATCCCACAGGATGCGCAATGTGGTGCGTCGCCCGGGCAGATCCAGCGACGAGGCGCTGCTCGAGTTGCCGAAGCTCGCGACTCCCCGCCCGCGATACGCGTGCTCGATACGCTCGCGCACGTCGATGCGACACCGGGAAGGTACGAGATCGTCGACGTGTCTGACTGAGGGCCGGATGGCGCGTGGCGGGACGGCGGCTCCGCTCCGCGTCCTTCGCGGTCGCCTTGCTCTGTCCCCGCAATCGCCCTTCGCTATCAACCCTATTGCCGGCAATGCTTTCAATCATATCGTCAAGTTCCGATATAAGATTCGTCCATCGACGATACCTCGTTACCCGAGCGAAACGCCAAACCTGTCCATGCCGACCGAACTCGACATCGAAGCGATCCTGAAAGCGCTCTCGAACCCCGTGCGCCGGGAAATCCTCGCCTGGCTGAAAACGCCGGACGTGCATTTCCCGAACCAGACGCTGCCGTATGAACACGGCGTCTGCGCGGGCCAGATCGACGCGCGCTGCGGGCTGTCGCAATCGACCGTCTCCGCGCACCTCGCGACGCTGCAGCGCGCGGGGCTCGTGACGTCGACGCGGATCGGCCAGTGGGCGTTTTTCCAGCGCAACGAGGCCGTCATCGACGCATTTCACGACGCACTGCGCCGCGAACTCTAGCCAACGGCCGAACCGGCCATGCGGGCCGCCGCCGCACATGACGCGCCGGCTTCCCCGCCTTTCGTGAAGAGGTTATTTGCCATGCCTACACTGTTCGACCCCGTTACCCTCGGCGACCTGACCCTGCCGAACCGCATCGTGATGGCGCCGCTCACCCGCGCCCGTGCGGGTACGGCGCGCGTGCCGAACGCACTGATGGCGCGCTATTACCGCGAGCGCGCATCGGCCGGCCTGATCATTACCGAAGCGACGTCGGTCACGCCGCAGGGCGTCGGTTATGCCGACACGCCCGGCATCTGGTCCGACGAACAGGTCGAAGGCTGGAAGCAGGTGACGCAGGCCGTGCACGCGGCCGGCGGGCGCATCGTGCTGCAGCTCTGGCACGTCGGCCGGATCTCCGACCCGGTGTTCCTGAACGGTGACCTGCCGGTCGCACCGAGCGCAATCGCCGCGGGTGGCCACGTGAGCCTCGTGCGTCCGCAGCGTCCGTACGTGACGCCGCGCGCACTCGAACTCGACGAGATCCCGGGCATCGTCGCCGCGTACCGCAAGGGTGCCGAGAACGCGAAGGCCGCCGGCTTCGACGGCGTCGAGATCCACGGCGCGAACGGCTACCTGCTCGACCAGTTCCTGCAGGACAGCACCAACCACCGCACCGATGCGTACGGCGGCCCGATCGAGAACCGCGCGCGCCTGCTGCTCGAAGTGGTCGACGCCGCGATCGACGTGTGGGGCGCCGGCCGCGTCGGCGTGCACCTCGCACCGCGCGGTGATGCGCACACGATGGGCGATTCCGATCCGGCGGCAACGTTCGGCTATGTCGCGCGCGAACTCGGCCGCCGCAAGATCGCGTTCATCTTCACGCGCGAATCGTATTCGGGCGACCACCTGAGCCCGCGCCTGAAGGAAGCGTTCGGCGGCCCGCTGATCGCCAACGAGCAGTTCACGCTCGACACCGCGCAAGCCGCGCTCGCCAGCGGCAACGCCGACGCAATCGCATGGGGCAAGCTGTTCATCGCGAACCCCGACCTGCCGCGCCGCCTCGAACTCGGCGCACCGCTCAACCAGCCGGTGCCGGAGACGTTCTACGCGGAAGGCGAAACGGGCTATACCGATTACCCGGCGCTAAGCGACGCGGCCTGATTGCGCGACAGCGCACGCGCGATGAACGGAGCGGCCCCGCCCGTCCGTTCGTCGCGCACACCATCCCCAGGGCGGGCACGTCACGTGTCCGCCCCTCCCGTTCATCGCCTGCCTTCCACGTCGGACGCTTCCGCGAACAGCGCCAGACCGGCCAGACTCGCGACGCTGCATCCCAGCACATACCACGCAGGCGCGTAAAAGCTGCCGGTCGCGCGCCACATCGCGCCGACGATCAGTTGCGCGAACCCGCCGAAAATCGTCACGCCGAGCGCATAGATCATCCCCAGCGACATCGCCCGCACCTCGGGCCGAAACGCATCGAGGATCATCACGAAGCCGGCGGGACTCGACAGCGTCATCAAGCCGATCAGCACGATCACGACCGCAACCGCGGTGCCCGCCGACGGCCACATCTTCATCGCGTAAAACGCTGGCAGCACGAGCACGGCCGACGCGACGCACGTCACGCCCACCAGCCGCTTACGACGACGCACGCGATCCGCGAGCCGCCCGGCGAACGGCGAACCGATCAGCAGCACTGCACCTGCCGCGCAGCCCGACAGCAGCGACACCGATGCCGGCATGCCGACGGTCAGCGTCAGAAACGACGGCAGGAAAAACACGATCGTATAGGTGGTCGACGTGCCGCCGATCACGAGCAGCGTGCCGGCCGCGACCTGCCGCCACGGAATGCGCGCACGCTCGCGCGGTGCGCCGGCCGCTAAGTGCGGCAGCGTATCGTCCAGATGACGCCGCAGGTAAAAGCCGACCGGGCCGATCAGCAGACCAAGCACGAACGGGACGCGCCACCCCCACGCGTGCAGCGCGTCGGGCGGCAGTGCGCGCGACAGCGTCAGCGCGACGAACGCGCCGACGAGCGTCGCACCGCCCTGGCTCGCCATCTGCCAGCTCACCCGCTCGCCGCGCCGGCCGGTGTCACCCGACTCCATCAGCAGGGTCGTCGCGGCCCCCACTTCGCCACCCGCCGAAAAGCCCTGCAGCAGACGCCCGATGACGATCAGCAGCGGCGCGGCGATGCCGATCTGCGCATAGGTCGGCGCGAAGCCGATGATCCCGGTGCCAAGCGCCATCAATGCGACCGTCAGCACGAGCGCGGGCTTGCGGCCGGCCCGGTCCGCATAGGCGCCGATCGCGACGCTGCCGAGCGGCCGTGCGACGAACCCGACACCGAACGTCGCGAGCGACAGCATCAGCGCGCCCACATCGCTCGACGCGGGAAAGAACAGCTTGCCGATCAATGCGGCGAAGAAACTGTAGACGGTGAAGTCGAAGAATTCGAGCCCGTTGCCGAGTGCGGCCGCAACGACCGTGCGGCGCGTTACGCGCGGCCCGGATTCGACCGGCGCAGCGGCCGTGCGATTCAGGGTATGCATCGAAAATTCCCGTTCAGAAGTTGTGATACATGCCGAGCGACAGTGTCACGGGTGTCGTCCCGGTGCGCGGTGTCGTTCCGCCCGGTTCGGTCGGCAGCGGATTGCCGTTCAGCAACACCGTCGAGATGCCATAGTTGCGGATGAACCCCGCACGCGCATAGAGGCCCGTGCGTTTCGACAGCAGGTAGTCGTAGCCCAGCATCGCACCGAGTGCCGAATCCCTGGCCGGCTGGCCGGCCGCGTCGCGCACACCCGACGTATCGCGATAGACAACCGACGCGCGAATCGCATTGACGCCGAACGGCACGATCGCGCCGAGCGTGTAGACGCGCGCAATGCCGTCGCCGGCCAGCTTCGGCGCGTACTGGTTGAACGATGCGGACAGCACGATCCGCCCGGTGTCATAGACGGCGCCGAGCCCGTACAGGTCGTTGCGCACGGTGCTCGCCCCGTTGACGCCCCACACCTGGTTGTAGCTCGCGGCCAGATAGGTCGTGCCGTTGTACCACTGCAGCAGCGCGCCTTGCGCGGACGCCACGGGGGCCCGCCCGGCCACGTTGCTCGGCGCAAACATCAGCATCAGCGACGTGGTGCCCGCGACGATCGGCGTACGGTACGTGATGGCGTTGTCGACGCGCGCCGGCAATTGCGTCGCCCCCGGCCCGAGGTCCGAGTTGTAGCCGACGCCGCGGCTCGTCTGCACGGCTGCCGCGCCCAGCCACGTATAGACCGAGTTCGTGCCCACCGTGCCGAACACGTCGATGAACAGCGGCAGCGCCGTGCCGATCTGCTTGCCGAGACGCAACCGGCCGTAGCTGTCCGACGACAGGCCGACCCACGATTGCCTGTTGTACGTCGATTGCGCATCCTGCTGCGCGCCGCTGTTCGCGAGAAAACCGCTTTCGAGGTTGAACTCGGCGCGCCAGCCGCCGCCGAGGTTCTCGCGGCCGAAGAAGCCGAATTTGGAGGTCCACTCGCCGCCGCTCTGCATCTGCCACAGCGAGCGGCCGCCGACCGTCTGGTAGTTGATCCCCATGTCGAGCGAACCGTACAGCGCGACGCCCTCCGTCATCCTGCCGTTGTACTCGGGCACCGCCGCCAGCAACACGTCCTGATAGGGCACGGCGCGCGCGTTGCCGGCGCCGAACGCGAGACAGGCCGCACCTAGTGCAAATCGCTTTTTCATTCGTCATCCTCATCGTCAAGTCAACCCAGATCCGGCCAGCGCGTTTCCTTTGCGCCTTCGTCAGTCCATCTTCAGGAAGCGTTCGGCAATCCCGGCGAAATAGGCTGCCCCCCAGCTCAGCGCGCTGTCGTTGAAGTCGTAATGCGGGTTGTGCACCGAACATCCGCCCCGGGAATCGACGCCATTGCCGACCAGCACGTAGCAACACGGTGCGCATTCGGTCATCCACGAGAAATCCTCGCTGCCCATCACGCCATCGGGCAACAGCGTGAGCGCGCCTTCGCCGGCCAGCGCCGCGATCGTCTCCACCGCGAGATCCGACGCCGCACGGTCGTTGTCCACGACACGCGAGATCGACTGGTATTCGATCTGCGCGGTCATCCCGAACGCCTGCGCCTGCGCGTCGACGATCCGGCGGATCCGCGCCTCGATTTCGTCGCGCGTCGTCGCGTCGAGCGCGCGCACGGACAACTGCAACGTCGCCGTTTCCGGGATCACGTTCGGGGCAGTGCCCGCATGGAACGTGCCGACGGTCACGACGGCCGGCTTCAGCGGATCGACGTTGCGGGAAACGATCGATTGCAGCGCGGTCACGATTTGCGCGCCCGCGACGATCGGGTCGCTCGCGAGCTGCGGCATCGCACCATGCCCGCCTTTGCCCGTCACGGTGATCGTCACCGAATCGGACGACGCCATCATCGGCCCGTAGCGCAACGCGAAATGGCCGACCGGCACGCCCGGCGCGTTGTGCAGCGCATACACGCGTTCGCACGGGAAACGTTCGAACAGGCCGTCGTCGATCATCCGCTTTGCGCCACCGAGCCCTTCCTCGGCCGGCTGGAAGATCACGTTGAGCGTGCCGTCGAAACGGCCCTGTTCGGCAAGATAGTGGGCGGCGGCGAGCAAGATCGCCGTGTGGCCGTCGTGACCGCATGCGTGCATCGTGCGTGCAACCGTGCTCGCATACGGCAGCCCCGTCGCCTCCTCGATCGGCAGCGCATCCATGTCGGCGCGCAGGCCGAGCGTGCGCACCGACGCGCCGCGCCGCAACTGGCCGACGACGCCGGTGCCTCCCACCCCCGTCGTCACGTCGTAGCCCCATGTGGCCAGTTGTTCGGCGACGAGCCGCGCGGTGCGGGTCTCGGCGAAACCGAGTTCGGGATGGGCGTGGATGTCGTGGCGAATCGCAACGAATCGGGACTCCGACTCGCGAATCGCCGCGAGTACGTGAGCAAGGTTCTGCGTCATGGATGGCTCCGTGGAATCGGCCGCCTCGCGACCGTCCCGGCCAAGCATAAAGACGCGCTTCGGGTCAAAAAACTCACGAATTTTGATGCGGATAACTTTTGGTAATATCTTCCGCATCATGAAAATCCATCAATTGCGCGCACTCGTCGCGGTCACGACGGCCGGCAGCATCAAGGCGGCGGCCAGGGCCCTGCACGTCACGCAGCCGGCCATCAGCAAGGCGATCCAGGAACTGGAAAACGAGTTCGGCGTGACGCTCCTCGAGCGCAAACCGTGGGGCGTGGTGGCGACGCCGGAAGGCGACGCACTGCTCGGGCGCGCCCAGGCCGTCGTGCGCGAGCTCGAACGGGCGAGCGAGGACATGGCGCACATGAAGGGGCTGCGTGACGGGCGGCTCGTGATCGGCTTCACGCCGATCGTCGCGGTGACGGGCTTTGCGGAAGCCTACGCCGCCTTCCGCCGCCACTGGCCGAACGTCGAATGCGAACTTCGGGAACTGACGTTCAACCTGCTCACGGAACAGTTGCGCAATCGCACGCTCGATCTCGCCTTCGTCGCCGTCACGGGCCCCATTGCCGAGTCGGTCGACATCAGGGCGATCCGCACATTCGACACCGCGTTCGTCACCCGCGAGAACGGGCGCTTCGCGGGCGCGACATCGCTCGAGGCGCTGCGCGACGCGGAATGGATCCACGCCGACGCCAGCGACAACTTCCCCACCTATATCCGCGACCTGCATGAACACGCGGGCCTGCCCCCGCCGCGCTGCATCACGCGCTGCACGTCGTATGCGCTGTTCTACAGCCTGCTCATGACCAACGATGCGATTTTCTCGTGGACCCGGCTGTCGCTCGCGGAAACCGTGTTCGGCCAGAAGCTGACGCCGCTGCCATTGCCGATGTCGCCGCCACCGCTTCAGTTGTACCGGCTCACGCCACCCGGCCTGCAACTGACGCGGCCCGCGTCCGATTTTCTGGCGCACGTGGAGGCCGCGTTCGCGTCGCTGCCGGTGACCGGAAGCCGGACATTGCGCTGACACCCGGTCGCGCTGCCCGCACCGCAACTCGCCGCGACTGCGTCAGCCCGGGACGCGCATCCGCATGAACACGCGCTGCGTCTCGTCGAGCCCGAGCGCGACGTGGTGCGCGCGGATCGCCCGCAGCGTGTCGTCGAGCGTGGCATCGTCGACGATGCTGAAACCCAGGCGCGCGTAATACGGCGCATTCCACGGCGCATCGCGAAACGTCGACAGCACGACCTCCGCGATGCCTTCCTGCGCGGCGCGCGCGCTCACCTGTTCGATCAGGCGCGCGCCGATCCGCTGTCCGGCATGCGACGGCGCGACATCCAGTTCCTCCAGATACAACCGCTGTGCATCGAGCAGCCGGTAGAACGCGAACCCGACGCACGCCCCTTGCATATCAACCGCCACATACGCGCGGCCGCCATCGATGCGCGCGAGCACGGCAGCCGTATCGGTCGGCTCGGCTTCGGCGATGTGGGTCATGCCGATGGCGCGAAACCGCTGCGCGGCGGCGACTTCCACGGCGGCCATTGCGGCCGCGTCTTCCCGTGTGGCGGGGCGAATCAGGATCGATGCGGTCATTGCGGCAATTCAGGCAGGCAGTCTGGAACGGCCGTCACTATAATCGAAACTTCATACGTTTCGAACGCCCCCACCCACGAGGTTCGTCATGACGTTGTCCGCGCTCGCCGTCTTCGCCTTCGCCCTGCTCGTCACCGCCGGCACGCCCGGCCCGAGCGTCGCCGCGCTCGTCGCGCGCGTGCTGACGAACGGCGTGCGAGACGTGCTGCCGTTCCTCGCGGCGATGTGGCTCGGCGAAGCGCTGTGGCTCACGCTCGCGGTCGCGGGGCTGTCCGCGTTCGCGCGCACGTTCGAGACGGGCCTGATCGTGCTGAAGCTGCTCGGCGTCGCATACCTGCTGTTCCTTGCCTGGAAGATGTGGACCGCCCCGACCGGGACGGGCGCGGACGACCTGCCCCGCGGCCAGTCGCCGTGGCGCATGTTCGTCGCGGGCATGCTGGTCACGCTCGGCAATCCGAAGATCATGCTGTTCTATCTCGCGCTGCTGCCGACCATCGTCGATCTGACGCACGTCGGCGTTCTCGCGTGGGCCGAACTCGTCGGCACGATGCTCGCGGTGCTGATCCTCACCGACTGCTTCTGGTCGCTGCTCGCGGCGCGCGCGCGGGCTTTTCTCACTTCGGCGCGCGCGAAACGGATCGCGAACCGCACGAGCGCGACCGCAATGGCCGGTGCGGCAGTGGCAATCGCGACGCGGTAGCCCGCCGGTCCCGCGCCACACCGCCCCCTGCCGCCCGCCATGTCGCAACTCGGGAAGATTCCTGCCGCTCTCGCCGCGCAATCGATTTCCGGTCGCGAGATCGTGCTTCCGCTCGACGCCGCGCTCGAATGCATCGATTATTGCGTGCGTCATCGCATTCCGATCTACGGATGGGAAGGCTGGGTCCTGACCGCCGACGGACGAGTCGGACACGGCAGCGCACCGCAGGGCACCGTGTGTCTAGCGGACTGGCCGCTGGCGGATGCTGCCGCGTTCTGCCGCAGCACGATGACGTCCGACGCGCAGGCGTGGCACGACGAATACCACGCAACGACCGACCGGCTGCATTTCTGCATCACGATCGGTGACGCACACTGATCTTCATACCTGTGCAATCGCACGCTGGCGCCCGACCGGCGATCCGCAACGGCAGTCTGCTCAGTGTCCCGGAGGGATGCACCATGAAAGCCTGGCTATCGGCTGCCCTGCTCTGCCTGTCCGCCACGCTCGCGCACGCGGCCGGCGTCAAGTTCGTCAGCATCCCGGCCGACGCGGCCGGCCCCGAGCTGCGCGCGGCCATCTGGACGCCCTGCGCGACACCCGCGCAATCGCTCACGATCGGCCCGTTCCTGCTGAAAGGGCAACGCGACTGCCCGACCGTCGGCGGCAAGCTGCCGCTCGTCGTGATCTCGCACGGTCACGCCGGCACGTACTTCGGCCATCACGACCTCGCCGAAACGCTCGCCGACGCCGGCTTCGTCGTCGCGGCGATCAATCATCCCGGCGACACGCATGCCGACATGAGCCAAGCGGCCGACCTGCGGGAATTTGCCGAGCGGCCGGCGGACATCAAGCGCCTGATCGACTACATGCTGGCCAACGCGCCCGATGCCGCGCATGTCGATCCCGTGCGGATCGGCTTCTTCGGCTTCTCGCGCGGCGGCTATACGGGCCTCGTGCTGGCCGGCGCGAATCCGGATTTCGTGCATGCGCGCGTGGCCTGCCCGGACCCGACCTGGCCGATCTGCAAACAGATCCGCGACCACGACCTGCCGCGCCAACCGCTGACGCACGATCCGAGGATCAAGGCCTACGTGCTCGCCGACCCGCTCGACGAATTCCCGACCGCCGAAACGCTGAAGGACGTGCACGCGCCGATCCAGCTCTGGGCGTCCGAAGCGGGCGGCGACGGCGTGGAGCCGGATTCGGCCCCCGCGCTGGCCGGCCTGCTGCCGCGACGGCCGGAATTCCACGTCGTGCCGAATTCCGCGCACTTCGCGTTTCTCGCGCCGTGCCCCGAACAACTGGCGCACGACTCGCCTGAAGTCTGCACCGATGCGAAGGGATTCGACCGCGCGGCATTCCACACGATGCTCGATGCCAAGGCGCTCGCATTCTTCACCGCCCATCTTCGCTAACAGCGGAACGCCTTGCGCCACGCACCCGGCACCGGCGCATGGTCGTTGCACGCGATCAGCGCGCGCACCAGCGCCCAATCGTCGTCATCGCAGAAATCGAGCAGCATCGCGCCGCACGGGCCGCGCTGCTCGCGCAGCCGTGCGGCCAGCCGCGCATGAATGCCCTGCACCCGGCCGTCGCCGTGGGCAACGACCGACGGATTCGCGCCCATGCCGGTCCCGCTGCAGAAATTGATCGCCCAGCGGCCACTGTCCGGCGACGGCAGGTCCGTCAGCAGCGCGTCGATCGCACGCCACTTCCAGCCGATCGACGCCGCCACCGGCACGCGATATTCGTCCTGGATCACGAACGCGCCGTCGGGATGATCGATCGTGAACGTCGCGTTGTCGGGCCACGCGGTCAGGTCGATGCCGAGCGGCCGGCTGCTGCGAAAGCGCCGCAGCAGCATGATCGCGCCGCGCACGTCGCCGAGCACGGGCAGCGTGCCGCCGGCATGCCAGCGCAGCCGAGGATGCCGCGCGCGATGCGCATCGAACGTCGCGTCGAAACTGCGTGTGCACGCGTGAGCCGGCCATTCGTCCTTCACCGACATCACGATGCATTCGCGCGGATGTTCGTCGAGAAAACGCATGCAATCGGCCAGCACGTCGTCGAACGTCATGCCGAGCGCGATACCGCCGTGATGGATGTCGAACGCGTCACGCTCGTGCCGGCAGCGGATGTCGAGCAGCCGCACGCCGTGCGCGAGCTGCGCATCGAGCGGCGCACGTTGGGTGCGCACGAGCGCATCGTCGACCGTATACGCACAGGTGTCATGGCTGCCCGGTAGGGTCAGCGTATGCAGCGGGCGCGCGTCGTCGAGCGCCGACATCCAGTCGGCAGGCGGCGTGCACGTATCGTGGCTCGAAGGAATCATGAATCGATGAATGACAAGGAAAGAAAACCGTGGGTGACGGCGTCGGATGTCGCGGCGCGCGCCGGCGTCTCGCGCTCCGCGGTGTCGCGTGCATTCTCGCCGACGGCGAGCATCGCACCGCAAACCCGTGAGCGCGTGATGGTCGCCGCGCGCGCGCTCGGCTACCAGGTCAACCTGATCGCGCGCGACATGATCACGCAGCGCAGCAGCATGATCGGCGTCGTGACGGCCGGGTTCGAGAATCCGTTTCGCGCGCGGCTGCTGTCGGACCTGATGGCCGCGCTCGGGCAACGCACGCTCACGCCGCTCGTGACCAATGCGGAAGACCCGCGCCAGGTCCGGCAATCGCTCGAACAGTTGCTCAGCTACCGGATCGCGGGCCTCGTGATGACGTCCGCGTCGCCGCCGCTGTCGGTCGCGCAGCAGTATCTCGAACACCGGATCCCGGTCGTGATGATCAACCGCGACGCGAACCTGCCGGGCGCGGATATCGTCGTCAGCGACAACGCGGCCGGCGCCGCGCATGCCGCGCGAATGCTCGCGCAGGCAGGCGCGCGCCGGGTTGCGTTCGTCGGGCCGCGCAACGCGAGCTACAGTGCGAACGCGCGTGCCGCTGCGTTCGTCGAAGCGCTGCGTCGTCACGGCGATACCGCTCGCGCTGCAAACGTACGGATTCAGGACACGCCGTCCGACACATACGCATGCGGTGTCGAAGCGGCACGGCATCTGCTGTCCGGCGACACCGTTCCGGACGGCGTGTTCTGCTCGTCCGACTTGCTCGCGTTGGGCTTGATCGACACCGCGCGCCAGCAGTTCGGGCTGCGCGTGCCGGAAGACTTGCGCGTCATCGGCTTCGACGACATTCCTGCCGCCGCATTCGACGGCTATGCGCTGACGACGCTCCGTCAGGATACGCAAGGCCTCGCGAACGCGGCCGTCGACATGCTCGCCGAGCGGATGCAGGCGTTCGCCGGCGCATCGCGCACGCGGGTCGTGCCGGTGACCTGCGTCGTTCGTCACAGCTGCGCCGGCCGTCCGGCGTAGCGACGTGCGATGCGCACGCGTGCGCCAACGGGTTGCATGACAGGCACGAGTGCGCAGCGGTGCCTGCCGCGCGGCGCACCGCCGCCCTGCATCGGCGTCACTTCAACCCGCCCGCGAATCCGCGCAGCAGGTAACGCTGCACATAGCCGGCCACGGCCAGCGTGGGCAGCGACGCCATCAGCCCCGCGCTCATCAGGTCGCCCCAGTCGATCCCGTTCTCCGTCACGTAGCCGGCAATCGCGAGCGGCAACGTGAAGCGGCTCGGCGTCGACACGAACAGCAGCGCGATCAGGAATTCGTTCCAAGCGGCGATGAACACGAAGATCGCGGTCGCGATCAGGCCCGGCGCGCACAGCGGCAGCACGATCTGCACGAGCCGTCGAGCCAGCCCCGCGCCGTCGATGCAGGCCGCTTCCTCGTATTCGATCGGCACGTCGCGCACGAACGCGAGCAGCATCCAGATCGCCATCGGCAGCGCATAGATCTGATACGCGAGCATCAGGCCGGGCGTCGAATCGAGCAGGTGCAGCCGTTTCGCGAGCGCGAACAGCGGCACCGCGATCGTGATCGGCGGCATCAGCTTCAACGCGAGCACGAGCATCAGGAACAGCAGGTCGAGCCGCGCCGGAAAGCGCAGCCGCACGAGCGCGTACGCGGCCGGAAACGCGAGCGCCAGCGCGAGCAGCGTCGTGCCGAAGCCGACCAGCAATGAATTGAAGAGGGGCGCGCCGATGCCGTTGGACCATACCGATGCGAAATGCGCGAAGGTCGGCGCGGCCGGCCAGATCCGCAGCGGATGATCGAGACGTTCGAGCGTCGGCATGAAGGCCGCGCCGGCCATCCACAGGCACGGCAGCAGCAACAGCGCGAGCGCGGCGATGCGCAGCGCCCACGGCAGCGCGCGGCCGAATGCGGCGTCCGTGCGCGTGCGCGAAATGCCTGTGGATTGCGCCGTCATGCGCGCCGCTTGCGAACCGTCTGCCATACGTACCCCGAGACCAGCAGCGCGGACGCCGCGAGCATCAGCACCGACGCGGCGCTCGCCGGCCCGACGTTGAAGAAGCGGAAGCCCGTGTCGTAGATATAGGTCGACAGCGTCTGCGTCGCGTTGCCGGGGCCGCCGCCCGTCAGCGCATAGACCTTGTCAAACAGCTTGAACGTGTCGACCGAGCGCAGCAGCAGCGCGAGGCCGATCTGCGGCGCCGCGAGCGGCAGCGTGATGTCGCGCAGGCACTGCCACTCGCTCGCGCCGTCGGTGCGCGCGGCTTCGTACAGTTCCTGCGGGATCGACTGCAACCCGGCCAGCACGATCAGGAAGGCCATCGGCGTCCACTGCCATACGTCGACGAGCGCGAGCGACCACAACGCGAGATGCGGATCGGACAGCCAGCGCACGCCTTCGACGCCGAACGCCGCGAGGAGCGCGTTCAGGAAGCCGTCGAAGTTGAGCCAGTTGCGCCAGATCGCCGAGCACACGAGCGTGGACAGCATCATCGGCAGGATCGCGAGCGGCAGCGCGATGCGCCGCCCCGGAAACGCGCGCACGAACAGCAGCGCAAGGCCGAAACCCAGCGCGACTTCGGCGAGCGACGCGACGATCGTGAAGCGCAGCGTGTTGCCGAAGCCGGCCGTGAACGCGTCGTCGCCGAGCACCGCGCGATAGTTCGCGAGCCCCGCGAACGCGCGGCGGCCGGCCGAGTAGTCGACGTGGCAGAACGAATCGATCAGCACCTGCACGACCGGATACAGCGCGAGCGCGGCGAGCACCAGCAGCGCGGGCCCGAGCAGCGCGACGAACGGCAGGCTGCGGCCAAAGGCTTTCATGCGCGGGTTCTGGACGACATCGCGAGGTGCGCCGTCACTTGCCGGCCGCGGCCGTCGCCTGCGCGATCTTCTGCTGCGCCTGGCGCAGCGCGGCGTCGGGCGCGGCCTGCCCCGTCAGCGCGAGCTGCAACTGGTCGCCGAGAATGCTCTCGACCTGCTGCCAGTCCTTCACGCGCGGCCGCGCACGGCCGGCCTCGAGCGCCTTCAGCTGATCTGGATACCAGCGATACTGGCGCACCAGCGCCGGATCGTTGAACACGCTGCGGCGGGTCGGCGGAATGCCGATGCCGGCGAGGCGCGTCTGCGTGTCGCGGTTGGTCAGGTATGCGAGGAAGTCCTGCGCGAGCTTCGCGTGCGGCGCGTCCTTCGGAATGCCCATCTGCCAGATGCCGAGCATCGGCGCCGGGCCGGCGGTCTGCCCGGGCGGCGGCTGCAGCGCGATCTGCCCGACCACGCGCGACTGCTTCGGATCGTCGAGGGCCGGCACCCACGCCGGCCACACTTCGATCGACTGCGCGGCCGTGCCGCGCTGCAGCGCGTCGCGCACTTCCGCCGCGCCGTAGACGTCGACGTCCTTCGGCGCGGACGCCTTCAGCGCGAGAAAGGTCTTCAGCGCGGCCTGCGCCTCGCGCGAATCGATCGTCACGTTGCCGGCACGGTCGAACACGTCGCCGCCGTAGGCCCACAGGATCGGCAGGAAGCCCGTCACGACCGGGTTGCCCTTCGTGCCGCGGAACACGACACCCGACACACTCTTGTCCGCGCCGCCGACGGTCTGCGCGATCTTCAGCACGTCGTCCCAGTTGCGCGGCGGCTGCAGCTTGTATTTCGCGAGCAGGTCCTTGCGGTACGCGAACATCTCGACGTTGCCGACGATCGGCAGCGCATACAGCGCACCGGCCGCGTTGCGGCCGAGCGCGACGGCGGACGGCACGAGGTCGGCGTCGGCGAGCGATGCCGGCAGCGGCTTCAGCCAGCCGTTGCCGATGAATTCGGGCGCCCACGTGTCGTCCATCATCACGAGGTCGTACGCGCCCGTACCTTCGCGCATCGACAGCTTGAGCTTCTGGTACAGGTTCGCGTTCGGCAGCTTGAGCAATTCGATCTCGGTGCCCGGGTGCAGCTTGTTGAAGCCGGCGACGGCGTCGGCCAGCCCCTTGCCGTAGATGTCGTCGCGGCCCGCGATGACGAGATCCGCCGCGAAGGCGTGCGAGGCGGCAAGGGACAGCGCAACGGCGGCGGACAGCGCGCGCAGGCGGCTCAGCAAGGTCATGAGGTCTCTCTCATTCGGCGTGGTGGCGGGACGGCCAGGCGTTGCACACGTGTGCAACGCGAGCGACGCTTCTGGCCGCCTGAAGCGAACGCCATTGTTCACGCCGATCGTTACGAATTTATGGCACGCGGCGGGAACGGCCGCCGCCGTGCCCGGCTGCCCCGCCCCGCCTGCCGCTCCGTGCCTCCGCCCCGGTCAGAAATTCACGCGGATCCCGGCCATCACCGCCAGCTGCCGGCTCGAGTTGCTGTTCGCGAGCACCGGAATCTGCGCGTAGTTCACCGCGTTGCCGTTCGCGTCGGTGCCGAGCCCCGTCCCGCTGGCGATCTGACCGATCGCGACCGCGTACAGCGCCGTGCGCTTCGACAGGCTGTAGTTCGTGCCGACATTCACCTGATGAAAGCGCGTCGTGCCGCGCCCGTCGGTATGGGCCGCGTTGAAGATGTACGCGATGCCGCCCTGCAGCGCCGGCGTGAACAGGTACGTGACGTTCAGCTCGCCGATGTCGAACGTGAACGCCTGCGTGCGCGGCTGCGCGGTGGTCGAGAAGTAGCGGCTGTCGCCGAGGCGCGTATGCGTATAGGTAAGCGCGATCGTCGCCGCGCCGAACGTGACCGACCCGCCCGCACCGAACGCGCGCATCGAGCCGGCATCCTGCAGCAGGCAGTACATCGCGCCCGGGTTGCTGCACGCGAAATCGCCGATATAGCCGCTCGCGCCGCCGAGCGCCGCGTCGAGCGGCTGGTGCAGGTCGAGGTAGCCGACCGAGAACGCCACCGGCGCGCGCGTGTACGTCGCGGCCACCGCATAGCCGCGCTTCGCGGAGAAATCGCCGGCCTGCCCGCCGAAGCTGAACGTGCCGCCGAACGTGAAGCCGTTGAAATCGGCGCTGGTGAACTTCACCGCGTTGTTGAAGTTGAATGCGGCGTTCAGGTTGTCGACGTCGCCGAGGTGCGAGCCGTACGGTGTCGCCCAGTTGTTGCTCGACACATACGCGCCGAGCATGTCCGTGTACGAGTCGTATTGGCGGCCGAGGCCGAGCGTGCCGATCCCGTCCTGGCGCAGCCCGACCCACGCCTGCCGGCTGAACGCGGTGCCGCCCTGCAGCGCCTGCCCGTTCGCGGACAGGAACTGCTGCTCGAGCGTGAATACCGCGTCGAGCCCGCCGCCGAGCGGCTCGGCCCCCTGGAAACCGAAGCGCGACGGCACGAGGTTGCCGCCGCCCATCTGCCACGCATGGCCGCCGCCCGTGCTGCCGTCGGCGCGCGTGAACTGCTGGTTTGTCGAGTAGATGATGCCGGTGTCCACGGTGCCGTACAGCGTCACGCTGCCGGAGGTCTGCGCGTGTGCGTGCATGCACCCGAGCGTGGCCGCGGCCGCGGCCAGTCGTCTTCCGATTCTCATGTCCCGCCCCTCTGTTGTCATCGATACGCAGTGCAGATCGATGGGGTTGTCGATATGGGTGACAGGACTCTATCCAGCGAAAATTCAGGACCTCTATCGCAAATCGGCAAACCGTGGCGCGCATGGCCCGCGACGTTGCCCGGCGGCGCCGTCGCGGTGCGCGTGCGTCATTCGGGACGCGTCGTCTGGGAAGGCAGCTCGCCGAACAGGTCGCGATACTCGCGCGCGAAATAACCGAGGTGCGTGAACCCCCAGCTCGCGGCGGCCTCGCCGACGCCGAGCTGCTGCACGGATGTCGTGCGCAGCATGCGGCGCACCGCGTTCAGCCGGATCGTGCGCAGATAGCCGACCGGCGTGACGTCGGCCACGCGTTGAAAGCTCGTCTGCAGCGTGCGGCGGCTGCAACGCAGCGCGCGGCACAGTTCGAGCACGGTGACGGGTTCCTCGGGGCGGTCGCGCAGATGCTTCTCGCAACGGCTCACGATGTCGCTGTAGGTGGCGTGCGTGATGTCGCGGCGCTCGACGCCGATGCCCTGCTCGAGCGCGTCGAGGAACATGCCGAGCATCGCGTCGCGAAACATCTTGCGGGTGGCCGCGTATTCGAGGTGGCCGGGGTTGCGCTGCGCATCGTCGATCAACGACGACAGCCGCACGCCGAGCGCGACGCCCTGCTCGTCGGACAGCCGCGTCACGTGGCGCAGCTTGCGCGCGCCGGATGCACCGAATTCGGCTTCGCACAGCTCGTCGACCATGTCGGACGCCGCACTGATCCCGACGAGCCCCATCCCTTCCGGCGTGTGGAATTCGAAATCCTCGCCGGCGCGCAGCGCGAGCAGCGCATAGCCGTCGACGGGCTGGCCCTGGAACGTGCCCGCGAGCGGCACCGACAGCGGCACCGCGAGCGACGTGCGCCCGGCCGGCGCGAGCCCGGTTTGCGCGACGCGCCGGTTGGTCGTCTCGCGGAAGAAGTGGAAATCGTCGTACAGCACCTGCGTCACGGTGCCCTTGAAGCGGCCCGGCGTCATCTGGCGGTAGACCTGATGCCAGCCCGCGATCGCGAGCCCGTGATCGTGCACGTCTTCGTGTGAGCGTGACTGGAACAGCATCGGCATCTCCGGTAAAACCCCTAAACGCGGCCGCCAGGTTCCCCCGGCGCGCAACGCCACAGCTTACCCGTGCAAAATCCTGCGTAGTGCGGTTTCGAACGCAAGACACGCCGCCGACAGCGCGGCGGCCTGCTCGCCCGTCAGGCGAACGTAGCGGCGGAACGACGGCATCCGGTTCACGACCTCGCTGCCGCCAAACGGCACGATCGCGAGCGTCCAGCGGCCGTCGCGCGCGTCGATCGCGCAGTCGGTCAGGTGCAGCGGCCGCAGCGCGCCGGCCAGCGACGGCTCGGCGACCAGCGCGGCCACCGTGTCGACGAATCCGGGGTCGCATCCCGGCTCGGCCACCGCGTCGATGCCCGTGCGGCGCAGCCAGCCGGTCTGCGTCACCCGCGCGCGGCCCTGCACGGCCGGGCCGCATGCGGTGGCCGCCACCTTCACGCTGACCGTATGCATCAGGAACTGGCGATCGACGCGCTCGTCGATGCCCACGCGCACGCCGTTCGGCAATCGGGCCGTCAGACCACCGCCCCCGTCGGCATCGCGCGCGGCGCCCAGATCGGCGAGCACGCGCGCGGCGATCGCGCCGGGCCGATGGCCGGGCGGCGGCGCATCGGGCGCCGCGCGCCAGCGGGCGAGCGCAGCCTTCACGACGCGACGTGCTCGTTGCGCAGCACTTCTTCCACCGGCACCGGCTTGAACGGATGCCGGCGCTGCACGACGAGCGTCCAGAACAGCGCGTACAGCGCGGTGAGCCCGAGCATCGCGCCGAACGGCACGTAGATGTCGCGCGCGTTCATGCCCGGCGGCGTGATGTACCAGATCGCGAGCACGATGCCGACGCTCGACACGATCTGCGGCAGCGGGAACAGCGGCGAACGGTACGGGCGCGGCAGGTCCGGGCGGCGAATCCGCAGCATCACGACCGACGCGGTGACGAGCAGGTACGCGGTGCCCCACGCGCAGGTCGCCGCGAGCACGAGGTGCAGGATGCTGTCGAGATTGCCGTTGATCAGCCACGCGTGGAAGATCGGCACGATTGCCGCCGCGACGATGCCGACCACCGGCGTCTTGAAGCGCGGATGCAGGTACGCGAAGCAGCGCGGCAGCGCACCGTCGATCGCCATCCCGTACAGGATGCGCGGCAGCCCGGCCATCAGCGTGTTGATCGTCGCGGCGCCCGCGCACAGGAACGCGATGCCGAACCAGATGCGGCCGAAGGGCCCAAGCACCTGCAGCGCGAACGCGGGAATCGCGCCCGGCGTGTCGAGCAGGTGCGTGAGGCCGTCGGGGCTCACGGGCACGTTCGCGACCTGACGGCGGATCGCCGCGCCGTACAGGAACATGCAGATCGCGACGCCGACGAGGCCGAGCGCCATCGCGCGCGGAATCGTCTTGCCCGGCGCCTTCATTTCCGGCGCGAGCGGCGTGACGAACTCGCAGCCGACGAACATGAACATCGCCATCCCGACGAGCGACAGCACGGCCGGCACCGACGTGCCGACTTCCGAGCCGCCGAACCAGCCGTCGAGATGCACGGCCGGCGCGGCCGCGAGGCCGAGGATGCCGAAGATCATCAACGACAGCCACATGCCGGCCGTCAGCACGATCTCGAGCTTGCTGAACACCTTGATGCCGATGATGTTGGTGATCGCGAACGTGACCACGAGGCCGACGCCGACGAGCCACGAGCTGTTGTGCTTCTCGAACGCGGCATTCAGCGATTCGAAATTGACGAGCGCCATGATGCCGCTCAGGATCGTTTCCGCCGTGCCGGCGAACACGTGCACGAGGAAATACGCGGAGATCGTGCCGGTGATCGCCCAGAAGCGGCCGAGCCCGCACGACAGGTAATCGTAAACCGAGCCGGCCGTCGGCAGCATCGCGGCGGCTTCCGAGAACGTGGTCGCCTGCGCCTGCATCATCACGAACGCGATGATCATCGCGACCGCGAACGCCCAGCCGCCCATCCCGAAGCCCGACGTCGCGGTGAGAATCACCGGGCTTGCCATGATGAGGCCGACGGCGCTCGCCAGCGCGGTCGGAAAGCCGACCGCACCCGCCTTCAGCGCCGTGCCGCCGCCTGCCTCGGCCGGCGTGCCGGCGGGCTCGCCGCCCGCGGCGCCGGTAATTCCTGACCATCCCGACATCTTCGTCTCCTTCCTGAACGGGCCCGAACCTGCGCTCCGGCAGCTATCGGGGCCCCATGCTTTGCGGTCGGCCCGGGGCGGCGCTTCAGCGCTTCGATTCCCGGGCCCCCTGTCGATCACACCTTGATCCGATGTCGAAAAAATACGCAGGCAAAATAATCCGGTCATAGCGCAAATCGGCAAACCGGCGGCGGCCGCGCTGCCCGCCGCCGGTGTGCCGTCACGCGATCACGCCGTCACGCGAACGGCACGGCCTCGAAGCCCGCCGCAAGCGCGTCGACGATCCGGTCGAGCTGCTCGCGCTGGATCACGAGCGGCGGCGACAGGATGATCTTCGTGCCGACCGGACGCACCAGCACGCCATTCTCGCGCGCGACTTCCGCGACCGCGTTCGCGTAGCCGGACAGCGGGTCGATCGGCTCGCGCGTGTCCTTGTTCGCGACGAGGTCGAGCGCGAGCATCAGCCCCTTGCCGCGCACCTCGCCGACCGCCGCGAAACGTTCCGCGAACGGCTGCAGCGCTTCGAGCAGATACGCGCCCTGCTTCGCCGCATTCGCCGGCAGGTCTTCCTTCACGACGATGTCGAGGCTCGCGATCGCGGCCGCGCATGCAACCGGGTGGCCCGCATACGTGTAGCCGTGCATGATCGCGCCGCCGAAATCGGCGTTCGCGGCGAACGCGTCCTCGATCCGCGCGTTCACGACCGTCGCGCCGAGCGGCACGTAGCCCGACGAGATCCCCTTCGCGAGACACATGATGTCCGGGCGCACGCCCCAGCCGCGGCTGCCGAACATGCTGCCGCTGCGGCCGAAGCCCGTCACCACTTCATCGGCGATCAGCAGGACGCCGTAACGGTCGCACACCTCGCGCACGAGCGGCCAGTAGTTGGCCGGCGGCACGATCACGCCGCCCGCGCCCTGGATCGGCTCCGCGATGAATGCGGCCACCGTGTCCGGGCTCTGGAACTGGATCTCGCGCTCCAGCATTTCCGCGCAGATCCGGCCGAGTTCTTCGGGGTCCTGCGTGAACGGGTTGCGGTACAGCCACGGCGTCTCGACGTGAAAGCAGCCCGGCAGGTTCGGCTCGTAGTTGCGACGGAACACCGTGTTGCCGTTCACCGACGCGCCGCCGAAGTGCGTGCCGTGATAACCCTGCTTCAGCGAGATGAACTTCGTGCGGTCGGCCTGGCCGCGCACCTTCCAGTACTGGCGCGCGATCTTCAGCGCGGTCTCGATCGAATCGGAGCCGCCCGAGCTGTACAGCACGCGGCGCATCCCTTCCGGTTCGAGCAGGTCGATCACCTTCTTCGACAGCTCTTCCGCGCGCGGATGCGAGATCCCGTCGAACAGCTGGAAGTATTCGAGCTCGTCGAGCTGGCGCACGATCGCGTCCTTCACTTCCTGGCGGTTGTGGCCGACGTTCACGTTCCACAGGCCCGCGACGCCGTCGACGAGCTTGCGCCCCTGTTCGTCGAACACGTAGCAGCCGTCGCCGCGCACGATGCGGATCGGCTTGCGCTGCTTCATCTCGTTCGGGTGCAGCATCGGGTGCCAGAATTTTGCTTCGTTGTAGCTCATTGCAGTCTCCACGGTCGGATCGTTTGAACCTGGGTCGTCCGGGTTCAGGGTTCGAGGTTGATGCCGCGCGTCAGTGCGCGATGCAGACGGATTTGGTTTCGGTGAAGCCTTCGATCGCGTACTGGCCGAACTCCCGGCCGATGCCCGATTGCTTGTAGCCGCCGAACGGCATCGACGGATCGAGCGGGATATGGCAGTTCACCCACACGGTGCCGGCCTCGATCTGCGGCACGAGGTTCATCACGCGCTTCAGGTCGTTGCTCCAGATGCTCGCGGCGAGGCCGTACGGCGACGCGTTCGCGAGACGCACCGCGTCGGCCGCATCGTCGAACGGCACGACGACGATCACCGGGCCGAACACTTCGTCGCGCACGATCGCGCTGTCCGGATGCGGATCGGCGATCACGGCCGGCTTCACGTAGTAGCCGGGCAGGTCGTCGGCCGGCGTGCCGCCCGCGAGGAACGTCAGGCCCGCGCGGCGCGCGCCCTCGATGTGCTGGACGACCTTGTCGCGATGGTGCGCGGAGACCAGCGGGTTGATCTGCGCGGTCGTGTCGAGTCCCGCGCCAAGCTTCATCGACTGTGCGACGCCTGCGAGGCCGTCGGCAAGCTGCGCGAACTTGCTGCGGTGCACATAGATGCGCGACGCGGCCGCGCACACCTGCCCCTGGTTGAAAAACGCGCCGGCGGCGACGCCGTCGAGCGCCTGTGCGACGTCGACGTCGTCGAGCATCACGATCGGGTTCTTGCCGCCGAGCTCGAGCGAGAAGCGCGTCATGTTCTGCACGGCTGCCGCGCCGACCAGCTTGCCGGTCGCGGTCGAGCCCGTGAACGAGATCTTCGCGATCGACGGGTGGCTCGCGAGCGCGGCGCCGCATACGCGGCCGCCGGTGACGACGTTGAACACGCCGGGCGGCACGCCGGCTTCGCGTGCGAGCTCGGCCAGGCGCAGCGCGGTGAGCGGCGTTTCCGGCGACGGCTTCAGCACGATCGTGCAGCCGGCCGCGAGCGCGGGGATCAGCTTCCACACCGCGATCATCAGCGGGAAATTCCACGGCACGATCGCGGCGACCACGCCGACCGGCTCCTTGCGCGTATAGGCCGTATAACGCGCGCCGGGCGGAAACGGGATCGACACGTCGAGCGTCTGGCCGGTGATCTTGGTCGCCCAGCCGGCCATGTAGCGCACGTATTCGACGCTCGCGCCGACCTCGATCGCGCGCGACACGTGAATCGACTTGCCCTGGTTCAGCGTTTCGAGCTGCGCGAGCGTTTCGGCGTCGGCCTCGATCAGGTCGGCGAGTTTCAGCAGGATGCGTTCGCGGTCGGCCGGGCGCAGGCCGCTCCACATGCGGGTGTCGAACGCGTGCTTCGCGCTGGCGACCGCGCGGTCGACGTCGCGTTCGTCGGCGTCCGCAACCGTCGCGAGCCGCTCGCCCGTCGCGGGGTCGTACACGTCGAGTCGCGCGGCCGCGTGGGCGGGCTGCATTTCGCCGTCGATGAAGAGGCCGAAATCGCGCGCAACGAAAGTGCGCACGGTGTCGCTGACGGCGACGAAGGTCGTGGTGCTCATGGGCGTCTCGAGGATTGTCGTGGCTGGACCGCGTGCGTGTGAGGCACGCGGGCGTCGGATCACTGTATCGACGAGGGTTCACGCCCGGTGAGCGCAAATTGGCAGCGCGTGGGGAGAAGGCGGCGGGGCCGAACCGCGCGGGAGGTCAGGCGCGGCGAGGCGAGGTGAAAAGCCGGTACGGGAACGGACTGAAAGGCTAGTTTCTGAAACCGTGCCCCATCGACGCCAGGAAATCGTATGCCTGGTAATCCAGCCAGTAAATGCCGAGCGCAAGCGGGATCAGGAAATACAGCGAGTCGTAAGTCCCGCTTCGCACGGTTCTGATGATGAAGATCGGTAGCGCAATGCTCAAGGCGATGACCACCAGCGAAGCGGCAATGATTGCGACGTCCATGTTCGCGGCCCTTTGATTGTTATCGAAACGACGATCGTGCATGGCCAGCAGCGCTTTGGCGTGGGAATTCATGAATCGGCGATCGCGAAGGTTCGAAGTCCGGGCCGCAATTATCCGATGAATTACAGGAACAGCGCGCCCACCAGTTCGGTGCGGTTCGACACGCCGAGCTTGCGGTACATGCGCATCAGGTGCGTCTTGACGGTCGGCTGGCCGAGCGCGAGATCGCGCGCGATCTCCTTGTTCGAGCGGCCGTCGCGCACGAGGCGCGCGATCTGCTCCTCGCGATAGGTCAGCCGCTCCTCGCAGCCGATCCGGTGGATCCCGCGCCGCGCGCGCAGCAGCGGGCTCAGCGCGGCTTCGGCAACCGGCTGTAGCCGCGCGAGCGCATCGATCTCGCCGGGTGCGAACCGCCCGGCCGTGGCGTTGCCGGCCCCGAAGCGCAACAGCGAGAACGCGCCGACCGTCCGGCCCGCGTCGCGCAGCCAGATCTCGACGACGTCGGCCACGTCGTGGCGCCGCAGGAAACGGGTCCAGTACGCGGACGCGTCGCGTCTTTCGTCAGGCAATTGCGACGCGAGCGTGACGACCGCGCGTTCGCCCGCCGCGCAGCGCGACGGATGCAGCGGATCGAGCATCCTGTAGCGTGCGACATAGGTGCGATGCATCGATTCCGGCATCCCGAACAGCTCGAAATCGGCCGGCTCGCCGCTCTGGTCGAGCCGGTAGAACACGATCGCGGACGGGCTCGCGAACGCGTCGAACGCATCCACGCACGCGCGCAGCGCGCGTGGCCAGTCGTCGGAGGCCGGGTCGGCGGGAACGGTTGGGAGCGGCATGGTGGAATCGGCTGGCGGCGCGAACGTCTCGAAAATCGAAGTTCGGGCCAGCCTATCGGCGCCGAAAAGTGCCGGTGAGCACAAATCGGCAAATCGTCCCGGTTTGGCGGCGGCGGCTGGTGCGGCTGGTGTGGCTGGTGTGGCTGGTGTGGCTGGTGTGGCTGGTGTGGCTGGTGTGGCTGGTGTGGCTGGTGTAGCCGGTGTAGCCGGTGTGGCTGATGCGACCGGTGCAGCCGATGCAGCCCGTGCAGCCAGGACGACACAGGCGCGCGACGACGCGCGCGCCGCGTGTCAGCGCGCGTTCGACGCGAACGTGTCGCAGGCGCTCAGCTCGCCCGATTCCATCCCGCGCCGCAGCCAGTACACGCGCTGGTCGCTGGTGCCGTGCGTGAAGCTCTCCGGCACCACGTAACCCTGCCCTTGCTGCTGCAGCCGGTCGTCGCCGATCGCGGCGGCCGCCTTCAGCCCCTGCTCGAAATCGCCGGGTTCGATCAGCCGCTGGTTCGCGCGCTGCGCATTGTTCGCCCACACGCCGGCGAAGCAGTCGGCCTGCAGCTCCATCCGTACCGACAGCGCGTTCGAGTGCGCCTGGCTCGCCCGCCGGCGCGCGGCGTCGACCTTGTCGGAAATGCCGAGCAGGTTCTGCACGTGATGGCCGACTTCGTGCGCGACCACGTAAGCCTGCGCGAAATCGCCGCCCGCGCCGAAACGCCGGCGCAGCTCGTCGTAGAAACCGAGATCGATATACACCTTGCGGTCGGCCGGGCAATAGAACGGCCCCATCGCCGTCTGGCCCGTGCCGCATGCTGTCGGGGTCGAGTTCGTGAACATCACGAGCGTCGGCGGCTGGTATTGCGCATGCAGCTGGGTATTGAACACGCCCGTCCACGTGCGCTCGATATTGCCGAGCACCTTGCGCGTGAACACCGCGCCCGGATCGTTCGCCGGCACGCCCTGCCGCTGCGTGGGCGCGGGCTGCGCCTGCTGCTGGCGGCCCTGCAGCGCCGATGCGCCTTCGAGCACCACGCGCGGGTCGATCCCGAAGAAATACGACGCGGCGAACGCGATCACGATCGTGCCGATGCCGATCGTCGCGCCCCGCCCGCCGCCGAACCCGCCGGCACCACGGCGATCCTCGACGTTCGTGCTTTCCCTTTCGTCGTCCAGCCTCATTGCCGGCCCTCCCTGTTCCTGTCGATGGCCGGCGCGCGGGCGCGCAACCGGGCGATATGTTGTGTGGTCGCGGCACGATCGTTCGGCAGAGGCAACGCATGCGTGCCGGGATCGCCGGCCCGCCGCTCCGCTCGCACGACGGAATCGGCCGGCCGATGCGCCGCGCGTCGATACGCGGCTCGCCCGCGCTATTCTGCCGGGCTTTCGTGACTTATCGCAAAAATGTGGAGGATAGTGCGATTCGGCGCCGGACATCGTCAGCCTTTGCAAAATGGCCCGCGCCCGCCTCCGGTCGCCCGCTCCGGATGCCGCCCGCGTTCATCCCTTCGGCTGATACCGGCGCTCGCCGGCCCCGCCTAAAGTGACCGGAAACCACCCCTTTCCGGAGCACGACATGACACACCCGCCCCCCCGCACGATCGCAATCACAGGCGCCGGCACCGGCATCGGCGCCGCGTGCGCGCGCCGCTTCGCACGCGGCGGCGACCGCGTCGTGCTGATCGGGCGGCGCCAGGCGCCGCTCGACGCGCTGGCCGCCGAGACGGGCGGCCTCGCGCTTGCCGGCGATGCCGCGAACGCCACCGACTGGGCCCGCTTCCTGCCGCATATCGCCGAACGCGTCGGCCGCGTCGACGCGCTCGTCGCATGCGCGGGCGGCCACGGGCTCGGCCGCGCGGACGAAACCGACGACGCGCAGTGGCGCGACGCGATGCATGCGAACCTCGACACCGCGTTCGTGAGCGCGCGCGCGTGCCTGCCCGACCTGATCGCGCAGCGCGGCAGCATCGTGCTGGTCGCATCGATCGCCGCGCTCGCAGCCGGGCCGGGCGTGTGCGGCTACACGGTCGGCAAGCATGCGCTGCTCGGGCTCGCGCGGTCGCTCGCGCGCGACTACGGGCCGCACGGCGTGCGGGCGAACGCGGTGTGCCCCGGCTGGGTCCGCACGCCGATGGCCGATGCGGAGATGGAACCGCTGATGTCGGCGCACGGCGACACGCTCGACGGCGCGTATGCGCGCGTCAGCGCCGACGTGCCGCTGCGCCGCGCGGCCGACCCGGACGAGATCGCGGCCGTGTGCGCGTTCCTCGCATCGCCGGACGCGTCGTTCGTGACCGGTGCGACGCTCGTCGCGGACGGCGGCGCGATGGTCGTCGACGTGCCGACGCTCGCGTTCGACACGCTCTGATGCGCGCGGGCGCCCCGCCCGCGTCACCCTTCGTTGCACCAGGCGCGTCGTGCGTGCCCGCCGGCACGCCGCCGCCCGTCCGCCCCCATGATGCGCACCGCGCCGCCCGCTCGTTTCCCGGCGCCGAAAATCCGCTACCATCGACCGGTCCCGCCGCCCCGCCCGGCACCGCCTCACGTTTCGGACTTCGATGAACATCCGGTTTCTTGAAACCTTCGTCTGGCTCGCGAAGCTGGAAAATTTCCGGCTCACGGCCGAAAAACTCCACACGACGCAGGCCGCCGTGTCGAGCCGCATCGCGTCGCTCGAGGAAGCGTTCGACGTGCGCCTGTTCGACCGCAACACGCGCTCGGCCACGCTCACGCCCGCCGGGCGCCGCATGCTCGCGTACGCGGAGCGGATCGTGCGGCTCGACGGCGAAATGCGGCGCGACATCGACGCGGCGAGCGACGCGGGCCTGATCCGGATCGGCGTGATCGAATCGATCGTGCATAGCTGGTTTCCCGCGCTGATGGCGCAACTGCGCGAGCGCTATCCGCGCCTCGACGTCGAGATCACGAGCGACACGACGCTGCACCTGATCCGCCTGCTCAGCACCGACGGCGTCGACCTGATCCTGCAGACCGACCCGGTGCCGGGCCCCGACTTCACGAACCTGCCGCTGTGCGAATTCCCGGTGCGCTGGGCGGCCAGCCCGCGCCTCGGGCTCGGCGGCCAGCCGCTCGACGTCGCGCGCCTGGCCGAATTCCCGATCATCAGCTTCTCGCGCCACTCGGGGCCGCACGCGACGATCGAACGGCTGTTCGCGGCCGTCGAGCGGCCGGCCAGCATCAACTGCATCACGTCGGTCGCCGCGATGATCCGCCTCGTCGCCGACGGCTTCGGCGTGGCCGCGTTGCCGCCCGCGATCATCGGGCGCGAGCTGCACGAAGGTGCGCTGGAGCTGCTCGACGTCGAACCCGAATTCCCCGCGCTGCCGCTCGTCGCGTCGTACCGCAGCCAGGGCCTGCCGGTGGCCGCGCGCATCGCGGAACTGGCCAGCGAAGTCGCGCGCGCGATGCCGGCCGCCGCAAGCCACGCCAAGCCGACGACGGCGACACCGACACCGCCCACGGCCGATCGCGCGGACAATACACCCGCCCGCCCCGCGACGAAGGCAACAGCCAAGACACCGGCGAAAGCGAAACGCACGACGCCATCCGCACCGCCCGCCACGTCCCCCGCGAAACGCCGCCCGCGCCGCTCATAAGAAAACCTGTTCACCGCGAATTTGTTTTCTTGTTGGACGGGCACGGCCCGTCTTCGGGACACTGCGGTTCCTGACACGCCCCCGTCACGAGGAACCCGCAATGACCCGCTTTTCCCTTCCGCACGGCCAGCTTTGCGTCTGGACGGATATCGACCCCGCGCACGAAGCCGATTTCAACGCGTGGTACGACCGCGAGCACATGCAGGAACGTGTCGCGATTCCGGGCTTCACGCATGCGCGGCGCTTTCGCGCAACCGATCGCGGCCCGCGCAAGTACCTCGCGCTGTACGTGACGGACGCGCTCGACGTGTTCCACGGCGACGCGTACCGGCGAGCGTTCACGCAGCAGACCGCATGGTCGCTCGCGAACTTCGAGCGCATGACGGGCACGCAGCGGCGCGTCGGCGAACTGACGATCGAGGCCGGCGACGGCGAAGGCGCGCATCTCGCGCTGTTCGTGCTGCCGCCGGATCGCATCGACGTGCCGCACCTGCGCGAACGCTTCGACGACGCGCTGCACGAACCGGGCATCCACGCCGCACGGCTCTTTCGCACCGCGCCCGACCTGTCCGCGCCGATCGGCGCCGATGCGGCCGCCCGCCCGGCCGCCGACGCGCTCGTGCTGATCGAAGGCAGCGATGCGGCCGCGACGCGCCGCGTGGCCGCCACGCTCGCCGGGCACGACGACGTGCGCACCTTCGCGCTGCTGTGGCGTGCCGCCGCGCCGCTGCATGCGGCACGCGGCGACGTCGAAACCGACCCTGCCGCCGCCGCCGCGCTGCCGGCCTGATCGCCCGCGCCGACCGCATCGCATGCGCGCGGCACGCCCGCGCATCGGCCCGGCGCTCCATCCCGTTCCCCTCACGACATGCCCGACACCATGAGCACTCTCGCCCAGCCCGCCGCCCACGCGCCCCGCCGCGTCCGCAACAGCCGACTCGCGACCGCGAGCATGATCGGCACGTCACTCGAGTGGTACGACTTCACGATCTACAACACGCTCGCCGCGCTCGTCTTCAACCACCTGTTCTTTCCGTCGGTCGATCCGCTCGCCGGCACGATCCTCGCGTTCTCGACCTATGCGGTCGGCTACGTGTCGCGCCCGCTCGGCGGCTTCGTGTTCGGCAATCTCGGCGACCGCATCGGCCGCCGCGCGGTACTGATGCTCACGCTCGTGCTGATGGGCGTGACGACCGCGCTGATGGGGGCGCTGCCGACTTATGCGCAGGCCGGCATCCTGAGCCCGATCCTGCTCGTCGCGCTGCGCTTCGTGCAGGGCGTCGCGCTCGGCGGCGAATGGGCCGGCGCGGTGCTGCTGTCGGTCGAGCACGGCGACCAGAAGCGGCGCGGGTTGTCCGCATCGTGGACGCAGATCGGCCCGTCGTTCGGCACGCTGCTCGGCACCGGCTGCATCGCGCTCGTGACGCTGTCGACCACGTCCGGGGACTTCCTGTCGTGGGGCTGGCGCGTGCCGTTCGCGGCCAGCGCGCTGCTCGTCGTGTTCGGTTTCTGGCTGCGCCGCGGCGTCGACGAAACGCCGCAGTTCGAACAGCTCGCCGAATCGCACGCGACCGCCGAGGTGCCGGTCGCGGACGTGCTGAAGTACCACTGGAAGCGCCTGCTGATCGCCGGCGGTTCGCGAATCGGTTCGGACGTGCTGTATGCGCTGATCGTCGTGTTCACGCTGACCTACGTGACGACCGTGCTGCACCTGTCGCGCCCCGTCGCCCTGACGGCCGTGATGATCGGCACGGCCTGCAACGCGCTCGCGGTGCCGTTCTTCGGCGCGCTGTCGGATCGCTTCGGCCGCCGGCCCGTCTATCTCGCCGGCGCGCTCGCCGGGATCGTGTGGGCGTTCGTGTTCTTCGCGATGCTCGATTCGGCGCGCCCGGGCGCGATCGTCGCGGCCGTCGCGATCGGCCTCGTGATCCACGCGGTGATGTACGGCCCGCAGGGCGCGTTCGTGACCGAGCAGTTCCCGACCCGCGTGCGCTATGCGGGCTCGTCGCTCGCGTACACGCTCGCCGGCATCGTCGGCGGCGGCTTCGCGCCGCTCGTGATCGCCACGCTGTTCCGGCAGACCGGCACGACGACGGCCGTGTCGCTGTACGTCGCCGCCGCGCTCGTCGTCACGTCGATCGCGCTCCTCGTCGCGCGCGAAACCGCGCACCGGCCGCTCGCGGATTGAGCATCGCCGAGAGTCGCTTCCTTCCTTCGGACTTCAAACGGAAACCCGCATGCAAACCCTGTCGTTCAACGTGATTTCCCGGCACCCCGCACCGGCCACCGTCGACGTCGAGATCGAGCGCGTCGTGATCGCCGGCTGGGCCGGCCGCGATTCGGCGGCGATCCGCGCGCATATCGACGAACTCGCGGCGCTCGGCGTTGCGCCGCCGTCGACCACGCCCTGCTTCTATCGCGTGTCGGCCGCGCTGCTCACGCAGGCGCCGTCGATCGGCGTGCTCGGCGCGCGCTCGGGCGGCGAGATCGAATGCGTGCTGGTCGACAGCCCGGCCGGCACGCTCGTGACCGTCGGCTCCGACCATACGGATCGCGAAGTCGAAGCCTACGGCGTCGCGGTGTCGAAGCAGGTGTGCGCGAAGCCGCTCGGTCGCGACGCGTGGCTTTATGCGGATGTCGCGGATCACTGGGATGCAATCGAGATGCGTGCGTGGCTGATCCCGCGCGACGGCAAGCGCACGGCCTACCAGCACGGCGCGGTCAGCGGCCTGCTCGCGCCCGACGTGCTGTGGCATCGCTTCGACGACCGCCGCACGATGCCCGCGCGCTGCGCGATGTATGGCGGCACGGTCGCCGTGCATGGCGCGATCGCGGCGATGGGCGACGGCGATGCGTTCGAAATGGAACTGCACGATCCGGTGCTCGGGCGCAGCCTTCGGCACCGTTATGCGGTGGAGGTGCTGCCGGTCGTCGCGTGACGGGCGGGCGCTCCGTCGCCGCGCCCGTCTCTGCTAGTACGGCTGAAAGCAGTGATAGTCCGGGAAGTTGACCTGCGAGTTGTCGCAATACAGCACACCCACCAGGTTCGTGCACCCGCTCAACGCGAACATGATTGCCCCCGCGACCGACACTTTCCATCCGAAATGCAGCATTGCGCCCCCGGTTTCGCTTTATCGACGTTGCCGCCATGATGCTCACCGGACGCGCCCGGGTATGTGGAGAATTGTTGCCCCGCGGGTTCGTCGGTTCACCGGGACGCTTTCCCGTGCCTGTGCCCGGGCAAAACCCGCGGCCCGGGAAAGCGGACGACGTATCGCCGGCCCCGGCGCAAGCCGCGGCGGCGGCCGGCGCCCGTCATGCCTTGAACGTGACCCACGGCTTCAACCGGACCGCGCTGCGAATGAGGCCGGCCTGCTCCTGCGCGTCGATCACGGGCCCGATCGGCTTGTAGGCTTCCGGCGCTTCCTCGATGCGGCGCTCGTCGCGCAGCGTCACACAGCGCCACGTGCCCGGCGCCTGCTCCGCGCGCATCCGCCGCACCGCCTGCCGGCGCACGCTGCGGCCGGCGCCGTGGCTGCACGACCACAGCCAGTCCGGATGGCCGAGCCCGGTCGCGAGAAACGACGCATCGCCCATCGATCCGGGAATCAGCGCGAGATCGCCGTCGCGGGCGGGGGTCGCCCCCTTGCGATGGATGTTCATCCCGTTTTCGCGCAGCACGACGTTGTGCGGCACGTCGACCACGAGTGCCGAGCGGGTCTCGCCGGTGAGCTCCGCCAGTTCCTTGCGGACCATCTCGGCAAGCACGACACGGTTGAGCCACGCATAACGCGCGGCGGTGCCCATCGCGACGAGATAGTCGCGCGCCAGCTCGCCGGAAAGGCCGTACAGGCCGCTTTCCGGATGCCTGACGCCCGCCGGCCATGCCGCGCGCGCCCGGTCCATCCAGCGTCGCCCGACGTAGAAGCCGACATCGCGCGAACCGCTGTGGATCATCACGACGACGTCGTCCTTCGCGAGTCCCGCCCGGTAGGCCGCATGCCGGTCGAACACGGCGTCGACCACCTGCAGTTCGACGAAATGATTGCCCGAGCCCGGGGTGCCGAGGCAAGGGTCGCGGAATACCTCGCGCGACCCGACGTGCGCGTCGGGCGCGTATTTCGCGCTGCCGTCGAACCGGTCGAGGCCGATGCACGACGACAGTTCGTCGATGAGCCGGTCGCGGTCGACGTGCGCCCAGAGCCCCTGCGGCGCGACACGATCGACGAATGCCGCCGGGCCCGCGTCGAACAGCGCGCGGAAGGCATCGCTGCCGACCGGCACGTCGCGCCGGTCCGCGAGAATCGCGCGCGTCAGCCGCTCGACGAGCGCCGTCTCGAACGGCGCGAGCGCCGAGCGCTTGAGGCCCGTGGTGACGAGACGCATCCCGCAGTTGATATCGGTGCCGATCGCGGCGGGAATCACGAACGCGTCGTCGGTCGCGACGATCGAGCCGACGGGCGCGACCCCGCCCGGATGAAAGTCCGGCGTCGCGCAGGCCTTGCATACGCGCTGATGGCCGTCCGGCGAACGGACGGCCGCGAACGCGAGCAACTGCTGGACGGCCTTCTCCTCGAGCGGGAGCGAAGCGGGCAACAGGACGGACGCCTGCGCCAGTTCATTGCGCAGGTGATAGATGCCGGCGTGATGGTCGACACGGATGCCTTGCCGTTGCAAGGCCTTTTTTAAGCGAGGAAAGGTAGACATCGCTGCTGAAAATGAAAAAGGTACGACGCGACCTCCGGCATTCCGGCGGTCGTGGGTACCTTCCTGCAGCAGCGTCGAGGAAGGGAGCGCGGATCATAGCAGAACGCGATTGTGTTCGCGCCCCCCGTTGCTCACTTGAGACACCCTAGCCCCGCCAGCGTCGCCTCGATCGCGGTTTCGAGCGGCGTGACCGGCTCGCGGCCGAGCACCGCGGTCACCCGCGTGTTGTCCAGCCGGATCGGCTCGCGCCACAGGTAGCGCATCTCGAGCAATTCGCGCAGCGTCGTGACGAACGGCGCCGCGACCCACACGAACCACCACGGGAACTTGCGCATCGTCGGACGCAGCCCGTGCCGCTGCGCGACGCGGCGCACGGCCTCCGCCATCTGCGTGCCGTCCGCGTCCCAGTGCCCGCCGAGGTGAAAGCGCGCGAACGGTTCGAGCGTGTCGCGCCGCTCGATCAGCTCGACCATCGTGCGCGCGGCATCCGGTACATACGACCACTGATGCCCGACGCCGTCCCGCCCCGGCACACTGATGGCCGCAACCGGCTGCCCGGCCTTGACGAGCCCCGCCGCAAACCAGCTGTTGCCGGTAAGCTTCGGCCCGAAGAAATCGCCTGCGCGCACGATGATCGTGCGAACGCCATGCGCGGCCGCATCCTGCAACCGGCGCTCCAGCTCGACGCGGATCGCGCCCTTGCGCGTCGACGGGTGCTGCGGCGCATCTTCGTGCAGCACCGGAAACGCGTCGGCGCCGTAGTTGTACACCGTGCCCGGCAGCACGACGGTGGCCTGCTCCACCCGCGCCGCCGCGATCGTGTTGTCGATCATCGGCAGCACCTGCCCGGCCCAGTTCCGGTAGCCGGGCGGATTCACCGCGTGCACGATCACACTGCACCCGCGCGCGGCCCGGACGACCGCGTCGCGGTCCATCGCGTCGCCGCGCATCCATGCGATGCCGTCGCGCTCCACGGCCTCGGCGTCGAGCCCGCGCTTCAGCGCGCGCACCTGCCAGCCCGCATCGCGCAGCTGCCGCGCGACTTCCCCGCCAATCCCGCCGCTTGCGCCGAGCACGAGTGCCTGCCGTTGCGTCCCGCCTGCGTGGTTCGTCATTGCCGCTCTCCTTGAATGAACCGTCATGACACGCATTCTGGCGCGCCGGAGGCTATCAAGGAATTGCCGAACCCAATGGATCGGCTATACATTTATGCATGACCACCGATCTGAACTGGGAACGCTACCGCACCTTCCTTGCCGTGCTGACGGAAGGCTCGCTGTCCGGCGCGGCGCGGGCGCTCGGCATCACGCAGCCGACGGCCGGCCGCCACGTCGCGGCACTCGAAGCCGCGTTCGGCCAGACGCTGTTCACGCGCTCGCCGTCCGGCCTGCTGCCGACCGAGGCGGCGCTCGCGCTGCGCGGCCATGCGGAGGCGCTGCGCAGCGCGGCCGCCGCGTTCGAGCGGGCGGCCGCGAGCCACGGCGCCGGCGTGCGCGGCATCGTGCGGATCTCGGCCAGCGACGTGATCGCCGTCGAAGTGCTCCCGCCGGTTCTCGCGCAATTGCGGCGCAACCATCCGGGGCTCGTCATCGAGCTGGTACCGACCGACCGCATCCAGGACGTGCTCAAGCGCGAGGCCGACATCGCGGTCCGGATGGCGCCGCCCGCGCAGGAGGCGCTCGTGGCGCGGCGCATCGGCGAAATCGATGTCGCGCTGTATGCGCGCGACGACTACCTGGCGCGCAACGGGGCGCCCGCGACGATCGACGAACTCGCGCATCACGCGCTGATCGGCTTCGACACGGTCACGCCGTTCATCCGCTCGGCGGGCCGCGGCATGCCGATGTGGAAGCGCGACGCGTTCTCGCTGCGCACCGACAGCAACCTTGCGCAGCTCGCGATGATCCGCGCCAGCTACGGGATCGGCTTCTGTCAGACCGGGCTCGCGAAACGCGACGCGCGGCTCGTGCGCGTGCTGCCGGACGGGCCCGCGATGCAGCTGGAAACCTGGGTCGTGATGCACGAGGACCTGCGCACGAGCCCGCGCTGCCGCGCGGTGTTCGATGCGCTGGCCGACGGGCTGCGTGCGTACGTGAACGGCGAACCGGTCGAATAGGCGGTTGGACGGCTGGGCGGTTGAGCGGTTGAGCGATTCGCAGCGGCGAACGTGCAGTGAACGAATCTCCCGAGCGGCGCTATTCGTAGCTTTTCCCGGCGAACAGGATGTCCGCCATGCGCCGCCACGGATTGTCGGGCAGGTCGTAGTAGCGCAGCCCTTCCTCCGATGCCTCGGCCCAGTCGACCATCGCATCCAGGTACTCGCCGATCGAGTGGTTCTCCCAGCCGAGCGCGGCGCGCGCATACGGCGACGGCGGCAGGTCGGCCTCGAGCTGCCGCTCCTTGTTCCAGTCGTGGCCGAGCACGCGCAGGAAGTGGATCAGCGAGCGTTCGTCGACCACGCGCTCCAGCGCATCCTGCAGCTTCGCGGCCATCTGGCGTTGCAGTTCGTCGTTCATTTTTTTCTCCTGGCGCGCCTCTCAGGTACGCGCCGCCGCGCATCGCGCGGCCCGGTTCCACGGTTCTACATCAGCAATTGCCGCGACAGCACCTCGCGCGCCTGCGTGACGGTTTCGCGTTCGCCCGGCATCGGCGGCGTCAGCGAAAACACCGCGTCGGGCAGCGGCGGCAGACGGTATTTCGCGCCGAGCCGCATCGTGCCCTCGCCGATCGCCGACGCGCACAGACAGCCCACACCGAGCCCCGCCGCCAGCATCGACTGCAGCCCCGCGACCCCCGACGCGCTGTGCACGAGCCGGTACGGCGTATGCCGCTCGTCGAGCGCGCGCACCGCGACCTGATGCATCATGCAGTCGTCCGGCAGCAGCACGAGCGGCAACGGCTCGGGCAGTTGCTCGGCGAGCGCGGGCGACGCGACCCACGACAGCGGCTCGCGCCGCAGCACCCAGCGCGTATCGGCCGACGCCGGCCGGAACGGCCCGCTCGACAGGTTCATCACCACGCCGAGATCGACCTGCCCCCGCGCATGCGCCGCCTCGATGTCCGCGCTCTTCATCGCGCTGACGTGCAGGCTCAGTTGCGGGTAGCACTCCCGCAGCCGGGCGAGCAGGCCCGCGACTTCGTTCGTCCGGTAGTAATCGGTGATCGCGACGCGCAGCTCGCCCTTGATCGCCTGCCCGCGCACTTCGTCGAACGCGGCCTCGTTCAGCGCGACGATGCGCCGCGCGTGCTGCAGCAGCCGCGAGCCGGCCGGGGTCGGCTCGACGCCGCGCTTGCTGCGCACGAACAGCGGCACGCCGGCGCGCGATTCGAGCTTGCGCACCTGCTCGCTGACCGTCGACTGCGACAGGTGCAGCAGCGGCGCGGCGGCCGTCAGGCTGCCGGCATCCGCGACCGCCGCGAAAGTACGCAACTGATCCAGGTCGAAACCGCGCATCGCCCTTCTCCATCCATCGAATAACCCGATGGATGCTACCACCAATTCCCGCTTTTCCGATTCATTGCCACCACCCAGAATGGGGGTCAATCGCCCGCCCCCGGCCGAACCGGCGCCCCCGGCGCCGCGTCCGGCGCGGATACGGCCCTCGTTTCTTCGGACTGGTTTCCATGACCCACGACACCCTTGCCCCCTGCGGCCCGGCCGGCACGGCCGCCGCGGCGACACCGCGCAGCCACTACGGCTGGGCGCTGGTGGTCCTGCTGGTTGGCGCGATTTTGCCGCCGCTCGACTACTTCATTGTGAATCTGGCGCTCCCGGCCATCCGCGACGGCATCGGCGCGCGCCCGGCCGAGCTGCAGCTCGTCGTGTCGGCGTACGCATGCGCGAACGCCGTCGTGCAGATCACCGGCGGCCGGCTCGGCGACCTGTACGGCCGCAAGCGCATGTTCATGATCGGGATGGCCGGCTTCGTCGTCGCGTCGACGCTGTGCGGGCTCGCCGGCAGCGGCGCGGTGCTGGTCGGCGGCCGCGTGCTGCAGGGCCTGTTCGCCGCGATCCTCGCGCCGCAGGTGCTCGCGACGATCCGCAGCGTGTTCAGCCCGCAGGAGCAGGTGCGCGTAATGGGCTTCTACGGTTTCGTGTTCGGCCTTGCGGCCGTGATCGGCCAGCTCGGCGGCGGTGCGCTGATCAGCCTGCATCCGTTCGGGCTCGGCTGGCGCGCGATCTTCCTCGTCAATCTGCCGATCGGCATCCTGGCGCTGATCGGCAGCTGGCGCTTCATCCCGGAAAGCCGGCCGCCGCGCGGCCAGCGCATCGACGTGCCCGGCATGGCCCTGCTGTCGCTGTTCCTGCTGATGCTCGTCTACCCGCTCACGCACGGGCGCGAGGCCGGCTGGCCGCTGTGGATGGTCGCGTGCCTCGTCGGCGCGCTGCCGATGCTCGGCGCGCTGCTGGCGGTCGAGGCGCGCCGTCTCGCGGGCGGCCACGATCCGCTGCTCGACGTGCGCCTGTTCCGGAACCCGGTCGTCGCACTCGGACTCGTGCTGGCGTTCCTGTTCTATACGCTGAGCGCGTTCTTCCTGAGCTACGGGATCTATCTGCAGGGCTGCCTGAACTGGTCGCCGCTCGCATCGGGGCTCGCGATCCTGCCGCTCGGGCTCGGCTTCCTGTCGAGCCCGCTGCTGATGCCGCGGCTCGTCGGCCGGTTCGGCGGCTATCGCGTGCTCACGCTCGGTTTCGCGATGCTCGCGGCCGGCGTCGCGACGGCCGCCGCGCTCGCCGGTGCGGCCGCGCCGGGCCCCGGCTTCTACGTGGGAATCGCGGCGATCGGTGTCGGACAGGGCCTCGTGCTGCCGTCGGTCGTGCGGATCGTGCTCGCGGAAGTCGATACCGCCCGCGCGGGCGTGGCATCCGGCATGGTCACCGCGATGCTGCAGATCGGCGCGGCCGTCGGCGCGGCGACGCTCGGCGGCGTGTTCTTCGCCCGGCTCGGCGCGCATCCGGCCGCGCTCGATTATGTGCAGGGCTTCAGAACGTCGATGTTCGCGCTGACGGCCGTGCTGCTCGCATGCATCGCGCTGTCGGCCATGCTCGGGCCGCTGCATCGGCGGCTGCATGCGGGCGCGTGACGCGGAACCGGCGCCCACTGCCGGCGCGGCTCGAGACGCGCGGCAAATGCGCACCGCTCGCCGGCATCGGGCTTGTCGTCATGGCTTGTGCTGCGCGTGCCGCGCTTCCCACTCCGCCAGTTCGACGCGATAGCGCGCCAGTGCTTCGTCGTACAGGTCGAAAACGCACGGCGAACAACCGCTGTTGCAGCAGTCTTCCAGTTCGGGCTGTACGGGCGGGGTCGGACGCGGATCGTCGATGGACGGATCGGTGGGGGCAGGCGTGGGCACGGCGAAAATCGAATGGCGGAAAAGCTCGAGTATAAGTGGATGCCGCCCGGCCTGTCGGTGGTGACACCCGGCACGCGCCGCGTCACATCCCCAGGATCGTCACCTGGTCGTGGCGAAGCCGAACGTCGCGCGTCCACGCGTCGACTTCCGCGATCACACCGGCCAGCGCGGCGCAGCTTGCGTCGAGACGAGCGACGAAAGCCTGCCGCGATCCGCTGAAAATGAAACCGAGCCGGTCGAGCGCGTCGGTGCGCTGCGCGGCGTTGCCGAGCCGCCTGCCCGTGTCGGCCAGTTCGGCGACGATCGCAAGCCAGTCGGCCATGCCGACGGCGTTGAACGTGTAATGGTCGTAGTCGGGGATCTGCCGCGCGATTGCCGCCTCGAGCAGCCCGAACACTTCCTCGTCGAAGAACAGCGACCCGGCATTCCAGCAGGTGCGCGCATACGGCCCGCCCATGAGTTCGACGTACGCGGTGCCGTCGAGCGCCGCACGATCCTTGATGACGCGGATATCGTCCATGTGTGTCGTCGTGATCGCGAAACAACGCCCCATGCGTCGCCGCGCGTTCATCCATAATGGCGCGATTGTCGACGAAGCGGGCGGTGCTGTCGACGGCGCGCCTCCGTTGCGCGGCCGCTCGCCGCGAACCGTGCAGCCGCCGCCCACAGGAGCCGCGTGATGGCCGAAGCAGTGAATCCGCCGGAAGTCTGGGCGCCGTTCGGCGCGTTCTCGATGGCCGTGATCCAGGGCGACGGCCGGATCGTGCATCTGAAGGGGCAAGTGGCGCTCGACCGCGACGGCCGGGTGGTCGGCCAAGGCGACATGCGCACGCAGCTACGGCAGACGCTCGACAACATCCGCGCCGTGCTCGCCGCGATGGGCGGGCAGATGCAGGACGTGATCTCGCTCGTCCACTACGCGACCGACATCGATGCCTTCATGCAGGCCGGCGACATCCGCAACACGTATTTCGCCGCGCCCTATCCGGTGACGACGACCGTCCAGGTCGAACGTCTCTACCATCCCGACCTGCTGATCGAGATCACCGCCGTCGCCGAAATTCCGCTCGCGCGTTTTCGCCGGCCCGCACCGCACGCGTGAAGCGCGGCTGTCCCGCGCCGGATGACGCGCCGGCCGTCGCATTGCCGACCGGCGCGCTCGCCACCCGCGTGCCTACTTCGCCTGCGCGCCCGGCTTCACGGCGCCCGCGGCCGCCTTGTCGGCCAACGGTTGCCACGCGGCGCCGAGCGAATACCAGTCGACGCGGCGCGTGAGCGTCATGATGCCGGCGAGGATCGCGAACAGCAGCAGCGAACCGAGCATCAGCGCGTTGTCTTCCGACAGCAGCAGCCCGTAGAGCGCCGCGTACAGCACCGCGAGCAGCGCCGAGAACACCGCGCCGCGCTTCACGCTGTGGAGCACGAACGACAGGTAGAAGCCGAGCAGCCCGATGCATGCGCCGCTCGCCGCGAGATACGCATACGCGAACGCGATGTGTTCGGAGAGGCTCAGCAGCAGCAGGAAGAACAACGCGAGCGACAGGCCGACCAGCGTGTACTGGATCGGGTGAATGCGCAGCCGCTTCACGAGCTCGTACATGAAGAAGCTCGCGAACGTGAGCATCACGAACAGCGCGCCGTACTTCGTTGCGCGTTCGGCCTGCAGATAGACGTTCACGGGTTCGATCATCGACACCGACGCCGTTTCGATCGCGCTGTCCCCGTTGCCGGTCGCGATCTGCTCGCGCGCCTTCGTGTTGAACGACGTCACGCGCCAGTTGCCGGTGAAGCCGCGCGCATCGACCGTGCGGTTGTTCGGCAGGAACGCGCCGTCGAAACTCGGATGCGGCCACGTCGACTTCAGCGAGAAATCGTTCTGGTCGCCCACCGGCGCGAACGCGACGGACTCCGCGCCCCGCAGCGGCAGGTCGATGCTGAACGGCACAACTGCCCCCGCCCCCGCGCCTGCTTCGGCCAGCGCCGCGAGGTCGACGTTCGCGTGCACACCCTGGCGCAGGCTGTCCAGCCGCGTGCCCTGCTCCACGTCGAAACGCGCGCCGCCGATACGCAGGTCGGGTTGCGCGGTCAGCCCGCGAATGTCGCCGATGCCGATCGCGACATAGGCGTTGTCGACCTTGAAGCTCACGTGGCCGTCCGCCTGCGGCAGCTTCTTCAGGTCCGGCAACGCCAGCGTGCCGGTCAGCCGGCTCGTCAGTTCGTACACCAGCGCCTTGTGGATACCTCGATAGCGGACGCTGGTCGTCAGCGTGCCGTCGACGTTCAGCGTCTTCGGAAACACGAGCAGGCGCTTCGTCTCGCTTCTCAGGCTAGTCTTCGTCGCGCCGCCGGCGGGCGTCTCGTCGCGCACGCGCGTGACTTCCGTGTAAGGCACGACGAGCACGGGCCCCGACACCGTCTGCGGCCCCGCATAGCTCGACCAGATGCTCTGCAGCGCGTCCATGCGATACGCGGAGCGTTCGTGCACGATGCTTTGCACCATCTGCAGCGGGATCAGGATCAGCAGCGCAAGCAACGCGGTGATCGCGAATTTGAACAACAGGACTCGATTCATGGCCGACAGGTACCGGAGTAAAAGGTACCGCCAGCATGCGCCGGCCCGGTGAAGGGCGATTGAAGCCGGTGTGAAGCGAATGTGGGCCGAATGTGGGGCGAACGTGAAGCGCGGTCAGGCCGACGACGGCAGCGTGAGCGTCGCGCACGCGCCGCCTTCGTCGCGGTTCGCGAGCGCGACCTGGCCGCGGTGCAGCATCGCGACTTCGCGGACGAAACACAGCCCGAGGCCCGTGCTGCGATCCTGCCCGTCGGGGCGCGGCAGCGAATAGAAGCGCTCGAACACGCGCGCCAGTGCGTAGTCGGGCACGCCGGGGCCGTCATCGGCGACGCGCACGATCGCGACGTGCGCCCTGCCCGCCGGCTGCCGTTCGAGCGCGATGCGGATCGTGCTGCCCCGCGGCGCGAAATCCAGCGCGTTGTCGAGCAGGTTGCCGAGCGCCTGGCGCAGCAGGAACGGATCGCCTTCGACGACCGCCGGGTCGGCCGCGTCGTTCGCGTCGATCGCCAGGTTCACGCCGCGCTGCCGCGCGCGCGGCTCGATATCGTCGACGAGCTGTTCGAGCACCGGCCGCAGCGCGACCGGTTCGCGCACCGACAGCCGCTGCTTCTGTTCGACTTCGGCGAGCGCGAGCAGCTTGCGGATCATCTGTTCGAGGCGGCCGGCCTGGCGGCGGATGTTCTCGGTGAAGCGCCGGCGGTTCGCAACCGGCATGTCTTCCTGCAACAGTTCGGCTGCACCGCTGATCGCCGCCAGCGGGCTTTTCATCTCGTGCGTGAGCGTGTGGATGTAGGTCTCGACGTACTGCCGGTCCTCCAGCCGCTGATGCATGCTTTCCACCGCGCGCCCGAGTTCGGCCAGCTCGCTCGCGCCCTGCAGCGGCATGTCGGCCCGCTCGCCCGCCGCAATCGCGCGCGCATAGCGCTGCAGGCGACGCAGCCCGACCACCAGCCACCAGGTGCACGCGACGCCGATCAGGATCGCGCCGCCCATCAGCAGCGCGCCGTACAGCATGATCTTGCGCTGGCTGCGCGCGATGAACGGCGCGACCGTCTGGTTCGGCTTCGCGATCGTCAGCACGCCGATGATCTCGTTGCCGCGCCGGATCGGTGCCGCCACGTGCATCACGGTGCTGCTGTCGTCGTTCGGATCGCTGCGCGTGCTGCGCGCGCCGTATTCGCCGCGCAGCGTCCGGTAGACGTCGTTCCAGCGCGAATAGTCCTGCCCGAGCGCGCGGCCGGTCGAGTCGTAGCGCACGATGCCGTGCGCGTCGGTGATGTAGAGGCGGTAGCCGATCACGTTCTTCTGCACGCCCCACACGTTCGCGCTGACCGGGCGTTCGTGAAGTTGCGCGAGCTGCCGCGCGAAAGCGCCGTCGGCGATATGGCCGCTGGCCATGTCGTCGGCGGCCAGCGTCGCGAGCACTTGCGCGGTATCGACGAGGGTGTCCTCCATCGCTTCGCGCACGCCGGGCTTCACCTCCTGCACGAACACGCGCAGCGTGATCAGCGCGGCCAGCCCGACGATCAGGAAAAAACCGAAGAAGATGCGCAGGCCGATATGCATGGGCGGTGCCGGTCGTTACGGTTGCAGCGAATAACCCATCCCGCGATGGGTGCGGATCGGGTCGCGCTCGGGGTCGATCGCGCGCAGCTTGGCGCGCAGCGTCTTGATGTGCGTGTCGACCGTGCGATCGGCCGAATCGAAGGCCTCGTGCCACACGAGATCCATCAGCTGCTCGCGCGAATAGATGCGCCCGGGATGCCGGACCAGCAGCGCCAGCAGCCCGAATTCGTAGCGCGTGAGATCCAGTGCGTGGCCGAGCCACGACACGCGCGCGCCATCGGTATCGACCGTGAAGCCCGGTGCGGTCGTCGCGGCGGGTGCCGGCGCGGGCGCGGGTATCGATTCGGGGGCGGCCGCCCGGTGGAAACGCCGCAGGATCACGCGCACCCGGGCCGCCAGCTCGCGTGGCGAAAACGGCTTGACCACGTAATCGTCGGCACCGATCTCGAGCCCGACGATCCGGTCGATTTCGTCGTGCCGCGCCGTGAGGAAGATCACCGGCACGTCGGAGAACGTGCGCAGCCGCCGGCATACCTCGAAGCCGCTGAGGTCCGGCAGGCCGACGTCGAGCACGACGAGGTCGAAGCGCGCATCGCGCAGGCGGTCGAGCGCCGCCTGCCCGAGGGTGCAGTGGACGGTCTGCATGCCGTCGGTGCCGAGGGCGTAGACGATCGTGTCCGCGATCGCCACTTCATCTTCGACGATCAGGATATGGGGCTGATGCATGGTCTCGGGCTGGGCTCGCGTGTGTCCGGTGCGCCATTGTACGCACGGCCGGCCGCCGCGCGAGCGCGAGCCCGTGCCCGCCGGACTACGCGACGCGGCCGGTGACCGGAATCGACGCGCCGGTGATCGCCTGCGCGTCGGCCGACAGCAGGAACCCGATCGTCGCCGCGATCTGTTCCGGCCGCACCCAGCGCGTGAAATCCGCGTCCGGCATGTCCGCGCGGTTCGGCGGCGTATCGATGATGCTCGGCAGGATCGCGTTCACCGTCACGCCACGGTCGAGCAGTTCGGCCGCCAGCGCCTCGGTGAGCCGCGCGACGCCGGCCTTCGCGGCCGCATAGGCGCCCATTCCCGCGCCGGCCTTGAACGCCGCGCCCGCGCCGATGTTGACGATACGCCCGGCCGGGCTCGCCAGCAGGTGCGGCAGCGCGCCCTTCGATGCATTCAGCGCGGTCTTCACGTTCAGTTCGTACATGCGGTCCCACGTGACGGCGTCGCCGTCGGCGATCGTCTGCCACACGAACGCGCCCGCGATGTTCAGCAGCGCGTCGACCCGGCCGAATTCGCGCTGCACGGTATCGAGCGCTCGCGCGGCGGCCTGCGGATCGACCAGATCGATGCCGCCGATGCGCAGCGCGTCGGCCGGCACGCCGGGCAGTGCCTCTGCCGCCGGGGCCGCGCCGCGGCCGATCAGCGCGACGCGTGCGCCGCGCGCGCCGAGCCACGCGGCCGTCGCGATGCCCAGATGGCCGAATCCGCCGGTGATCGCGACTGCCTTGCCTTTGAAATCGTGTTCCATCGATGTTTTCTCCTGGATCGAGGGTTGCTTGATGATGCGTATTGCATGGGTCATGCCGGCCGCGGCACGCATGCGCGGCCGGCAATTCGACACAGCGTAGCGCGTTCACGCATCCGTGCGCACGGCGACGAGGCTGCGACGGCGCAGTTCCTCCGTCGTTTCGCCCTGGTCGTCCGGGCGCCAGCCCGGCGGCAGCAGCACGAAGCGGATCGCCGTCCACACGTCGCGGGCCGTCGCGACATCGCGGGCGAGGCTCGCCCAGTGTTCGAGTTCGACGACGAACCGATTGCGCGAACGGGTCGGCGTGACGAGGCCGAAACGGCACGGCTCGTCGGCGCGCTCGGCGACATAGGTGCCGAACAGCCGGTCGAACACGATCAGCACGCCGCCGTAGTTCGCATCGAGATAGTCGAGGTTCGACGCATGGTGCACGCGGTGCGCGGCTGCGCATCGACCGCGACTACCGCCATGACCGCCGCGCCGGCGGCCCGCACGCAGGCCAGCGGTCGGCGCCGGCCTGCATGGCGTGTCCGAAGCGAAGCACGACACGGTGGCGTCCGATACGGATCGACTCGCGCGCTCGATCGCGAAACAGCTCGCCACGCAGAATGCGGCGAACGCGTGGCTGCCGACGGTGTCGGCGAGCTGACGCACCGCACGCCGCGTGCGCGGCCTGCGCGGCCCGGCGGGCGCGCACGCAGACGGCCGGGCATAATGCGCGAGGCCGCTGCTGCGGCACGCGCCGCGACCGTGCCGGGCCACCCGACGGCCGGCGCCATTTCCCGCCCTGAACGAATTCCGAACCTCAACCCGTCAATGCCATGCAAGTACTCGTCGTAGGAACCGGCAAGCTGGCCAGCGAACTGCTCGGCGCGCACCGGCTCGACCCCGCAACCTGTCGCGTGATCGCGTGGTCGGACAGCACGCACAACGATGCGCAGCGTAGCGACGCCCGGCATGTCGACGCCCGCTCGATCGTCGTGCATGCCGGTTCCGGCCGCGAACTCCCTGACGTCATCGCGTTCTGCGAGGCCACCGCGTCGCCGCTCGTCGAGCTGTCCACCGGCTCCGTGCTCGAAACCGGCGCGTACGCTTTCCCGGTCGTGCTGTGTCCGAACACGAACATCCTGATGCTCAAGTTCATGAGCATGCTGGAAACCAGCGGTCACCTGTTTCACGACTGCCGGATCAGCCTGACGGAGTCGCACCAGGCCGGCAAGACGTCCGTCCCGGGCACGGCCGTCGGGATCGGCCAGTCGCTCGGCGTGCCGCCGGAAGACATCCGCTCCGTGCGCGACCCGGACGTGCAGCGCAGCGAATTCGCCGTCGCCGACGATCAGCTCGGCCGCCACGCGATTCACCGGATACGCATCGACGACGGTGCGTGCAGCCTGCAGTTCGAATCGCGCGTGGTGGGCGATACGCCCTACGCGGATGGCGTATCGCGCATCGTCGATGCCGTCCGGCAGCACGATCTCGAGCACCGCCGCTATTCGATCGTCGAGTTCATCCGCAACGGCTGGCTGTAGTCGCGGCGGTACCCGGCGGGAGGCATGCGCGCGTCTCGCACGTCATTTCCACAATGCAAACAGGTTCGTCGCAAAATGCCGTGGATGTCGCCGATCGCTTCGCCGGCGACATCCGGGCCACACATCCCGCCGCCCGGCAGCCGCGATGCGCAACCGTCGTTTCGCATCGGCCGGCAAGTTGTCGGCGGAGGTCCATTCGCCGAGATGAAGCGCAAACCGCTGCCGACGCCGGCGCGTGAATCGCCGCAGTCGACATCCCCCGAAAGGAGAGCACCCAATGATCCGCCCCGATTTCATCAAGCACTGGACCGAGCTCGAAGAACCGGAAGCGCATTGCTATCGCGGCGACACCGAGCCGATGGCGCTGGACGCACCGCTTTCCGCCGAACTCGGCATCACCCGTATCGGCATTCATCACGTGAGGCTCCTGCCGGGTCGGCGGACGTCATATCCGCATGCCGAAAGCACCGAGCAGGAGTTTGTGTACGTGCTCGAAGGCAAGCCCGATGTCTGGATCGACGGCGTGCTGTACCCCGTTGCCGAAGGTGATTCCGTCGCGTTTCCGGCGGGCACCGGCATCTGTCACACCTTCATCAACAACACGAAGGACGAGGTCAGGCTGATGGTGATCGGCGAACGCCCGCGCGACGACAACCGCATCCGCTACCCGAAGAACGAGGCGTACGAGCTTACCCGCGCGGACCGTTGGGTGGACTGGCCCGCCAGGCCGCTCGGGGACCACGACGGCATGCCGGACTGACGCTCGCGAAGATGCCCCCGACGGAACATGCCGAGCCTGCTGCGTGAACGCGCGGCAGGCCGCCGGAGCCGCCCCGTTGCGCGGCGCGTTACCCGGCCAGCCGTCACTTGCCGCCCAGCACCGCCCCGCTCTCGGGCAACGTCGCACCACCATCGACGACGATCGTCTGCCCCGTGATGTACGCGGCATCGGCCGACGCGAGAAACAGCATCGCGTTCGCGACATCTTCCGGCTCGCCCATCCGCGCAAGCGGAATGTCGTGCGCGATCTGCGCGGCAACCGACGCATCGCCAAGATTGCCTGCCGCCGGCGTGCGGATCATTCCCGGTTCGACACCATTCACCGTCACGTTGTGGCGTGCGAGCTCCAGCGCCGCCGCGCGAATGAAGCCGTTCACACCGGCCTTCGACGCCGCGTAATGCGCGAGCCCCGGATACACGACGCGCGGCCCCGTCACCGACGACGTGACGAGCAGCCGCCCCGCCCCTGCGCGCCCGAAGGCCGGCAACGCGGCCTGTGCGAGCCAGAACAGCGCCGACAGGTTGACCGACAACGTCCGGTCGAGCGTCGGCTCGTCGATCTGCGTGAACGGCGTCAGCGGAAAATACGCGGCATTGTGGACGACGACATCGAGCCGGCCGCCGTCACGCTCGACTGCCGCGACCAGCGCGCCCAGTTGGTCGCGGCTGGCCGCATCCACCCGATAGGCGCGCGCCTCGCCGCCCGCGCTCGCGAGCGCGTCGGCCTGCGCGGCGGCGGCCTCGCCGTTCAGGTCGGCGAGCGCGACGAACGCGTCGGATTCCGCGAAACGGCGCGCGATCGCCGCGCCGATCCCCTGCGCGGCGCCCGTGACGAGCACGACGCGCCCGCTGAAATCCGCCCGCAGGCGGCCGCTGCCCGGCACGGCATTCATCGCTGCGCCCCGCCGTCGAGCGGATGCACGGTGTCGTTCAGCACCTGCGCATGCGCGCCGATCGGGAAGTTCGACAGCGTGCCGAAATCGCCGCCCTGGTAGCCGAAGATCTTGCCGTCTGTCTTGCGCTGCGCGAGGTCGATCAGCACGACGCCGAGCGTCGGCACCACCTTTTCGCGCCACACGAACAGATACAGCTCCTCTGCAATCCTGAAGTAATGGCAGCGGTCGACATCGGCCAGCCCGCCTTCGACACCCTGCAGGCACTGCCACGCGTAGAAGTTCTCGTTCAGGTAGATGTGCTCGTAGCATTCGGTCGGGCTGTAGCGGTACATCGTCCGCTTGCCGATCAGCTCGCGCGTGGGCCCGTGCAGCGGCCCCGGCTGCGTATGGCCGCCGAGCGTGCCGTGCCGGAAACCGGCCTCGACGCCCGTCAGCGGCAGCCCGCGCGCAACCCGCGTGAATGCGTCGATACGCGTGTCGGCTTCGGTCGGCAGCGTGCCGACAACCGACGTCCATACACCGTTGTCGAGATCGATCACGAGACTGACCGACGTCGCGCGGGCGGCCGAATCGATGTAGTCGACGAAGTACAGCCCGTTGCGCAACCGCGTCACGCGACACGGCTCGCGGCCGCCCGTGCCGGTCGCCGCGTCGCGCCACTGCAGCGCGCCCGGCTCGAACGTGTAGACCCGCCATGCCCCCGACGCGTCGCCGAGCGTCAGCGTATGCCCGGCGAGCGCATCGACGGATGCGAGGATGTTCGCTTCCGGCGCGAAGCCGTCCGCGAGCGCGCCAACCTGAATGAATACCGGATCCTGTCGTTCCACCTGCCGTCTCCCGCGCAGCTTCAGGCCCGGCGGGCCGTGTACGCTGCTCATGTGCACATGGTGCGGGCTGCGCGCGATGCGCGGTATCGGCCAAAAGGATGAAGGGCGCGCGGCGCCGGAACGCGCTAAAGTGCACGAAATCCGCGCCGCGACCGGCGCGAGGAGCGCACATGCACCGCGTCACCCACTACCGACGGACCGGCGAAGACATCGAGGCAATCAGCCTCGAATCCGACCGCGCGTTTCCGCGCCACGCGCACGACGAATTCGGGGTCGGCGTGATCGTCAGCGGCGCGCACCGGTCGTGGAGCGGCCGCGGGCAGGTCGACGCCCTGGCCGGCGACGCGATCATGGTCAACCCGGGCGAGATGCACGACGGTTCGCCGATCGAGGCCGGCACGGGCCGGCGCTGGCGGATGCTGTACCTCGCGCCCGCGCTGGTCGCGGGCGTCGCGGCGGAAGAAGGCCTCGGCGGCATCGAGCTGGCGCATCCGGCGGTGCGCGACGCGCGGCTCACGGCCGCCGTCGGCCGGCTCCATGCGCGCATCGTCGCGGAGGAATCCCGGCCGCTTGCCCGCGACGAGGCACTCGTGATGCTCGTCGCCGGGCTGCTCGCCCGGCACGCGAACCGCACGCTGTCGACGGCGGGCGTTGCACCGGCGATCCGCATCGCGCGGGAGCGGCTCGACGCGGCACCGGCCGCCCCCGTTTCGCTCGCCGAGCTGGCCGGCCTGAGCGGCGTGAGCCGCTTCCAGCTGCTGCGCGGGTTTGCCCGTGAACTCGGCATCACACCGCACGCCTACCTGATCCAGTCGCGTGCGCGGCTGGCACGCGCGCTGCTCGCCAGCGGCCTGCCGATCGCCGATGCCGCGGCCGAAGCCGGCTTTGCCGATCAGAGCCACCTGACGCGTGCGTTCGCGCGCCAGTTCGGGATCACGCCTGGGAGGTTTACGCAGGTCGGTTGATGCCCTGCGTCCCCGCGCAACGCGATCGGTCGCAAGGCGATCGAAGGCGGGCCCCGACGTCGACGACGGCTGACGCGGCTTGGGCTTGGGCTTGGGCTTGGGCTTGGGCTTGGGCTTGGGCCTGGGCTTGGGCCTGGGCCTGGGCCTGGGCCTGGGCCTGGGCCTGGGCTTGGGCAGCAGTCTGCGCGAACGCACACGCGCAACGCCCCACGCACTGCCCTCGACGCGCCCGCACCCGCTGCAATTTCGTTCAAGACGCGCGACGCCGCCATACGCGACGATGCGGCGCATGAAGACACGACTGGTCGGCTATCTCTATCTCGCCGCCGCAATGGCGGGCGTCGGCAGCACCGTCATCGCGAGCCGTCTCGCGGCAGGCGGCCTGCCGCCGTTCACGGCCACCGCGCTGCGCTTCCTGATCGCGACACCGCTGCTGCTCGCGCTGATGCGCGCGCAGCGAATGCGCTGGCCACGCATTTCCACCCGCGACGGCGTGCTGCTCGTCATCCAGGCTGCGGCGGGCGGCGTCGGTTATACGGTGCTGCTGATCAGCGGCACGAAGCTGTCGTCGCCGCTCGACGCTGGCGTGATGCTGGGCACGCTGCCCGCGATGTCGACGCTGATCGCAGCCGTCGTGCTGCGCGAGCGGCAGACGCCGCGCGACTGGGCGGCCGCCGCGCTCGCCACGGCCGGCGTGCTGTTCGTCACGTTCGCCCCCGGCCACGCGCTGCCGTCGCTCCGGACGCTTGCCGGCGATGCACTGGTGCTGGCCGCCGTCGCATGCGAAGCCGTATTCATCCTGCTCAACCGGCGCCTTGCCGCGCCGCTGCCGCCGCTCGCGCTGTCCACCGCGATGTCGGGCCTCGGCTTCGTCCTCGCGCTCGTGCCGGCTGTATTCGAATGGCACGCGGTCGCAGACGGCTGGACTGTCGGCGCCGTGTCGGCAATCGCCTACTACGCGCTGGTGCCGACCGTGCTCGGCTACCTGTGCTGGTACGCGGGTTCGGCGCGCACCAGCGGAACCGAGGCCGCGCTGTTCACGGCGGTCGCGCCGGTCTCGGCCGTGCTGTTCGCGGTCGCGCTGTTCGGTGAAACGTTGAACGTCACGCGGGTCGCCGGCATCGCGCTCGTCGTCGCGGGCATGCTCGTCGGCGCGACGCGGCGGCGCGAGCGGCTCGCCGGCACGCACGATGCCCGGCCGGCCAGCCCCGCGCGCGCGCCCGCTCAAACCGCCGCCGACTGACGGCGGTCATCGCGGGATTGCGGCAACGGCGGCCACTTCCTCCCGTCACATCGTCGTGGCCCGCGCCCCCGGCCACTGTAGGAATGTGTCCGCGTGCCGCAAATCGATTGCGCACCACCCCGCAAGATGCAATATTCGCGTGGCCGGCCCCTTTGACAACCATCGAACAACAATCCGACACGCAATGAACAGGAAGGAAGCCAAAACAAGAATCGCGGTGCTGCTCTCCGCGGGAACGAGGAAGGCCGACGCACTGGCCGAACTGTCCGGACAGGGGCTCAAGGATCGCGTGCTCGCGCACCTGATCGCATCGCGCCCCGACCCCGAGCGCTGCCGCAAGAACAAGGTGCACGTCCGGATCCTGGTCGCGCTCGGTATCGCCCAGTTGGCGATCAGCCTCGTGCTCGCGTATTACTTCTTCGCAAGCGGCGCCGGCACCGGCCTCGTGGCCGTGTTCCTGGCGTTGACCGTGCCGCTGTCGCTGCTGTTCATCTGGGGCTTCGCGACCCATCGCGTCGGCGCCTATCACGCGTTCATCCTGCTGTCGCTGCTGCAGTTGCCGAAGACCATCGCCGAGCTCGGACGCGATCCGTCGACCGCGCTGCCGAGTCTCGTGATCACCGCGTTGCTGGTGGGCTACGTCTGGTACGTGCGCAACCGGATGTTCCCCGACTACGGCTGGTTCACGCCGCGCAAGGTCGAAGGCCGCTACGCGTTCGTCGAACACGCGTGACGCCGCCGGCGTCGCCGACGTCGGCACGGGCCGAAAAAAAAGCGCCGGGCCGCCCCGCAATCGCGGGACGGCCCGGCGCTTTCTGCATTCCGAAACCGGCCGGCTTACTTGGCCTTTTCAGCCGTATCGCTGATCGCCTGGCCGCCCTTCGAAATATCCTGGCCCACGCCGGCGACCGTGTTGCAACCGGCGAGCGCGGCGGTCACCACCAGCAGCATTGCAGCAATCGTACGCGTCATTCTCATTCTCCTTCGAATCAACAAGCCCGACGGGCGAATCGTATGCGGCCCCGTGCCCGGCAAGACGCCGGGCACGGGGCCTGACCTGATTATACGGAGACGGCCGCGACGCGCCACTACGAACCCGCCGCATGTCACATGGGCCACACAGCCGGTTCGCGCAGATTTTCCTTGACTTCAACGCGCCAGGAACTAATATACGCACCGCGTATATTTTCCGTCAGGAGCCGCCGATGACCGTTCCCCAGCAAGCCTTCCTCCGCGACGCGATGCGCCGCCTCAACATGACCCGCGAAGCGTTCGCCAATCGCATCGGCGTCAGCCGGCGCGCGCTGGACACCTGGCTGTTGCCCGACGATTCGCAGGAATCGCGCGGGATGCCCGAGATCGTCGAGCGCTTCGTGTCGGAAATCGTCGAGCGCTCGGCACCGGAAGGCGGCAGCTATACGCAAAGCGTAGATAACCAAGGGCTCGCCAAGCAGTTCTTTTTCGAAGGCAAGCCGCAGCTGCTGTCGGTCGACCAGTTCTCGCGGGAATCGGTCGAGGCGCTGTTTCGCGTGGCCGACGTGATGCAGCCGATCGCACGCCGCCACAAGATTTCGCGCGTCCTGGAAGGCGCCGTGCTCGGCAACCTGTTCTTCGAAGCCAGCACGCGTACGCGCGTGTCGTTCGGCGCCGCCTTCTGCCGGCTCGGCGGCTCGGTGTGCGACACGACGGGTTTCACGTTCTCGTCGATGGCCAAGGGTGAATCGATCTACGACACGAGCCGCGTGATGGCCGGCTACGTCGATGCGCTCGTGATCCGCCACCCGGAGAAAGGCTCGGTGGCCGAGTTCGCGCGCGCGACCAACCTGCCCGTGATCAACGGCGGCGACGGCCCCGGCGAGCACCCGAGCCAGGCGCTGCTCGATCTCTATACGATCCAGCGCGAGTTCTCGCGGCTCGGCAAGATCGTCGACGGCGCGCACATCGCGCTGGTCGGCGACCTCAAGTACGGCCGCACCGTGCACTCGCTCGTCAAGCTGCTTGCGCTGTACCGCGGGCTGAAGTTCACGCTCGTGTCGCCGCCGACGCTCGAGATGCCGGCCTACATCGTCGACCAGATCGCGACGAACGGCCACGTGATCGAGCAGACCACCGACCTCGCGGCCGGGCTGCGCGGCGCGGACGTCGTCTACGCGACGCGGATCCAGAAGGAGCGCTTCACCGACGAGTCGTTCGAAGGCTACACGCCGGATTTCCAGATCAACCAGGCGCTCGTCGATACGGTGTGCAAGCCCGACACGCTGATCATGCACCCGCTGCCGCGCGACAGCCGGCCCGGCGCGAACGACCTGTCGGTCGACCTGAACCGCGACCCGCGCCTCGCGATCTTCCGTCAGACCGACAACGGCATTCCGGTGCGGATGGCGATCTTCGCGGTGCTGCTCGGCGTCGAGAACCTCGTCCAGCATTCGATGCGCGACGCGACGTGGCGCCCGCCGGCATATCTCGGGCCGGAGGACGCGGTGTTTCACGGCGTCGATTGAATCGCATCCAGGGTCTCGCGCCCGCCTGCCGTCGTTCCAGGTTGACGGGCGCGCTTGCCTGAAGCAGAACGCGCCGCATCGCACGGCGCGTTTTTCAATTGCGGGGCAGCCTGCGGGGCCGGCAGCCGTGGGCTCGCTAGCGCGCCCACGGGTCGATTACGCGAATCCCCATTGCCTCGAACGGCGTGACGTCGCGCGTGGCGACGATCAGGCCGTTCGCTTCGGCCGTGCCGGCGATAAAACCATCGGATGGTGCAATTGCGACACCTGCGGCACGAGCGCGTGTGCGAAGGCTCGCATACGCTTTGCTCGCAGCATCGTCGAATGGCAGGATTCGTCCGCGAAACAATGGCAGCACGCGCTGCTCGATGCTCTGATGCAGCCACTCTCGCCGGCGTCCTTCCGGCAATACAGCCACGCCCAATCGTATTTCCGCGAGACTGATCGCAGCCAGAAACAAGGTTTCGACATTCTGGGCATCGAGCCACTCGATCACGGCCGCGTTCGGCTCGCGTCGTAGCGGTTCGGAAATGACATTCGTATCAACAAGGATCATTCGAAGCTCATCGGGTCGGCAGGCGTCTTGTCGCGCTGGGCGTCGAAATCGAATCCGCCGGCCTCCTGCCCGATTGCCGCCAGCATCGTTCCCAGCTTGAGCCGCCCGCCCGGAAGAACGGCCTGTTCGAGAATGTCGCGCACCTCGGCTTCGGTGCTTCGCCCATGTTGGGCCGCGCGAATGCGAAGTGCTCGATGCACTTCATCGGACAGATTTCGGACGGTGATCACCGGCATGGTGCGCCTCATCAAGATTGCTTTCAATGCAGTCATATTAGCATTTTGCTGTCATACCAAGTGAATCGCGACACTGCGACTCTAACCGGCCCGACAAGCCCTTCCTATCTGGTCATTCGGCCAATCTTCCCTCCGCAACGACCCCGTAACATTCGTCAACAATTCCCTAACAAACGAGAACAAGAACGCTTCTCATTCGCGATGAAATTACATAGAATGCCGCCTGAAAACAAATCGTAATAATTCCCGGCGGCGTGCACATTTCCGCAGCGCACCGCCCCGGGGCCACACCGCGAGGTCGAAGCGCACCATGAAGTCACGTCCCGACGAGCTGAAGCTCGGCAAATTCACCACCCTGTGCAGCGTGCTCGCCGCCAGCCCGGCATTCGCGGCGGACGGCACGCCGCCGCCCGCCCCGGCCGGCACCGAAGGCCATCTCGCGCCGATCGAGGTGCAGGGCAAGGCCGAGCACAGCTACAAGGCCGATTTCTCGGCTTCCGTGAAATTCACCGCGCCGCTCGTCGACACGCCGAAATCCGTCACCGTGATCCCGCAGGAGCTGATCCAGAACAGCGGCGCGTCGACGCTGACGGAAGCGCTGCGCACCGTGCCCGGCATCACGTTCGGCGCCGGCGAAGGCGGCAACCCGCTCGGCGACCGTCCGTTCATCCGCGGCTACGACACGCAGGGCAGCATGTTCGTCGACGGCATGCGCGACACGGGCGCCACGACGCGCGAGATCTTCAATACCGAGCGCATCGAGATCACCAAGGGCTCCGATGGCGCATACGGCGGCCGCGGCGGCGCGGGCGGCAGCATCAACCTGATCACGAAGGCCCCGCACCTCGGCACCACCGCCGCCGCGAGCGCGGGCCTCGGCACCGACCGCTATCGCCGCTTCACGGCCGACGGCAACTGGCAGTTCGCCGATCACGCCGCGTTCCGCCTGAACCTGATGAGCCACAACAACGACGTCGCCGGCCGCGACGCCGTCAACAACGAGCGCTGGGGCGTCGCGCCGTCGATCGCGTTCGGCCTCGGTACACCGACGCGCGTAACCGCGAGCTACTACCACCTGTCGACCGACGACATGCCCGACGGCGGCATCCCGTATTTCTATACGGCGTCGAACAAACCGGCGAACGTCGGCACGATCTATCCGGCCCCCGTCGACCGCCACAACTTCTACGGGCTGATCGACCGCGACTTCCGCAAGACCACGTCGGACATCAGCACGATCAAGATCGAGCACGACATCACGTCGGCGCTGACGATCCGCAACACCACGCGTTACACGGAATCGACGCAGGACTACATCTGGACCCAGCCGGACGACAGCCAGGGCAACGTGGTGAACGGCAAGGTCTGGCGCCGCAACAACAACCGCGACAGCTCGATCAACAGCCTGGCGAACCTGACCGAGCTGTTCGGCGAGTTCCGCACCGGCTCGTTCAAGCACAGCTTCACGACCGGCATCGAGCTGACGCGCGAATGGGGCAAGCGCGATTCATACAAGGTCGCGACCGACACCGGCAAGGTCTGCCAGAACGGCATCGGCGCCGCATCGGGCTACAACTGCACGAGCCTTTGGTCGCCGAACCCGAACGACCCGTGGGCCGGTTCGATCACGCGCAACAACGACTACGCGCATGCACGCACCACGACGAAGTCGATCTACGGCTTCGACACGATCGAGATCACGCCGCGCTGGCAGGTCAACGCCGGCGTGCGCGTCGACGACTACTCGACCCGCTTCACCGATACCAAGGCCAACGGCGGCAAAACCTATACGCGCGACGACACGCTCGTGAACTGGCAGGCCGGCCTCGTGTTCAAGCCCGCGCAGAACGGCAGCATCTACGCGTCGTACGCGACGTCGTCGACGCCGGCCGGCATGCTGCTCGGCGAAGGCAGCGAAACGCAGTCGCTCACGCCGGGCCGCGGCGGCGTCGGCCCGAACGCCGACCAGATGGCGCCCGAGAAGAACCGCAGCATCGAGCTCGGCACGAAGTGGAACGTGCTGAACGACAAGCTGTCACTCACCGCCGCGCTGTTCCAGATCGATACGACGAACGCGCGCGTGACGCTGCCGAACAACCAGTACGCGATGGTCGGCAACAAGCGCGTGCAGGGCCTCGAGCTCGGCGTCGCCGGGCAGATCACGAAACAGTGGCAGGTGTTCGGCGGCTACACGTACATGAAGAGCGCGCTGCGCGACAACGGCAAGGACGCGGCGAACAACGGCAACCGCTTCCCGAACACGCCGAAGCACAGCCTCACGATGTGGTCGAACTACGACGTGACGCCGAAGTTCACGGTCGGCGGCGGCGCGTTCTACATGTCGGAAGTGTTCGGCGATCCCGCGAACCTGCGAGCGGTGCCGTCGTACTGGCGCTTCGACGCGATGGCGCAGTACCGGATCAACAAGAAGCTCGACCTGCAGCTGAACGTGAACAACCTGTTCAACCGCACCTACTTCGACCAGGCGTACCCGGCGCACTACGCGTCGATCGCACCGGGCCGCTCGGCGTTCGTCACGCTGAACGCGCGCTACTGATCGATGGAGGCCGTGTCGCTGAAGGCGCTCGCGTCGGTATCGCCGCGCGAGTTCGCCGACATCCTGGCCGGGCCGCCCGAGCGCGCCGCCGCGTGGGTCGCGGCGGCAGCCGACAACGGCATCGTCGATGCGCAGGCCGTCTACGGGCAGTACCTGCTCGACGGGCATGGCGTCGCGCGCGACCCGGCGGCCGCGTTCAACTGGTTCCGGCACGCGGCGCGGGCCGGCCACGCGATGGCGATGAACATGCTCGGCCGCTGTTACGAGTTCGGCTGGGGCACGGCCGCGTGCGCGCCGGTCGCCGTGTACTGGTACCGGCTCGCCGCTCAGGCGGGGCTCGACTGGGGCATGTACAACTACGCGACGGCGCTCGCGCTCGGCAACGGCGTCGACGAGAACCGCGCCGACGCACTCGACTGGTTCCGCCGCGCGGCCGCGCTCGGCCATGCGAAATCGATCAACCTGATCGGCGGCTTCTACGAGGACGGCTGGGTCGTACCGGCCGACCCCGACGCCGCATTCGACCACTATCGCCGCGCCGCCGTCGCCGGCGACTTCCGCGGCCAGTTCAACTATGCGCGGCTGCTTGCCGAGCGCGGACGCATCGACGAGGCGCTCGGCTGGCTCGCGCACGTGCCGGCCACCGCTACCCCCGCGTTCGTCGCGAAGATGCGCGCGTATCTCGCGTCGTCGCCGATCGACGCATTTCGTGCGGCGGCAATGCAACTGGCGCCGCACGTCATGGAATCCGCAACATGATGCTTCATATCCCCGGTGTGTTGACCAAGGCGCAGGTCGCGCAATGCCGCGCCCACCTCGACGCGGCCGAATGGGTCGACGGGAACGCGACGTCCGGCGCGCAGTCGGCGCTCGCGAAACGCAACCGGCAATTGCCGGAAGGCTCGCCTGCCGCGCGTGCGGTGGGCGACGCGATCCAGGACGCGCTCGCGCGCCACCCGCTGTTCTTTTCGGCAGCGCTGCCGCTCAAGGTGTTTCCGCCGCTGTTCAATCGCTACGAAGGCGGCGAGACGTTCGGCACGCACGTCGACAACGCGATCCGGCTGCTGCGCGGCACGGATTTCCGCGTGCGCAGCGACCTGTCGGCGACGCTGTTTCTCGAGGAACCCGATGCGTACGACGGCGGCGAGCTGTGTGTCGAGGATACGTACGGCACCCATCGCGCGAAGCTGCCGGCAGGCGATCTCGTGCTGTATCCGGCGTCCAGCCTGCATCAGGTGACGCCCGTCACGCGCGGCGAGCGCGTCGCGTCGTTCTTCTGGATTCAGAGCATGGTGCGCGACGACGGTGATCGCACGCTGCTGTTTCAGCTCGATACGCAGATTCAGGCGCTTTCCGCAGAAAAAGGGGCGAAGGACCCGGTGGTCATTTCGCTCACCGGGATTTATCACAATCTGTTGAGGAAGTGGGCGGATGCGTAGCGTGGCACTTGCAGCAGCCTCATAGCGCCTGAATTCCCCTCCAAGCCAAAACCACGGCGTAGGTTTTAGCGTAGGTTTTTTGGAGTGGAAAATTGAAATTTGACGCAAACGAGATAAGGAGAATGACTCCGGGAACCGATGAGGCGATCGATGGCTTCGTCGGACTACGGATCGCTGCGAGCAACAAGCGCAGGACTTGGATCTACCGATACAAGTCTCCCCTCGACGGCAAGATGAAGCAGATCAAGCTCGGGGAGTGGCCGGCCCTGCCCTTTGCCGCGGCAATCGCCGCTTGGGAAGAACAACGCCGCATTCGAAGCTCAGGGCTCGACGTCGCCCTTAACCGAAAGCTAGAAAAGCAGCGCCTGCTCGACCAGCAGCTGGAAGCCTCAAGACCGCCCTACACGGTCAGGATGGCGTGCACCGACTACTACAACGAGCACGTCCTCAAGGCACGGAAGACCAAGGGCGCCGACCTCGTCGAATATATGTTCGATCAGTATTTGGAGCGTATCGAGAACACCGAGGTCAAGAACCTGAAGCGCGCCGAATGCTTCGACTTGCTCCAGTCCCTCTCCCACATTCCGGCGATGGCAAGCAAGCTTCGCTGCGAACTGAACCTCGCCTGGATTCACGCGATGGACGCCGGCCGCATTCCGGAATCAACGCCAAACTGGTGGCAGAACATCATGCGCGGCAAGCTACGGAGCAAGGGAAAGCGACAAGGCGGTGCCTTACGAAAAGAGAAGCGCGTCCTGTCCTCGTCGGAACTCATCGAATTGTTCCGGTGGTTCCCCCGCTGCTCCACCTTGCTCCACGATGCCCTGACTCTCTACCTGTGGACCGGAACGCGCGGCGGTGAAATCTGCTCGATGGAAGGAGCAGAAATCTCTGAGGAATCGGACGGTTGGTGGTGGACCATACCGAAAGCCAAAACCAAGAATCACAACGTCGATAGCGCTACCGACATGCGGGTTCCTCTGGTGGGCCGCGCCAAAGAGATAGTATTGGCTCGCATGCTACGGTTCGGAAACGGCCCCCTCTTCCCCAACAAGACGGGAGAAGCTACGAGCCAGTTGATCGTTCAGACCGCCGTCTACCACTGGCAGCCCTATAGCAAGAGCCGAGGCTTTCACCCAAGATTGACCGTGACGCACTGGTCACCACATGATCTACGACGCACCGTTCGCACGATCTTGGCCTCGCTAGGCTGCCCTCGGGACGTGGGTGAAGTGATGCTGGGACACGTTTTGGGTGGCGTCGAAGGCACATATAACCGCCATACCTACGACAAGGAACGTCGAGAGTGGATTACCAAGCTCGACGCGTATCTTGAGCAATTGGCTGCCGCATCAGCGGAGAACGCGGGGGAAATCGAAAGCAAGATCGCAGCTTAGCCAAAATCTCGACCGTCCCTAAACCTTCCTAGCGACATGCCGTAAACCGGTCATGACGAAATTTTTCGATAAGGAATTGGCCGACGCGATCGGCTATGGAGCGGCCACTCATGTAGCAGCGTTGGCCGCAGACCTTCAAGCCGACATCGCTCGTATGAACGCAATGCGAAAGGCCGAGGGGCGGCCGACGATCGAAGAGGAGGAGGAGGCTGAGAAAGCGTGGTTCCGCCAGCAGATGGAAGCCGGCGTGCGCTTCGATCCTGATGTCGAGGGCTGGGCACGCGGGGAGTGATGGGAGACTGTCAGGTAAAACGCTTCACCGACATTGTTGCAACCTACGCTACCAGTTTGCGTCCACCTTTCTGTGCAATACTCTTTCCATACGAAAGGAGGCCACATGTCGCACTTCCGCACGGAGCAGATTGGACGCTTTAGCGTTGACATTCGCGTCTATCAACCTAAACCGGAATTCCCAACCTGCAAATGGGTATTTGAGTTCACACCCACCGACGAGAATGGCAACCGATTCGGAACTACCAATTATCGCGAAGCCAGTTTCGACACGCCTGAAGAGGCATTTGCCGAAGCAAGAAGACTCTTCAGCGCGTCCTTTCGCTAACTACCTAGTCTGTGACGGTCGTGACTGATTCGACTTTCTGTCGCGCGCAGCTCTTGCCACACGACTGCGTGTAATTTCGATCGGTCTGGACCGTCGAGTTCGGGCATTTTGTGAAGTAGTGAGCAGTGCCGTCGCCATCCCGCCACTGATACACCTTGCAGTCATCCGCCTCACGGATGACGTGTGGGGTCCGCTCGAACCTCTCCTGTGCAGTCCGTTCACGCTCACTGTTCTGATACCAGTCCGAGTGCACGCAGCTACGCACGCCCAAGACGGTGCCGCCGATAATTGCGACCCAGATCAACAAACCTTTCATATGTGTTGCTTCCCGTAGTTCAAAGGCGTCGATGCGCCGTTCTTGTGAATGACTTCGACGTGGCACTCGCCCGGCCCAGCCACGCAGATCTGAAAGTCGATTAGCCCGAGCGTGCCAGCCAGCATTAGCAGAACTACTACTCCGCCGATCAACGAAACAGTGGTGCTGGCCGCTTTCACGCCGACTCCTGCAGGACTTTCTCAAGCAGCTTTCGGTTATCCGCCTCGCACCGGTCGTAGATCTCCCGCGCAAGCTCGAAATCCTTGCCCTCGAGCGCGGCATGGAGCTGGCTGCCTGGAGCCGCCCACGTGTCCTTGAACTTGATCGCTTTGACGTGCATGGTTCAACCCCGCGAAAGAATGTCGAGCAAGCACACGACAGGGAGTCCGCCAAACACCGCGATCATCGCGACAAAGCACGGGCGAGCATCAAGCGATTTCATCGACACCCCCTTTCGTTGCCCGCAATGCGTCAATTTCCGCATCCGCGATCTCCCCAACTCGCTGCGGGTCGTCGGCAACGTGCTGGAAGTCGTTCGGTCCCATCGTTCCCATAGCATCACCACGTCGATCGGTCATCATTCGGCACCTGCCAATGCGCGAGGAGGACCGGGATGAAGCGGATCCGCACCGATATAGACGTCCTCCGGTGCCTCGGGCCATTCGCGGCGAAGCACATCGAATTCGCCTTCGTTCCAGTTGTTCAGGAAATCGATCGACGAACCGTCGTCCAGGCTCAACGCGAACTGAATCGCCGCACATGCGGGATCGGGCCGCGCATCGACAGTCGCGTCGGCCTGCGCGGGTTGCGGGGCGGCGAACAACGCGGTATTGAACCGGCCTTCTTTCACCCCGATAACACTGACGTGGAACGTCCGATCTTTCTGGATGCGGTTCAGATCGGCCTTCGCGATATACGCCACCGCCACCGCAGCGGGCGATGCAGCCACGCGCGCGGCTTGCCAACCTGCATAGAACGCCTCGCGCGGCGCCATCTTCGGCCAGTTCTTCAACTGTTCGAAAGCCGCCCGCTCGTCGGCCGGCGCTGCTGCCGCCATAGCGGCGATCTTGTTTTCTTCCGGGTTTGTCCTATCGTTCATTTCTCGTCCTTTCGACAGGTCGGAGGTCGCCGTGAATACTTGGTTATGCATCAAGTGCCATAAGGAATGGGACTTCGACGCCGAGAAGATCGGAATTGACTCCTTCGGCATCTACGTGTTCTGTCCCCACTGTGGCCGAAGAAACCAGCTAGAGAGCCTGGGGCATCGGCGTGGTGCTCTCATCCTTCGACAGACCGGGAAGTAGCGTCGCCGGGTGCGGTGCGGGCGAATGCCATGCCGGCGGCGAACGCCGCTTTAGCAGTTTTCTCCGCGTCCATTTCATCCACTTCGCGCCAGAACTTCACGAACGCAGTCCGCTCGTCAGTCAACACGGGCCGTTCCGCAGGAGACATAGCGAGGAGCTTGCGGATATTGTCTGCCGCGTAGTCACGCGCCGGCGACAACCCCTGCGTGTCCAACAGTTCAGCCGCGCGAGCGAGGGTCTGCTCATCCGTCAGCGAACCGGCGCACGTGGCGAGCTTGTCGCAGATCCACTCGCAGAAGCCGAGCACGTCACCAGTTCGGTTGTCGTCGGAGTCTCGATAGACGCGCTCCTGCGCTTCCTGCATTACCGCTTCTTTCGTCAGCGCGCTGGCGTTGCCCGTATCGGGTCTGCTCATGGGTTGCCCCCGTTGTTCGTCTGGTTCAATTCTCGCGATTGAGCTTCGGCACGACGCTTGGCTTCTTTGCCCCGCTCCCACTGCATGCCCATCGCTTTGCAAATCGCGTCGAATGCGTTGCTCACCGCGACACCGCCATGCTGTCGGTTGTCCAGCGCGTAGTGGTAGTCCGAAATCGCGTTGCGAATGGAACGAGACTTCGGAACGTGCAGCTCGAAGTAGGCGTTCTTGTGGATCCAGTCGTTTCGCAGACGACCGATGTCGGCGCGCCAGACGAGAGCCATCTGGTCGGGGACCGGCAGCGGTTGCTGGCGAACATAGGCGGCAGTCAGCCGTTCGATCGACTGATCACGGCTACGTTGGTCGTCTGCCATCGGATCTTCGTTCTCCGGACACTGCAACTGCCCGGAGAACGCCTGAAGCAGCATGCGCTGCACCTCGACCTGACGCTGGAGCTCGCCAATCTGCTGGTATGCCCGCACACGCTCGAGCGGCATGTCCGGGCGGTCGACCAGCACACGGGCACGCTGCACCTGCGCGTCATGGTTTGCCTTCCAGTGGTCGCGCTCCTTGCAGACCGCTTCGATCGCCTCGCGCATCAGGTTGTATGCCTCACCGCGGGCAGCGATCGGGGCACCGTTTCCGGCACGCGAGTGAACCTGCCGATCAAGACTCACAAACGCGTGGACGCGCGCCAAGATATCTTCAGTGTTCACGATTTGCTCGCCCCTTCGAGGATGGCTTGTGCGCGCTGATATGCGACGTCGCCTTCCCACCCTTTGCAGCGGTAGATCGACATGAACATTTCGAGCGTGACCCGCACGTCCGCGCTCAATGTCGGCGCTCCACCCGCGGCAACCAGCCCGAGCCGCTGCGAATAGTCGAGATAGCTGGCTACCTTCGCGCGCTTCTGGTCCATCGCGCCTTCGTCGGGCACGAAATGGAATTCGCCACCTGACACGCTCCTCAACCGGTGCACCATTGCCAGCAGGTCGTTGAGCTCCGCATACATCCGCTGCGCGTTCGATTCTTCACGACCAGGCTGCACCTCGCTGAGCCCAAACTGCTGCGCCTTCAGCGCGATCTGTGCGATCTCGCTTGCTTCCTCAGCAATTTTGGTCAGGCAGTGTTGAACGACAGACATCATGATGCGTTTTCCTTGTGGCTGACTTCATTCTGGCCCGCGGCGAGCAGCGTGCGCGCCTGGTCCTTTGCGAGCTCGAAGACACGCTCGACCAATTTCGGATCGAATCCGGTGGACTTCTTGATGTAGTAGATCAGCAGAGACGGATCGCAGCGGACCACCAGTTCCAACTGCTCACGGTGTTCGGGCGTCATCGCTTGATCCCCGCAGCGTCGAGCGCTTCACGCGCGGCCGTCATGGCGTTGAAAATGCTGGCACTGCCTTCCTCGAACGCGTCACCGATGCTCTGGAGAGCGCCGATCAGCTTCGGAAGTGCCACGATGCGCTTGGCGAGCTCGATGCCTTCTTCGCACGGATCGCCGTCCCCGAAGGCCACCACGACCTCTGCAATGCTGCCGTGATCGCAGGTGTCAATGTGCTGGATATTGCCGACACGGTCGCCGAGAACGAGCGTATCCAGCGGGTTGGTTTTCTGCTTTTTCATGGGTCACTCGCTCAGCGTGTAGGAGACAACGTCACCCAGCTTCAGGGCGACATATGCGCGGCAGACTGCCTCGAGCGGCGTAGCGCCGAACCATGCCTTCGAGCCTGCAAACGAACCGGTGTCGATGAACGCGAACCAGAGCTTCTTCGGGTCCAGGGCACCCATCGGACCGGGTGCGTTCAGATTGATCCGCTCGTCTTGGATCAGCGGGTGACCGTCGGTGGGGTTGGAGGACGGCTGAAATGCGCGGAAGTAAGAGATCGGCCCTTCAGCGTCTTGACTCTCTTCGCGGATCAACGTGCGGCCCGGCCGCATTTCGCCCAGCGGCTTCTCGTGCGTGATACCGGCCGCGACAGCGACGAAGTAGTCGAGCTCGGCGCCCGTCAGTTCTTCAGTTTGGAATTCTCGTTTCATGGTCGTCAGTGTGGTTGTGGGCCGGCGAACCGGCCCATTGCTTCAGATGGCGGTCAGGTCGTCTGCGGAGAACACGCCCGCGCGCTGGACACCGCACTCGGGACACGTCGCGGTGATGACGAGCGAGTGCCCGGCAGGCACATCACCCGGTTCGCCAGTTGCCGGCGGGATGATCGCGCTGCACGAAACCGCGCCCTCGTCCAGTTCTTCACCGCAGTCACACGCAAAAGCAGCCATACGTCACTTCCCTTCTCTGGTTTCAGTCTAAGAACCCGTCACTGGACAGACTGCAGGCGACGCAGCACTTCCTCGACGGACACGTCCTCGGTGGTCACGCCACCCAGCAGCCCGAGAATGGGCAGCTTGAGGATCAGGAGCAACGTCACCCGCGTCCGGCCGAAGAACGTGCTCGGCCGGTCACATATGGGCAACAGCCACATGAAGAGCAGCAGCTCAGGCAGCGACAGAAACGCCCACACCGTCCCCAGCCAGAGGCTGTTCAGGTAGTTGCTGTTCTTCCCAAGGCGGTATTGGTAAAACGCCGGTGTCCACATCGCTTGTAGTTCCTGTTTCTTCGAACGCAAATTTGCGCAGGTTCGTCTTGTTCCTGAGCTCGGCAGCAGCTCGCTTTCGCCGCTGCGCCGCGCGTTGCTCGGGTGTCTTATTTGGTGGGCTCGGTTTCTCGACCGCGACCGGGGGCGCACCGCTTTTCACACGGGCGCGTGCCTCACGCATACCGGTCTTCGCCAGCCCGTCGCAATGGTTGTTCACCCACAACCGGGGAACCTCGCCCCGCGTGTGGCCCTTGACGTGCTTGAACCGGATGTCTGCCTGCTTCGCGGCGATCAGTCTGTTCAGCCCTTCGACGATCATTCTTTCGTCGACGCTCAGGACACGCTTGCCCTCGAACGCGAGAATCGCCGCCTGACAGTCCGTCTGAGCAAGCAGTGAATCGCCGGGCATCGCTATCTCGTGGGCGAACGCCATGTGCACTCCGTTCACGACAGCCATCATTTCGGCGACGTTGTTGTTCCGCGCGAGCGATCTGAGCGCCCCGCCGCCAGAACGTCGTCCGCGCTGCGAGACAGACCAGTAGCCGTAGCCGCCCGCGCCCGTCTCCGGATCCCACGACGCGTCGGCGATGATCGTCACGAGCATTGGCTGTCCTTGTCCTCGCGCGGGTCTGGGCCGCCCTCGATCTCCTCGCTGTCGCGCGGCGTCATCGTTGTTCCGCATTTGGGGCAGTCGTCATCGCAGGCGCAGTCCCACTCGTCGTGCCATTCGGTTCCGCATTCGACGCAGCGGTAGTGGTTTTTGAGCCAAACCATCACGCCTCCGCTTCCGCGAGCACGGCGTCAGCCCTCGCACAGATGGCGTCGAACTCCGCCTTGGTCGTGTTCCCGAACTCTTCGGAGAAGGCTGCCTCGCCGCGCAGCGCTTTCAAGGCCGCGACGAGCTCGTCGTGAAGGTTCCAGCACTTCACGAGACGGGCGGCGTTCGCGTAAATCTCCTCGTGGCTCATGTCCTGGCCGGCGGTCGCTAGGAACAGCTGCGACCGTCCGCTACCGTTCGTGTAGTGATGGACCGGGCCGCCCCTGACCACGCCGAACCTGCCGAGTTCGAGTTTTCCTTCTGTATATTTGGTCATTACTGACTTACTCCATCAGACGCAAATTTAAGCAGCCGCCTCGATTGCCCGCGGGCCGAAGAAGTCACCCATCTTCCGAGCCGCGAAATACGCTTCCATCATTCGCTCGACGTCATACAGCGCCGCGTGCGCCTGCGACGGGTCGTAGTGAACACCGCAGGCGAAGCAGAGCTCACCGAGGTTGGGCAGCTTCCCGAACGGCGTCGCCCACCGCGCTTCCAGCATCGTGTCGATCCCGGTGATCCCCGGGACGGCAATGCCGACGCGCTGCAGTTCGTGCGTGACAAACGGGAAGTCAAATCCAAAGCCGTTGTGGGCCACGACGTAATTCGTGCGCGTCAGAATCGTCGAAACGGCCGGCGCGACCTGTTCCCACGTCGGTTCGGCGGTGAGCATGTCGAAGGTGATCTTGTGGACGGCCTGCGCCTTTTCGTCGATCGGGCGCTGCGGATTTACCCGCTGCACGTATTGACCCAGGCGCGTGCCCACGTCGAGGTCATAGAGGACTGCGGCGACTTCGATGATCCGGTGCCCGTCGTTCCAGTCGAGTCCCGTCGTTTCCAGGTCGAACCCGGTGATGATTCGCATTGTGCGCTCCCAATTTAGTTCATCATTTACTTATTATAGTCACACCAATCTGGAGCATGACCGTCAAATTTGGGTCGGTTGACGCCCGCTGTGGTGCGCGGCAATATCAGTGGGCAAATCACGAATACGGGGTTACATGGTGTTGAGCGCATAGACGGCACGCCATGTCAGAACAGCAACAGTCTTACGAACCGTCAATGGCTACCAGAACGCGACCACCTGAACCGCTGCGCCTAATTGAAAAGCGCCACGAATTTATTGCCCTCGAGGACATTGACCAAATACCCAAAGGACTTCGCGGCATCTACGTCCTTTACCGAACCGCGAAGTCGGACGATCCTAAGCGCCCCTTCAGGGCGGTTGTCTACGTTGGTATGTCTGCGTCAGGTATCAAGGGGCGCCTTCGAGCGCATAAAAGGCACAAGGAGGGCTTTTGGGACTGCTGCTCGATATTCGTTGTCTGGCCGAATGTCCGCGAGGAGGAAATTCGCGAACTGGAGGGCATTCTCAGACACATCTACCGGTTCGACCCAGATGCGCAATTGCTGAACGCCCAAGGTTCGTTCCGGAAACTGGCGAAAACTCCAGTTGTCGAGCTCTCGGCGAAGAATCGCTTGGAAAAGGAATACATCGCCAAAGAGCCCGTCGAAGACTAAGCGAGCGGAATCAGCCGAGCTTCGTGCAGCCGTAGTTCTGGCCGCGCTTGACGAACGTGAAACGTCCGCTGATCTTTCCGCCGTTGAGTTGCGGTATCCAGTCATCCATGTCCGTCAAGAAGACGTTCACCTTGCGGCCGTCCGAGCGCTTGAACGTGAAACCAACGGAACTGCGCCCACGTCCGCACGAGTGATACGTCAACGTATCCTCGAATTCGTGGTTCGCTTTCATTTCGGACGCGTGCCCCGGATAGTCGAGCTGGTTGCCAACGTTGTCGAACGGGATATCGTAGGTTCCGACTTTCTTTGCCATCACGCCCCCTTCACGCACATGATCGCTTTCAGCGTGTGGACGACTTCGACCAGATCCGGCTGGTTGCCCATCACGACGTCCAGATTCTTGTAGGCACCCGGAATCTCGTCCAGCACGTCTGCATCCTTCCGGCACTCCACGCCCTCAGTCTGGGCCGCGAGGTCGTCGAGGTTGAACATCCGCTTCGCTTTGGCGCGGCTCATAACGCGGCCGGCACCGTGCGAGCACGAGCAGTAGGACTGAGGGTTGCCCTTCCCGCGCACGATGTAGCTGCGCTGGCCCATCGAACCGGGGATGATGCCGAGGTCACCTTCGCGGGCTCGAATAGCCCCCTTGCGCGTCACCCACAGGTTGCGGCCGAAGTGGTGCTCGCGCGCGACGTAGTTGTGGTGACAGTTGATCGCCTCCTGCGTGATCGTGAACTCGATCGGAATGTGCTGGCGCAGCGCTGCGATGACGGTCTGCATCATCAACTTGCGGTTTTCGAGCGCGTAGTCCTGCGCCCACTGGACCGCGGCCATGTAATCACGGAAGTCGTCGGTGTCCTCCGGGATATAGGCGAGGTCACCATCGGGCAGGTTGATGAAGTGCAGCTCCATGCGCTTCTTCGCCTTCTCGATGAAGTAGCTGCCGATCATGTTGCCGATGCCACGCGAGCCGGAGTGGAGCATCACCCACACGTCCTGATTCTCGTCGATGCAAAGCTCGATGAAGTGGTTGCCCGAGCCGAGCGTGCCGAGTTGGCTGGCCGCCTTTTCGTAGACCTTGTGCATGGACCCGACGATCTCGTCAGCGAGCACGGCCTCGACGCGATCGCTCGGCATCGCCGGCAGGCGCATGGTGTTCGCGTGGACGTCACTGTCCCGTTGGTGCCGGCCGCCGGCACCCAGCGGGACGTCCCGCTCGATCTGATGGCGAATCGAGGTGAGACTTTCCGGGAGGTCGCTCGCCTTCAACGACAGGCGCACGGCGTTCATGCCGCAGCCAATGTCCACACCAACCGCGGCGGGGATGATCGCCTTCTCGGTCGCGATGACCGAGCCTACCGTCGAGCCCTTGCCCGCATGCACGTCGGGCATCAGCGCAACGCCATTGCCGGCGATGAACGGGAGGCGCGCGAGGTTCTTCGCCTGAGTCAGCGCCTCGTCCTCGATGTCGTTCGTCCAGATCTTGATCGGACGCGAACCCTGCTCGTTGATAACTTGCTTCATGTTTCCTCCGTAGCGCGCTTAACTCGGCGAATTCGCAACTGGTTAAAGCGCATGAGATAATCCGTGTAGACCACGAAGTGCTAATTGACCGGATCGACAACAGAAAATGAACAAACTGACTCCGTTTTTCCTCGCTGTATCGCTGGCTGCAACGACCAACTGTTTTGCAGCCGTGACGTATCTTTCGTGCGATCTACCGGCTCTGGACGAGGTTCCAGCGCGACATTTCGATTTCGCGCTTGACGAAAAAGCCGGCACTGTTAGTTACTATGTTGCTGAGGCAAACTCCACGAATCACGACCCCGCCGTATTCACACCCAGCGCTGTTAATTTCGGTTTCAACACTCAGTTTGTGAAAGTTGAGAGGACGATCAGCCGGATCGACCTCACCTACACCGAGAAGACAACGGTCAGCGACAACACACGTCAGCAGGTCGGCCGCTGCGCAATCGTCAAGAAGCCCTCGAAGGCCAAGTTCTAATCCTCAAATTCGATGGTGTTGACGTCGTCCAGCTTCGCCCAGAAGCGGACGCTCTTCTTCACCTGCCGGCCGTTGATCGTGACCGGAACCTTCGACGCCTTCAGCCAGAACGTCACACTGTCGAAGTCGGCCGCGCCCTTACGAATGAAGATGCGATCGACCGTCAGGAGCGCGCCGGCCGGGATCGTCAGCGGGTGCTGGAGCTCGCCATTGAAGTAGCGCTCCTTCACCGTGCTCAGCGACCCGTCTGCCTCGCGCCATTGCGACTTCTCAAGCGCGGCGAATCGCTCTGCCGGCAGAGCGCCCCAGAAGTCCTGAAGGCCGCTGAAGGGGTTCGCCAGTCCAACCGCCGATTGCAGACCGGAGTTGCGGTGCTCGTGAAACAGGCGAAACGACCAGTCGCTTAAGAGGACGAGGTCCGCACCCAAGCGCGGAATCTGGAGTTTCGGCATGTCACTGTCTCCGTGCGTCGAGGTGAAGACCCTCCGTGACTTTCGGATCGAAGGGCTCGTCGTATTCCTGGAACAGACGAAGCACGCGGCGCTTCCAAAGCTGCTTGTCGGTCATTGCCTGGCGCACTTCAAAACTCAGCTCGCGATCGCTGTAGCCGGCACCGCTTGGCATGAAGATTTCGTCCTCGTCGCCACGTAGCGAGAAGATTTTCGACAGTGCGCCGAAGGACGATTCATTCGCATCGGTTCTCAGGCATACATCGCCGCCCCTGGAGATACCGAGCCCGAGCTCTGCAAACTTGGGATGGCGCGCAAGCCAGCCGCCGGCACATGCGATCGTCCCGCAGCTCAGGCTCTCTCCTTGCTGCACGGTCCATGCGTCGAGGTTGAAGACGTGTTCCGGAATCCCGTCGAGAATCGCGAACGCGTCGCGGAGCAATTCGAAGTTCGGTTTCATGGTCTTTGCTTCTCTGTTGTGATGTAGTCATTCTCCCGATCGGGGAGTGGCGCTCTCTCGGATGCGTAACGCATCCAATCGCGATCCAGGCGGCCAAGAGAAAGCCCGGTTACACGGCAGCAACCGGACCTTCGAGCAATGCCGATTACGCGAACTCAGTCGCGTTCTTGCGCAAGAGGTAAGCTTCGCTGACGCTCTTGGCAATCTTGCGGCCGTAACGCGGGTGACGCGCTTCGGTCTGACTTTTGACGACGACACCTTCACGAATGTGTGCGCCGCCGATCGTCGTGCTGCCGTCGGTATGCTTCAACACAACTTCGCGGCTATACGGACCGATGTAGAGCACCGGAACCGACATCACATCCATCGTCTCGCAGAAGTTCTCGAAGCTCTCGGCGTCCGCAAACACTGCTTTCTCGCGCACTCCCATGCAGATGTCGAAGGCGCGGAACTGGAGCGTGCTCCCGTAGCCGAGATCCTGAATGCCCGTGCCGAAAACTTCGCCGAACATGAGAACCGGAACATTCCCATCGTCAGCAACCGGGCCGAGAACTTCAAGGACCTTGTCGAGCAGCGAGTGCTTCTTTACGGCTTGCGCGTAAACGTTCGATTCGTCGTTGTGGTCGAGGATGACACCACGGCCGCCCAGGCCCTTGCTGGTGATGACCACGCGCCCTTTGTAGAACTTCTCGTCGGACATCGACGACGGCACGACCGCCACCTGGAGCAGCGTCCCGTGGATCTTCTCGGTAATGACGACCGGCTCGCCATCTTCAAACAGGTTCGGCGTCTTCTTCAGGTTGTCGAAGTCGTATTTGTGCGTAATGTCCAGATTCGCACCGAGCGCTTTGCCCGCCATGTGCGCCGGAACAACCGGTTCGTATTTCGTCACGCCCAGGAGTTCAGCGACGTCCTCGCCTTCGAAGCAGATGTGGGCAACTGCGCCGTCTTCACGCTCCGGGTAGTGCAACACATTGCCTTCCTCGCCACCGAGCGACAGGCAGATGCCCTGTGACAGCACGCCTCGAAGCTTGATCGCCTTGATGCGATTGCCGGAAGAGCCATGCAGCTTCCCCTTTCCGCTCACCTCGTCCCACATGCCGAGTTGCTTCAAAATCCACTCGGGCAGCAGCGCTGCCTCCGGAAGATATGCAGCGAGCGCGCCATCCTTGAACTGCCCCTTTCGGACGATCGATTGAAAATCGCCGACACGGGCGATTTCGATGGCATCAGCGTTGGGGTGCGGTTCGACACGAACGCGCACGACAGGAACTTCGAATGTGCTCATGAATTCTCCACGATTGGTATGGCGCCCCTGTCGCCGTCCAGGGGCGTGCGCGGCGCGCTTAGTTGACGGCGGCTTGCGTCGTGTTGAGTGCAGCCGACAGGCCAGCGGGCCACGCGAACTCCGCCGCCGGCGACAGCTTCTCTTCCGGAGCCGGCGATGCGGCGGCGGGACGCTGCTCGCACGCCTCGATGGCCGGCGGCACGACCGCGGAGGTGGGTGCCGCGCCCTGTTCGGCCTCCGGCTTCGCCGGCTCTTGTGCCTTCGCTGCCTTCGCCTTCTTCGGCAGAATCTCGCGCAGCGCGTCGGCGTTCGAGACGATCATGTTCGCGATCACGGCATACAGGTCATCGCATTTCGTCATGTCGACGGCGCCCATGCCATTCGCGACGAGTTCCTTCACCTTCGCCATACGATCCAGCTCCGCCTGGTGCTTCTTCGCCACGTCCTTGTCGTCGAAGGTTTGGCCGTCGGTGGTTTGGTATGCAGCGATGCGCTTCAGGGTCGTCATGGTGTGTTCCTTTCAGTGGTGATGTTGGTGATGAAAGACAGTGTGCAGAGCGCCCTACGGCGCCCCGCTGGATTCGTTACAGGGCTTCGCGCAGCAGTTCGATTTCATCGACCAGCGCGCCGAGGTCGTCCTTTGTTTGCTCAGCCGGACGTGAGCGGTCGGACCAGTAGTCCTTCACTGCTTGCAGGAGTTGCTCGTAGCTCACGCGCCCTCCTTACAGCTTCACGCGAGCGGTTTCGCGCAGCGTGTCGGCGAGCTGGAGCGTCGACATTTCGATCAGCATCACCGGGCGGTGACGCGCCGGATCTGCTTTGTGGAGTGCGCCCGGCATCGCGTGGTGGATGCGCTCCAGCTCGCTGACCAGTTCCTCGCGGAGCTTCAGCAGCGTCGAGGGGCTGGCGAGCACGGGGTGCGGCTCGAACATGCAGGAGATCGAGTCGTTCACCATCACGCCGGGGATGTATTCGACGATGTGGCCGGGGAAATGCCGGCTCTCGAACAGGAACACGCCGCCGCCCTTGCGCGACTGAGCGAAGAACGACGCCTTCTCGACGTCCGACAGGTTTTCGATCTCACCGAGGATCGTGTAGAGCTTGTCCTCGTCGCGCTTGAGGCGAATCTCGTCGGTGCGGTTCAGCAGCGCCTGCACGTCGGCGCGGATCAGTTCATTACTTTGCATTGCCTTCCCTTTATATAAGTCGTTGATGACTTATTCATATCGTTACAGAAAAACCCCGAAAGTTAGCTGGATTGCGCCCCCTTCTCGTATGCCCAAAGGCGCTTGAGAACGTGTCGCACGCACTGGCTCTGACCGAACTCCGCCTCGTCGATCAGCCGGCCAGCATCCTTGTGCCACTTGAACTCGCCGCTGTCCGTAACCGTCAGGATTGCCTCGTTGAGGCAATCATTGCTGCGGAATTCGAATGCCGGACGGTAGTTGGCCACTACCGGAGCCTCGTTGATTTCGATCACACCGCCTCCCATCCCTGTTTCAGCATCCCGGCAGCAAAGGCAGAGAACTCGCGCATCGAGGTGCTTGCCATGCCGTCCGCTGCGCTCCGCTGTTGTTGCGAGCGCGTTGCGCCGGTGATCGTGAAGAACGTCGCCCCGAAAGCCCAAGTCAGCTTGACGACAGTCTCGCCACGCTTGAAGACACGCACCAGCACATGTTCGCCTTGGTAGCTTTGCTTCGCGGCCGTCAGCAGCTCCATCGAATCCTTGCTGACGATGCCGGCGACGCCACCCCAGAGGCCGTCCAACGCCATCTGGTAGCCATACGCGCTCAGCTTGCCCTGCTGCACGGCCAAGACCAGGCGTTCAACCTCGTCAGTGACCTTTCGCTCGAGCTCGTCGCGGATCGTCGGAAACCCACCCGGCGCGCTCATGCCGCAACGGCAACGAGGCCGCCCTTCGGTTGTGCAGCCCGCTTGATGACGCCTACCCGCACACCGGCTTTCTTCAGCGCGTTGTTCAGGTCGGTGGCGATTACCGCCGGGAGAGCCGGTGCAGGCTTCTCCAAGTTTGCCGGCAGGAAGTTCACCGACTCCGGCCAGATATCAAGCAGCTTCTTGACCGTGGTTGCGGAGTAGACCATCCCGCGGATCGAATTCCGGAGCTCGTCGAATTTCTCTTCGAGTTCAGCATGTGCCTTCTCGTAGGCGTCCTTCTTCGCGTTGAGCTTCTTGTCCGAGATAGTCAGATAGGTGCCGCCACCGCGCTTGAACGGAACGATTTTCGGCAGGTCGACGCTGCTATAGTAGGCAGTGCGGCTACCATTCTCGTCACGGAAAGCCAGCGTGATCGTGTTCGACAGCGTGAGGAACTCTTCCGGGGCGCGGCGTGCCGCTGCCTCTTCTTCCGCGCTCACTTGCGAGCGGTAGCACGCCATCGCGAGATCCTGAAGTTGCTTCGCCACCGCCTTCTTCTCTTTCTCGAAAGCGCCCTTCATTGCATTCGAAATGATCTGATCACGGACGTGGTTGCTCAGCTTGACGTTGGTCGACATTGCGATCCCCAAAATTGGTTGATTGAGAAGTGAACCTCTATGCAGTGAAGTATAGTGTTCACCTCTCGGATTTCGATCACTATTTACTTACTTTCTAGTGAATCATCATCCCCCGATCCAGCATCGAATCCATCTTCGCCTGGTGCCGCTCCGTCGACTTCCCGAGCGCATACGTGATCGCCTCGATCCGCTTCTCCACGCTCGTGTAGCGGCGCGGGATCAGGAAGTGGTCGGTCTGTAGCCGATCGTCGGTCATCAGGCCGAGCATCAGTGCGTTCAGGTGCTCCATGTAGGACGGGTTGGCGGGCGCCTTCCCATCCGCTTCAACCGGTCGGATGCCCGGCTGCACCAGAATCAGCGCAGTGAAGTGTCGGTTGGCGCACTCGTAGCAGTCGGTTGCATACCGCTCGACCTCCGCAGCGAGCTCGTAGGGAACGTTGTTGCGCTGCACGTCGGCGAGCGTGTAGCCCAGCAGGTCGATGGGCGAGCGGTCGGTGATGAACTTCACGCCGCTGCGCTCGTAGAGGCGGTTCACGTCGCGCAGGATCTCCCGCTGGATCATGAGCCTCGTCTCGAACGGATAATCGGCTTTCGGGCTGTAACCGAGTCGCTCGAACGTCGCCGAGGCACTGGTGGGCACGAACTTGATACCGGCCACGTCCGCATAGGCTTTTGCCAGCGTGGTCTTTCCGGTTCGTTGCGCGCCGAGCAAACTGATCATTCCACCTCCTTGTTGGTGCTGTAGTGCTGGATCGTCACGGTGTAGGTGCCGTTGGTCGGGAAGTCGGTTTGCCACCACTTCGCGACGACACGAACAAAAACGCTCCCAGCCGCGATAGCGACCAGGAGCGCGATGACCATGACGACATAGAAAACTATGTCGAACAGGGCCTTACGTTTCATGCAACCGCTGCCTCCAGCACCGCGCGTTCGGCGCCCGTGTCGCGGTTCACCGCGTCGTCCGAGAGGAACCTGCCAGCCTTGTAGCGGCCCACCTTCTTGTCCTGCAGCTTCTTGATGTTCGCCGCGTTGACCTCCTCGCGGGTCAAGCCGAGCGCGTCGAGCGCGATTTCGCCATACCAGTTCGCGTCACCCAGCTCTTCCGCGACGTTCACGCGGTCGACCGGCTTGCCCAGCAGCGTCGGCAGCAGCGCTTCGATCAGTTCGCCCGACTCGGTGAAGCTGCCCAGCGCCGCGTGCAGCAGGCGCATGTCGACGTTTTGCGGGTTGATCTGCTGGACGACATCCTTCGGCAGCTTGTCCATGAAGAAGTGGACATCCATCGGGTCGCGGTAGCGGCCGGTGCCGATCGTGAATTTCAGCGACTCCCCCGCGCTCTGCATGACTCCGAGCGAATCGAGCGTCTTGTTCGGGTCCATTTCCTTGCCGTAGTAGATCGCGCGCTTGACCTGATCCAGCACCATCGTCGCCGCGACGGCCATGTTCAGGGCAACCAGCAGCGTTGCCGGGCCGAAGTTGAGCGAGCGCGGCTTCGATTCGGTTTCGAGAACGCGGCTACGGTAGGTCGTGTTGTCCATGTGTTGCTCCTTGTGTCAGAGAAAGGTGTTACTTGTTTGTAGTCAGGCCCAGATCGCTATCAGGTAAGCGATCAGGAAGGAAGTCACCGCGGGCAGCACGACGTCGAGGAGCATGTAGGCATCCCACTGCCACGGGAACCAGCCGGCCGCCCACGTATCGACATGGGTCTGTCCGTCCTTCTCAATGCGAGTCTCAGCTTCCAGCTTCTTGCGCGACCAATACCAGATGACCACGCCGAGCGCACCGAACCATTCGTTGCCGGCCAGCAGCGTGACCGGGGCCTGGATCAGCAGCCCCTCGAAGCAGTGCGACAGCGACATTCGCCACCGCGCGCCTTTGATCCACTCCAGGAAGTTGCTCATGCCTTGCGTGCCAATGCTTGCGCCGATTCGCGGGCGATACGAACCTCGACGTCTTCCCGATACTGCTTCCAGCCCCGGAAGTTGCGGTTGCGATCGGAGCCATTTGCCATCGGGTGCGCCTGGTGCTCGGTCGGACTCGCATGCAGCGGCTTGCTGCCGACGAGCAGGTCGTAGCGCTCCAGCTCCTTCTCGAGTGCTGCGTTGCCGTCGAACGGCTCGTAGGACACGCGGGCGCAGCGCGCGGTCGAGATTTTCTTCAGCACGTCGAGTCGGATCAGTTCACGCTCCGAATCGAGCACATACGGCAGGTGCCACGCTTCGGGATCGCCCGCATTGCCCGAGCGAACGATGGGGGCCGACTGATCCATCGCCGCCTTCATCGTGCGAGCGAGGTCTTGAATCTCCGGTTGTGCGTCCGCGTGGTCGCGCAGCTCGAAGAAGTTGTGCCAGTCGGTCGCGGTGACCAGCACGTTGATGTATTGGAACGGCTCGAGCAGGCGGTTCACCAGCTGCTTGTGATAGCCCGCCTTCGCGAAGGCTTCCGCGTTTGCCGCAGCGTCGAGAGCGGCAAGACGCCACGCTTCCTGCGGGGAGACTTCGGCCGTGCCGAAGCGAAACAGCGGCTCGTCGGACGGGTTGTCGAATTCGTCGTATACGCCAACCAGAACCGGCGAGTCGATTTCGGCGCCGGCCTGCATGCCGCGCTGGTTCGCTCCCCAATGAATCGGGCCGGCAGGATCGTTGCGCACCTGCTCGATGATCTTCGCGACCGGGATGGCGCGGGAAGAGCCGGCGTTGCGGCTGAACACGCGATGTGTCATGAACTCGGCGTGAATAGCCCGCCAGTAGCGCAGCTCCAGCGTAGTGATGCGCGAGCGGTTGTTCATCATATTCGCGACGCTGTCCGCGATCACGCGCACGCGGCAGCCCTTTCCGTTCAATTCGATCATTCGCCCCTCCTTACTCTTCGACGACCGTGCCGGTGACCGCGTAGCTCGACGATGCGATCGCCTCGAGAAGCATGTCCGGCTGCTGGTCGTAGCCGGCAGCGTCCATCGCGACCATTTCTTGCGGCGTGTTGCACCCGTCGTAGTGCTCCGGGTGGATGTCGTAGTCGAACGTGACGGTGATTCGCCCCTTCGGCATGTGTTTCTCCTGTGTGGTGAAGGCATTGAGGCCGCTACCGGAGACAGGCGCCGGTGCGCTACTCGATATCGAAACGGTTTCAATGACTTCAGGTTTGGTCGGGCATATCGCCCGACCTTGATTCTCAATTCGCGTCGATGGACCGACTATCGGCGGCGAAACCCGCTGCATCGGCGGGGCGTTACACAACCAAGTATAGTCATTACTTACTTAGTTTAAGCGACAAAAAGACGGATTTAGTCCCAATCCGTGAGCGTGCCGACCGCGTAGTCGGCAACCTTTCCCTCGAAGAAGTTGACCTCCTCACCTTGGGAAAACGGCACGAACCACGGCACCGGCGTTTTCACGCCCGGATACAGTTCCGGCATGCCGATGAGCTTCGCGCACTCATTCGCGCGGTCCTGAAGAAAGCCGGCCACGATCGGCGCGGTGAGGCCCAGCACGCCTTTGCTCGTGATGTAGGCGCCCCACTTCGATTCGAGCTCCACTGCGTCGCGCAGCAGCAGCTCGGCATCGCGGTAGAACTGCGTGTCGTAGAGCTCCGGGCTCTCCTGGCGCATCGTTTCGTGCATCTTCGCGAACAGGTCCAGATGCGTGCGCTCGTCGCGGTGAATCAGCTTCACGCTGTCGGCCGAGCCGATCATCTTCCCGTTGCGTGCGAGTGCGTAGAAGACGAGGAACGCGCTGTAGAAGTAAATGCCCTCGAGCGCGACGTTGGCGACGATCGATCGTGCGAACTGCGCGGGCGTCTTCCCGCCGGCGAGGATGCGGGCCTGACGCAGAATGTGCTCGTTCTTGGCTGCCAACATCCCGTCACGTTCGAAGCGCATGTAGACCGACATCGGGTCAGCCGACACCGTCTCCACCATTTCGCTGTAGGCGTCGACATGCAGTGCTTCCTCATACATCTGGCGCTTGATGCACATTTCGACTTCCGGGCTGGTGATGCACGCCTCGATGTTCGCGAGGTTGTGCAGCTGAATGCCGTCGAGGTTCGACGCAAACGACAACGCGCTGTCGTAAGCGAACCGCTCGCCCTCGGTCAGTCGATTGCGATAGCACGGGCCGTCATCGGTGAGGTCGGTTTCGTGCAAATCCCAATTGTTGGCTTTCATCTTCCGCCAGAGGTCGCGCGCCCACTTGTGCTTTGCGGGCGAGATCGCCATCAGGTCACTGCGGGGACCGAACGCCAGTCGGCGATCGTTGATGATTTGTGCGTGGTTGCTCATGTTCACTTTGGGAGTCGAACAGGGCCGGTTGCCCGGCCCTTCTGGGTTACTGGCAGGACGTGCAGTCGGGGTTCGTCACCGAGCAGAGCCCGGCACCCACTTCCGCTTCCATCATGTCCTGAGAAGGCGCTTCAGCCGGCGCTTCAACCTTCGTCGCCTGCTCCGCACTCTGCGTGCGGAGGTAGTAGGTCGTCTTCAGACCCAGCTTCCACGCGAGCATGTAGAGTGCCGACAGATCCTTGCCCTTCGTGCCGGCCTTGATCCAGATGTTCGTGGACTGCGCTTGGTCAATCCACTTCTGACGGCGCGCCGCGGCCTTGACGATCCAGATCGGGTCGATTTCGAACGCGGTCTTGATCGTGTCCGCGTAACGCAGAGACGGCGCGATCACAAGGAACTTGCCGCCCATATTCTTCTTGGACGAGAAGCGCTCGAAGTTCGGCTCGATACAGGGCGACGCGCCCACGATGTTGCTGATCGTTGCCGTCGGCGCGATAGCCATCGTGTTGCTGTTGCGCATCCCGCGGGCCATGATGCGCTGGCGCAGATGCGCCCATTCGGCCCGCATCGTCATCGAATGATCGCGGGCGGTATCGATCGGCAAGATGCCATGCGACCACTTCGAGCCCTCGAACGTGCTATATGCACCGCGCTCGACAGCCAGATCGCACGAAGCACTGATTGCCTCATACGACAGACGCTCCAGCAGTTCGTCGTTCAACTGCAGGCACGCCTCCGACTCCCAATCAACGCCCTTCTGCGCCATCAGGTCGGACAGTCCCATAAGACCCAGACCGACCGGCCGGTGCCGCATGTTCGCCTTCTTCGCGCGATCGCTCGGATAGAAATTGATGTCGATCACGTTGTCGAGCATCCGCATGCCGATCTTGACGACAAGCTGGAACAGGTGCGGGTGGTCGAACGGGTTGACACGGCCGACGTTGACCGAGCCGAGGTTGCAAACGAACGTCTCGTCTTCCGAGTTGTTCAGGACGATCTCGGTGCAGAGGTTCGAGTTGTGGACGACGCCGACATGCGACTGCGGGTTCCGGCGGTTGCACTCGTCCTTCCACGTCATCCACGGGTTGCCCGTCTCAAACAGCGCCGTCAGCATGTCACGCCAGAGCTTGATCGCTTCGACCTCGCCCACGTATGCGCCGGCCGCCTCAAGCTCTTCGTAGCGTGCCTTGAACGCGCCGCCGTGGAGTTCATGCAATTCCGGGTGCTGCGACGGATCGAAGAAGCGCCACACGCCACGGGCTTCGACTCGCTCCATGAACAGGTCAGGGATCCAGTTCGCCGGGAAAATGTCGTGCGCGCGCTCATGCTCATCGCCGGTGTTCTTGCGCAGCAGCAGGAACTTCGGCAGGTCCGGGTGCCAGGTTTCCAGATACGGCGCGAAGCTGCCCTTGCGCTTACCGCCCTGATTCACGGCGACCGCAGTGTCGTTGTAGACCTTCAGATACGGAACGACACCCGAGCTCTTGCCGTTCGTGCCCTTGATGTGCGCGCCGGCGCCACGAACCGGCGTCCAGTCGGTGCCGATGCCGCCGGCATACTTCGACAACAGTGCGCATTCCGTGATCGCGCCATAGATCGAGTTGTATTCGTGCTCGCCGTCATCGGCGACGATCGAGTCGCCCACCTTGTTGCCGTAACAGGACGACATTTGCTGATGCAGCGTGGCCGAGTTGAACAGCGTCGGCGTCGAGGACACAAAGTAGAACTGCGACAGCACCCCGTAGAACTCGATCGCACGCTCGGTCGGGTTGTCTTCGCGCAGCGCAAGGCCCATCGCGACGCGCATCCAGAAGTGCTGCGGCATTTCGAGAATGCGGCCGTCCGGCGTCTCACGAATGAAGTAACGATCCGCAAGGGTCTGCAGGCCCAGATAGTCGAAGAGGTCATCGCGCTCCGGGCGGATTGCCGCGTCGAGCGCTTCGATGTCAAAGCGGCCGTCGATCAGCTGCGGGGTGAGCTTCTGAGCCTTTACCGCGGCTTGCAGGTAGTCGAACAGATACGGATAGTGGATCGAGTTGTGCGATTCCTTGAAGATTTGCTGCTTCAGCAGGCGGGCCGCGACGAAGGTGTAGTCCGGGGTGTCCATGCTGATGAGGCCAGCCGCGGCGAGGATCGTCGCGCGGTGGATTTCGGCGGTCGAGATACCATCGAAGAACATCTGGCCGATGCTCGTTTCCAGCTCCGACTGGGAGACGTTCAGGCCGGTGCAGGCCCAAGCAGTTGCTTTCTGGATCTTCTCGATCTGAAGGGGCTCACGGGAGCCGTCGCGCTTTACGACTTCTTGCATGCTGTATTCGTCGGGTGGTGAGGTGGGCTCCAAGTATAAGTCATTGCTTACTTTATCTCTAGAGCGAAGAAAAAGCGCCCTGATCGACGCTCAATGTTCAGTATAGTCAGGCCCGCGCACCTTTTGCTCCCACTCGCATAAGTCGTGGCAATATGACGCCCATATACATATCAAATTACGGCGATGGCGACCCATATCTTCATTGACACGAACGTCTACCTGAATCTTTACCACTACACCAAAGACGACATTGCCGTGTTCGACACTCTCTATGGGCTATTGCAGAAAGAAGAGATTGTCCTGCATCTTCCGGATCAGGTCGTCGACGAGTGGCGGCGGAATCGAGAGGCAAAGTTGAGCATTGCCGCGAAGGACTTCGCGAAGACGGCATTGGCTGACATTCCTCGACATATGCATACCCTGCAGATGGCGCAGGCATATCTGGAAGCCGCCGCAAAAGCAAAAACGGCTCGGGATCACCTCATCGCAGAAGCGACTGCAAAGGCACGAACGTTTCAGCTGGACGTCGACATCACACTGGATTTTCTGTTTGGTGCAGGCAAAATCTATGAGCATGACGACGAGATTTTTGCGAAAGGAAAGCTGCGCGCGGAACGGGGCAATCCCCCTGGCAAACCGGGTAGCTTCGGCGATCAATACAATTGGGAAATGCTGCTCGCGAACGTTCCCGCGGTGGATCTCTATGTCGTAACGAAAGATGGGGATTACGTCTCCGCGCTTGACGGCAAGGACGAGCGCGGCATGCCCTATCCGAACTCGTTCCTGAAAACCGAATGGTTCGACAAAAAGGACGGCGCAAATCTCTATGTCTTCGACAGTGTGAAAAGCCTACTGGCCCACTACAACAAGACCTTGGCGAAGCCAGCTGCGCCAGAAGTCGTTATGGAGAATGAGCAAACTGTGGCGGAACCGGAGCCGGCCAAACCAGTGGCCGAGGTAATTCCTGAAGAGCCCGCAAAAGCAGTAGCCAACGTTGAAGTGGCGGCGCCGGATTCTCAGCAGAATACTGAAGGAACGACGACCGATGTCACCACGTTCTTCGAGCCGAGCTATGCTCCGCTGACACCCGAACAAGAAATCGAAAAGGAACAAGCTATTCAAGCACTTGAAGAGAGCGGTTCGTTCGCCACTACACACGCAGCAATTGCCGCATTGAAGGAGTTCCAAGATAGTTTCAAGGCCAAAGAGGTAGAGAGGCTTTTTGAGACAGCGCTAGGTAACAATCAAGTTGGATGGATCATTACGGACAGCGATGTCAATTCATTCTATATGCGTCTGTTCTCCCTCCACCTGTCGCAGGTCGACCCCGGACTTATTGATCCGATGATCGACCTGCTCGGCCTTGGGCCTGGCGATGATGAGGATAACGACCAGTTCGCGGACGGCCACGACTTGCTCTAAGCAGCAAGTAGTGACCGACGCATCGCGATCATCTGTTCGAAGTCCCGCGTCTCGATGCCCGCGTGAATCGCGGCAACCGCATCCGCCAGGTGCTCGTTGCTCTTCGTGAGCACGGGCTTACCTCGCAAGGTGCGAGTCTTCCAGGGTGCGGTCGGATACTTCGTGACCGCCCACTCGATCATTTCCTCCTTCGCAGCCTGGCGGTGCCCCACCGCGGCCATCTTCACATCCATCGGGAAGACCTCGATGATCGGGATCGGACAGCCCGCGAGGGTGCCGATGACAAAGCCGGCGCCAAAGATCGCGTTGTTGTATTTGGCAGCGTTTCCCAGCGGGATTTCAGAGAACGCGACATGCGCGCGCCCTTGCAGGGCTTTCAGCATGCCCTCACGCACCTCATAGGCGCGCCGCAGGTCGTCGGACACCTTCTTGACCTGCTTGGTCGCATCGGGCTCAGTTTCGATCAGGATCAAGTCAGTGAGCTTGAGTTCCATGTTGTCGATGTCCAGGTCCGCGAGTGCGATCCCGAAGTTGCTCATCGACGGATCCAGACCCGCCACTTTGATGATGCTGCTCATGGTTTTTCCTTCTCAGTGGGTTACCAGCTTGCGAACGCAGGGTCAGCCATCTGAGCACTGTGCTCAGCTGCCTTCGCGGCCACGACCGCTGCGTCCATGTTCTCGATTGCCTCGCCGATGCTGCCGCCGGCACACGAGTCGGCGAATCCCTTGAAGCCCTTCAGCTTGTCGCACGCGTCGTTGAGCGGCATTTCCATAAACGACCAGTCGACCGGCACGCGGGACTTGAATACACCGATCACCTCGCCCCGCTTACCTGCATAGGCGGACGAGAACGAGAACGCCTCGTCGCCGATGAACGCCTTCTTCTTGTATTGCCCCTGACGCGTCTTGATCGTCAGCGTCGCCGGCCCGGACAGCGCGAAGCCGTCTACCGGCTGAAGGACCGTTCTCGATTTGTCACCGAGCATTGCAGCCAGCTGGGCCGCTTGAGCTTGCTTGTCTTCCATCTGTTGCTTCTCCTGCGCTGCTAACCGGACGCCGCTGGGCATGGTGGCTTTCAGCTTCTCCATTGCTGCGACGATCCCGTCGAGTGTGGGTGCCTTTGCGGCTGGGGTTGCTGCGGTCGTCATCGACGTGCTGAATGGGGTTGGCATGAACTTCATCGACGCGTCGAATGGCTTTGCAGACTGTATGAGCTCCCTTAGCTCGCTGCTTATGGGTGATGGCACAGTGCCCCCGACACCGTCGATACGCCGCCACTCTTCGTCACGGTCGCGGTCTGGTCGCACCAGTCCGACAACGACTCGTGACTGATGATGAGGACCGTGCCCTTCTCGCGTGCCTTCTGCTCCAGGACCGTCATGAGCCGCTCAAGGCCCGAGTTGTCGAGCGCGTCGTCGATTTCGTCACCAACCCACAGGGAAATGGGCTTGGCAGCGCGGGATGCCACGAGGTCTTGCAGCGCGAGCATGGTCGCAAGTCGAACCTTGCGCTTCTCACCGCCCGACAGCCCGCCGAAGTTGTCCGCTCCCTCTGCATTCTCCACATCGATGTGGAACTTCTCGCGGGCCTCCCCCTTCGTCGTGCTCGCGAGCGTCGACCAGACCGCGCTGATGTTCCCGTCCGACAGAGCCGACAGGTAATCGGACGTGCGGTCGTTCAGGAACGGCGTCACCGTATCGAGGATCTGAGCGCGCACGCCCGCCGGCCCGAACACCTTCACGACGCTCTCCGCGACCTCGGCCGCCTGCAGAAGCGGGGCCTGCGCCGCCTTGACATCTGCCACCTGCTTCTCGAGCGCTTCGATCTGCTGCTTGCCCATGTCGAGGGCCGACTGGTGGGGATTGACTGCCGTCAGCGCAGCCGCAGCATGGGTCGCGCAACGGTCGTGCTCGGTCTTCTGTTGCTGCAGGACACTCTTCAGGTGTTGCGCCGAGCTGATGTGCGAATTGAGGTCCGCGACGCGCGCCGATACCGCGGACACGTCCGGAATCGTCGCTGCAAAGTCCGTCACCGCTTTGCTGGCCGCCGTGACCTTTGCTTCCAGCGCATCGACCTCAGCGCGCTTCGCCTGGTATTCCGTCGCAACCTCGGCAGCCTTCGTCTTTTGGTGCGTGATGAAGGTGTCCAGCTCGTCCGGCGTGTGAGGCTTGCCGCACTCCCCACACGGTTTCGACATCGCTTCCGGCGCATTCTTGATCGCATCGGTCAGCGTGACCACCTTGTTCCGCATCGTGCCCAGCTCCGCCTGCGCCACACGCAGCTCGGATCGCGCGTTGTTCTCGTCGCGGATCAGCGCGTCGCGCTGCTGCAGGAGCTTGTTGTGGTCGACCAACTGCGCCTGAAGCGAATCACGCTCCGCGATCAGCTCCGGCTCCTTCATGTTCTGATAGGTCGTGAAGTTCTTGCGCATCGCATCTGCGATCGCCTCTTGACGCTCGATCCACCCCTTCTGCGCGTCCGGTCGCGCCGCCTCGAACTGAGCGTGCTGCTGTTCCGCCTGCTGAAGCGACACCTTCCAGTTGACGATGTGGACTTCGGCGTTCTCGATCTGCTTCTTCGACGACTCGACGGCCGCCACAGCGGCGTCACGCTTCTTGCCCGCAATCTCGTAGGCTTTCTCGAGACGCTCGATGCCGGCCGCCTTCTCGATCAGCATCTTGAGCGGCTTGTCGGTCATCTTCGGCAGGTCGGGCATGTCTTCCTGCCCCGCGTAGATCGCCGCCTTGAACACCTCGTAGGTGCAGCCGACGATCTCGTTGATCTGAGCCTGAATCTCCTTCTCGGTGCCCTTCTCGATTCGCTCGCCTGCGCCGCTGTTGAAGTAGTGATCGGCCGGGTTCCAGACCGTGATCGTCGTCCCGTTCTTGAACTGCTTGTCCTTGCGGTGGCGACGGATCTCGTAGATCGACTCGCCATCCTGCACGGTCACCGCGGCGTAGGTGTTCTTCTTCGCCTTCCGGTTGATGATCGAGTCACCCGACTCGCCACGGGCCGTCGACCCGAAGAGTGCCCAGCACAATGCGTCAGCGATCGAGGACTTGCCGGAACCGTTCGATTTCGCCGACGAGTCGTCCTTGTTCTCCCCCATGATCGCGATCAGGCCGCGGTCCTTGAGCGGCATGTCGCCCGTGTCGCCCAGCGTCAGGAAGTTGACCGCACGCAGTTTCAGAAAATCCATTTAGAGAGCCTCCGCCAGAACCTTGATTGCTTCCTGAGCCACCAGATCGGCGTGTTCGAAGCTGCCGCCCTTGATGTAGCTCGTCACCGACACCTCGACCGACGCACCTGCTTTCACCGTGCTTGCCGTAGCGCGAGTCGTGCTGGCCGATTTCACGACGTTGACCTGCACACCCAGCGCGCCCGCTTTCATGAGCGCATCGCGAATCGCCGACACCTCGGACGGCTTCGCGTCGACGACTTTCACGCGGACGTAATTGCCGTCGCACCGCAGCTGCACTTCGACCGGGTCCATACCCGCTTCGATGTCGACGAACTCCGGTGCATTGGTGCTGTGCCACTTCACCTCGTTTTCGGTCACGACGAGGAAGCCAGCCTTCGAGCCGACGTCGCCCCATGTCTGGTGCGTCAACGCGCCGATCGACCAGACTTTGCCCGGAACGATTTCCTTGTGGTTGTGATAGTGGCCGGAGAACACGCGCTTGAATCCCAAATCCGCGAGCCATTCGCCCGTCAGCCCGTGATCCGGCAGCCCCACGATGACGCCGTCAATCGGCGCGTGGATGATGAGGTCGTAGCTGTCGATGGTGCCGTTGTCGCCCATGACTTCCGCGATACCAGTCAGTTTCTCCTTCAGATCTTCGACCCGCTCGATCCAGGGCACCATGACCACACGGTTCTCGGCGTATTCGAACCAGTCGTCCTCGACGTCGATCCACCCGCACCGCATCGCTTCAACGGCGTTGCCAACCTTGTTCGAATGGCGATGCTCGAGATCGTGATTCCCCGGCAGCAGACGGAACTTCACGCCGTATGTCTTGTAAATGTGTTCGTAGCGATCGCGCGTCGGGTTCAGCACGCTCGGCTCGATCGAGCCGCGAACGTGGAACAGATCGCCCCCGTGGTAGACCGTGTCACCGCCCGCAGCAGCCACTTCACGGGCGCAGCGCTCGGTGTCGTCCAGGATCATCTTCAGGCGGTTGTTCACCAGATCCCCGCCGACGTGCGAGAAGGCGTTCCAGTTGTGGTTGTGTGTGTCGCTGATGACGCCGTATGGCTTCATTTTTACCTCGTTGATTGCGCCCATGCGGGCATTCTGAATTTCGATACGCGGATACAAAACCGGGGCGCTCGGCCCCGGTTCTCAGTCGTGCTGGCTTATGCCGGCTGGGCTTGCGGTATCGAACCCGGATTCACCGTCGAAATGCGCGTATCCGCACCGGTAATCGGGTTCCGGCCGGTCACGGTCAGGCCGGATTCACCCTGCACGCCCTTGAATTCCGGAATGCCCTTTCGGAACGATTCCTTGATGTCCGTCTCGATACCGATCACAACGGACAGCGCACTCAACTGCATCGTCAAGACGATCCCGACGAGCGAGGCGACGACGAAGTGACCGTGGTAGGCGAGCGTCAGGAACAGCACCGCATCGAGCATTCGATACAGGACCGACAGATATCTGCGGAAGCCCGGCGCGGGAACTTCGATGGCCTTGACGCCACCGCGGGCGAACATGCGGACGATCGACAGAACCGCGACGCAGCCGCAGAGATACGCGGCGAAGCTCTCGGCGCTTGCCTGATGTGCCCCGCTCAGCGGAGCAAACGGAAACGCGAGCAGCATCACGATGCAGAAGAGAAAGGAGAGAAACGAAGTTGCCTTCATGGTGTTCCTGGTGTGTTGGTAGGTTGAAAACGGGTGCTGCGAATTTATTATAGTCACTACTGACTTATGTTTGAGTATAAAAAATATGCTTTCCGATGACAGCTGAGCGCTTGAACTCCTTCCTCCAAGCCGGGCGCACATAGTTCGCGTGGTAATAGGTGGCGCCATGCGTGACGTCGATCTTGTGACCGTGCAGGGTCTGCCACGCAATCTTCTTCGCGACTTCCCAAGCCTCCTCATCCTTCGGAGCAGCCGACCTGACCAGCGTATAGCTATCGCCCTTGCGACGAACACGGCGCGTGGTCCAGCTGAACTGGTGCGGCTTCGTGACGACTTCACATACCTTGCTCTTGTCGCCATCTGCGCGGTTCATTGTGACCGCAGCAACGGCGTATTGGCCCAGGATGGGTTCAGAGCGGCTCTCGTAATACACATTGAGTGCCAGGCACAAAAGTGCGGACGCTAAAACCATTCGCGTTCCCTTGTGTTGATTGACAATGTTGAATTGTATCAAATAGATCACTGGCGACTTACCTACCGTCGCCCGCGAATCCGCATTAGGTCGATCGTTGCCTCCGCCGGCGCGAGTGATTGGACGAACTGAGAGCGCGGCAAATACCACTGCCGCGCGCCGACCTTGCCTTGTCGCCCTACGTGGTTGCTGTAGTTGAGAACGACAGCGCCCGCGTCTTTGTCGGTGATGCGCTCGATGGTGGTCAGATATCGATCCCCGTTCGTGACGAGGACGCCGACGTGCGTGCAGCCCTTCGACTTGATGACACGAATCGTTTCGGTGTCGATCGCCCACGCGTCGAGCTCGAGGAAGACCTCGTCGGGCTTACGGAATGCCCAATAGATCGTCATCCCGTTCGGATACTTGCGGATCTCGCCGAAGAGCGCCCTGCCCTTTTTCACCTTGGCGGCCTGATACGTGCCGCAGGGCGACGGCGCGTAGTCCTTGACCCTCGTTTCACCCGCCATACAGCGCTCGGCGCGTTTCGTCATTCTCGCCAGCGCTCTGGAGCCCTCGCTTCAGAGCCTCGACTGCCGTGGTGAACAGCTTCTGCCTCCAGCCGCGACCACCGTAAGCGACAGGGCCGAGCGCACTGCGGCGCGGCAGGCCCATCCCGAGAATATAGTTGCGACGCTTTTCGGACACGGTGACATAGCCGGCACGGTCCGGCGCGACAAGAATGATCGCGTCATCAGTGCCGTAAGGCTCAGCAGTCCAGCCATCGGGAAGGGTGATCGGAATATTCGGTTTCATCAGCGATTCGTCTCAGGTAAATGACGGTGGTGAGCTTATTGTCGTGGGCGATGTGCGGCCCGTAGCGCTTCTGCATGTTCGCGATCAGACGCGCGGGTGCGCTCTCCACGTCGGGGTTGTCGATCTGGTTGTGGTTGAATACCGCGTGCGTCTCAGCGAGCTCGCGCAGCTTGCCCGTGAAGACGGCGCCGACTATGGCGCTTCCGAAGATCAGCATCTTCTTTTTGTCCATCAGGTAAACGGTGTCGCCGTCCTTCACGCGCGCCGCCCACACCTTGCCGATGCGGAAGGTGTTGAACGGCAAAACGCCGTCGAGCCCTTCGGCCGGCGGCGCAAATTCGATTACGTGGTGGTTCATAGCGCCTCACTCATTCAGGTTCGAGATACCTTGAATGTAGTGAGGCGCTCCGCGCTTTACGCTGCTGCCGGAGCAGGAACCGCCGGTGCTGCGGCCGGCGCCGGGTAGTGGCTCGGATACAGCATGTGCAGCAGAACCGGCTTCATGCCGCTCGTATCGATAATTTCGGCGAGCTGCTTCGGCGGGTAGCTATTGCCGTTGACCCATTCGACACGACCGGTGGTGAGCTTCTTGAGCTTACCGACCGCGATTGCGTGCTCGATCAGGGAGAGCGTCAGATTCACCGTCGTCATGCCGTCATCCTCGAACTGTAGGCGAAGATCGACCTCCTGACGCGGACGCGCCAGCTTGTTCTTCTTGGTTTCGATGCCCATCAGCTGTCCGACGATCTCGTTCTTGCCGCCCACCTTTTGATAGATGAACTTCTTCCCGAGCGCGAGGCGGTGCGTCGCGTAGAACTCGAACGCCGAACCACCCGGCGTGCGCGTCGGGTCGCCATACACCACACCCGGCGTCGTGCGGATTTGGTTCAGGTAGATGATCGTGATGTTCATCTTCGCCGCCTGCTGGTTGATCGCCTTCAGCGTCGTGGACGACACGCGGGCGAGCGCAGTCGTGTCGTTCATGTTGTAGTCCGTGATGCCCTTCTCGAACACGGACTGTGGGATCATCGCGGCGACCGAATCGAACACAACCACGATCGGCGCGAGCGGGTCGAGCTTCTTGCTCTTGCGGATCGCTTCAGCAGCTTGCAGCGCCATCGTATTCGACGCTTCCCACGTATCCGGACGCTTGTAGATGAAGAACGGGAACTGATCGTTCAGGCCGCTGCGCACCGCAAACGGAACCTGGAACGTGAGCTCGTGATCCATGAACAGCGCGACGCCGCCCATTTCCTGCGAGCGGCGCATGATCTGGGTGGCGAGCCAGGTCTTGCCCGAGCTCGACGGCCCGAAAATTTCGATGATGCGACCCATCGGAATACCGCCGTCCTTCGGATTACCCGAGAGGATCTCGTTCAGCGGCTCATAGCCGGTGTCGATGTAGCCGGGAACCTCCAGTTCCTCGTCGTTCTCGCCAACCGCGCCCAGAATTGCCTTCGCCAGATCGTCTGCCAAACTCATGTCTTACTCCTTGCTGTCGTCTTTAACACGCCACACTCCGGTGCGGCCTTCTTCGTCTTTTCGGATTGACACCCGGATACCAAGGCGATGTGCCGCTACGCGGATCGCGCTGCTCGCCCTCTCGAAGTCAACGTCGTCGGGTATCAGGAACGAATGCCCCACGTCGAGCTGCTTCAGGTAGTTCGACCACACCACCTTTCGCGGCGGCATCGGAACATCTTTTCGAATCACAATCTCTTCCACTGTCGAAACCCCTTTACGCCGCCCGCTGCTGTCGTGCCGCCCAGCGTTCGCGGAACGGTTCGATGAAATGCCCGTATTCACGTCGAATCGACGCGAACACCAACCTGTCGCACAGGGCTTGGAACGCTTCTTCATTCAGCGCGCCCTGCGTGATCGTTGTCTTCGTAGGATCGGGATGCGGCTGCTCAAGGAGGTTCATGAGACGCATATTCCGAATCCAGTTGGCCCGAGCTTGGCCGGGCCAGGCGTCCGCATGCTTCTTCTGCGCCCGGTTCAGTGCCTTCTCGTCCCATTCCGGATCGACCTGAAACTGCGCGTCCCACTCTTCCTTCGTGTAAGGGCAAGTGCCCTGCCAGAGCCGCTTGTGAGCCTTCAGGCGCGGAACGAACTCGCCCTCATCGCACTGGCGCCAGAATTCGGCCATCGATCGGAACTGAGCCATGAACTCCGGTGCGCCCTTCTCACCGATGCCGCCCGCCGGCGTGATGCTGTCGGAGGTGTCCCCGATCAGCGCCTTCCCTTCGAGGTATTCGCGCGGGCTGAAGAACCCGGTTTTCTCGAAGAAGTCCAGGTGCGTCACGCGCTTCCCGTCGTTGCGCGGGTCGAACCATGCGCAGCGCTCGTTCACCAGTTGAAGCCAATCCGAATCGCCCGTGAGAAGCTGGACATACCCGTTCGCGGTCAGTCGCGGAACGAAGTAGCCCGCCAAGTCGTCGGCCTCAAGCGCTGAATTCGTCATTTGGGGAACCGCCAGATACTCCAGCGACTTCTTAATGAACGGGACTTGCGCTTCGTAGGCAGCGCGGTCAGCTGCTTTTTCGGGATCGGCAAGGGCATCCTTGCGCTTGCCCTTGTAATCGGGATAGATCGCGTATCGATGGTCGGCACGCCCGTCCCACAAGACCAGCAAGTTCCAGCCCGCGTATTCGCGCCCGACAGCTGACATCGTGCGTAGGAAGTTGTAGATCGCCTGGGTCTGGAACCGCCCGACCGTCAGTTTGGTAGCTGCATGCGCGGCACGACCGATCGAGTTGGCGTCGATAAGAACAGTGTTCGCCACTTCTCACCCCTGAATGAAAAAGCGGCGGGCTTGTGACCCGCCGCAAGTTTCGACCTACCTGCCGCTTACTGCAGGCCGGCGAGAAGTGCGTCCAGCTCGGCATCGCCCGTCGAAGCGCCCGCAACAGCCGGTGCCACCGCAGCAGCAGCTGCTACTGCCGGTTGGGCGACTGCCGGCTGAACCACTGCGGCTGCGACGGCCGGCTGTGCAACAGCAGCGACAGCCGGTTGGGCAACCGCAGGCTGAACGACCGGTGCCGCCTCGACCGCAACCGCCGGTTGTGCGACTGCAGCTGCGACCACCGGTTGAGCTGCTGCCGCGCCCACACCGCCGATGAGCTGCGTCTCGTCGACTTCCCACGCTGCCGGCGCCGGTTGGGCCGCATACGGGTTCGCTGCGATAGCGGCCGGCGAGTAGCCCAGCGCCGCACCCGTCGGAGCCGGCAGACCAGCAATCGCACGAACCTGCGTCAGCGCGCGCTGTGCGGCCGCTTCGCTTTCCTGCTTCACGAAGTCGTCCAGGTTGTTCAGCTTCGTCAGCGCTTCTGCCGGGACCGGCTTCGAGCCGCCCGCGACCTGCACACCGTAGCGGGTGTCCTTACCGGCGCCCGACTTCTCGATGATGATGTCGCAGCCCGTGTTCGGATCCAGCAGGTTCGGCCACTCGTCGAACAGGCTGATGATGCCGCCCACGCCCTTGTTGCCGTTGAACACAGTCGGCGGGATTTCGAGGATCTGCGGCACGCCGGCGTTCGTGCCGTCGAGCTCGAGGACGTTCAGCAGCACGCGGCCGCTTGCCTTCGATTCCTCGACGCGCTTCTTCGTCACATCGTCCGTCGTCGACGCCATCGCGGTCGCGACTGCGTCGCACACCTCGCACGGGCGACCGAACGTGCGATCCGTGCAGATGTAAACCGCCTTCACCTGACCCGCAGCATCCTTGATGAAGTGCTGGCCGAAGTCGTGATAGAAGAGCGGATCACCGTTGCCGCGCCAACCGGGCAGGATGCGGTAACGGTTGCGACCGGCCTTCGGCTTGATGGTCTTTTGACCACCCGTCTCGGCCTTACGCTTTTGGAGGAGTTCCATCAGTGCTGCGGTGCTCATGTGAGTTTCCTTGAACAGTTTCAGTGACAGTTAAGTCGGAAGTTATGAACGGATTGATTGACGGGCGGACTGCTAATCTGCCCGTCTCACGTCGTTATTATAGTAAATGATGACTTATTTTTTAGATCAAAGCTAAGACATCCGTTAGGATGCTTGCTGCATCCGTGCCTGCTCGGCGGCGAGCGCGCGGTCGCGGGCGCTGGTCGTCGCGTTGTCAGCTTCACGCGCCTGCATGATCCGCAACTGGCCCTCGCGCTCGCGCCGGCGGTCCACCGACACCTGCACGATCATGTCCTTGCGCTGCATGTAGGCTTCGCGAGCATCGTTCGCGATGTCGTAGAGCGCGCGAGCCTCGATCACCTTGGTTTGGGCCGCGATCATGCGCGGATCGGACTTCACCGCGTTCTCGACCATCTTCTCGGTCGCCTTCTGTCCGTCCAGAACGAACTTCTTGCGCCACGCGGAATCGAGCGTCGACTCCATCACGTCAGCGGCCAGCTTACATTTCTCCCACTGCCGCCGCGCCAATGCTGCCTGCTGTGCGTAGTGCACGAACATCGGCGCCTGGCTGACGACGGCGTCGTCCAGGTCGTTCGGATTGACTTGGAGGTCCTTCTTGAGCTGCGTCGCATCGACGAACACGCGCAATCCATGCTCGTTCGGTTGGTCTGTCGGCACGGGCGCAGCCGGCGCCAGTTGTTCGACAGCGCCTTCGACGGCCGGCTTGTCGATATTGCCCACCATCTGTGCCATCTGATTGACGGTCATTGCGGCGGTCTGAGTCATGATCGTTCCTTCTGTTACGAGATAAGTTCGGCGGTTTTCGCCGCCACGGTCTGCAATACGGAATACTTGCCCGGATCGTGATAGATCTGTGCCGGGTTGATGCCGAACACGATCGACGCATCGCGCTTCGGGTCATACACGACCTTCCCTGCGAGCTCCGCGGTTGCCCCCTTCACGCTCGGCGCGAAGAATCGCGCTGAATTGCTCCCGAGCGTCACGATAACGGGGGGTTTCAGGATGTCGAGCTCACGCTGCAGGAATTCACTGCAGGCGTTGATCTGCTCGTTCTTGAGCGTCTTCTGATCCTTCGGCTTGCCACTCTTCACCAGCGCCGTGAAGTAGCCGTCCTGCGGCGACAGTCCCGCTTCCTTCAGCGCGTTGATGAGCATGGCTGCGTTGTCGCCCTCGAGCAGCTTGCCTGCCTTTTCCTCCTGCCAGTTCGGGTTGTCGGCGACCACCATGAACTTCGGCGTCTTGCCCACGCGCGGCATCGGGTGACAGCCGCCCGACAACGAGCATTTGTCACAGGTGCGCGTTTCCTCAGCGAGTCGCACGATTTGCAGCAGGGCGAGCTTCTCGGCGTTCAGCGCACGGTCAGCTTTCACCGTCTCGACCGCGAAGCCCGGCAAGAGCTCGATGCGGTCTTTCTGGCGGTCAGGGTGCATCGCCGTCACACGATCGCCTTCGCACTCAGCGAACGCACCAATGCGCACGAGCTTCTCCTTCACCGCGGAGTTGATGTGTCGGCCGGTATAGCCGGCAGACTTCAGCGCCGCATCAAAGTCGGTGCGGTTCTCGAACGGCCGCCCCCACTTCGCGCGCGCGTCGACGACATAGCCTGCTGCATTCTCCGACATGCCCTTGAGCGCCTGAAACGGCGCATACAGCTTGTCTTCTCCGACGATTTCGACACGCGCGCTCGAATGATTGATATCCGGCGGCAGGACGTGAATGTTCATCCGGCGGGCCTCGGTCACCAGCAACTCGCGCTTTTCTTCCTTGTCGAGCTCCGTCAGCGACGCGGCGAAGAACTCCGCCGGGAAGTAGACCTTGAGCCACATCGTCCAGAACGAGATCACCGCATACTCTACGGAGTGCGATTTGTTGAAGGCATAGCCGGCGAAGACCTCGATTTTGTCCCAGAGCATTCCTGCGGCGCGCTCGTCCATGCCGGACACGGAGACGCAGCCCGACACGAACTTCTCGCGCATTTCGGCCATCTTCTCCTTGTCCTTCTTGCCCATTGCTTTCCGCAGGTGGTCTGCTTGGGCAAGCGTGAAGCCGGCAACGTCGCGGGCGACCTGCATCACCTGTTCCTGATACACGATCACGCCGAACGTGTCCTTCAGCGCGGGCGCCATGTTCGGATGCTCGTAATACGGATGCTTCTTCCCCTGCTTGATGGCGATATAGTCGTCGCACAGGCCGGCATCGAGCGGACCCGGACGATACAGCGCGACTGCTGCGACCAAGTCATCGAACGTGACGTCGCCGGCGAGTGCCATTTCGCGCAGAATGCGACGCATACCGGGCGATTCGAACTGGAACACGCCAGTCGTGTCGCCCTGCCCGAACGCCTTCATAACCTTGGCGTCGTCGAGCGACAGCTTCAGCAGGTCAATGGCCTTGCCGTGACGCTCCTTGATGTAGTCGGACGCGAGCTTCAGGACGTCGAGGTTCGTCAAACCCAAGATGTCCATTTTGATCAACCCCCAATCCTCGACCGATCGCTTGTCCCAATTGCACACCGGGCCGCCCGTGCGGGTTTCGACGACCGCGCGGTTCACGATCGGCTCGCCGGCAACGACGACGCCCGCTGCGTGCTGACCGAGGCCGCGCGCAGCTCCCTCGAGGTTCACGGCGTGCTTCCAGACCTCGGGGAACTTGGTTCGGAACTTGTCGATTTCGGGAACCACTGCGGCCGATTCTTCGAGCGATGCGGAGACACCGTGCGTGCTTTCCATCTGCTTCGAGCAGGCATAGTCGAACGGCGACAAATCATGGACACGCCCGCAATCACGTAGCGACGACGCCGCGCCCAACGTGTTGTAGTTGGAAATGCCCGCGACGTTCTCGCGCCCGAAGTGATCTACGATGTATTCGATCACCTCGTGGCGGCGCTTCGACATGAAGTCCAGGTCGGCATCGGGCAGGTCGAGACGCTCCGGGTTGATGAAGCGTTCGAACAGCAGATCGAACCGAATCGGGTCAACGTCGGTGATACCCATCAGATACGCGACGAGCGAGCCACCTACCGAACCGCGGCCCGGCCCAACGATGATGCCGGCCTGCTTCGCCCACTGAACGATATGCTGCGTGAGTAGGAAGTAGCCGGAGAAGCCCAACTTACGCAGGGTGTCCAGCTCATACGCGAGACGCTGTTTGTATGCCGGCAGTTCGGAGGCGTCGGGCTTGTGACCCAGCACCGGTGCAGAAAATCGCTGTCGCCAGCCAATCGCGCATGCTTCCATCAGCGCCTTGAACTCGTCGTCGGCCATCTTGGGCAGACACGGATCCAGCTTCTTGAACTCGTATGTGCAGGCATCGGCGAGCGCCTGGTTGCCCTTCATCGCGTGCATCACCGGGAGATTCAGCTCGCGCGCGGCGATCACGATATCCGTCATCGGCTTCATGCAGAAGTCACGGGCGTGCGGCCGCATGGCGCGGCGATCTCCCATCTTGACGTCGCGCGCCTCGATGACGACTCGCATCACGTCGAGCGTGTCGGCGTGCTCCTCGCTCGGGTAGAGCGCAGGCCAAGACAGGATCGCGTTCATCCCGTGCTTGTCGAGCATTTCCGTCGCACGCTGGTTGATCGTGCGATACAGCGGCGTGTTGAGCGGAACGAGTTCCGCAAACACCGGCATGCGTTGAAACAGGTCGACCAGCACTTCCTCGTATTTCGGGTAGTGGAACAGCCCGTAGAAGTCGCCGGTCGAAATGATGCAGTCCTCGAGATCGTAGAGCTCCTGCAGGCCGATACGCGAGTGGTAGTAGAAGTATTCCGCGCTGTTGGCCTTCGACAGCAGCTTCATGAGGCTGCGCATGCCGTTGTCGTTCTTCACGTAGGCTTTCACCATGAAGAAAGGGTTCGGCTTCTCTGCCTCGCCGCTCGACTTTGCGGGTTTGCGATAGGTCGGATCCTCGTAGACACGCAGCGTGCAGCCGATGATCGGCTTGATGCCCGCTTTCTGCGCCTTACCGGCGAAGGTGACCATGTTGGAAACGGTCATGGTGTCGACCAGCGCGAGCGAGGCGTAGCCCAGCTCTTTTGCGCGCTCGACCATCTTGTCGACCTGCAGGATCGACTGCCCCATCGAAAAGTCGGATCGCGCATTCAGAAAGTGCCGTTGCAGGCTCGTTGATACACTCATATACAGGGTTCCCGGTTAACAAACAGCAGTTTTCCCGACAGCGCCCGGCGCGCAAACGATGCGGTCGCCCGCCAGTCGCGCGATACCGAGCGCAGGGAAAAGTGCCACCACAATCGACACGCGCGAAAACGCGGTGCCCTCCGACCACCCATAAGCGCGGATATACTCCGCACGCAGCTTTGCTTTGGTGAAGCCACCCGCGACCAGCATTTCGCCCGCCAGTCGTAGCCACGGTGCGCTCCCGGTGCCAAATGGGTTCTCTCCGTTCGCGATTCGATAGCGCGCCCGTGCGTCCAGGCCGCGCTTGAGCATCGGCTTCAGCACCTTGGCGACGCGCAGCGGAACAGACGCGAGCAGAGCTTCTTCGCGCGCGCCCATTGCGAGGTTGACCTTGATCGACGCCACCGCAGGCGCCGCGATCGTTGTCGTCGGGGGTGATGCAGGTGTTGACTGAGCAGTTACGACCTTTGCCGTGCGCTCCAGATATGCGAGATTCGTCGTGACGTCCATCCTCGTCGCGAGCGACATGAGCATCCCGTGACATGCGGACACGCAACCACCCTTATCTGCACACGTGGAACACGTCTTCGATTCGGCCACGAAGACCGACGGCAAACCGTAGCAGCTCGGCGGAGCCATTACAGCGCCACCCCGTAGACGCGCTCGAGCTCGGCCCGCACGCGATCGCATTCCGACTTCTTCAGGCTCAGGAACCGGAAGATCATGCGCAGCGTGATGTCCTTCGGCGGAAGCACCATGCGCGCGCACGTCTCTTCGAAGAACGCCATGAACTCGGGCGTTTGGTGCAGCAGCAGCGCCACGACGCGCTTCGCATTCGGGGTGAGCATCGCGATGTTCGCCAGTCGCGATTGGCGGCGCTCAAGCAGGCTTTCAGGCGTGTCCACATCCTCCTCTTCATCAACCGGCAAGAGAAACTCGTAACTATCTCCACCATCGCCCTCTTCGAGCCCATCGCCTGCCAGCGCCTCCGTGCTGACCAGGCCAAGCTTCGTGCGCTCTTCGATCATGCGCTCAGCCCATTTATTGAAGTTGTTCCAGCAGGACTGTCCGAAGTAGGCCGAGAACTTCCAGCCCTTGCCCGCATCGAACGTGCCGATGCAGCGGACGAGACTTTCGGACATCTGCTGAAACACGTCCTCATAGGTCACCGAAACGCCGACTTCGTCGAGGCGTGCGAATCCCTTCTTGGCGAACTTATGGAGAAGGCCGATGTTGTCGGTGTAGTAAGCGCTGCGGGCAGCCGAAGCCGCCCTTGTTTCTGCGTGGGCAAGCATGACCGGTCCTTAGCTGGTGAAGATGCGCGATGCGACGCCGTCGACGACCTGACGATCGACGGGAGAGAGTTTGTTGATGAAGGCGAGCGTCAGACCGGCGCGCCAACTGCCCTTTCGCAGCCCGATATCAGCTGCGTCGATGAGGCAGCGCGGCGAGATCGTGTTGCTGATTTCCTTCGACCGATAGGAATCGCGCACCATGTTCGCGAACTGCACCAGCTTTTGAGCCTGGTCCGACTTGATCTTCGAGCGGTTCACCAGGATCAGCTGCTCGAGCTCCGGCTTCATGTAGGTTGCCTCGATCACCATGCCAAACCGGTCGAAGTTAGCGGCGTTCTGGATTTGCGTGCCCTGATACAGGCCAGTGTCGTCACCGGAACCGTTCGTGTTGCCAGTTGCAACGAATCGGAAGTTGGGGTGAGGCTTCACGACACGCCATTCGGGAGAGGCATCTTTAATAATTAGTGACTTACCATATTCGAGAATAGGCTGATACACGGAGAGGACGGCCGGTAACCCGAAGTCATATTCGTCGGCGAGGTAGATCCAGCCATGCCGCATCGCGAGCGGCAGCAGGCCGGGCTCGAACACGGTTTCGCCGTTACGCACGACCCACTGGCCGAGCACATGCGATTCTTCGGTGCCGATCGAGTGCTGAATGCGAACGACGGGACGCCCGGTTCGTGCCGCGATTTGCTCGACGAGTGTCGTCTTGCCAGTCCCAGCGTGGCCCCAGACAAACAGGTTCTTGCCGAGCTCGATCGCCATCAAGGCGTTCTTGAGGTTGTCCACGTCGAAGATGAAACCGCCGTCGACCGCCGGCACGAATTCGGGATTCGACGGGTTCGCGAAGATCGTCACGGGGATCGGCTGACCGCGCCCGTTCTTGCCGGCCGGCGCATCGCCGAGTCCGAAGACTTCATGCAACGCACCGGTCGTCTCCCCGTTCGGATTGAGCGCGGTGACATTCGCCGGCATTGCGCTGCCGGCCATAGCGACCGCAGGTGCGGCGCTGCCCTGCTCTGCCAGGCGCTTTGCGATCGCGGACTTCGCGACCTCAGACAGAACCGGCGCATTCGGATACTGAGCCTGATATTGCTGAAGGGTCATGTCTTCATGCTTATCCTTCAGGTGCAGCTCAACCGAATGGATCATCGCGCCGCAGATGGCGCAAGCGATCTTGCCGTTGGACTCGTTCATTCGTTCCCCCGTGTTCAACACGAAAATTCAAGAAAATTAAGCGATGGGTGAATAATAAAGGTGACCGCTCGGACATGTAAAGTCATTATTTACTTATCAAAGCGGTCGTGAATAATCACTTCAGGAGAAGTCGGTGCAGCTCCTTCATGACGGTGGTCGGCAGATCCTTGACGTCGTTCAGCACGACGTGCGACCGGTAGAACGCCTCCACCGCATCCGAGACGATCCCCAAGCCGATGACGTCGACGCCGGATGCCTCGACCTTGCGAACGACCTCCTTCAAGTGCTCGTTCAGTGCGGCGCTCATCCCGTTGCACGCCGGCATGCCGTCCGACAGCACCTTGAGGATCTTCCGCTCTGCGCGCTGTTGCATCAGGCGGCGGGCGGCGATCTGCACTGATTCACCGTCGACGTTCTCGGCCATCATGTCGTCGCAGTGCGCCAACTGCGCGAATCGGCGACGAATGTCGGGCGTCATGCGCTCGTTGAACCCCTTCACGATTGCAAGACGCAGGGCTGAGCGGCGCGTGTAGACGAATCCGCCCTCCTGCTCTTCGCGGACCAACTGCTCGAGCGCCTCGCGCGGATAATCCTTCGTCGTGAAGGCAAGCACTTCGTTCGGGATGCTCAGCTGATCCAGGACCGAAGACAGCGCATATGCCGAATACGCGGCGATCACCATCTTGCGATGCGACCACATCGACCCGGAGCAGTCCACGAGCAGCTCGACTGCGACGTCCTTCGTCTTATTGGTCTGCTTGCGTCGAAACACGTCCGAGCGTCCGACGCTGATCCGCGCGAGCGACGGTCCATGCAGCCGACCCGTCTTGTGACCGCCAGTCCATACCGCGGCCGAACGCGCAGCAACTGCACGCTCGAGCGTCTTCTGGAGCGGCCCGATCATGTGATCGACTTCCTTCTGCATACGAGTCACGAGATCCTGGTTAAACCCCTCGTCGACCTCCAGAAGCGACACGTCGTCATAGTCCCGCGAGAACAGGGAATACTGCGAACCCTTCGTGGCGGTGCGCGCATTCTTCGACAGCGCCTCTGCAGCTGCCTCGTCGAAGTCAGGCGCCGGCGACTCGTTCAACTCATCGAACAGCGACGTCGTCGCCTCTTCGTTCTCTGCAGGGGCGCCACCAGCTGGCATCGTGCCCTGCTCGCCGGCATCGCCCTCGTCTTCGCCTTCTGCACCAGACGCGCCCGTCTCGCCAGAGCTATTCTCTGTTTGCTCCTGCTCTTCGCCGTCTTCGGACGGCTCGCCCTGAGCGGCATCGCCACCCAGCATGCCGTCGCCGTGCTCGTCGCTCGGGTCGTCGCTCGGGTCGTCCTGGTCCTCGTCGGCCGCCGAGTCGGCGCCCTCTCCCGCCTCTGAGCTTGCGTCAGTGTCGCCCTGTTCGCCATCACCTTCCGGCGCGGGCTCATCCCGAATATCCTCACCTTCGGGTGCGCCGCTCGACCCACTCTCGGACTCGGCCGTCGGCTCCCGGTCTTGCTCTTCCACCGGCCCTGCCTCTGACAGCGGCTCGCTACCGCCGCTGGGATCGCCCGCAGCAGCTTCATCCGGTTCGCTTTCGTCGCCCGACATGCCGGGCTCCGGCGGCTCGGGTGGCGCAGCGGGCGGCGGCGCTTTGGGTTTCGGCGTCGGGGCCGACAGGCGCTTCTTCGCCTCCTCCGCAACCTTCAGGCTGTCCCACGAGCTGTTGATGCCCTTCAACAGCTTCCCGAAGTCCTTGCCGAGCTTGTCGACGACATCGCCGACTTGATCCCACTTGTCTGCCATGTAGTCAATGAACGCCGGCTGCCCTGCCAGGGCGCGGAACGCGGGGACCAGCAGAATGTTCTTCGCCTGCTCCGGCGCCTCGCGGAGCTGGCTATCGATGTATTCGCGCAAGAAGAAGCTGTGCATCCGGCTGAGGTGGCCGCCCGAGCCCGGAAAGCGCTCGCCCATCTTGCGCTCAACGTAGGTGTCCTCGACCAAGTTGTGCAGCCAGTGGATCCCCAGCTTCTCTGCCTTCACGACCGCCTTCTGGTCAGTAAAGAGGATGTGGCCGACTTCATGGTCGAGAAAGCCCTGCGTCGCAGCGAGCAACTGATCGTCCGCGTCGTCAGGAATATAGGGAAGGTTCACGCGCTCGATCGCGTGTGTCTTGCGGCTGTATGCCACGTAAGCACGCGTCCCCTGTTGTGTAACCTTCACTGAACGCTGAGTTAACATCGGAACGATCTTGGTGATCGCTTCCCGCAGTATCAGAACGTTGTTGTTTACGCGCATCAGGCTTCCCTCAGACCCACAATTTGGGCTATCAACTCATCGAATTTCAATTATCAGCACGCACTTATGGCAAGTCAGAACATCATCTTGCGGATAACCATTTGTTGAGCTTTTCAGCGCCGTTGCTGGCCACCGCGATTGTGGAGTCGCCCATCGACGAATCGATCAGGATCAGATGCCCGAAGTCCGGGTGCTCGCCGATCTCCGTTTGCGTGGAACCCGCGTCCATGCTTGCAATCAAACGCAAGTCGACCTTGAGGTCGATCATGGCCGAATACGGTGCACGGATGAGGGTGAGGTTCTCCAACATGAAGCATTCCTTGAATGATTGAGTTCTTCGTATCGTCCGCATGTTGATAAGCGGTTACTTATATTATAGACCGATACAATCAGGATCAGACAAGTTTTGTGACGCTCCAGTTACATGGGAAGCCAGGGCACCGAAACGACTGCCGATAGTTCCTTCGTTGGGCGCTACTAGACCCACTATAATAAAGTCATCTGTAACTAATTTCTTCGGTGCTAGAATCACCGAACATTCAAGAATTTTTGGGGAGGCTCATCAATGGCAACCAAACAAATTTCAGTAGCCGACTACATTTCTGGCGTGATCGGACTGTCGGGCAAACCGCAGCGACAGATCGCGGCGGAGATCGGTTACGAAAACCCGAACATGATTACGATGCTGAAGCAGGGCCGCACGCAGGTTCCGCTCAACAAGGTCAAGCTGCTTGCAAAGTCGTTGGGCATCGATCCCGTCCACCTGCTCCGCATGGTGATGATTGAAAAGACTCCGGAAGTTTGGGAGATCCTGGAAGACATCATCGGCAGGAATTCGACGATCACACGTTCGGAATTTGCCCTTGTTGAGTATGCTCGCTCGGAACTTGGCGTGATGAACCTTGATTTCGCCGACCAAGAACTTATCGATGATCTTGGCAAGGCGTTTCGCTCGTTCGCGGAACGCAACAAGGAGCGCCTTGATCTAGCGAGCAAAGAAGTGAAACGCGGACCTGTCCCGAAGAAGGCTCCGGGCTCGACACAGAAGACGACTTCGTAAGCCCCGCCGAGCCCCGCCGAGCGCGGGGTTTCTTTTGCGCAGTGTCCTCGCCTTCGTCGATCGCCTAACGAAAACAAAAAAGCCCGCACAGTGGCGGGCTTCTTTCGATACGACGTAGCGGCTTAAACTATCAACGCGCAAACAGGATGATTGCCACAGCCGCGAACATGGCGAGCAATGAGACGGCACTGCCGAACTTCGCGACCTTACGCAGAAGCTCCTGGTTTGCCTGAAGCGTATGCGGATCGTCCAGACGATGTTGTTGCAGGAATTGCATACTCCCTCCTCAGTTCGCAGCGTAATGCACTGCGGCAGCCATGACTAATACTACCACGCACGCGACCACCGACGCGGTGAACGCCAGGTAAGTCCGCATCCAAGCCCACACCGAAACTGCCGGCGGCGGCGTGTGGGATGTTGCGATCGAACCCAGGCCTGCGACGAGCGCGCCGACACCGGCCGGGATCAGAATCAGCAGACCGACCCAAAGCTCCCAGAATGCCAAGTGTCCGCTCGCAGCCCATTTAAAGATTTCAGCTTCTGCGCCAGCGGCCCAGCCCAGCGCAACGAACCCCAACTGACCATCGCGAAACGGCGCGAAGGTGTCGGTCGGCGTTGTCGAGCGCACAATGGCGCGACCGAACTTGATGACCCAGAGAAGGATAAGTGGCGCAAAGGCACCGACAATTACATTCGATAGGAACCACCCTCCCCAATCGATCCAGAACACAAATCTCTCGTTCACATCACCTCGCTTAGAACTCGTTTGAAGTCGTCGGCTTCGGCGCGCGTATCGATCCACACCATGCGATCGTAGAGCGCCTGTAGCTCAGCGAAGTTGCGACCAAGCGCTACCGACTTCACACTATCTTCTAGCGCGAACAACGGCGCTGCGACACCGTTGTCGAGGTATTCCCAAAACACGTAGTCCAAGTGCAGGTGACGCGGTTGCGCACGCACGATGTCCTTGGCGAACTCGCTGTAGTCCCTGCGGAGCGCTTCTTTCCATCCGAGCAGGACGGAGTCTTCGATCGAGGTGTGAGTATCGAGCGCGAAAAGAACAGCGCTGCGGCGCGCGATACTGAGCGGGGCGAGCATGACGCGCAGATCGCCGAGAGTGAAGTGCTTGTTGTTCATGTGCTTCTCCAAAAATTCCGCACATGATACGGGCGTGGTTTACCCGGTGTCGATCGCCTGCATGAAAAAGCCCGCAAATGCGGGCTTTGTTATGACAGGTAAGGCGGTGTTACGCGAATCGCTGCCCGTGCTGCTCGTCATGCTTGATGCGCTTCGGCCTGAGGTGCTTCGGCCACGACAGCGTCAAGAGGACGCGATTCAGGATGCTGAGGTGGGCAGCGAACTCCCACCCTCTCTTGCTCGCCACCCGGAATTGCGGGAGCGGACTGCGCCCGCGCGGGGCATGGCAGATCACCGAGAACACGCGCGATCGGTGCAGCAGCCACGCGGTTCGCCAGTCATGCTCGTGATGCTCGGTGAACGTATCGGGGTCGTCGCGCATCAGGTCGGCGAGGGCTTTAACCGTCGGGTCGATCAGCCCCAGCCGCACGAGCCACTGCTCGATCATCCTCATGAGACGCCCTCCGCTTGGGCGGTCGCCGGCGCGACCGCGAGCGTAGTGGTCAGAATTCCAGCCAGCGCCGTGATGTTCAGCAGCGGGACTTCCTTGCCTGTTGCATCGAGCATGCGGACGCCACCCATGCCGTTGAAGTTGACCTGCGTGACCCACGGGAACGGCGACGCCGCGCGAATCTCGTTGAGCGTGATGGTTTTCATGTCGGACCTTTACCGGATGCAGAGGATTTCGACGCCGCCGCGCGTCACGGTGTAGTTCTTGTTGCTCTTTCCTCGCCGAGCGATCGAAAGCCCGATCGGGATGGTGATGCCGGACGACATCACCGTCGCGACCTGCATGTCGTCCGGCAAGTCCTTGATCGCCTCCTTCAGCTCGGCGACGGTGCTCAACAGTTTTCCGGTGAGTTGCGCGCTCATGCCGCCACCGCCGATGCGAACTGATGCTCGACGCGGGCCAGGTCGTCGGCTTCAGTCTTGTCGATCCGATAGCTCGCCTCGACCATGCGCGGGAGGAACAGCGAGTGCAACGCGTTGCTCTCAGACGGCTTCATGATCGAGTTCGCGCGCACCGCGAAGATGCGGCCGATGAAGTCGTTCGGGTTCGCGTCGATCGAGTCGCGCAGCGCCTCGTTCTTCACGGTCACGTCGACTTGAAGCTGACCGCAGGACGACGTGCAGGTCAGCGAACCGGCGCGGCCCTCGTTCTTCGTGCCGGTGCGGCCGTCCACGATCGCGATGCACTGAAGGTCGACGTCCACCTCAAGCTTGAGCTTGATCTGCTCCTTGCTCGTGCCGTCCTTCCAGATCGCGTTGCCGTTCTTGATGATCGTGCCTTCCTTGCCTTGCGCCAGGAGCTCGCGGTAGTGGACGAGTGCCTCCTCGAGCGAATGCACGATGCGAGTCGGAATATGCTGAATCATCGGGTCGATTCCCGGCAGCGCGCGTGCTCCGGCCGCCAGCCCGAGCAGCAGCGCCTTGATGCGTTCGCGGTAGCCGACTTCGTATTTGCCCTTCGGCGCGACGACGCTCAGCGGGATTTGATCCCATGCGAAGAACCGGGGAACTTCGTTGGCTTCGAACTCGCCGCCCGCGGAAATGCGGTTCAGGATGCCGTTGCTGATTTCGCGCGGGGCGATCGCGCCGTCGACGAGCACCAGCATTTCACCGTGCGTCTGCGTGCCGGCCGGGAATAAGGCGCGGACGTGGTCAACGAAACCACCGAATGCCTCGAGAGGGAACGGCGAGCCCTGGCGACTGGTGATGCGAACCACCCCGCCCGTCTCGTGGTCGACATTCATGAACATGCCGTCGGCCTTCTCCTGCGAGATAACGCCCTCGCCCCACGTCCACGCATCGAGCTTCGCGTCCTTCAGCAGCGCGCAACGCATGTAGGGGAATTCGGGAATCAGCCCCTTCCATGCCTTGTTGACCGTCGACTCGGAGAAGCCGGCGCGCAGATCCTTGCGAATGATCCGCTTGAACAGTTCGGCCGAGCTGGGCGTCAGGAACGTCATGAGGCGCTGCACTTCGTCACGGGCCGCGTTACCGGTGAGCTCGCGCTTTGCCATCTTGTCCAGGCAGTCCCAGACCGGCGCGTTCTCGAACGTATTCGCACCGGGAGCCGCGTTCTCGATCGGGCCGGGAACCTGCGTCATGCCGTAGGTGGTCAGCGGGTCGAGCGCCGCGACGAGCACGCGCTTGAACGTGTCGAATGCTAGGAAATGCTTCACCATCGCCTGCTTGTCGTTCTTGCTGGAGGTGGCTGCGATATTCTCGATCGCCGCGAAAGCCTGGTCGGAGTTCATGTGAGTCATTCGTGACTTATCCTTGTGTGTGATGTTCGAGTTCTTGCGGCACGATGAGCTGCACCGCTTCGTTTTCGCGGAAGAACGACATTTCGCCGGCGCCGAGCTGCATACCGCGGCCCTTCGTCGTGAACGGCTCGAGCGACACCGCGTTCAGCGTATGGCGATTGAGGGCGCCCCAGCATGCAGCGACGGGGATATTCTTCCGGTCGTCTTCGTCGGTGCAGGTGATCCTCATAAACCGTGCGCCTGTATCCAGGTCGATGAACTGCTCGCCCGGCGCGAGCAGCTTGAAAGGCTTGTAGATGGGTTCGCTCATGCGTGTGCCTGTTGGTTTTGACGCTCGCGCTTCATGCGCTGGATCGCCTCGAACGGCGACTCACCCACCCGGAGAACGAGCTTGGGAAGCGCCCCGTTCGTGGCGGCAGGGCTTTCGGCCGCCGCGATAGCGGCGGGTGTATGGTTCGGTGAAACTTGACCGTTAGTTGTGTTTTTGGCTTCGGCGGCCGGCTGCGAGCGCTGCGCCACCATTCGGTTGAGCACGGCCGCGTGAATGTCAACGCCAATCACCGGCTGAGCCAGGATGTCAGCGGGCTTCGATACGGGCGCCGGCGCAGCGCTTCGCTGTGCGCGGAAGCGCTTCGTCGACAGCGGCGACACCCATGCCTGCTGCTGATGCGCGACGATCGCTTCGCCCTTCACTCGCTCAATGAAGTAGATCGCGCGCCCCTCCAACTGCTCCTTCTGACGCATGTCGAGCGCAGTGCAGCGGCACTGGCGGATCTCGGTCAGGCAGTCGCCGTAGATCGCCTGAATCGACGCGTCATTCGCGTGGTCCACAATGTGCTGGCACGCCGCATACGGCTTCTTCACCTTCAGGCTCAGACAGTCCGTGTAGAACGCATTGCGCTTGCCGTCAGCAGAGGTTGCCGGCGACATGATTGCGGGCGCCGTTGCTTGTTCGGTCATTACCTTCTCCTACCAAGTGGCCCATTCGGGCATCGATTCTTCAGTTCGCGGTGCGGGCACTTTCTTGCTGCCCTTGGTGTCATTTTCGGGAGCGCCCACTGGCGAGTCATCGGACACCGCGCGGGGAGCCCCGCCGACGAGAAGCTGCCGGACTGCTTCGGCCTTGAATGGCCCGATGAGGCGCTTCAACGCGTCCATCAGCTCGCGCTCCGAACCAAACGACAATTCGGACGCATCCCACTCCTTGTAGCCGCGCCGCCGCTTCTCGTTGATCTTCTTGTCCTGCAGATCGCGCGACTCAGTCCACGAATACGTCCCACTCAGATCCACCTTGGCACTCCACCCCTCTATCGAGTCTCCAGGGTTGAATTTGCCGTATTGATTGACGACGGCGAACTTGTCATCGATCTCCACCTCGATGACCTGATATGCCTTCGTGCCGAGCTCGTGCTGGGAAAAGCTGCGCCGTAGCTTCATGACACCTCCGAAATTGCTGATACCTGAATTATAGTCATTACTTACTTATTTGAATTCATAATACGACGACTCATTCGGAGCTGCATCGCTGACACCCCGTTCAGCAGCGTCGCCCCATAGAACGCGCGCCGCACCACCTCGGCAGGCACCTCGTTCGGGTCTTTCTCGGGCGGCAGCATCGCGATACGCACGCGAAACCCGTGCTGGCGCAGCATCAATCCGGCCTCGACCGCGTCGTCGGTCGCCTGAACTTCCCCATCCCACATGAAGGTCACCTCCTCGACGCCGCGCTCCCTGAGCAACATGAACTTCGCGAGCTGGCTGTTATCGCTGCCCGACGACAGGTGCTTGCCAAATGTGCCCACCGGCACCACGTCGCGCAGCTGCGGATCCGCGTCGAGCGCGATCTTGATCGCCGCTACGTCGAACGCGCCCTCACCGACCGCGATGCGCTTCGTGTCGTGGACGTTGAGCCCGTTGAACAGATGCACGCCCGATCCGTCGATGCCCGGCGGGAATAGATACTTCTTCTCGGCATGGCCGGTCACGTCGCGCCCCTGAAATGTCGCGAGCTTCCCATCCATGTCGAACACCGGGATCAGCACGCGTGCGCTGTAGTCCTGGTAGGCCCAACCACGCTCGGTCGGATACCGAAAGTGCGCACCGCGCGGGCAGTAGGCGAGGTGGAAATACGCAGACAGGTCCGCAGTGATGCCGCGGTTCTCGAGATAGGCGAGGTTGCGCCCCTCATGAGGTAGGTCGATGTGCTGCGGCAGCTCCCAGCCGACATGCTTCTCGACCTCGACGGATTGACGTCGCGCCGGCCGCCAGCCCTGTTCGCGCGCGTATGCCCTGATGTGCTCGATGACCTTCGAACCGTGCGGCCGACCCAGATGGTCGCGAATGAACCGGTATTTGGTGAAGATCCTCTCTTCGACCGGGTGCGAGCCGGCGAAGCAGTTGCCGACGCCGGTGTCGGCGTTGACGTAGACCTTCCAGTCGGAGTTGCCGCACGTCGGGCATTCCCGCACGTTGATTTGCTGGCCCGATCGGCCGTGCGTGAGCCGATAAGAAATGCCCTCGCGATCCATCCACGAGGGCATATCGATGGTATCCAGCAGCTCTGACAGATCGTCAGTCGCCATTGTTGCTCCTTATGCGAAGCCGAGCACCTTGGTAATGAACTTCATCCGGTCCATCGCCTGCTCGATCTCAATCGTGAATTCCCCGCCTTGGTTTCGCGACGCTGCGAAATACAGCCGAGCCCGGCCCGCTGCGCGCTCTTCTTCGGTGCGGTTGATCGAAATGATGATGTCTGCGATACGGACCTTGTTGAAGTCTTCAGCGACGTGCTCGGCCTTGATGACGTTCGCGTTCGCGCCGATCCGGTTCGACTGCGTTGCGGTCAGCACTGCGAGCCCTTCTCGAATCGCCAACCCGCGCAGGTCAACGTAGACCGACTTGGAATTCTCGATCGCGGAGTCCGTGACTCGCTCCGGCGACATGATGTCGGCGTAGTCGACGATGACCAGATCGAAAACGATGCCCTGCTGCTTGAACCGCTCGAGACGCCGACGGAGCTCCGACACCTTCAGCGAGCCGGTCGGGAACTCGTCGATCATGAACTTCGCGTTCGTGCCGTCGGCGCGCCGCGCACGGTCTGCGAACAGGCGAACCTTGTCGCGGACTTCGTGCGTGTGCGCCCCGAGCTCCATCATTGCCTGCTCGGCGATGTTGGCGTCCATCCGGTCGGAGATCACCTCCCGCGAGACTTCACACGACGCGTAGTAGACGTTGTGGCCGGCGGCCCAAGCACCGATGCCGAAGTCGATCAGCGCGGTCGTCTTGCCCGCCTTCGCAGCGCCCAGCAGCACCGACAGCTCTTTGCGGCCCCAGCCGCGGTGATAGAGCAGATCGTCGATCACCCGGTAGCCGGTCGTGATGCCTTGCGGCGGCAGCTTGCCCGACGCGCGCTCCAGACGGATGCCGGTGCGGTTGTCAATCGACGCCGCAAAATCGTAGGTGTCGCCCTCTGCGTTCGCGCCGACGTTCAGCGCCGTCTGCATGAGCTTCGAAATGCCGTCGAAGTCGTTGCGGTCGAGCTTCGGGATTGCCTTGAACATTGCAGCCTGCATCGCCTGGTGCCGAGCGAACGTTGCCACCTGATCGACCACGAAGTCGCGATCGGAAATGTCCGTCTCGAAAAGGTTCTTCAGGTGAGCGATCGCCGCGACGCCGAGTGCTTTCGGCAGCACCTTTGCGTCCAGGTCTTCGCGCAAGAGCATGGCGTAGATGCCGATGTTCGCCGGCGCCTTGCGATACTTGTTCCAGTAGCGCAGCGCCAGGCTGACGAGATAGGACTCGATCTCGGACTCGAAATGCCCCGGCTCGACCAGCCCATCGACCATCTGGTTGAAGGACGTATCACGCAGGGTAAGCGCCGCGATACGCGATTGGAAGTCACCGTCGAACTGGAACTTGCTCATCGGCGGCTCGGCCGCAGAAGCAGCCGACGACGCCGACGGCACTACTGACAATGCCGCTGCGCTCATCACTGCACCGCCGACGCGTCGCTGTCCTGTGGCACACCGAAGAACTGTTCGATCGCATGCTTGTAGAACACGCGACGAATCAGACGCGTCGAGTCTTTCGGGTGCTTGGTCAGCAACGTGATCGTGTATTTGTCGCGGCCGGTCACCAGTCCCTCGAACGTGACGTCACCCGTAGTGATGATCGTGGCGAGCTGACGTTCCTCCTGCATCGCCTTGAGGATGGCATCGTGACCCTTCGGCGGGCGTGCGGTGGCGCGCGGGCGCTGCTCCCCATACTGCGGACGAGCGACACTGCCCGTGCGGCTTTCGAGCGTGCGATGCTCGAGCGTAATCATTCGGCGGCCGGCGTTGATCTGTTCTTGGCGAGCTTGCTCGGGGGTCATGCTGGAACTCCAGTGAGGTGATGAAAAATTAGCAATGATCTAATTATAGTCATCGCTTACTTACTCTAATTGAGAAAAAAACGCTTCGCTTGCCGCAGCGTCGCCTCGCCGAACGCCGCGCGTGCCACCGATTCAGAGACGGCCCGCTCGCTCAGCAGCCGCGAAAGCAGCATTGCCCGGTTACCACCGCGGCTCTTGATCTGGTCGATCTGCCACGCTTGGTATGCAATTTGGTCAGGGTGGCCGCGGTAGTTCTCAATCAGAAAACGCTCGTCACGCGCCAGCTGGATTGACTTCTTGCATTCGGCAATCCATGCGTCGCGCAGATCCAGCGCCACCTCTTCCGCATAGAGCTGGTTGGGCCGGGGAAATGTCCGCCAACCGCGATCGCATGCCCGGCGCACCACGAAGTCGAGGCCGAAGTCATACCTACATCCGATCGCGTCGAACGCCTGCCTCGCTCGCCATACGGCGGACAACTCCCTACTATCGAACAACCCCGGAACGTCGATCGGTCTGATCTTGTCAACCGTGCGTATGTCCTTCTGCCGCGCGTATGCCCGCTTAATTGCATCGTGATACTCGTGAGCGAACAGATACGTCACCTGCACGGGATGCAGATGGCGGTAGTCAAACCACTTTCGCTGAAAGAGTAGCGCCTCCACCGCCCGCGACGACGGCGCGATACGAGACAACGCGAGCATTTCGCAATCCGCCGGTGTCAACGACTGGCCGAAAAATTCATGGGGCACTTGGGGCTACCTCGCATTCCGATTATTGATAAGTTTCAACTTAATTATAGATATAGATTTAAGGAATTTAGAAAGGTTAGATATAGAGGGAGCACGGTCCTGGCCCCAAGCGATCCTTGATCCTCCCCGAGAAGGTGCGGCTCGGGGAGGCTTACTACTTGTCGCGTGGCGTCTCTTCGACGCCGAGTCGCACGCGCTGCTCCTTCTGGAACTGTTCCACCGAATCGACGAGCGCGTCGTGGCGCTGCGCCAAGTCCAAGTAGAGCTTCGTCAGTTCTTGGTCGGCGTCGACGAAGTCGGTAAAGCAAAGGGCCGGAGCGGTGTCGCCCGCTTCATCGCCGCTTGTGGTGGAATGAAAAGCGACTCCGGCGCGGCTTGCGTTGAGCATGCGGACAGTGCCGACATCGAGATAAAAGCCGCCGCAAGCAGCGCGCATCGTTTCATGTGCTTCCTCGCTGGGAGTGGGTGCGGGCGCAATGGCCCGCTTGATCTGCGCCGCAACCCGATGACGGATAGCGACCTTGTTCTGATCGATGTTGTCGGCAGTGACTGCCACTGCCGACTCGACCGTCTTGCTCTTCGTCTGCGCCACGGCGACGCCGGTCGCTACACCCGCAACGACCTTCACCTCCTGCTTCGCCCGCGATGCGAGCACGAACTGCCGGTCGACGTAGACACCTGCGCCGAAGGCGATGGCGCAGGCAAGCGCAAGCACACCAATCTTAGCGAGCGGATTCATCAGCCTGCCTCCTTCGACTCATCGTCGTTCTTCATCGGGGAGTCTTTCTTCACAGCCATCCACACACCGATGCCGGCGAACAAAGCCGCGCCGCCTGTGCCGAATGCCGTAGCATTGAACGGAACCTTGTTGACGACGGTGTCCCACGTCTGCGTGAACACGAAGTCCAGCGACGTGATCGCGGCCATGTATTTCGCCAGGTCCGGCGTCGCGTTATCGACTTCCGTGAACAAGTGGTGGAAGAAGATCTTCAGCTTGAGTAGGCTCATGCCGGCTCCTCGCAGCGGAATTCCCGCGCTTCGGCTTGCCGGCGCCGCAGCAGGCCCGCAACGTGAACGCCGCCTGCCATATCCCACTTCTGGAATTCGTTGGCAGCCGCCTCATAGAGGCCAGCGTTGAGAAGGCGCAGCATGGTAGAGCCGGCAAATCGCGTTTCGCCGAGGTTGAAGACAAAATCCACGAGCGCATCGAATTGGCACTGGCTCAGCGGCACCTTCACGAGGCGGTTGACGGCGTCGACGGCGCCCTGCACGTCCTTCATCAGGGCCGCCTCCGCTTGCGCTTGTGTCCATACCAGGCCGTAACGCACTTCCGGCCCGGTGTGACCGTAGCCGATCGTCCACGGTCGGCCGCTCAGCTTGTTGAGCAGGTCGGCAGCGATTGGTGCGCCGGCCAGCGTTTGCTTCCAGAGGCCGCGGCGTTGCAGCTCCTTAGCCAGCGGTGAAGCGGGATCAGGGTATGCGTTGAGCACGCAGCCCTCGAAGTGCTCCGTCAGTTGCAGTCCGGTCTTGGAATAAGTCATGTTCATGGCGCGGCCCCTTAGTGCGTAGCGGCCGGAGCTGCCATTGCCATCATCAGCAGCTTGCCGGCGATAGTCAGAGCAGCGCCTCCAAGCAGCGCCCATACGGCCTTGGCCGTCCATGTGGCGCCGGCGAACCGCGCTTCATACTTGATGTGCGACTTCTCGAGCTCGGTTGTTCGGCTCGATACGTCGACCATGCGATCCTCGAGCTTCTCGACGCGCGCACGCGTTGCCAGATGGCGCTCTTCGATCACTGCCAGGCGGACGATCGCGTCCGCAACTTGGCCCATCCCAGTCTTGATTTCGGCGACGTGCCCCTGCACGTCCCTGATCTGGCTACCCAGCGCGGCGAGCTCCGACACGTCGTTGTCCTTTTCAGCGGTCATAAGTCCCTTCGCAGTCTCTCGCTCAGCGGATAAAAACATCGCCGATGTTATCCGCAAACATCGGCGATGTATAGTCATTACTGACTTACTATATGGACTACATCAACGGACTATTACTCGACGATCGTGCCTCCCGCGAGCATGTAGCGGTTCGCGCCATACGGCAGCACTCCGGCGGTCTGATCACCGTCTGCCGGCTTGCTGATAATCAGCAGCTTTTCAGCGAACGAAATCGCGCCCTCGTTCGCATCGGGGATACCCTGCATGTAGATGGTCGTCGCGCCCTGAATCGGCTGCTTCCCCGACGTGTGCGTGTCCGCCGAGACGTAGCTCATGATCGTCGCGCTCGTCGTCTTGCTGAGCGTGTCGATCATCACCTGAGTGACAACGTGATACTCGGCAGTAGCGCCGGTGGATTCGAGAACAACTGCTTGCTTGATCGCCATGTTTGGCTCCTGTGGTTGAAAGTGATCGGGCCTGGCCCGGTGTCAAGTGCGATTCGGTGGCGTTGGCCACTGAACATCGAGCGGCCAGCCGGCCTGCTCCGGCAGATCTCGCAACGCCTGCCTGTAGGCTGCATATCGTGCGGCGGTGGTCGCCGGCACATCTGCTGCCTGTGTCCAATCCGTCTGCGCCAACAGCTGATCGCGTTGATTACGCACTGGGGCTTCTTGGAACGCTTTCCGGTGCGCAGCGACATGCGCCTGTATCCAGTCTGCATCCGGCCTGTCGATGCCGTCAGGCCACTTATGGACTCGCGCATGTTCCTTTGGCGTGCCGTCCGGATTGAGCGCCCGAGCAAGCAAGTAATCCTTGCCTCCGACCAAATCCGGATACTCTTGCTGAAGGGCAAACAGCAATTCATCCAACGTCACAAATTCTTCAGTCATAGGTATCCTTACTAGTTGTTACGGAGCCATGCGAAGCGGACCCAGCAGCGGTTACCGCCCGCAAACCCGATACCATTCATGACCCACGGGTTATCCCGACGAATCCAGAATTGCGTGCCTTGGGTCATATCGTAGGGGCCAACTTCTTCGAGTGCCACAATCTGGCACTGTGCGCCCCGGTCAGCCCGGTTTACCTGCGCGTCGTTCGCTTTATTCCATGCGTCATCGAGCTTCCCCATGTCGTCGGAAAGCCAGCGGCTACGATAGCCTTGCCACAGATTCCCGTCCGTCTGCAAAGTCGATCCGCCGACGTGCAGGTTACCGTTTTGCCACGTCTGGCCGTCGTTGCTGACGTTCCACGGCACGCCGTTGTAAGCGCTGTTGATGACTTCGAGGCCGCCACCGTCACGGGCGCGCAGGTATGTCCACGAATCCTGCCCCTGCCGGTTGTTGTGCAGCCCGATGTCAGCCTGCCAGCCAGCGCGGTCGAGAGTGATTCGGTCGCTGAGATACGTCACTCCGTTGGCGCGCAAGTTCATGATGGTCGCGGAGTTGTCCGTGCCATTCACAGTGATGACGTTCGCACGCCACGAGCCATCCGGGTTCATCGTCGCCCAGGAGGAGTAACCGTATGCGCCCCCGTTGCTCATCGAGCCGTGGAGCCATGCGAGTGCGGTGTTATCCGGACGAGCGAACACTGCGCCGGCGGCAGTGGCGTTGTTGGGCGCGCGCACACGCAGATCGCTCGTGAGCGTGTCTCCGGCCTTATGGACGAACGTGGTATCCAGGAACGTGCGGAGCCACTGGCTACCCCACTGCGTTCCCCAGACGTTGCCATCGGGCGCGATGGTGGCGTTCGTGCCACTTGCGTAGGAAAGGCCGCCAACCATCAGATTGCCGCCAGTCGTCGCGACACGGGCGTCCTTGCTGACCGTCAGCGTTCCTGAAACTCCAACATTGCCCCCGAACGAAGCCCCCGAGCCCGTGCTATCGATCGAGACATAGCCGCTCGAGAGGTTCCAGGCAAACGGCCGATAGCTATTCCACAGCCCAGACTGATCCCCGCTCGCCGTTTGCAGGAGATAAACGTCCGAGCCGTCGTTTCGCAGAAAAGCGCCGTAGTTACCATACACAACCCGGAAGCCGTTCGAATCGGATGTCCGCACGTCGCCGGTGAACCGCGCCTTCCCACCCACCTGCAGCAGAGACGTGGCGTCGTCAGCCGCGCTCCCGATAAGGACTCGTCCACCCCAAGGCGCCAATGCGATGTTCTTTTTGGACGTGTTGGCCTTGTTGAACGCCTCCAGCGTTGCGCCGCCGCTGTAATTTGACGTGGACAACGTCACCTGCGTGTCGTTCGCGCTGCTGTAGGCAGAAACGGCATTCGAGAACATGCCGGTGCCAGCCACTTGCAGTAGGTTTGCGCCGTCGTCGGTCGTCGTGCCAACGAGCACACGCCCACCGTTCGGCAACAGGCCCATGTTGCCCATAGCGATGCCGCTGCCTCGGGAAACATAAAACGCGTCCTGCGACTGGTTATAACCATCGTTCACGGCTCGAATAGTGAACGCTCCATCACCGCCGTGAAGAACTTCCCACTGCTTTTGATCGGTGGGAGCGGCTTCCCGACGAAGGATGACCGAGGTCTGCTTATCGCCACCGCCGTTCGTCGCCACGAACGCGCCAACCGACCCTATCGCCTTGATCGCACCCTTCGATTGGAGAGACGTAGTGCCGTCGTCAGCGATTCCACCGATCGTCATCCGGCCGCCCGGATACAGCCGCGCAGCCTCCGCTTTTCCCGCAAGCAGCTGGAGCGAGCCAGTGGCACCTTCACTCCCGACCGACACATTGCCGTTGGAGCGAAAGTAACCCCACGCGGCATCACTGTTTACCCACGCCGTGGTGACGCCGCTGCCGAATCGGTGGAGCCCGCGAGTAACAGCGTTACCGCCGACCTGCAACATGTTGCCGTCGTCGACGGTCGTGCCGACGAGCACGCGGTTATTCTGGTAGGTTCCGTCAGCAGCCAGAAACCGCATCGTTTCGCGGCTGTTATTGGTGACTGCAAATACGCCGTCAGCAACGTGAAAAAAGCCAGTGTCCGGCGCGCCATCGTTCGCAAACGCAATACCCGGCGTCCCTACCGAACCCTCGGCGGCCAGAAACTGCCCAGACATAGTGATGCCGGTCGTTTGCGCCGGGCTCGACAGATTCCCTGCATGCCACACCTCGCTCCCACTGCCGATAACCAGATTCTTCTTGGCAAAATCGAACGCGAACATCGCCCCGGAGGATGGGAGATAGAATCCGGCCTGAGTCGCGCCTCCGAAGTAGTAACCACCGCTCGGGCCGAAGATTGCGCGGCCCTCCGCAGGGCCATTGCTCACGTTGAGCATGCCCTTGACGTTCAGTTGACCGCCGACATAAGTCCCTACTCCCGTGTCGTCAATTGACACGATACCCGTGGCAACATTGATCGTAAGCGGCCGATAGTTGTTCCACGATGCGCCGGTGCCACTTCCATTGGAAAGCAGGAAGTAGAAGTTCGAACCATCATTTCGCAACAGCACGTCCTTGCCGTTCATCAGCCGGAAATTCGCACCGCCGCGATCAAGACCCGACGACGTGACACCGCCGCCAAACGTCCCGCTTCCTGCGACCTGGAGGCCCGAGTAACCGTCGTCGGACGTATCACCCACAAGCACTCGTCCGCCGAACGTCAGCCGCATCGCGCGCGCTTGATTGGCGTCGCTCTGGGAATCATTTGCGGAATTGTTTACGAGGAAGTCCAGGTATTCCTTGCCCCATGCTCCGCCGTCGAAGCCTGCCCGAAGTGAGGCGATGAGACGCGACCCGGTATCGGTATTGGTGCCACCGAACGTGCCCCAAAACCGCATCTTGCCTTCCACGCCGTTTGCGCCGGAAGCGCCCTTGACCGAGAGCTGCGCGCTCGTAGCAGTAGGCGCGCTGTTGACACTGACCGGCCCCGTGAACGGCGAGCTCCCGTCGAGCTTGGCGTAGCCGCTCACTGCAGTCTGGGCCTGCGCAGCACTATTCGCCGCGGCCGTTGCGCTGTTTGCCGCATTCGTTGCGCTCGTCGCCGCGCTGGTTTGCGAGGCGGCCGCGGCGCTGGCTGAATTCGCCGCGTTGGTGGCACTGGTTGCGGCTGCAGCCTTCGACGAGCTGGCCGACGATGCGCTGCTCGCGGCAGCTGCGGCGCTGTTGTCCGCGGCAGTGGCCGATCCGGCAGCCTGGGATGCGCTCGCGGTCGCGTTCGCTGCCATCGTTTCGGCGGTCGCGTCTTGGTCTTGCCAGCCGGTGCTGGTGTAGACCCGCATCTGGTTCGTCGTGGTGTTGAAATACTCGCAGCCCACCACGAGCGGGTTGCCGTTGTTGTCCTTGGCCGGGTCGGCGGACTGCTTGCCCAGATACAGGGCGTTCATCGTGGTCAGGATGCCCTGAACCTGCGTGAGCACGCTACTCGCGCTCGATGCCGATGCGCTGGCCGCGCTCGCCGAGCCAGCGGCAGCCGTTGCCGAACCGGCGGCAGCAGTCGCCGAAGTCGCAGCGTTGGTTGCGCTTGTGGCTGCGGCGGTCTTCGACGAGGCAGCGTTGGTTTCCGACACCTTCGCATTCGTCTCGCTGGCCTTCGCGCTCGTCTCGGACGTCTTGGCATTTGCCTCGGACGTCTTAGCGTTCGTTGCGGACGCTGCTGCGGCGGTTGCCGAGCTTGCCGCATTGGTCGCGCTGTTTGCTGCGCTGATCGAGCTTGCTGCGGATGCCGAGGCAGACGAAGCAGAGTTCGAAGCGCTGTTCGTGGAAGACGTGGCGGAGTTCGCAGCCGCGGCCGCTGAGGCAGCCGCATTCGTCTCGCTCGTCTTTGCATTTGCCGCGCTCGTTGCGGCGGCGGATTTGCTGGCGCCAGCCGAGGTCGAGCTGCCTGCCGCAGCAGTCGCACTGGCGGCTGCGTTCGCCGCACTGTCGGATGCCGCACCGGCTGAACCGGCTGCGGCTGCTTGCGCCTGCTGTGCGCCGTTCAGACTGGCATGAATTTCGCGGATCGATGCGGCGAAGCCGTCAGGACTGACCTCCTTGATCATGTCCTGGATCTGATACATCGCCTTCGTGAAAATCGCGGCGGTGCCCACATCTCCCTGCGAAAGGGTCGGGAGGTTGTCCGGCACGGTGAAGTCCGTCGCGACGGCGCAATCAAGACCAACACCACCCTGCCCTTGGTAGGCGCCGGCGAGTGTGAACTTCGTGCTCGTGCCATCGAAGGTCGCGTCGGCGGCAACCACATAGGGCACATATTCCCCGACGATCAGGAAAATATTGTTCGCCCGAATGCGGTATGCCACGTTCTGACCGGGCAACGTAACGGTCTGACCGCCGTTGTCGATCGAACATTTGACCTTGAGTTGTGCCATCCGTGAGTGCCCTTGCCGACTTTCTAGTTCCGGCAAGTATAAGTCATCGCTGATTTATCTACAAGGCACGCACAAACCGAGTTCATTCCTTCTTGTAGCGATCCTTCACCTCGTTGCAACGTCGGATCCACTCGAGCGTCTCGCCCGGGAGCCGGATGCCCTGCCGCGCCAGCGCGTCGAACCCCTTCATGATCGCGTCGAGCTGCTCGCCGATATCCTGATAGTCGGCCTGGCGCAGCGGGATCGGGTCGACCTCATGGTGGATCTTCATGCTTGTGTCACCTCGAAAGTTGCGTCGAGCATCGGCCACGCCTTTACGATCACCGGATAGGTGCCCGGCTGGCTGAACGACAGGGTTGCGCTCCTGTCGGTGCAGTCATGCGCTTCGCCGTTGACGACGATCGTGCATGGCGCCGGCAGGTTCTTGAGCGACATCCCGTCAATGGTGGACGGATTCGTCGGGCGCCGTTTGACTTCGCCTCCCTCGACCCAATCCAGAGCAATGTCGCAAGGTGCACGCAGCAGCGTGCCGCCCTCTGGCACCACTTGAATGTCGATCATTGCGTCCGGCATGCGGGCACGCGTCGTGATCCGGCCATCGCTGTCGTAAATCAAATAGTCTTGCATGCTGCTTCCTTATCGTTTGAACTCGATCGCGTAGATAACGTAATGGATGTCACCAGTTATCGAGACGGAGTGATCGCCCGGAGGGAGATTGGCCGAACAGCATCCATAGGTCGGCAGAGCGAGTCCACCAGAGACGTTGTTTTGTTGGTTTGTTCGTCCACCAATGTATGCCCCAAGCTGCTTACCGTCGACGCTGAGAACGCCACCGAAGGCGCTGCTCGACAAACCAGCAAAGATAAACAATACTGGATTGCCCGTTGACCGGTAGGTGAATCCCGATCCGTAGTTGGAGCCGCTTGTCGTTTCCCAATACACGCCGGTAGTCACCGCGTTCTGACCGATCCGCAAGGTGTCGATCTGCGCCTCGCCGATGTGTGCTGCCTGAATCGCCGCGTAACTGATCTTGGCGCTGTTGATAGAGCCGTCCGCAATCTTTGCAGTGTTGACCTGCAAGTCGCCGATTTTCGCGGTGTCGATCGACGCATCACCAATCAGCGCACTGCTGATGATCACCTTCGGCTGACCGTAGACTGCACCGATCGTGAACGGATGCACGCCCGCGTAGCCCGGCAGGTTCACGGAGAAGGTGTCGGTGCGGACAGCGAACTCACTCGTCGGCACACCGTTCACCGTCGTCGACGCGAGGCCGAAGCCCGCCGCATACCCGTTGTTGTCGATCTTGACGGTGTATTGCGCGTTCAGACCATTGATTGAGCTTGCCTGCTGCTGAATCGTGGTCGTGTGGCCGTTGAGCGTCGTCGTCAGGTTCATGATCGACGCAGCGTTCGCGCTGTCCCCGTTCGCGCGCGCCGTCTGCTCGGTCGTAATCGCCGCGGTGTTTGAGCTCACCGTCGTAGCGAGGGTGTCGATTCGGTTCGACAGCGCACTGTCGGCATCCGAGCGCGTCTTCTGCTCGGTGGTGATGGCTGCCGTGTTGGCGCCAACGGTAGACGACAGCGTATCGATCCGGGTCGACAATGCCGAGTCAGCGTTCGCACGGGCAGTTTGCTCGGAGGTGATTGCTGCGGTATTGCCGGCCGCACTGGCAACCACCGCATCGATTCGCGACCCAAGCGCGCCGTCCGCTGCCACACGCGCGTTCGTCTCGGACGTCACGTTTGCCTGGATCACCATCGGCAGCTGGCCGCCGGCCGTCGCCACGGGCTTCCCATTCAGCACCTGGAAGGTGTAGGTCAGGAATGCCTTCGTATCGCTGTCGACGGCGCCGGCGTATTGCTCCGTTCCCGAGCCTTCGTTGCTGCCCGGCACGCCGACGAGGATGTATGCAGAGCGGTATTTGACCTGCGAGAGAACCGCGTTGGTCGCTCCGCATCGGACCAGTGCCGCCTGAAGCGGCCCGGAGAGGTTTGCCTGGGGCTCGTCAAACGTCCACACGACAACCGTGACCGTGTTGGGCAGTCCATTCAATAGCGTCACAAGATTGTCGCGCGCCGCCGTGCTGCCGAAGACGTCGAACGAACCGCGCGTCGTCACGGCGCCAGTTGCGTCGATCGTCGCGACGTTATAACTCCGTGCCCCGCCCTGCATCTTCACGCCGGACACGGCATTGTAGAGGCCGGTAGCCGCCGCACCAACGGCCGATGCGCCATTGCTCGAGACACGGAACAGGAGCGCGTTGCCGAGCTGTGCCTGCACGGAGCTGATGGTCGACGCGTTTGCGCTGTCAGCATTCGCTCGCGCGGTCTGTTCATTCACGATTGCGGCGTTAGCGCTCGCAACAGATGCGGTCACGGTGTCGATTCGGGTCGACAATGCCGAGTCTGCATCGGTGCGTGCCTTCTGCTCGCCGGTGATGGCCGCAGTATTCGCGTTCGTCGTGGCGACAACCGTATCGATTCGGGTCGACAAGGAGCTGTCAGCATTCGCACGGGCCGTCTGTTCGGTCTGGATGGCGGCCGCGTTCTGGTCGACCCGTGCCGTCACCGACTGGACCTGACTCGAGAGCGAATCGTCAGCCGCTTGCCGCGTCTGCTGCTCGGTTGTGATGGCCGCCGTGAGTGCGCCCTCGGCGACCTTGCGAGCCGCCGCTTCCGCATCGAGCGCGTCCTTGGTCGCCGCCGCAGATGTAGCACTCGCCGCCGCGATCGCCTTGTTCGCGGTGTCGATCGCTTCCTGCACACGTTGGTTCACCGAGCCGAGGCCGTTCCCGTCAACGAGGTCGATTCGCTGTTGAAGTTCCGGGATGAGCTTCGATCCATTCAGAACGCCGTCCGCAATCGCATTGACGTCCATGAACGGCGTGTGAAACTTGAACTTCGGCGTAGGAATCGTCTCATCCATCCCGAACGCATCAAACGGCACGAGCACGTAGTAGTAGTCGTGGTTGAACATCAGGTTCGGCAGCAGCACAGAGCTGTCCGGGCCTTGGTAAACCAGCGTTGTCGAGTCCGCGACAAAGTTCGGATCATCGCTCAGATAGATCGCCGCGCCAGCGAAGTCCGTATCGTCCGAGTGCGTGTAGGAGATCGTCACGCGATCGTAGTCGGCGCTCTGGTTCGCAGATACTACCGTCGGGGGCGGGTTATAGGCGTCCATGACGGCGGGCCGGCCGACATTGTTGAAGACGTCGCGCACGGCGATTTCGACGGTCACACGGCGATGCGTGCCGTCGGCGACGTTCTTCTCGTAGGTGTAGATGTAGTTGTTGTCGCGCGTGTGCTCGACGCGCAGAAGTTTGTGGCTGTGGTCGTAGACGCGCACCTCGTAGTCGAGGAAGTGCGGATCCAGCGAACCGCTGTCCGCGCCGTTCGGCTCGGAGCCAAACTCGAACGACTGCGTGGTCGAGTTGTAGTTCCAGAACAGCTTCAGATCCTTGCCGGCCCAGATGAAGTTCACGCCGGTTACATCGGCGACCGCCAGGTTCGAGACGGAGCCAACCACCTTGTAGGTCACCGTGGGCGATTGATCGTAGCTCGCGCGCTTGCCCCAGATGTCATACGCAACCGCGCGCACGGTCACCGTGTCACCCTTGTTCAGCCCTTTGACGAGATAGCTCGTATCTCCGCGGACCGTGTCAGCGAGCACCGGCGTCGCCCCATTGATCGACAGGTGAATGTCAGCGCCCGCATACGCCCCAACCACCGGGTTCGCCCATGCGGCCCGCACGTTCGTGAGGATCTGCGTGCCGGAGACGAATGTCTCCTCGTAGATCGTGAGGTTCTGGACGGCACTGATCACGCCTTGCGACGGATCGATAGACGGCACCTCGAGCGAGCCGTAGACCTCTTCGTATTGGGACAGGTCGTAGACTTCCGGCCGATACTCGATTGCCGTGATCGTCCGATGGAAATCGGACGATCCAAGCGTTACACCCTTGATGCGGAACGGCTTCTTGACCTTCTCCGTCTTCCCGAACATATAGTTGATGAACGGACCCGGCGCATACGACATCGGCGACACCAGCTGGACGGTGTCGGTCTGCCCCGGCGCCAGGACGACGTCATGCTCCTCCACGACATCGGTGTCGATGAAGGTGACCGGCTGGCCGACCGAGAGCCCAGCGGTGGATTCGACATAGACCCCATCCGGCAGCACGTTGGTGATGCCGACGTCGGCGCCCGCCCCGTTCGTCAGGCGCATCAGCCGTCCCGACGGCGTGCCGTTGGCGACCTGCACAAAAGTCCCGGTGATCGCCTGAATTACCGACGTCCCGCGCGTGACCGTGTTGCTCAGAACCAGCAGGCGATAGCGGCCGCCAGCCTCCATCGTGACGAGCTTGTCGAGCTTGATGACGCTGTTGCTCGAGCCAGCGGCCGTGCGACCCGACTCGCTCCATGCGGGCATGTCGTGCTGCACCAGCACAACGTCGCCCGGCGCACATGCGATGGACTCGACCGGGGACTGCCACTCGCACGTCAGTTGCAGGTAGCGATTCAGGTTGAGCTGGAAGGCGCCCTCCATGTAGGCGCGCTTGATGTCGACCACGCCATACAGCGTGATCGCGCTCGCGTTCTGCTTTTGCCCTTCGAGCACTGAATCCGGGTTGGTGACCTTGACGGTCTTTTCCCTGTAGCCGTCCGTCCGGTCGAAGTAGGTCACATCGACTTCGGTCGCGCGATCGACCGTGCCCAGCCACGTCTGCTTGAAGGTGTCCTGCATGATGTTGCCCATACCGAACATCATCACGGGATCGGATGCGCGCTCGATCGCGATGTAGTAGCGCGTGCCGACCGTGATGACCTGAGCGTGACCAACGCGCAGCACATACGCGGACGCATCCCAGAAGTTCATCGTCTGGTCGAGAACCGCGTTGAACGTCAGACCATTAGAGTCGCAGAACTCAGCCCACTCGAACAGCGAGTCCATGTCGAGCCGATCCGGACTGAAGCCAGGACCATAGCGACCGTTCGTCGCCATATCGTAGTAGACCCAGGCCGGGTTCGCGCTTGCCGACTGTGCCGTCTGGATAACACCCTTGCTGCGCGTCATCGTCGTGATGAGCCGACCACCGTTCGTGAACGTGACCGACGGGATGCCCGACAGCTGACTGTCCATCTGAACGCGCAGAGCCACGAGGGCCGTGTGGTTATAGGCGACACCCTCGTAGACGATCTCGTTCAGGTCCGTGATATAGCACTCGGATTGCGACGTGTCACCGGTGATAGGCTGGCCGCGGATAACGCGCGGGTTGCCGCTGGTCCAGTCGGTGTAGTTCTCGTTGCGCCGAACGCGAACCTCATACTTCCCCAGCGGCAGCTGCGGCGAGAAGTAGGATCGGCGCACCGTTGAACGCATCTTCTCCGTTACGATCAGCGCGCCGCCGCGTCCGGGAATCGAGATCGACGTCGAGATCCACATTCCACCGAAGGCGCTCAGCCATGTCGAGTATGGACGTCCGACGTAGTTCCAGTATTGGTTTTTCAGCGCAGCAATGAGCGAGCTATCGACATCGGTATTCGTGTCCGAATACACGATCGCGAAATCGGTGATCTTGTCACTGGGGTCGCTCGGGTAATCATTGCCGAGGAAGCCGCCTCGGTAGATCTTCGGTCGGATCTTGACGTTCTTGTAGGACGGCTGGGTCGCGCTGAAGGGCGTCCAATCAGTTGCACCCACGAGGCGATAATCTGCCTCAATGACGCAGGTGTTGGACTGCATGTCGCCCGAGTTGCGATCGAGCGCAAACAAGCCGGCGGGGAACGTGAAGTCCAGGCGAACCTGTTCGACCGAATCGGACGTGGAAAACTGCAGGTAGCTGCTATCGTGCGGGAGAATCTGACTCTTGCTGTGCGGGACGATGACCTTGGAGAACCAGTCGATCACCCCTTGGGTCGGATCGCCCATACGCGTCTGCACCGCGACTTCCTTGAACTCGCTGATGTCCCGATCGTTGAGGCGAATATTCGAGATCGACGCGATGGGGCCTTCCCCGGCGTTGATCAGCATGTAGAGGATCTGGCTGTTGTCGACGTTCTCGGTGTAGGCGCCGATGATGTTGCCTGCCATCTGGAACGCGCCATAGCAAACCGGCACCGGCAGTCCCTCGGCGCTGGTGTTTTTTGCTCCATCGGCACCGTATGTCGAGCTCGAGGACAAACTGTTGTTCGAGCTGTTCGTCGGCGTGGGCGGCGGCATAATCGCGTTGATCAACAGCGAGCCAGCGACCGCGATGCCGACCGTCACTGCCGCGGTGATCGCGGTTAAACCGGCGGAACCGACTGCTGCTGCCAGGCCAATGCCGCCGAGCGACACAAGCGCGCCCGCCAACTCGGGCGCGACGATCGCGACGGCAACCATCGCAATCATGCGAAAGATGCCCTTGAAACCGCCGCCACCGCGCGGGATCGGGCAGAGCACGATGAAGTCGTCCGGCTGCGGGAATACCAGCCCGAAGTCCTTGCTCTCGACGATGCCGCCGTTGCGCGACACCACCACCTCTTCCGCCAGCACCAGCGGCAGATAGTCGGCAAGCGTGGCGCCCGCACGGTAGGCCCACTGCTCCGTCTCGATCTCGTAGAGCGGATCCAGCGGGTTGACGATGCGTCGGACGTTGATGACCTGCGCCAGTTCGCTACTCTGCATGCTGATACTCATAGAACCCGAAAACCCTCTTGCTCTTTTCCCAATCCGAAAGCCGCTCGATCGTCACGCCGCCTGTCTGGTCCCAGGCGTGGATGAAGCGGTTGGCGTCGATGACGTAGCCGCAGTGGTTGATGTGGCGGCCCATCCGGAAAAGCACGCAGCAGCCGGGCTTCGGCCCGTCGAGCTTTTTCCAGAACACACGGGCGCACGCCATCATCGCCCCGATGCGCGCGGCATCCCCAGACACCCCGTAGTCCGGCGGCCGCTTGCCCGTGGCCTGCTCCGTGAGGTGCATCACCAACCCGTAGCAGTCGAACGAATCAGGCCCGCGTCCACCTAGCTCAAACGGGATGCCGAGAAGGTTATAATAAGTCATAAGTGACTTATTCTACCGGGTAACAGAATTCGAGGAAACCAAGTTCGGGTATCCGCCGAAGTTGATGACGTTGCCGTGCGCGCGACAGCCGAGCGTTCCCTCCATCGTTCGATCGCAAACCTGCATCGGGCCGTTGTAGCGGCAGGTGCTTCCGTCGCGATAGACCCACTGGCAGAAGTCGCGCCGCTGGATCCGCTTCGGGAACATCTTCTGCAGGCCGTTCTCCGCGCCGAGCGTCCACGACACCGTGTAGTTGGTCGCCGAGGCATTGACGACCTCGAAATACTCCTGCACCTCCGGTGTGCCGTTCAGGTTGTCGGCCGAGCACACGATCACGGTCACGGGGAAACCCGTGCCGCCGCTGTTGTCCTGCATCTTCTGCAGGAGCACACGCGCGTAGTCCAGGACCGACAGCATGATCTGTGGCTGCGTGCCGGTTTCCGCCTTGAGCTCGAGCGAGAACTGTGCCGCGGTGTAAGTAGCGCCGTTGCGCTTGATGTCCTCGGTGTTGTTCACGAAACGGAGCGTCTCGAGGATCGAGCCCGTCGTGCGGTCCAGCACGCCGATCTCAAGAAATGCCAGATACGGAACGTCACTGCCGAGCTTGTTCTTCTCGATGACGCTGGCGACAGAAAGACGGTTTCCCATTAAGCCTCCTCGAGCTTGAAGTCCACATCCCAACGAAAGTTCTTGCCGACGCCCGAATACTTCCAGCCGAGTTCCGTATCTGGCGTAAACCGCACCAGAATTTGCTCCTTCGTCGTGGGGTGGATATACGTAAAAATCACCGACCCGCCATGCACGGAGTCGAAGAACGAGTCGAACGCGTCCCTGTCTGCCTGACTCATGTTGGTGAAGCCGGTCGAAAACTTGCGGCGCGGCCGGCGTGTGTGACGGGGGCGCGTCACCACGTAGCCCCCGTCCATCTTCGAACCGATCGCCGGGTTCTCCTTGCCCTGCTGAAACTTGGAAGAGTCCTGCTGGTCGCAGAACGGCATGGTCGTGTAGGTCACTTCATTGCTCCTCGCATCTGGTCACGGAACCCGCCCGGCGTCGTCGCTGCGGACAGCACTACGTCGAGAATCATCTGCTTGCCGTCGAAGCGCGTATTGCCCTGCTGCGCCTGCACCTGCTGACCCGTCTGGTTGATGACGTTGACGGTCACCGGGGAGGCACCAGCGCCTTGCCCCCCGCTCTGCTGTTGCGCGGCAATGCGCATCGTCACAGGAATAGAGCGGCCATCAGGCAGCGGGACGAACGCTTCCGGAGAGCTGCCCTCCCCGTAGATCGCCATCTGTGGCGAGTTCGCGATACCGCCATTCGCATACTTCCGGAGGTTCATCACGCCGAACTGCGTCATCACGCCGCCGTTCGCGAACGCGGGCATAGTGAAGCCGAAGCTGTTCGAGCCCACGCCCCAGCTGCTCGCCGAGCCGGCCGCGGCAGACGACGCACCGGACGAACCGCCCAGACCGAACACGGACCCCAACGCGCCGAACAGCCCGCCTAGCCCGCCTCCTCCGGCGCTACCGCCCGCCATCTGCGCGAGCGCAGACGATGCGATTTGGGCGGCGTTCGCCAACGTCATCAAAGAGTTGTTGGCGGTAACCTGCGCGGTCTGCCCGGTCAACATGCCCTTCACGTTGTCAGCGAGCGAGAACCCCCACTTGTCCGAGCTCGCCGCGAGAGTGGTGAAGCCCCGAGTGAGGGTCGACACGCTGGTTTGCAGCTCGAGGCCGCCGGCCATGCCCAGACCCGCACCCGCCGAGCCCTGAGCCGTCACGGGCGCCGGCGTGGCGTTGCCGCCCAGCAGCTTGCCGATGCCATTCGCCAGCCAGTCGTAGCCGACCTGAAGGGACGATCCGATCTTCTTCTGGAGCGACGCCTTCAGGGTGTCGGCGACGATGCCCTCCATCAGGTTTTGCCACTCGAACCGACCGGTCTTGGCGGCGTTGACGAATGCGTCGATCGTGTTGTTCGACCAGTTCACCGACGCCTGCTGCATCGTGTCGGTGGCTTGCTTCCACTTGTCGACCAGCTGCTGCATCGGTGTTTCGAGTTTCTTTGCCTGAACCTCAAACTTGGTTGCACGCGCAGCATCAAGAATCGCTTTGTCAGCGCTAACGTCCCCGCCTTTCGCACTGACCTTATCCAGTCGATCGCGCGCCTCCCGCTCCCACGCCTGGTTCTCGATGGCGAACTGAGCCTGAAGCTTCTCAACCCGGCCTTCCATCAGCGAGAGCTGGTCGGCCTGCATCTGCTTGCCGACGTTGCGGGTGAAGTTCATCAGGTCGACCTGATCGGCCACCCGCTGGGCCTCCTTCATTTTGTCAATGAGGGGCGCGAGATCCTTCGCGGCTTCCAGCGACCGGGTCGACAGCTTCTCGAGGAACGACAACATCGAGTTGTCGTTCTTCCCGGTCGGCGTCGTGAAATCGCCCCGCGCGATCTGATCCATGCCCTGCGCGTATTCGGCCTTCAGCGGCGCGATCCGCGCGTTGAGCTGCTGCATCTGCTGCCGGCCGTTCTTCAGGATCTCCAGCAGCGTCATCTGGTCGACGAGCTTCTGGGCCATTTCGCTGTTGATGTCGGCCTTCGAGCTCGTGCCGCCCTTGCCGTGCGTAACGAAATTCAGTTGGCCGGCGTCGATCATTGCCGACACCTTCTCCTGCGCCTGGGCGCGGAGCTGGTCATACTCGGTGGCACCCTCGACGACCTGCGCGAGCTTTGCCTTGGCGTCAGCGATCTGGACGTTCAAGTCGCCCAGCCGGTTCGCGAGCTTGTCGGTGGGTGGCCGGGCTGCGCCACCCTTCTTCTTGTTCGCTTCGAGCCATACGTTCGGCGAGTTCATCGCTGCTACGAACGTGGAACGCTGGTTCTCGCCCTCCTGGCGAACGCGCTCGAGCTCCTTCTGCAGCGCCGCGCGCTGCATTTCGGCGTCCGGCCCGGTGACCGATTTGATCTTCTGACGCAGCTCGGCGTCGCGCGCGTCGTATGCCTTGGCGATCGCCTCGGTGCCCTTCTTGATCGCCGCTGCAACCTCGGTGCCCTGCGCCTGCTGCTGCTCTTCGGACAGCCCCTTGCCCGACGCCTTCTTGATCGCGTCGTATTTGTCCTTGATCGCCGAGACTTCGTTCTGGCCCGACTTCGCGATGGCCGCGACCTTGGCGTCCGTCTCCCGCTGGTATGCGGTCTGATACTTGTAGGTGTTGGCGTCGAGGTCGGACGCGTCGAGAACCTTCTTCGCGGCCGCGCGCTGGCTGACGAGCTCGCTCAGCGCCGCCTGCTCTTGGGCAAGCTGCGTCTTGAGTTGCTGCACGCGCTGAGGATCCGCAGCCTCCCAGCCCGAATCTACGCGCCGTCCCTTCTGCGCCATCGCGATCTGGTTTTGCAGGTCCGCGATCTTGTTCTTCTGATCGGCGATGTGACCGTCCTGGCGGTCCAGGTCGCCCTGCGCAACGGCACCCTGCGCGATCGAGCGCTTGATGTTGGCCGCGTCGATCGCGGCGTTTGCCGCACGCTTGGCCGCTTCAGCGAAGCTGTTCCAGAGCGCGATGCCGCCGATGATTGCGCCGGCCAGCACCGTGAGCCAGCCGCCGAGGGCGTTGAACGCGAACTGCAGCCCGAGCGTCGCCTCCTTCCACGCAACCTGCGCGGTCGTCATCTGCTGAACCGCCGTCAGTGCGACACGCTCTTCAGCAATGGTCGCTGCGAGGATCGCGTTCTTCTCGACGAGAATCGCGTTCTCTGCGCTAGTCGCCGCATTGAGCTGCCCTTGGGCGATCGCGGTTTCGCGCTCGGCTGCGGACACGGCGTTGAGCGTCGCGATGCGCTGACGCAGCAGCGCCTCTTCTTCGGTCAGAAGCGCAATCTCGGCGCGCATCGACGCGAGTCGCCCTTCAACTTCCTCGGTGAACTTAGCCTGCGCCGCATACTGCGCGGCCGTGGCCGAATTGGACGCCATCGACATCGCGAGGCGCTTGTCCTGCTCGGCCGCAACGAATGCGGTTGCCGCGACCTCGCGCGCCTCGAGCTCAGCGAGCAACGTTACCTTGGCCGCGAGGATCTGCTCGTTGGCTGCGATCTCACCTGCGACCTCGGCCTGGCGGCGCGCGTCGATGGCGGCGTAGCGCTTGTCGTTCTCGACGATGAGGCGCTGGTTGCCGGCGATTTCAGACGCGAGCGCCTCTTGGCGCGCGACACTCTCCTCCTGAATCATCGCAATGCGCTTCGCATCCTCGGCCCGGATCTGCTCGGACAGGGAAATGCGCTTTTGCGCGACCAGATTCTCGGTTGCGAGCGAGTCGGTTGCGAACTGACGGAACGAGCCGACGAAGTTGCCGGCCGCGCCCGCGACGCCGCTCAGAACCCACTTCGTCGCCATCACGGTGCCCAGCGCGACAGCCGCTTCCGCGGCGAGCTTCAGCTGGTCCTTGTATTCGACGACCGTGCTCACAAGCGAATTGCCAGCCTTGATCGCGCCGACCAAGCCATCGCTCAGGTCGTGCGCCCACGCCTTCGCTTCGGACGTGTGGAAGATGTCCACCATATCCGAGAGCGACTTCTTGGCCGCGTCGAAGAACCCGGCGTCACCGACGGACTTCTTCCAGAGCTCCCACTGCGTGCCGAGCTTTTCCTGAAGACCGAGCCAGGTTTCCATCTGGGCCGCGCCGGCGCCCAGCGAGTCCAGGTTGAACGCGGCGAGCATCTTGCCCACGGCAGACGAGGCTTCGACGGAGCCCTTCTTGATCTTGCCGATGAGCTGATCCATCGACAGGCCCATCGCGTCGGCCATCTTCTGCGCCGCGTTCGGGACCGCCTGCGACAGCTGCATGCGAAGCTCTTGCAGCGACACGCTGCCCTTACCGAGCATCTGCTGGATCGCGAGCGACGCTTCCTTCAGTTGCAGCGATCCACCGCCGAACTTCGCGACTTCGTTCGTCAGCGCTTCGGCTGCGCCCTTCGCGGGGTCGATGCCGACCGTCTTGAGCTTGACGAACATGTCCGTGAGCGACTGCATGCTGAACGGCACGCGCTGCTCGAGGCCCAGAATGAAGTCCACACCGCGCAGCGCGTCGAGCTGGCGCTTCGCATCAGTGCTGGCGGTCGACAGCCCCTCCAGCACCTTCGTCAGCCGCTCGATCTGGCCGGACGTCTCCATGATGCCGGCCGGCAGCGCGAGGAAGATCCCATGCACGTCGAGCATCGCGAACTTCACCGCGCCGACGGTCGCCACGAAGCTATGGAACGACCCGCCCGCCTTCGACAGACTGCCCTGCAGTGCCTCGACGGCCTGTCCTGTCGATGCGAACTGGCGCTCGAGCGCCTGGAGCTGCGCATGCGTGGCCCTCGCGGTTACGCGAAAGCCACTGTCATCCAGAATGAGGTTGTAACCAATGTCGCCCAGACCGTTCATGCCTTTCCTACCATTGTTGCGACGCCATCATCTTTAGCTGTGCGAAGCCGGCGTCATCGCGCTTCTCGTTCAGGCGCGAGTTCGTCGCGTTTCCCTGATCGGGGAAAATCTCGGTTCGGAGCTTGGTTTCGTATTCCTGCGCTGGCTCTGCGGCCTGGCGGGATACATGCAACATGAACGCACGGAGGTCTTCTTCCGCGAGCAGCCGATTGATGTTGCGGTTGAGCACCCAGAAAGCGCGAATGGGAAGTCCCATGACTTCCCTGTAGCTCATGCTGTAGTGCCGCATGACACGCGAAAACAGAAAGGGGAAATCGATTTCGACCTCCCCGTCGGCATCAGCGGCAGTTACTTTTTTGCTTCGCCGGCCCCCTCGCCGTTCTCTGCCGCGGCAGCGGCGACTGCTGCCTCGACGTCGGCCTGATCCGGGTCGAACATGCCGCGAATGAACGCGCCGACGACCGACAGCTTCTCGAACGTCAGCTTGCGCAGCTCGGCTTCGGGCACGTCCGGCACCGCGCGCATGATCGCGACGATCGTCTCGTCCAGCTGCTTGAGGATGTCCGTCTCGCCTTCGAGGCGCTTGGCGGCCTGCTGCGCGTCGATGAACATTTCGACCGTCATGTCGCGCACCGCGTAGCTCTTGCCGCCCAGCGTGATCTGCCGCTGCGGCTGGCTGGTCGGCAGGTTGTCGAGGTCGAGAATCTTGACTGCGGAGTTTTTGCTCATGCTCTTTCGCTTCGTGATGTGGGTGAGCCGGCTTCCGCCGGCCCTTATAAGTCATTGCTGAATCAGCAATACGCGCGTGTTTTACGCGGGTGCAGTGCCGATGGAGAACACCTTGCGCGACACCGGGTCCGGGAAGCCGGTGAACGTGGTGTCGAACACCCGCTCCTTGTCCACCTGATACGCGTAGTTCATGCCGCCCGCCGTTGCCGCCAGCGGAATCACGAAGTCCTCGGAGTAGTCGTTTGCCGGCTTCGCCTGCGGGTGCAGCCGGAGCTCGCCGGCCAGGCTCAGCAGATCCAGCCCGACACCGTCGGTTACATCCACGCTCTTCTTCGGATCCGAGCCACCGGTCAGCGTTGCGCCCGACACCGTCACACCAGCACCAGCGCTCACCAGCGTGATCGCATTTCCGGTTGCGTCCTGTGCTTTTGCCGTCACCGTCACCGTCGAGCCCGACGCCGTATAGGTGGCACCGCTGACCTTTGAATCGGGCGACGCCGCCAGCGCAGTCGCGATCGCCGCCGCCTGTGCCGATGTCGAGGTAGCGATCGCGATGTCCGTCGTCGCCACCGCGTTCGCCTTGAACGTGAAGAGGATGCCGTTGACGGCGATCGTGTCGTTGGCTGCCGGAAGCGCCGTGACCGTCAGCGAGCCCGACGCCTTCGTGCCGCCCGTCGTGGTCAGAATCGCCCCCGGCATCGTTGCAACGAGGTTGTCCAGTGTCGTTTCCGCCAGCGGTGCCTTGACCGTGACATCGCGCGACATGATGTTTTCGTTGATGGCGCTCTGGCCGAACTGGTCGACGTTGACCTTGTGGGTGTTCGTCTGGACCGTGACCGTCACGCCGCCTTGCGTATAGCCGAGATCCTGCCCCTTGTAGAAAATGGTGCAGATGCCCAGCTTCACGTTTTTGGTATCACTTGCCACTCAAAAACTCCTTTGCAAAGGATGCGATGCTAAGTCATCGCTGATTTATCACTCTAGCCGACAACATAGGCGCAGTCAATGTTGACTACGAATTCCTGAAGGCCCGACTGCGGGATCGGATAACCGATGGGAAGATGACGCGGAATCACATGTTTAATCTGCGTCCCATCCTCGAGCGTTTCCTCGAGCATTGACGCCAGCGCATTCATCGCATCGTGCGCCAGCGCGCGCGCAGTGGTGTAGCCGCTCTTGCGGACGACAATCGCAAACTCGCCCTTATAGAACTTTGGGAGGTTCGGATCGATTGCAGTGCCCTTGTAGCTCTCCTTGAGCATGATCCCGTCGCAGCCTGCACGCATCTCGTTGATGAAGATGCTCTCTCCCGGTTTGCCGAGCCCCGCCGCGACCAGCTTAGGAACGAACATTTCTAGATTCACTGCCCCTCCTCGGCGATGATGGCCTTGACCTTCTTTCCCATCGGACCGAGCCGCGAGCGCACCGCGCGCTCCATGAACTTGCCGCCAACTTTGCCCGAGCCGGCGTCCTTAGCGACCGAGCCGTCATCGAGCTTGAACGCGCCGGTGCCGTATGGCGCCAGCCCCTCGTGCATGATCGCGGCGTATTCGGCGACCCGTTTGCCGTGCGCGTCGACTGCTGCCGGATCGACCTCGATCGTGACCTGCGTGCGGTTGTTCATCCCGCCGCGGTCCTCGACAACGTGGATTGCCTCCTCGAGATCGCCATCCTTGTGCGGCGCGTTCTCCCTTGCGAGGCGCGCGATCGTCTGCGCCTCGTCGCGCATGACGGTCAGGATCTTCCGGCTTGAGCGCTCGCCGAGCTGGGCCAGCTGCGCGGCGAGCAGCTCGGTGCTGAAGTTGCTTTTGACTAGACCCATGGCGTGCCCTCGATGACGTGGTGATCGAGCCGACCGAAAGTGTCGTATTTCGGCTCGATCGACGTGATGCGAATTGTGATGTCGCGCGCCATGAGCTTCGCGCCGATCGCTGCCGACGTGCGACGGTCAACCAGAATGCGCGCGACGACCGCGGCGTCTTCTGCGTGCTCGCCCGAGCCCGAGATCATCGCGCGCGAGTTGGTGGGCTTCACGCTCGACTGCGAGCGCACGATGTTGCACCCCTCCTGAACGGGCTTGCCAGCGATCGACTCGCCATAGAGGGTGCGCTCGAGCAGCGGAAAGATGGAGCAGATTGCGTTAGGCCGGAACATCGTCGCCCCCATACGGACGCAGCTGCGCTTCCGAGTTCGGATGAAAGATCTCGTCGCGCACCGACATGAACCCCAGCCGGCCCTTTGCGCCGGAGAGCGACACCAGCAGTCCGTGGTTGTCGTGAACCTCGTCGGGGTAGATCACCTCGACCAGATCGGCACCCGCTTCGGCCGCCATCGTCGCGAACGCGTTGGCGTAGATGCTCTGCATCGTTCCCTTGACGAGCGCGGCCGCGTAATCAGTCGTCTTCCATTTGCGCCCGAGGGTGTCGAGCACGCGAAACGACACCGGCGCCTGCCCTTCGACGATGCGCGCCGCCACCAGCGCGCCGGACATCGTGTTCCTGCCGGCCATTACGGCCAGGTCGACGCGCGTCACGAAGTCGCGCACGCGGCGCGCGGCCGTCGCGGCGTTCTTCTGCGCGAGAGCGGAGAGCGCACCTAGCAGCTCCGCACGCTCCTGACGAACGAACTCGCTGCCGATGATCGCGCCCATGTCCGGGTTGACGCCGGCGTGGTCGGCCGCGGCCGCTACAACGTCGCGCAGCGCTAGGTCGATCACTGCCGCCAGCGCAGTCAGATAGCCAGCCTGCGCGCTGAGGCCCTCGCGCGTGTATTGCGAAAGCGTGCTGGGTGCGGTCGGCGCGGCACCATACACGACGGACGCGGCAAGCCCGGTCAGCCCCATGTTGAAGCCCGTGGTGTGCCGTGCCACGTTCAGGCCCAGCGTATCGATGATGTGGTTCTTCATGAGCGAGAAAGGCGGGTGCGTTTGACGACGTAGCGCGACAGCTCCTTCATGGCGCGGTCGCAGATCAGCCGGCGGTTCGGTCGAACAGCCGAAAAGGTGGTGGAAGCGTCCCCGATCGTCTCGGAGACAATGCCCTGCAGTCGCTTGGCGAGGACCGGGTCGCCGCCCAGTAGATCGTCGGCTTCCATGATCTGCGCGCGCTCGCACGCGACACGGAAGTCGATCGGCAGGGACATGTATTGCTCCTGCGAAAACTGGACGATCGAGTAGATACCGAACTCCGGGAAGATGAAGTTCTGCCAGTTCTCCGACCAGCGGTAGCGGTATTGCATCTGGCCGAGGTTGTTGCGCGCCTGAATCATGGCGGCGACGCGCTCGGATCGCGATGCCTGCGCCCACCCGGTCAACCCCGGAATGTCGAGCGCGACGAGCTCGGCCTTGTTGAGCGTCTGGAACGAGTTGATGCCCGGAACCAGCAGCTCCGTGCCCTCGATCAGATATTGCGCATCCGCGAATACGCGGCCGGCGGCCGTGTCCATGAGCAGCTCGATCTGACGCAGCGCGCGCACCTTCCCGGCAGGCAGCGCGTTGAGGGCGGCCGGCACCGTGACCGTCAACGATTCGACAACGGAATCGAATACGATCGACGTCTCGTCCAGTAACACGGCGCCCTCTTCATCCAGCACGCGGTAGCTCACCGCTGTTGGCGTGACCGGGTTGCCCTGGCTGTCAACGAACGGAACCGTCAGGGCGACGTCCGACGCGGCGAGATACACGTTCATGGGTTACTCCGCGTCAGCGGTGCGCTCTTCTGCCGGAGCGATCGCAACTGCTTCAGCCGCGGTCGTGCCCTTCGTCATAGTGGTCGCGACCTCCGGGCCTTCCGGCGCGTCAACGGGCGGGATCGGCTTGACGTCAACTTTCACGCCTTGCTTCTCCAGGATGAGACGGATCAGCTCGCCGATGCCGGTCGCCTTCACACCCAAGGTGTCGCCGATTTCGCGCAGCCCCTTGATGCCGCGATCCGATGCGACGCCTTCCAGGTATTCCTGCGAATACTCGACACGCTCTGCGGCCGGCGCGATGGTCGGGATGACGGCCATCGGCCGGGTCTGCGAATCCAGCACGAGCTGCGCCGTGCTCGGGTTCGAACCGTCTTCGCGCTTGATCTTCACGATGTTGGCGAGGCGCGCGGCGGTGCGGTGGTCGACGTCAAACGCCGACTCACCGTCGACGAAGTCAACGCCGCCAAACGAGCCGGTGAAGCTCTCGTAGCCGGTCTGAACCATGCGAATCTTCATGTGGTGGAACTCCCTGTCCAAAACGGAAAAGGGGCATGGACTACATGCCCATGCCCCGCATTTTACCTATTTAAATCACTAGTGACTTACTTATAGGCTTAAATGTTGGTGACGCCGCGCAGACGAGCCAGCGAACGGGTCGACTTCAGAGCCGTGCCGCAATACCACTTCACGCGGATACGGTCGGCGTCCTTGTTCTGCACCGTGCCGACGTCTTCGACGCGAATGCCCGCGTCCTTGCCACCCCAGAGGCCGTGCATGCCGTCCAGCTCGTTCAAACGGATGGCGTAGACCGAACACGTCTTGGCGTTCGTGCCCATCGTCTCGTCGTTCGCGAGCCAGTCGTTACGCAGGATCGGGATGCCGTTGTGAGCAAGCACCGCCTGGCCGAAATTCGGGATCTCGACCATCGCCGGCTGGATGCCGCCGGTCGCGTAGAGCAGCGCGCGGTATGCGCGGATCGTGCCCGGACGCATCACGAACGCGTCGGCGCCGTTGATGACGGCGTCAGCCAGCTCATCCATCATCGACAGCGTCAGCGGCGCACCGTTCGTGTCGGCGTCCAGCGTCATCGCCGAGGTGACCAGTTGAGGCAAGCCGTCGAATTCCTTCGGGTTCTTCGACGCGTTGCCCTGCGCGATCGTCTTCTTGAAGATACGGCCGACCGCCTTGGCCTTCATCGCGATCTGCGTCGCGCGCTGGTCGTTCGTATCCGAGTCGGTTTCCTGCAGGAACTTGTCGACGTCCACGTCACCCGCGAGGATGCGCAGCTTCGACACGACTTCGTCAAACGTGCCTGCGTCCTCGTTCACGGTGTCGTTCGGCGACAGGAAGTCGGCAGTCGGCAGCGTGTTCTCGCGGTCGTAGACGTAAGCCTTCCCGTTGATGCCGATGAAGGGGATCAGCGCGAAGAGTTCATCGCGTTCGATGATTTCCTCGATCACGCCGGCGACAAGCTGGTTGTTCGACAGCTTCTCGGCTTCTGCTTGCAACAGAGGCATAGTTTTCCTTTCGAAAAAAAACGATGATAAATCATCGGTGACTTACTTTATCAGGAAGCCATTGGGTTTACAAGATCAGGGCGGATCTCACTTGGTGCGTGCGGCCAGGCCCGCAGCAATCTTCGAGCGACCCGTGGTCACTTTCGACGTTTCGGGCTCTGCATGCGGCGTCTGTTTGCCGCCCGTCGATGAGCCGACACCGGTGCGCAGCTTCGACTTGCGCAGCGAATCCTTGTCCGGGTCGATATCGACGAGCTTGGAGATCGCGGCTTCGAAGCTCAGCGGCTCGCCCTTCGAATCGACGAGCACCGCGCGGTCCTTCGCCCCGGCCGGCTTGTCGAATGCCACAACCGCGCCATCCTGGAACTCGAAGTGCGCGCCGTAGACGCGACGCGCTTTGGCGGGCGACAGGGTCAGCTCTTCGTTGATGAACTTCGAATTGCCGAACGCGTTGCCAACGGACAGCTCCGCGATCTGAGCCTCGAGATCGCGCGTGCGCTGCTCGGCGGCGCTCAGCTTTTCATCGCGCGCGCGCAGCTCGGCGCCGTGTTGCTCGACCATCTGCGACTTCAGCGCATCCCATGCGCCCTTCGCTTCCAGCTGGGCCGTCTCGGCGTCCTTGCGCTGCTTCACCAGCTCGCGCAGCTCCTTCGCGTCCAGGCCGTCGAATTCCGCGAGGCGCGCGTTCACTCGCGCGAGCTCCTCGGACGTCTCCTTCAGCTTGGCCTTCTTGTCCATCACTTCACGAAGCAGTGCGGCTTCCGCATCCGACGGCTTGCCCGAACGCGAGCCGGCCGGGTCGCCTTGACCGCCCTCACCACCCTGACCACCCTTGTTCTTGCCACCGCCGTCGCCTGCGCCGCCACCTTCGCCGCCTTCGGGTGCGCCACCGCTACCAGCCGGGCCGCCACCGCCGCCCTTGCCGCCGTCACCGCCGTCACCCGCCGCTGCGTCCATGTAGCCGCCGCGCACCATCATCTGCTTCAGAAACCAACTCATGTTCTTGCCTACCTTTCGTTGACCGTTCTCTCGGTCTGGTTGTGTGATGGACCTATCACTCGGCCCGCTTTACTGCTCAAGACGACTTGACCAGCTGATTCGATACGATTCGGCCCGCCGTCTTCTGGAGCTCGCCCTTGCCCATCGGGGTTGCGCTTGCCCCAGGCGCCGCCAGCGCGTCCACCGGCGGCCAATTTTTCAAATCCTTCTTCATCGCGTCGATGAGATCCTGCTTAATCATCGGGAACAGCTTGCGAATGACCGCTTCCATCTGCTGACGACGCACGCTGTCCGGCGCCTCGATGAGCGAGAGGCGTGCCGCGATGTCGAACTCGTCGTAGAGCCCGCGAACGTCGAAGTCCTTCGGGTAGGAAACCATCTGGCGCTCTTCGACCTGCGCGGCGTTCGGCGCGATGTCGATCTGTTCGCCGTTCCAGCGCGCGGCGAGCTCGCAGAGCTTGCGTTCCGCCGCTTCGAGCGCATCGGCCTTCGCCGCGAGCAGCGAGTTCACGCGCTCGAAGTCGTATGCCTTCGCAACGCCCGAACTGTTGTCGATGCCTTGGCTGTTGTCCTGCTTGGTGCGCTCGCCGGCGAGGCCGACCGAGTGGTAGATCTCGTTGATGATCTTGGACACCACCTGGAGGATAAGCTCTGCCTGCTTCACGTCCGGCGAAATGAACTCGGGCTTGCCACCGCCCGAGCCGTCGTAGGCGAAGATCCGCTTCGTGCCCATTTCGACCAGCTTGTCGTAGCCTTCCGTGCCCGACTCGATCGCTTGAGACGGGATCGTGAGCTGGCTGAACGTCTGGTCCTGAATCACCGCATCGAGGTTCGACAGGTAGTTCGCGACCGCACGGTCGAGGTAGGCGACATCGGCGATCAGCGCCGGGGACGTGTAGACGTCGTCCGAGATCATGTTGTCGGCCCAGAACACCGGGACGACACCGAGCCCGTGCTTCACAGGTGCGTCTTCGATGATGATGGGCTTGCCGCGCTTGTATTCGACGCGGAACAGCTGCGAGCTTTCGCGCGTCCAGAGGCGGTAACGCTCCATGACGTTGCCCGACGAGGTAATCGGGTTTCCGTCGTCGCGCTCCGTCTCGTAGAAAAGGATCCAGTTCAGCTTCCCGAACTGGTCGAAGCTCATGTCCAGCGCGTGCTGAGGCTTGATGATGTAGGCGTAGACGCGGGAGTCCGTCGCCTTCTCGTCGGCGATCGTCTGCACCTCGTCGGACTTCGTCGAATCGACCACGATCCACACACGGCCGAAGGTCGACGTCCGGTTCGACACGCGCTTCATGAATTCCGTGATCGGCAGGTCCGACAGCGTCGCGCGCTTCCAGAACCGCTGCACGTAATCCGGCGCGTCCTCATTGCGCTGGATCTCCATCTTGAACACGTATTTGTCGAGCAGGTCGACGACCTCGCGCGAATGGTTGAACCGATACGCGCGCGCCAGCCGATCTTCGTATTCCTTCTTGCCCTCTTTGATGTAGCGGTGCAAGTTCGCGACGAACCAGGCGCGGCCGCCCTCGTAGGTTTCCTCGAGGAAGTCCCAATGCGCCTTCATCGCCTCATACAGCGGGTGCCGTCGAGCGATGAACTGTTGAAGCGTCTTTTGCGAGTAACTCATGTGCCTTATCTCTCGGGCCAGCATCAATTAAATCACCACTGACTTATCAAGTCAATTACAGCGAAACGCCCATCACTTGAACCTCACGAACCGGGAACATGTATTGGACCGGGTAGCCCACCGCGTCGGCCATGTGGTCGAAGCCCGAATCCTTGTCGACCTCGCGCCCACCTTCCTTGTAGATCGTCTGCTCGAGCGACCGGATGACCTCCTTGCAGCGCTTGTCCACACGCAGCCGGATCTTGCCGTCAGCGGTGCGCAGCATCCGGTTCACCGCGTTCACGCGATCGGCGACCGGCGGGTGCTTCTTGTGGTAGCGGATCCTCTTGAACCCCTTCTGCACGAAGATGTCCAGGTCGGACTCACCGCGCGCGTGCTGCCGGTAGCCGCCGGCCGGGTCGGGGAAGATCGTGATGTTCCCCATGAGCTTCCAGTAGAGGCGCTCGAGCTCGTCGCACACCTCCTCCGTGTTCGAGCTCTTCAGGCTCAGCTCGTTGACGATCCAGACCTCACCGTTCTCCTGCGGCTGCAAAATGCAGCTCGACATCGGGTCGATGTTGAAGTCCTGCCCCACCCAGATCGGCAACGACGGGTTGAACGGGTAGTCGCCGACGTGCGTCTTCCGATCGAACGGGTAGTAGACCCGGCCGCTCATCGTCTCGAAGCTCGCCTCAAACTCCTGCGCGAACTCCTTCTCGCCCATGTCGGCCTTGGCGGCCTCAATTTCGGACTTTGGAATAAACGGCGACGTGATGGTCGGGAACTGCCAGCTCTTCCACCGCCCGAGCATCTGGTTCTCGAGGTTCTGGCCGAGCGCGTAAAGGTCGTAGAGGAAGTTGTAGGACTTCGGCGTGCCGATGAACAGTGCGTGCCCACCCGTCGACGCCAGCGTCGGACGCAGCACCTTCGACCAGGCTTCCGGGTTGATGTCCTGCACCTCGTCCATGACGAGAAAGTGGACGCCCACGCCGCGCAGCGAGTCGGGGTTATCGGCACCCTTCAGCTCGATCCGGGTGCCGTTGACCAGCAAGATCGACATCGTCGTCTCGTTGATCTTCTTGACCCACCGCCGCGGCAGTGCCGCGATCAGGTCCGGCCACATGATCTGCTTCGCCATCCGATAGGACGGCGCGACATACCAGATCAGCCGGCGCGCGACCTTGGCGTATTTGATGAGCGACACCTTGGCGAGCTGGGTCTTGCCCCAGCGCCGGCCTGCAACAACCACGCGGAAGCGGTGCGGCGACTGGAACACCTCCATCTGCTTCGGATGGAGGAAGATCGCCTCGACCTCGGACTGAATCGGTGTTGCCGCCTTCGCGGTCGGCAGGCCGGGCTCACGCAGCTTCATCAGCCACCCCCGCCGGCACTTCGTCGAAGTCGACCGTCATTGCCTCATCGGCCGCCACGTCGATACCGCCGTCCTCCTGACGCTGCTGCATTTCGAGGATCTGGTCCGCGGTCATTTCGTGGATCGGCAGCTCGGGCAGGTCGCCAATCTCGTCCTTCTCGCCGTTCGCGATGCCCAGCACTTCGAAGCGCTCGGCGCGGCAGATCGACAGCGCCTCGGCCGCGAGCTTGAGCGTCTTGATCTCGTTCTGGACGGTGGCGAACGCCTGCCCGTCGCGCTGAGCCTTGACGAGCTGGTTCTGGATCAGCTGCGCGATGACCTTCGCCGCGCTGTAGTGGCTGTCTTTCGTCTCGCGAATCTTGCCGGCGATGACCGTCGCGTCGCCCGCGATCTGTTCAGCGACCTTCTGCTGCACCGCTGCATGCACTTCGGCGCGCTTCTCGCCCTTCTTCACCCCCGCCTTCGAGAACATCATCATCAGCGCTCGGGGAGTGCGCCCAAACCGCTCGCCGAGCTCTTCGAGCGTCGCATCCCCCGACTGCCACAGGGCAATCACCTCCGCGCGCTGCTTCTCGGTCAGAGCCTTCGTGCCCTTCTTCGCACCGGGCGTCTTCTGCTCAGCCATCAATGCTCCCGACAAAAAAATAGGGGCACCCGTGATCGGCGTGCCCCTTGGAGATATGCGTAAACCTGAAAGCGAAGCATATCCCAATTAGGCCGCGATTGTAAATCACTGCCGACTTATTTTTTACGACGCAATTCGGCCGCGCCGTCCCCGTCCCGCACATCGTTCTCACCCTCCCGTCATGCTCGCCGGAACACCTTTCCAAAACCTTTCAGTCAATCAATGAAAATACAGTAAAGGTTTTAAAAAGGGTTCTTATATATAGGGAACACCCAAAAAGTGACAAGTTGAAAGAAATGTGAAAGACCGCGGGAGAGGACATTACTTTTCTTACAGCAAGCCACGGAAATACCCAAAAAGTGACAAGTAATCAGTATCTTTCTGAACACAAACGATATTTCGTCTTCCAGAGGCACGCGGAACGGGAATGCCTGATAAGTGACAAGTAAAGCATTTCGTAATAATTCCTCGGTTCTTTGGGTGGTTCGCTGGAGACTCCGGCGCCGGAGTCTCAATTCGAAAGCATTCAGTAAGATAGCGTGCCTCAGTCCATCAGCACCTCCTCGACGAAGCCCGGCTCGACATCAAATTCCTCGACCGTCACGAGCTCCGGAAGCACCGGCTCAGATAACTCACCGCTTACCTCGTTCACGACCGGGGCCGACGGGCGCACGGTGGGCGCGCTGGCGGGTTCCGGCCGCGGCGTCCCGGCAATGACGGCACTACCCGTCGGCGTGGGCGCCACGAGCCGCCTAACGCGCCCTCGGCGGTGTTCCGTGGCGGCCCGGTCGATGAGGCAGTGCTTCTCGAGTGCGCGCAGCGAAAACTGCAGGCTCTCCTTCGTGGTGCGATACGGCAGCCGCTCGAGGATCTGGTCGATGTCGGCCGGCGACCATGTGGCGTCCGCGGCATTGCCCGCCACCACGACCTTCATGATCTCGATCTGCTTGACGGTGAGGTTCACGCCGCGGCCTCCAGCAGATCGAGCCGCAGTGGCTCGTCAACACCCTGCATGTCGAACGCGGACAGCGGCAGGCGTGCCGGCAGCGCGCGCATGGCGCCGGTTGCCGCGTCCCAATCAGGGTTCACCCACGCGGCATACACCGTCGCGCCGAACACGAGCTGCTGCGTCTGCTTCAGGAGGTAGCCGAGCTCCATCTGCTCGACGCGTGAAGTGCCATTCAGCCGGTTGTCGCCCGACTTCTCCATCGAGCTGTTGCGGTAGTAGAAGGCGCGGAGCTCCTTCAGCGTGTGCTCGCGCAGGTAGTCGGGCATGCCCTCGATCTCTGCCTTGATCGCGACGTAGTCGTAGGCCGGGCTCTTGAAGTGCCGTGCGAAGAACGCGAGGCCCGACTCGAACGCCGGCGCCGACTTCGGCTTCACGAACCGCATGCCGGCCTTCGCCGAGAACGGGTTGTAGCGGCTCATGGAGCTGCGTGATTCGACGTAGCGAAAGCCCATCAGGCGGTATGCCAGGTTCTTGAACCGATAGGCGATGCCGCCGCCGCGATACATCGTGTCCAGCACCGTGCGCGACGACAGGATCAGGTTCTTGTTGATCCAGGCCATGCGCTGCACGTTCATCAGCTTCGTGTCGCGGCCGTTCTGGTTCGGACGCAGATGCGGGAACACCTGATTTCGGCCCGAGTCGAGCGGCTTGGGCACCGTGAACACCATCACGCCGATCGTCTGGGCCGGCGCGACGCCGTCATCGACGACCAGGCGCATGTAGCGCGGGCCGATGCCGTTGTTCGATGCCTTGTAGTGGAGCTCGTGGAGCAGTTGCCAGTCTTCCAGCGTGCCCCGCTCCACATACATGTGCTTGACGAGCGACAGCGGCCGCGTGCCGGCCGCCGGATCGCGCCACGCCAGGATCGGGCTATCCCGGTCGTCGGATGCCGTGATCGGTCCGGCAAGGTTCAATGCGGTGGCCGGCGTGCTCATTCGAAGGTCAGCCCCCGCGCGATGACGCCGAACGAGGTCAGCCAGTCCTCAACCTGCGCCTTGGTGCGCGCGCCGGAGAACTGCGCCTTAACGACGCCGCCCTGGAGCACTCGCACGTTCGGCACGCCGCGCACGCCGAGCGTCTCCAGGTCTGCCGTGCTGATGTCGGCCGCGTTGATCTCGGTGTAGTTGAAGCCGTAGTCGGCCTTGAGCGTCTGCAGCACCGGCTTGAGCATCTTGCACGGGCCGCACCACGGCGCGGTGAAGATGATGACTTCGGGCGCGGCGCCCGAGCCGATGAGGAGCTTGTCGTAGATCTGTTTCATCATGCCATCCGTTTCAGGAGTTCGAATGCCTCGTCGCGCGTCATCACGCGCTCGCCGGCGGCGGCCGCGTTCAGCTCTTTGAACGTCTCGACGCGCAGCTTTTCGCGATAGCGCTTCTCGATGTAGAGCGACGGCTGGAGGTCTTCCACGAGGTCGAGGTGGGTCGTCGCAACGATCACCGTCGCCCCGACCTTGCGCGCGGTCTTCTGCACCGCATACGCGATCACCTTCGCCGCGGTGCGATCGAGCACGGCCATGAACTCGTCGGCCACCCAGACGTCAGCCTGGCTCTCGATCGCCTTCGCCAGCCGGAAGCGGTAGCGCTGGCCGTCGGACAGCTCGCCGGGCTTGCGGATGAACAGGTAGGCGTCGTTCAGCCCGGCGATCGACAGCAGCCGGATCGCGTCGTTGGTCGACGTGCCGATCTGGTCGATAAGCGGCACGTCGGGCTCGAGGTGGACGTGGTCGAGGTTCGCGACCTTCTTGCCGGCCGCGTCCATCTGGTCGGACAGCTCGCGCAGCAGAAGCGACTTGCCCGCGCCCGACTGGCCGGTTATGTAAACGACGTCGCCCTGCTCCACTTCCAGATTCAGCTCGTCGAAGATCACGAATTCCTTGTCGTCCAGGCCGAGGCCGAATGCCTCTGCCACCTCGACGACACGCTGCGATCGCGCGACGCGGGTGTGGAACCGCTTGTCAATCAGGTAAGTGCTCATCACGCCACCTCCATCGAGTTGACACGCGCCCACCATGCGGCTGCCTGCGGGTTGTCTTGCCAGAAGCGGCACAGACCGTGGGCAAGGTGCGTGACGTAGAACTCCTCCTCGTCATCGTGCTTTTCGTCACGTTGGGTCTTGCACAGCCAGAGAATGCAATGCAGCACCTCGTGGATGAATGTATCGGCAAGATTGGCCGGCGACTGCCCGCCCGCGATCAATACCGTTTGACGGCTTGGCGCGGCAGCCCCGAAGAAACCGCCAGCAACTCCTGCGTCTTCATCGATCAGCTTGAGCGTGAACCATACGTTGCCGATTCGAATGCGCGTCGGCATGCCGCGGTAGTGCTTGTCAGTGGAATGCGCTTTCATGTTTTAAATCACAGATGATTTATGTGCTATGCCGGATAAAAGCGATCAGCGCGTCTGCGCCGGCCAGCCCCGTTTCTGCCTGGACGCGCGCCATGAATCGGGACACATGGATCTCGTCGGTGCCGGCGATGTCCTTGAACCCGAACACCTTCGCGAGCGGCACGCGGCGCGCGCTTACCGCGTCCGCTTTCGCGTGCGCCTCTTGCTCTTGCTGCTCGACTGCTTCCGCGACGTCGGGCACGAATGCGTCGACGTTGAGCTCGCCGAGATCTGCAGCGGAGAACTCGAGCTCCTTCGTGTCGAAGATGCCCACCAGCAGCGATTCGAGGCCGGCCACTTCCTCGCGGAACATCATCGTGTCGATGCCGCCTTCGTTCGTGCGGTTGTCGGCGAGACGCAGCGCGCGCTTCTCTTCGTCGGTCAGACCTGACAGGATCACGACGGGCACTTCTTCCATGCCGCGCTTGATTGCCGCCAGCCGGCGGCCGTGGCCGGCGATGATCTCGCCGTGGTCGTCGATGACGATCGGCTGGGTCCAGCCAAACTGCTCGATCGACTCGACGATCTTGCTCACCTGCGCGTCGTCGTGCTTCTTTACGTTCTTCGCATACGGGATCAGCGCGGCGACCTTCCAGGTGCCCTCACGACGGGTAACTCGGGGATGAATTCGGCTCATGCTGCCTCTTTGTTTCGGTAGAACTGCACGATCGCGGAGCGACGCGCGGAGAGGTGTTCCGTGGTGTCCTCCGGCTCGAATTGCGAAGCGCTATCGCACGCTTCGCAAATGGCCGGCTCGCGATTGTGAAAGTAGCAGCGCTGGCACTCCGGGTAGAGGAACTCAGCGCGCGGGATGCGGGCAAAACCGGTCGGCTTCATGCGGTCATCGTCCAGTCTTCAGCGAGCACGTCGGTCTGCGACGCGAGCCACGGCACGAACTTCTCGTCGGCTGTCTTCATGCCGATCCAGGGCAACTTCTCGCAGCCGAGAGCGTGCACGGAACCCGCGCGCGAATCGGGGTTGTAGTCGTAGCCGAACACGAGCGCGAGCCACATGCCCTTCCCATTCCATCCTGCCCGCGCGACTCGCTTGCCTGCCTTCAGTGCTTCGATTGCATCGCCAAAGGTCATGCCTTCGACCTGCCGATATGCACGCTCGAACACCGCCTTCGGCGACCAGCTGACGTAGCCGGCATAGAGCGCCGTGTTGGCTGCCCCGCCGTCTGCGTATTCGACGAGATAGCCCTCGTCGGCCGGGTTCTCGTCGGCCGGCACCGTCCAGCCACGCAACGTGTTGTAGGCGCCGCGCGTCATCGGTTCGGCGTTGACGATCTTGGTTCCGAGGTATCGCTTCACTTGTATGCCTTCATCAGATGGACGAATGCGTTGCCGGCGTTCGTCATGGAGTCTTCCTGCGTGAAGCCCTGTTCACGCGAGGCGCGATCGATCGCGGACGTGATCCACGCGACATCCTCGACAGGCACCTTGAAGCGCATCACCTGATGCGTGGCACCTGCGCTCGGCAGCTCAGGCATCTGCGGTTCAGCATCAGAATCCAGCTCGTCGAGATCTATACTCGAAGCCATGAGAATGTCGGTGAGCTCGCCGTCGGTGTAGGGCAGGAATTCGGCGACGTCGTTGCCGAGCTCCTTGAGCAGGCGCGACAGCGCGAGGGTGTCGTCTTCGCCGTAGCGACCGTTGTCGACGAGGCCGATCTCCTTCGCCGCCTTGTCGCTGATGCGGCCGACGTTGATGATCGGAACCTCCGTCAGACCGATCCGCTTCGCGCTCTCCCAGCGGTGCTCGCCGCCCAGGATCTCGAACGCGCCGTCGTCGACAGTTCGGACAACCACAGGTTTGTAGAGCCCGCCGAAACGCTTCAGCGACGCGTCCAGCTTCGCTTCGTTCTCCGGGCTCATGTGGTTGGTGTTCCAGGGGTTCGGTCGCAGCATGTCGATCGGGACGGTCGCCTGCGAAACCTGGATGTGGGTAGCTGAACCTGCCATAATGGTGAGCGTAAGTTAAATCACTGCTTACTATACTTTTGGACCTCCTGTAAGGCAAGGCATATGACAAACGGGATCACAATCGCCGCGAGCGCGGTGAATGCCAAGCTGATCGGCGGCAGTCGAGAAGCGAAGCTGCTTGTGCGCGAGACGCTGTCCTATCTCGTCGACGGCGCGCAGTATTCGCAGGCATTCAAGGGCACGAGCTGGGATGGCCGCTCGAGCTTCTTCGACTACAACAGCGGGACGTTCCCGGCGGGCTTCATCTACAAGGTGCAGGCGAAGCTGCTGAAGGCCGGCTACCGGGTGAACGTGGTGCGCAACGCCGCGCCGGCGCCGCTCGGCCCCGAGCGCCCGGAGGTCGACGAGTTCGGCTATGACCCGCGCTACAGCTACCAGCCCGAGGTAGCGGACAAACTGGTCAAGCACCGGCAGATCATTGCCCGCGTCGCCACCGGCGGCGGCAAGTCGCGTATCGCGCGCATCTGCTACAAACGCATCGCCCGCAAGACGCTGTTCCTGACGACGCGCGGGATCCTGCTCTACCAGATGGCCGACGCGGTCGAGTCGAACCTGAAGGAGACGGCCGGCATCATCGGCGACAGCAAGTGGGACGGTTCGCGCCAGTTCACAGCCGGCATGGTGCAGACGCTCGCGCAGGCGGTCGAACTCTGGACCGAGGAAGGCGAAATGCTCGCCTACCTGAAAAACCGCGACGCTGCAGAGGACCGCGAGGTCGAGAAACAGGCCACGCGGCTGAAGAAGCAGGGGTTGAAGGCGGCCGAGGTCAGCGCCGCCACCGCCACGCTGCGCAAGACGCTCGTGGCACAGCGGCCCTCGGACGCGCAGGTGGTCGCCGACATTCAGGCGAAGGTGCGCGAGCACAACAAGCGGCGCGACGAGGTCATCGAGTGGCTGAAGACGATCGAGTTCGTCATTCTCGAGGAAGCGCACGAGGTGTCAGGCGAGGGCTTCTACCAGCTGATGCGCCACTGCACGAACGCACACTACCGGCTCGCGCTGACCGCGACGCCGTTCATGAAGGACAGCCCTGAAGCGAACCTGCGTCTCGAGGCGTGCAGCGGGCCGGTTGCGATCACGGTGACCGAGAAGCAGCTGATCGACCTTGGCGTGCTCGCGACGCCCTATTTCAAGTTCATCCCGCTCCAGAACCACGCACCGCAATACCAGACCGAGGTGAAGGGCAAGGTGTTCACGCATCGGCTGTTCCGCTCGACGCCCTGGCCCAAGTGCTACGAGGTCGGCATCGTCAACAACGACGAGCGCAACCACGCGATCGTCTACGAGGTCGCGCGCGCGGCGAAGCACGGGCTGCGGGCGATGGTGCTTGTCGGCCGCAAGGAGCACGGCAAGCGCCTGACCGAGCTGCTGACGGCCGCCGGCGTGCGCTGCAACTTCATCTTCGGTGAGCACGACCAGAAGGAGCGACAGGCCGCGCTGAACGCGCTGCGCGACGATCGCATCGACTGCGTGATCGGCTCGACCATCCTCGACGTGGGCGTCGACGTGCCGGCAGTCGGCCTGATCGTGCTCGCCGGCGGCGGCAAGGCAGAGGTGCAGACCAGGCAGCGGATCGGCCGCGGGCTGCGCGCGAAGAAGTTCGGCCCGAACGTCGCGTTCGTCGTGGACTTCATCGAGGCGAACAACCAGACCCTTCGCGACCACCAGAACGAGCGGGTCGCGATCATCAAGAACACGCCGGGGTTCGCGGAGAACATCGTGGCGGACTTTGACTACTCAGCTTTCAAGAAAGCTGCATAGTTCGACCGCGCACCGCCTATACTTCACCGTATAGACAACGATTCAAGGGCTCTTCGGAGCCCTTTCTCATTTGGGGAAAGCCATGCCACGCCCAATCGTAAGCCTCATGCAGCGTGCGAAGGCGCTTTTGCCGGAAATCACCGCTGACCTGGACATCGGCCACGATGGCGTAGTTGCGCTCGCAACTTTGCTGTCACGGGTAAACTACCGGCCCCACAGCCACGTATTGCCCGAGTCACGCCAAGTGTGGCTCGATAGACTGAGCGACCGTAGCCTTCTGGCGATGAAGCCCGATCAGCGGATTCGGGTGTATCGCAAGTTCGCGCTCGATTTGACGGAGCCCACGCTCAAGGACATCGAGCAGGTGTTGGAGTGGCGCGCGAAGCATGGCGACTCGAACATGCCCGAGTCCCAGCGGTTCGCTGCCGCGCAGTCGGCTGATGACTCGCCCCGCTCCGCTCGCACGCAACTGCCGGCGGACGAGCAAGATGACGTGGAAAAGGTGGCCGATGCACTGCTCGCAGACGCAGCGCTCGGGAATTCAGAATGGTCTGCGTGGTAATTGATGGAGAAGCTATGAGAAAAATGATCGCCGTCGCCTTGCTCGCTGCATCGAGCTCGGCCTTCGCGCTGCCGCCGGGGAACATGGTCGAATTCAACAATCAGGTCGAAAGTTGCAAAGTGTTTGGCAGAATGGGGGCCGCCTACTACCGGATGGCTATCAAAGGCAAGCGTTACTCTGCCCCGATGGAGAATCAATACGTCGAACCCATTCGACAGACAATCGAGAACGAAATCTACAACAATACAGCCGCCTACGATGAAGAATCAGCCTGGAAATTCGGCTACTCATACTGCTGGGATCACATCGACAGCGCACTCCGTCAGATGAAAGCGGACGGCGCGGTGGAATGAACATCATTACCAAGGCGCTGATTGTTGCATCTCCGCACATCGACAAAATTCTGGCCGGGGAGAAAACTTGGGAGATGCGGTCTTGCCATGTTCACTCGCGCGGCCCAATCGGGCTTATCGCGAAGGGGACCGGCACAGTCGTCGGTGTCGCAGAAATCGCTGATTCACTCGGCCCTCTATCGGAGGCTGACCTCTTCGCTAACGCGTCGCGGCATCGCATTGACGGCGATCGGCTCATTAGCCAGTTGAGCGAAGGTCCGTTCCCAGAAGTGCCAAAGCGCTGGTCACACGCATGGGTGCTTGAGAAAGCGCTGAAGCTCATCAAGCCAGTGCACTACCGTCATCCCAACGGAGCCCAGCAGTTTGTTATCTTGGACGAACCGGCCATCGATGCAATAGCGAAACAGGTCGCGGCGATCCGGAAATCGGCCCTATAAGGAAAGGGCAATTCCGCCGGCGCCTGGCTGTATAAGGACAGGTCTCTTCCGCCAAAAAATTTCCGACGAGGCCCCACACTAAGTGCGTGCCTGCCTAAGACTACCCACGTCTGTCCGAAAGGGCTTGACGACTACAAATTTCCGCGTCCGGTAGTGCACCTTCCTTGCTATGCACTACCGGGCTCCACTCATCAGAACGTCCAGTCAACACGAAACGAGAGACAATCGAAACGCGTGTTGTCAGTGTCCCATTGGTCGAGCATCCGGGCGTCGTGCGCGCATGGGTCAAGCTCTGAGCGTTCGATCGTGTCGAGCATATCAGCGCGGGCATGTTCGCGGGCGCGTGAGACTTTGCAGGGGGTGTTATGTGCGGTCGTCATGGTGCAATGTGGGTTAGCTTAGGGCTGGGTTAGTGGGCGCATGCCGCGCCCACTAAATCACAATTTACTTATCCTTTTTTGCACCTTTAACGAGCGAAAGGGTGTCGTCGCTTGCAGTCTCAACCATCTTTGCGATTGCAGCGATGAACGGGGATTTTTCGTTCACTTCCAGAGTTGCTTCTTTGCCCTTTACGCGAACCATCTTGCCCATGCCCAGATACTTGCAGAACCCGTTCGAACCAAACGAGCGGGAATTCTGCGTGCCCTCCGTCGTGACGCCCACCCCACCAATGACACGACGAAGCTTATTGACCAGCGACACGTCGCGCACCACGTCAGACGTCGAATCGTCACCCTTGCCCGTCGTCGCATACACCAGTGCGCTACGGGAAACCGCACCCGCATGAATCGCGCTCAGAAGCGACAGCGCGGTAACACCATCAAGCATGGTGTAGTCTTTCGCATGCAAGCACGCGAGGAACTCGGAAACGCGCTTTACCGCTTTCACGCCCATATTGTCGGCGATGGTCGACAGGAATTCGATATCGGAGATCTTTGCGCGCTTGAGCATGCCCGCAGCGAACACGCAAAGCTTGTCGTCCCAATACTTGCGCGCGGTTTTCAGATCCTCGCACTCACCCGCGCGCCCTTCTTTCTTGGACCAGCGATCATTCGCACGGTTGATTGCGGTCATGACGTTTTCGAGGGTGAAGACATTTTCTTGTGTGTTCATTTTGATTACCTATTAAGAGTGAAATTTATCTTTTGTTCGCTGCGTCGCTTTGTGTAACGCAGTGTTTGTATAGTAATTGAACCATACATGTAAGTCACTAAGGACTTATTAATTGAGGATCGCAGGAGCGTTAGAGGCAATCTATTTGAGCTGCCAGCACACCCGTAGTAATCGCGCGTGCGCGCACTCTTGCTATAGGTGAAGTTAGCGCGCGCCCTGCTGGCGCAGCGAGCACGAAACGCGATGCTTCGTGGATCTGATGATCGATGGAGCGCGCCCGATAGGCGACGGGCTCAGGGCGGCCAAGTAGACGCGCAATGCAAAAGCGCCGTTTTCGTCCAAGGACCGCCATACCGGGCCGCGTTTTGGATCCGAAATCGGCAGAGCAAGATTGGAATGTGGACGCCCTCTTCCACGGCGGTCCAGGTCGGCGGACAAAAAGCAGCCGAGCGAGCACGGATGCGCTCAAACTCGGCCAAAAAGCTTCACCGCTACGGGGATAGGCTCACTCAGGTAAAACAGTGCCGATATCGGGCGGTCAGTGCGTCCAGGTCATCGATTGGGAGCGCCCGGCACGCATTTGGCGGTGCTCGGTGCGGGTGCGCAGTTCGCGCAGCTCCTCGTGCTCTTGCATGCGCTCCATGTCGGTCATGCCGCGATCTTCATCGTCACGGCAGAGGGCGGATTCGACATAGACGCGGTGTGCAAGCATAGGGTGACCTCTCTTTGATTTCGTTACAGCGTCATCGCTGCGATGACACGAATTCTGCAGATCTATGCTTGGCGCGCGGTTGGATCGAGGGGTGGCGCTTTTCCTGCGCCAAGGCGGTCAATGTAAGCGGGAGCTTATCGTCCCGCACCCCAATTTATCGACGCCCTTTCCATCGACGCGGTGCAATGCCATTGAGCCAATCCGCCGCCCGGCTCAATGCAATTGCTGATAAAGCGACGAGCGCTATCGCTGAAATCCAGCCGACGATCGCCGCAATCATTCCGACTCTCAACATAATTCCACTCTCTAAGTTGCTATATGCGAAATGGTATCGAGCAGGTCGAGGAGTCTTTTCGCTCGGGTAGACGGCTGGATTCAGTGGATTTTGGAATCGAACGGATTCTGACAAATCTGGGAATCCGCCCTTACCCCAGATGCGAAATCATATGCAGGTGCCTGACGAGGTTCACCATCGAGAAGCCGTCATCGAAGCCAATCACGGACATGCAAAGGGCCGCGAAGCCAGTCGCTGCGCCGAACACCGTCGTCAGCCGGTGCAGCAGCGCATTTGCCTTGGCTGGCCGCGGGGCGCGCTTGGCAACGCCTTCAGTCGGTGCGATATCGATCGTGATCTCTTCAACACGGCTGAACGACAGCACCTCGATACCCGCTTCTTGATACGCCGCTCGGACCTGCTCGAACCATCGCTTCTGCTTGACCTCATCACGCGGGAAAGGCGTCTCCAGCCTCACCACATGAAAGTTTTGATTTGCATCAAGGCAGTCAAATTTCACGATTTTCATAGCATCCCCCGGCAGTGCCCCTATTCTCAAAGGACGCGATGTTACAACACGTAACAGCTTATAACAATAAGTCACAAGAAATTTATTCTCTGCAACGAATTATTCCGCAGTCAACAATTATCCAAGGAATTGTTTCTCAACCTGATGACGGCCGCTGACGGGCCGTCCGATGCTCAATACCAGCGATGACAGGGCGCCGACGCGAAGCGACGCTCTTCCGTGCGCTGGGTCTGCCGGGCCATCAGATAAGCCCTGCGAGGGCATGCTCCGGCAGACCGTGCGCCGAGGTAGACATTCCGCTCGATGAACGTTCTCAGGCGGTTCGCTGCCTCATGCGTCGACACACCCATCACGAACCTCCGTTGACCGACTTGATACGCTTCGGCATCGCGCAGCGTCGCTCACGGGCCGCGTGAATCGGGCCACCCGTGAAGAAGTCGATCACCCACCAGCACGCCGCCCCGATGAGCACCGCGGCACCGATGACGAGCATGACGGCGCAGAACCATTCGAGCTGTTCGAGCATGTCGCCCTCCCTTATGCGAGCGACGGCGTGACGCGGAACGGATCCACCTTGACCAGATTGCCCTGATCGTCGGTCGTGAACAGGCCGGGCTGGCCGTCGAACACCTGATAGAGAAAACCGAAGTGGCGTGCGAGAACTGGGAGGCAGAGGTGGTATTGCATGGTGAAAGCCCGGTTGTGTTGAAGAGCTTTCATTCTCGAGATCGGGCTGTGGAAGACTGCAGGACGCGTGATCGTGTCCGCGGGCTAGATGCCAACCTTATACGTAGACCAGCGGCACCTTATAGGGCACTCTTATACGGCGATCCAAGGCAGGCCATGGAACCTTATAGGGCGACGCGCCAACCTTATACGAGAGTCTTATAGAGCCGAGGCCGTCCAAGGCGCTCCACACCGACAGTCGCCTTGGATATTTTCGGCATGATCGATTCCTCGGAAGCCCCGTCCAGCTTGGCAGGCAGAGCGATTGGCGTTCCTTGGCGGGGTGCCGGGCGGTATAAGAAAATTTCCAGGGAGCGCGTTTTTAACATGACGATGCGGCCCACCCGCCCCACTTTCTTATACGGCGTGGAACGTGATGAGCGCGCGAGTATGGGTGTGTATATGGGAATGTGTGGATGATCCATATACGACGTGTGCATTCTCCTATCCATAGCGGTGTTGAGCGCGGCCCGAGCCGGTGTGGTTGCCCTCTTCCGCGTCCTTCTCGTCGATCGAGCCAATCGACCATTCTTCTCTTTCTCCCTACCGCTTGCGGGATCGGATGCTGCTGTTGCGCATGTCGGATCTCTCGGCATTCGGTTGCTTTGTGCTCGGTGATGTCTCGGTCTACCCTGCTGTCTTCGACGGGCTGGCGCGTGCTCAGATCGACACTCTAACGCCATGAAGTCTCGGCGAAGTCTCCCTGAAATGACAGGCCCTTGAGAATGGCGCATTTTCTTTACAAATCAATTACTTGCGCCGACACTGCTTGATGGCCGTTCCGAGGGTGAAATCAGGCTGTGTTTTTCACGTCGATAATCCGAAGGAACTCGCTAGAATCACGCAATACAATCGCCTATTACGCGCGGCTCAAAACGACCACTGCGCGCCAACAACCGGGGACCAAATGACGAACACAAATTCTTCGCTTCCGCCGCTCACTCTTCCGACGCAATCGTTCGCGGATGATGTGTCCGCCTTCGACGGCGACCTGCTACGGCGAAGTGTCCTTGCAGGCCAGATCGAACAGTTTCTTCCCAGACTCCGGAACGGAGCCGTCATCGCGGTTGACTCGCAATGGGGCGGCGGCAAGACCTGGTTCGGAATGAATTGGGCGAAGAGTCTGCGCGCCAGCGGCCACAAAGTTGCGTTCATTAATGCCTTCGAACAGGACTACACGGAAGACCCTTTTCTTCCTATTGCCGCAGAGCTTACTGCGCTGCTTGATGGCGACTCCAAGAAGGCACTACTGAAGAAAGCTGCGGAGGTTGCCACCGCGTGTTTGCCCGTGGCGGCCAAGGTAGCAACAAGCGCGCTGTCCAAGTGGGCACTTGGCGAAGTCGATATCGCCGAAGAATATGAGGCTGCGATTAAGAAGGCCGAGGAGAAATCGGAGGAGTTCGTCAAGCACTGGGTAGAACGAAAGCTTGAGAACCACAAGAAGGAACAGGAGTCGTTGAAAGGATTCCGAAAATCGCTGTCCGACATGGCAACCAAAGAATCGAAGCCGGTGATCGTTTTCGTCGATGAGCTTGATCGCTGCCGCCCCGACTTCGCCGTCCGCTTGATCGAGCGGATCAAGCACTTCTTCGAGACGCCAAACGTCATCTTTGTGTTGCTGATCCACCGCGAGCAGTTGAATCGAGCAATCGCTGGCGTCTACGGCCCGGCGACGGACGGCGCGGCATACCTGTCGAAGTTCGTTCACTTCTTCTTTACGTTGCCGAGTGTCAGCACTAGATACTACATTCCGTCAGTTCTCGATCGCCTCGGCTTTGATGGCCGGAATTCCGTTGCGTCAAGATTCGCTCGATCACTCACACTGTGGCAGGCGACCGTCGGGCTAACAATGCGCGATATCGAGCGCGGGTGTGCGCTATTTTCTTATGCGCGTTCTCGTGAAGCTGAAGACCTGTTGGCCTACCTCATCACCGTTAAATTGAAGCGACCTGACCTATTTGACGGTATGTTAGCCGATAGCCATCCGGCATTCAAAGAGGCGCGAACATGGGTGACAAATGCTCGATACGCGCAGAATAGCAACGAGCTTGTCACGGAAGCCAGTGACTACTTCAACTATCTGGATCTGATGCACGCGGTAAAGCTCGGCGAACATAAGCTCGCGACCTCTACTACAAATATCGGCACTGCCGGGCGATTTGATTTCCGCCATTTCGGATCTGAAGTTCGCGCACGAACTGTGGAAGATGCTTTCAAGATGTATCTGCGTCAAATCGATCTTCCCATAGAGTAGACGAGCGATGACTACCGGCCAGAATGTTGCTTTGGCCGGTGGCGACTCTATCGGTGATACGCGTCAGTTCTTGAGTGCGAAGATCTTTTCGTCGCGCGGGTTCTTCCAGCCAGGCGCCGACCAGCCCCACACTCCGCGGTTCCTGAATTCCCATGTGGTGTAGAAGGGGCTGTGCTGGATGCACGGCATGATGTCGCGCGGATCAGCATAGAGCGCCGCGAAAAACTCTTCCTTCGTGACAACGCGGAATCCCTCGGGCGCCGTGACTTCACTTTCACTTCCAGCGACACGTCGGACGACGACGTGCTCGGCAACGCTGTAGAACGCGGTCGCTTCGTCGTCGCCATCGAAGGTGATGCGGAGCTGAAAATCGCGCGGCCCGTGCGACACGTCGACCACAAGACGACCCTCGGGCCAGGTCGGACGCATGATGATCCGATCGCCTGCACGCACCTCGTTCGCCGTCACGCTCATGTCCTTCGTGTTCACGTCATTTCCCTTGTTCGTTGCGACAGTGTCAATTCTCGGGATCACCCTGCGGAACACCATCAGCGACGTGCGGATACTTCTCGAAGCACGGGCCGTAGTCCCCGTCGACCCACGCGTCGATGGCATCCTTGCAGCATGTGCAGTAGTAGGCACGCGTCGACCGATTCCACCAGACGATGCCTTCCCCGCGCGCGTCGCGCGCAGTTCGGTTGCACTTGCCCTTGAACAGCCCCTTGCCGCGCTGATCCACGTCCTCAGCCGTGTTACGCGGGAATCGACGGTAACGGTGCGCGAGCGACACGCGCTGCGTCGCCGTCATACGATGTTGGAGCAGCTGGCGCTCACGTTTGGTCAGGTGCATTTGATTCCCTTCATGACGGGATAGGCGTTGTCGCCGAATCCGACCGAGCGATCGAAGAAGTTCTCGTCCACATAGTCGGATGCCGCGCGCCACTGCGCGCTACCGAGCAGCCAAACTTCGTCGCCGAAGTCGTCAACCGTGGTGCCCGCCAGCGAAATCGCGAACGGAACAGGCCGCGCTGAGGGAAAGTGACTCAGTCGCATGCTCCCTCCTCGACCCGCTCGAGGTAGCACGGCCCTCGGCGCCGGCCGTTCTCGTCGTCCCATTCGAACAGCTCGGCAAGCCCCTTAAACACCGGAGAGATCGCCTTGAATTCGCCCGTGTGCTGCCAGTGGACGGTGTCGAACAGGAAGTCGCCCGTCTCGCCGCTGCTGACATCGCGACACTGGATCGCATAATTGGTGAGACACGCCATGTCAGCCCTCGCTCTCGCCGAACGCACGATCCGCGCAGTTTCCGCAGAGGCCGTCGTAACCCTCTCCGCCCGTGCTGTCCTCGCCGCACTCCCGGCACGCGTCATCATCGTTCGGCATCCAAACCCATGCCTGAATCCATTTGCCATCGGGTGCCGGTGCTACGACCGCGCCATCGTTGATTTCGATGTCGTCGGTGTCATCGGTGTATGCCCTGCGCGCGGCATGGAGTAGCTTGTCGTCCGCGAACTGCAGCTCAAGATAGGCAGCCTTCAGTTCGTCAGCAACAGGCTGGGCGTCTTCCAGAATCGCGATGCTTTTGGAGTGCGCGAGGTAATCGCGCAGCGCATTGAGGACTCGCATTACAGATCCTCCCATACGATCGCCCAGACCTTGCGGTATTGCATGATCGTGCAGCCCGCATGCGGCATTGCCCAATCGAGCGGCTCAAATGCCGCGTCTTGATCGGCGTCAGCAAGCGCGACACAGCGGCCGGTGTAGTAAACATTGCGGTCGTCGTCGAGCAGTCGAAACTCGTCGTTGAATTCGGGGTGCTCGGCGACAAAGCGATCCGTCGCTTCCTGTCGAAGCTTCGTGTCGCGGATGGCAACGATCGAGTCCATGGTCGTGTATCTACCGGTGCCCACCTGCCCGTCTCCGAAATGATCGTTCGTAATGATCCAGAACATTGTGTCTCCCTCTCAGAACAGTTTCGCCGGGTGCGCATCTACGCCGAGGTCGCACCATTGCAGCAGGCGCTCGTAGTCCTCGCAAATGGTCTGGTGGCCTGCAAGGAAAGCGGCATAGCCGGCGTTCGTCATGTGCGAAGGTTGACGGCGCGCCGTATAGAAGTAGGCGTTGCTGCGAACGTGTGCGGCCAGGTCCGGACGCTCGTCGTTCCAATGCTTCAGATCGTAGCGGCCGTGATACTGCCCGCCGTGCTCCCATTCCACTTCGAAGTCGCACTTGTCGCAGGCGCCACCTTTGGGCGCCGTGTTCGACCACGTCCACAGTTGTGAATTGGCGTCAGCCCACGAGCCGACTTCGACCCAGCGGTAGGACGCGCCCCCTTCAGCGCGGCGCAGGCGGATCTTAGTGACTGCTGCTTTCATCGGTATATCCCGCGTTGTGTTTCGATATGTCTATTGTCCCGACCGCACGATGGCGCTCTTCAGGACGTGTGCGAACGAAACGGGCACGTAGCGCTCTCCGTTCCACTCCTCGAGGTCGGCGACCTTCGCCTCCGGGCAGCTGCGGCGCGCTTCTCGCATGGCATCTTCGACGTCGCTGGCGCCGATCATGATCCAGCCGAATCTGCCCTTGCAGCGATAGCTCTTGAAGCCCTCTGCCGCGAGTGGGCGGTCGGATATGCGAGCCGACGCGCTCACTCGGCACCCGCCTCGAACGCCCAGCATGACCAACCAGTGCCGTCTGTCATGTTCACGATCACACGGCCGACGTCCGCAAGCGCGAACACGTAGCTGCGATGGTTGTGTCCGAGGTAGTGCGGCCGTGTCTTGCCGATGTCGCTCACCTCCACCTCAAATTCCTGATGGAGTGCGGCGACGTCTCTGCCCCAGGCGTTGCCCGCTACGACCCGCATCGGTTCATTGAGCTTTTTCATGCGTGATCCCGGAACAGCTCGGTAAGTTTCCGATCGGCGAACCGGCAAAGCTCGCCGATGTAGTCCTCCTGATCCAGTTCGCCCGCCTCCCACAACATGTCGAATTCGTTCGCCCAATCGATGAATTCCTCCATCAGGCCGCGGGATCCGTTCAATGCGTCGATCACCTTTCCGCACGCTCTCGAATCGGCCCGAGCCCAGCGATTGCCTGCCTCGAATGCGATGTCCGCGAGAATCTCTTGTTGGCGCTCAAGCGCTTCTTTGGTCAACTCGCTCATGCTCGTTCTGCCTCGCCATGCTCCGCGAGCATCGTGAGGATCTTTTCGGCGAGTTCAGCGCTGACCCAGCGAATCTCGAGGCTGCACTCTTGGCTCGTATGGAGCTCGAGGGTCGCGGAGTAGCCGGCCGGCGTGTTCGTGCGATGCACATGCAGTCGCCTGTTATCACGACTGTCGGGCGTCCAGCACTCACCGACGATGCCCGCAAACTTTTGCATCGCGGCGTCGCGCTGAGCCTCTTCGTCGGCCTCGCTCTTCAGTTCGACACGAACAAGCCCGAGCGCCTTCAGATATCCAGGCAGCAGGCGGCGCTCGATATCGGCCGCCAGCTGCGCCGGCGTCTTGGTGATTGCGAGCGTAATTTCGGACACGTAGCCGATCTGCTCGAACTGAACCGGTCGAAGGTTGTTGACGCCGGCAGTGCTGCCGCGACGGCTTTCGCCAAGCAGATTGAACGACGGAGTTACGACAAGCCGGTTCTTTGCACGATACGGCGAAAAGCGAAGCAGAATCTGGGCGTCGGTATCACGCTCCGGCATGGCGATGTAAAAGTGGTTGTTCGCATACTCCGGGTTCTGGAGCGTCGCGATCCCACCGAGTGCTTCGGCAATAGCCTGGGCATGGCCCGTGTAATCGGTCGTGGTCATTTCGAATTGGTGTTGTGTTGCGATGAATGAATTGTCGTAACGCGCATGCGGCGTCAATAAGTCATCGCTGATGTATCCATTGTAGTAAAGTGCGATGGACTTTCCGCAAGTTTTTGCGGGCATCGCGCAAGAAGTTGCGCACTTGGATCGCAGAGACACGCGTGGATTAGCGCTGGAGACGGGCTAACTCGTCGGGAAGGTAGACAGGTATGGGATGAATTCGGGCTGGTGGCATGCCCGCGGCGCAGCCAGCCATGGCTTCTGGTCTGTGAGGAACAGGTGGGTCACATCCCACCTGTCGCTTACTTACTCCGCCGAAGTCGATTCGGCGGCCGGCTCTGCAGCTGCAGCTTCCGGCGCGGCGCCCGAGCCGCCGTGCTTCGCGAGCGCCGCCATCAAAAGCAGCGATTCCTGATTCGGCACGAACGTGCCCTTCTCGCCCGACGGCACGAGCATCTTCAGCTTCTCCATGAGCGTGACCGTGTTCCGGCCCATCGAACGCGCCGCGCTGACCGAATACGGCTTGGCGATCAGGTTCTTGTGGAGGTTACCGTTCTCACCGGTGGTGATCTTGCCGTCGGCCACCAGCACGTCGAGCGCTCGCTTCAGGATTTCGTTCGGCTTCGCCGCCTTGCCCGACACCCAATCGATCAGGAGCGACGCGCGGTTCTTCACCTTCAGGCCCATGCCGTCGATGATCGCCAGCGTCTCGTCCTGCTTCGCCTTGAGAGCGTCGCCCTCAAGCTCGGCATCGGCCACTTCCAGCACGAGATAGTTCCCGAGGTTGTCGCCGTGCCGGGCCTTGATCCTATCGAGCTTGTTCGCGTAGTGGACGCGCGGGGTGCGCTCCCGCTTCGCTGCAGCCGCTTCGGGATCGGCGGTGTTCTCGGCAACCTGCGCCTTCAGGTCATCTGCCAACGCTTCTTCAGCGATCAGGCGCTCCTTCGCAGCCTCTTCGTCCGTCATCGCGGGCAGCGCCGGCGCATCGGGCGCGACCATCGCGTAGTGCTCCTGCGTCTCGACTTGAGCAACGATCTCCGCGAGCGGGACTGCGGCGCTCTGAACCGCTGTCGGCGTCTCGATCGCCGCGAGCAGCGCGCCCAACTCGGTGTCCGCCTGGGTCTGCGTGGCGGCCGTCTCCGGGAGTTCGATGACTTCGCCCGCGTCGGCGACCAGCGCCGGCACCTCCTCGATTTGCTCGACCACCGGCTCGGCAGCTTCTTCGACGAGCGCTGCGCTCGGGCTGGCGATGTTGTTCACGTCGAGTGCCGTCAGCAGTTCGGCGAGTTGCGGATCCATCGCAGCGTCGACCGAGCCCAGCATGTCGAGTTGGATCGATTGCTGGGTGGCCTTCTTGCTCGAACGGCGGGTGCGGGTGGCTTGCATGGTGCTCTCCTGAGTCAGTAAATTGGTGACGCGCTCGCGTCATGGTTCAATTGTGCTGATCGGGTAGAGGCGCGTAATGCGCAGCGCAGGATGCTTTCTCTGCCCGGTCTTCGTCGCGCTGTTCGCTACGACAGAGACAAGTCTAGAGAGCGGGTATTGGCGCGAATCCTGCGCGGTAGGCTGTGTTTTGCTGATTGAGAATGCGCACACGCGCGATAGCACTTAATGAATGGCGCGACCTACTCTTCACCGCGTCGTGCCTCGTCCTGCAACAGGCATCGGAGCTTGTGAAGGGCAACCAAGTGAGATCCGTTGGATACCTCGTTCCAGCAGGACTGCACGATTTCGCGAAGATGCTCCATTTCACGTATCGAGCGCCGTGTCCGAATGAGCTCCACAATCAGGCGCTCGATGTCGGTGTTGCCACGATACCGGCGCCACAATTCGCGGAGCTGGCGATGGGTCACCGCGTCCATGACGGGCAGCTTCTTGTTTTGGCGAGCCGCATTCGCCCTGTCAATCGCGTCCCGGTCGCGCCGCGTCTTTTCCAGCCTACGAAAGCCCTTGCGCCCGTAACCGTGCCAGTCGACAACCTCCTTCTCGGTCAGCAGCTGGCTGGTATGCACGGGCTTTCCATCGTCGCCAATGAACTCCCAGATGTATCCCCAATTAGGCATAACCGCAGATCAAATACTGTATGGATATACAGCATATCATGCACTATGATGGTTGGACAGCCGTCGCCGTTTGGCCGTTTCTCAGCGCCTCGGACGACCCCATCGGACAGGAGGCAACATGCCGAAACCGAGGACGGTGGTGCAACGGGCGTTCATCGACTGGTGCATCGCATACTCGAAATTCCAGATTGTCGACAACATGTCGGACAACCTGATTTCGTGTGAAGTGAACAGCTATGACGAAGTGTTCGAGAAGACCGCCCTCCGCCTCGGCACATACGGATTCGTCGACGATGATATGGTCGAGAGAGGACGCTACCTGTTCCCTGATGCCCCGGGAGAGCCGACCGGCTCGGGCTTCGACAGCGCCTACGAAGACGTGTGCACCGCGTTGGACGATTGGCTGCGCACCCTGGTCATGCCGTTGGAGCAGATCTCCTTTCTTCCGGAGCCTGAACCCTATCCCGACACTGACGTATGACCCAATCCGTCTTGAAGGCTGGCCGAAGAAGACCGCTTTGGCGCGTGGAGGAAGTGAAGAGTGTGTGCGAACTACAAGCCTACAAAGTATCGCTGGATCCGCGACCGCTTCGGAATTCTGTCGCATGAGAACGACCTATTCCCCATCGACACGCCAACGACTAACCTGCGGCCGCACATGAAAGGACCGATCGTGTTCGACCATGAAGGCCGGCGCCGGATGGAGCTCGCGAACTTCGGGATCACACCGCGCGACTACCTGCCTGAAGGACGCAAGTCGCTGGCAACCTTCAACGCACGCACGGAAACTGTCGGATCGAAGCCCAACTTTTCGCAATCGTGGAAAGCCGGGCGCCTGTGTTTGATCCCAGCGGACTACTTCACGGAGCCGCGCTACACCGCCGACGATTCCAGCTTCGAGTGGTGGAATATCAGCTTGGCGTCGGGCGAGCCGGCGTGCATCGCCGGCCTATGGAAAGCATGGCCCGCCAAAGATGGCGGCGTCACTTACGGCATGACGATGTTGACCGTGAACTGTGACGACCACCCTTTGCTACGGCTGTTCCATCGCAACTTCGACAAGAAGACTGGCGCCCCTGAAGAGAAGCGCTCGGTTGTCATCATTCGCGAAAGCCAGTTCGACGAGTGGCTCATGTGCCGTGACCCTGAGCAGGCCAGGTCGTTCTTCTCATTGCTGCCAGCCGACGAGCTCCACGCCGAAGCGGCGTCGGCAAACGCAGAAAAAGCGCAGGATGTCAGCCAATCTCACCAAGCAGAGGCAGCAGATCCATCGAAATAAGCCGCACTTCAATGTTGTGCGCGACAACCAAGTGCTCCTCGTTGTCGACCGAGAATGGCTCGTCCTTGATGCTGACGATGATGGTTCCGAGCCGCTTCTTTCCATCGGCCGCGAGAACAGGGATGAGCTCCTGCGCCTCCGGGACTTGTTGGACGGTGACTTCGACGGGCAGATACAGCATCCAGCCGACGCCGGGGCGGTCGTCAAACGCCTGCTTCTCTTCGTAGCCTTTCGGCGCTGCCGAGATTACCGCTGGCGCGAACTCAAGCGCTGCCCGCGCCACGATAGCTGCGACACGGTCTTTACTCTCATCAACGAACGCGCCTCGAGCGCTGATCGTGACGGTGTCGGGGAATTCTCCGCCACAGGCGAGAACTTCAACCGACGCGCCGAATTCCGCCCTAACTTGGCCGCCCCATATCCCGAACGACGCCACCGTGTCACCACCGAGTTCGTTCTGTAGCTCTTCGATGGCGGACGAACTCGGGACGCCGTCCGCTTGGTAGACTTCATTGCTTTGCGCTTCTTCGAGCGAATCTCCCTGCATACGCCAATTTTGCCGGGACAGCGCAGGCTCGCCCTCCGCAATAACGTCAATGACCGCGCCGATCTTGTTCAAGGTCTGGACGAAGTCCGCCGGTGGGATTCCGCCGCTCTTGATAGTGCACTCGATTTTCATGACGGATGCTTATGGGAGATATTCCGATTCAATATTAAGCTTCTTCAGTAGGCTGGCCATTTTCTGATACGTCAAGCGCCCCTGAAAATAATACCGCAGTCTCGTTGGTGGGTTCGCCTTCACTGGGCCAGCGCGCCTCACAACGGTCTTCATCATCTTGGGGAAACCCTTGAAAAATTCATCTGAGCCGGGGATCGACCCGTCCAGAAACTGATCGTAGTTTCCCTTTGCTTCCTGCAGCAGACACTCTTCCGCCCTGAAGCCGTCGAAGTCAATTCCTAGCCATTCCCACTCCTCGCTCCACTGACAACCTTCGGTGTCGTAGGCGAAGCCGGTCACTCGGGCCTGATACCGATACGCGGGCCAATTCACCCCGTGATTGTTTCGGACCTTTCTCCCGGAATTTTCAGGCGGGCACTTCTTGCATGGCTTGGTCGAGTCGGAGATTGTTCTGGACTCGGCTTGTGCATCTTCCTTCTTCTGCGCCGTGCTACCCGAGATACTAGCCACGCCCGCTACTGTCGCTCCGCCCAACAAGGCGCCGCCAATAGCTGACAATACCGGACCCACCTCTGTCGCTGCCGCCGCCAGCACCGGGATTAATGGAACTGCCATGCGGAACTCCTTTCAGACTGTCTGGATGTTTGGATCGCCAAGTAACTTCTTGGACGTAGACGTGGAAGCGCTCGTCGGCACTGCGGCCGGGTTTGGTCAGCCATGCACGCGTCGCGGGCTTCGCATAGAAGCCAGGCGAGTAAGCCTCGATTTTGAGGAATTGGACAAGGTGCTCGCTGTCCTGAATGCCGAGCGCGCGGGCGGCCCGATACCCTTCCCACAGTCGATTGTGAAGGTCGATGTCCTGCCCCAATGCAGGATCGGCTTTTAACAAGTCGCGTCGCACGCCGTCGACGAAGTTGCGGGCCTCGCCCTCCGCGAGCGCAGACAGATGTGCTGGTGTGAGATTAAGCGGCATGAGGATGCGCCCTGAATAGCTGTCCGTCGATCTCGAGCAGCCAATCGAACGTTGGGGAAAAGAACATCGTCCGCTCTGTCGAACTGAGCGCAGGCACGAAATGTCGCATCACGCGAGCATCGTAGTAACGCAGCATTACCGAACGGCCATCGGGCAGCGTGCCATCCAACCGCTCACGGAGTTCGGAGGCAAGCTGCACCGGATGGTAAGCGCTGATGATCCAGCTGACCCCATACTCGCTTTGCGCCAACTGCTCAAGTGCATCCCGCGTGCCTCGATCGGATCGCTCGAAGTCGAACAGCCAGGGGCCGGCGTCAGCGAGCGACGCGTCCGGAGTGCCGTCAAGCAGTGCCATCGCAAAATCGGATGAGCGCGTGGGCGCCGAACCGCTCAACTCGGAAAACAGCAACCCATCGACAAGCGCAAATAGGCGGAGCGGAAGGCTCGCGCGTTCCTTCCATGAAGTGAAAATGACCTCAATGCTCACGGCGTCTCACCCGCGAACAACCATTGACGCTGCATTCTTAGCGGCAGCAAGCATGCAGGAAAGACAGAAGCCCTGCGAAGGCTGCGGCGTGCCAGAATCAAGCACCATGCGCCCGCCGTCAGCAGCGAAGCCCATGCCGAGAAGTTGGTTCGACTCAAAGCTCTCATACATGGTGTCTTGCGAGGCGATCATTGTCGGATGCGGATTGCATCCACAAGCTACTCTGTCGCCTTCAAGAGCTGCTTGGCGGCCCATTATTTCGCCAGGCCACCGCGGCCCTTCCGCAACGATGACACCAAGCTGCTTGCAAGCTGGACAAGTTACTTTCGCGCCGACGTAAGTTAGCTCACGTCCGTAGCAAGACGTTGTCGGGATGCCGTCCACGACTACACCGCCGGCCGACGAATGATCCCCGACTCGAAGAAAATTCCGTTTCAATTGATGGCCCTCTCGGATTCTTTCGTGCAACTATTACCCGAGGTATGGCGGTTTGTCGAGTGACGAAAGTCAACTTGACCAAATGTGACATTCGCTGCGCTTTTATCTCAGAAAAAACCTCGCAGAATTATCAGGGCCTATATCAAATTAAATCGGTCACCAACTCCCCTCCCGCGGATCGACATACTCTTCGTATTCCGCTGCCTCCCAGCACTCCTCATCCTCATTCTGGTTCATCGGGTTGCCGGGATGCGTGCAGAACGAGCACGGTGGCGAGAGAAAGCAAGTGCAACCCTGATTGCCATAGTCTCTCTCGAACTCGTGACGCTCTGCCTCCGCCTCTTCGGTCAATTGCCGAACCTGGCGTTTAACCAGCATTACCAACTGCCAGCGACGTCTGCTGCCTCTTCATCCATCCCCCGCACGTCGACAGCATCGGGAGGTGGTGGAACCAGAAGATTCCCACGCTCGACGAACTGCCGGCCGCCCTGGCCGTCCGACGAAGGCAGCCATTCGCAGCCGGCGTAGCGCACCAGAATGTCCTCGTATGCGTCGATCAGTTCTTGTTCGCTGCGGAATTCGCGCGACGCAGTCGGATCGGGCATGCGGATCGGTTTATCAAGTTGCCTCCCTTCACCATCTGTCGTGACGATGTTCGTCACGGATAGCATGAACGGCTTCCAGTGCTGCTTCGGAATGTTCATGCCGTTTTTGACTGCCCCACACCATTCCGCGGTGACACTGATCCGCTCGTTCTCGAACTCGCGGACGATCGTGTATTCGCGATTCGACCGGAGGTTCTTCCAGTCCGCCGCCGTGATCGGAAGACGATCACGGCGCATGTATGCAGTTGCCATCACTACACCTCAACTCAGGAAAAGTTAACTATCTACTTATCAAGTATAGTCGCGCGAATCTGGCCCTAGCTGTCTATAATTGGCGTAGGTTTTGGCGTAGGTTTTTGGTGAAATTAGGTGCTACGGCGTGCATCGTGCGAAGCTGCCGGCGGGCGACCTCGTGCTGTATCCGGCGTCGAGCCTGCATCACGTGACGCCTGTGACGCGTGGCGAGCGCGTCGCGTCATTCTTCTGGATTCAGAGCATGGTGCGCGACGACGGCGACCGCACGCTGCTGTTCCAGCTCGATACGCAGATTCAGGCGCTGTCCGCCGAGAAAGGGGCGAAGGACCCGATGGTCATTGCGTTGACCGGGATTTATCACAACCTGTTGAGGAAGTGGGCGGATGCGTAACGCGAACGGGTAATGCTGCCCCCCGGCGCTTGCGCTGCGTCAGACTCCATGACTAAAATGACCATCGTCAAATGACCATGCTCATATCATGATGCCGCACGCTCCCGTATCGAAATCCGAATTCAAGGCCCGCGCACTCGAATACTTCCGGCTCGTCGAGGCGTCGGGCGAAAGCCTGATCGTCACCGATCACGGCAAGCCGACGCTCGAGATCCGGCCGTATCACGCACGCGAAGCTCAGCCGTTGGACATATTGCGCGGCTCGGTCATGCGCTATGACAATCCTCTCGATCCGATTGCGGAAGATGATTGGGAGGCGTCGCGGTGATCGTGCTGGATACACATGCATTGGTATGGTGGGTGGCGGGCGACCCGTCGCTCAGCAAGAAGGCGAGAAGCGCGATCGATCGCGCCCGCAGCGAAGGCGCGCTCGCCGCGTCCGCGATCTCCGCGTGGGAGATTGCGATGCTGGTGCGCAACGACCGCCTCGCACTGACGATGGATGTCGAAGCATGGCTCGCCACCGTCGCGCAAATCGACGGGATGCGCTTCGTGCCCGTCGACGCCGACATCGCCGCGAAATCCACCAACCTCCCCGGCGCGTTCCACAAGGATCCGGCCGATCGCATGATCGTCGCGACCGCTCGACGGCTCGGCGCGCCGCTCGTCACGCGCGACGAAAAAATCCGCGCTTACGCGCACGTCAAGACGCTCTGGTGAACGTCGCCTGCCCGCAGGCCGAACCGCCGCGCATCCTCCGCCGGACTCCGGCATATTGGCGAATCGTCTGACAAAAACGACCTCGGCCGGCCATCCTCGGCGCCGGCTCATGGCCCGCAACCGTCATCGCGCCATTCCGTCCGCTATCGTGATATCGCTCTCCGATCCCGTTGTCCGGTCGATCGCCCTGCTGGAGTCGCACGAAGGGTTTGTCGATCTCGCCGGTTTTCATGACCGCATCGCCGTCGATCCCGGCCGCGACGACGCCGCACACTCGAGCCGGCATTTCCTGAAAGTGCGTCACGGTGTGGCGCAACGGCTGATCGCCGCCGCGCATGCGCTGCCCGACGGCCTGCGCCTGTACATCAAGGAAGGCTATCGTCCGCTGGCGCTGCAACGCCACTACTTCACCCGGCATCTCGCGCACCTGCGCCGGACGCTGAACCCGCTGCCGGACGAAGACACATTGGTCGCGCTGACGAGCCACTACGTCGCGCCGCCGGAAGTCGCCGCCCATCCGACGGGCGCGGCCGTCGACCTGACACTGATCTCGACGGATGGCGTCGAGCTCGACATGGGCTGCGTGCTCGACGCAACCGATCAGGAATCGTCCGGCGCGTGTTATACGCACAACCCGTTCATCAGCCGGGCCGCCGCCCGCCACCGCCAGGTGCTGATCGCCGCGCTGACGGGCGCCGGCTTTACCAATTACCCGTCGGAATGGTGGCATTGGTCATTCGGCGACCGCTATTGGGCCGTCATGCACAACCAGTCGCACGCAATTTACGGTCCCGTCGAGGAAAGCATGCTCGACGAAGCCGAGCGCTGACGTTCTTTCCGACGAAACGAACCCGCCCCGGTAACATCCTCACTTGTCGATCCCTGCTCGCTCCCGCACAATCGCAGCACCTGCATCACTCTCCCCCGCGCCGATGTCCTATGCGTCACTCGCCACCGGCGTCCTCCTCGCCGGCGGCCTCGGTCAACGCTTCGACCCGAGCGGCCTGCACAGCAAGCTGCTCGCGCTGCTTCCCGACGGCACGCCGGTTGCGGTCGCGGCCGCCCGCCGTCTCGCGTCGGCCACGGCCGACGTGATCGCCGTCGTGCGTCCCGGTGCCGAAAAACTCGCGATGCTGCTGAACGAAGCCGGCTGCCATGTCGTCTACGCGCCCGACGCCGTGCGCGGCATGGGCGCAAGCCTCGCGGCCGGCGTACGCGCGACGCCCGACGCGAACGGCTGGCTCGTCGCGCTCGGCGACATGCCGTGGATCGCGGCGTCCACCTACGAAAGCGTCACACGCGCACTCGACGCCGACGACGCGTCGATCGTCGCACCCGCGCATCGCGGCGCGCGCGGCCATCCGGTCGGTTTCGCCGCGCACCACTTCGATGCGCTCGCCGCCCTCGACGGCGACACCGGCGCCCGCGCGCTGTTCGCCAGTGCACCGGTCAGGCTGCTCGACGTCGACGATCCGGGCATCGTGCGCGACGTCGATACGCCCGCGGATTTGCGCTGACGCCGATTCCGCCCCGCACGCGGAGCGGCGCGTGGCCCGCTCCGGCGCAGCAGGCGTCGGCACGAAAACCGCGCCCACGCGGATTGCCCTGACGAAAGGCGCCCCACCGCGACAATCCCGCTGCAAATGCACGGCCGATTGCCTATAACGGAGACGAGGCGCCCCCGCCGCGCCACCGCCGTCACGCACTGCGCGAGTTCTCCATGACCGATCACACGACCCCGACGCCCGAGCCACCGGCCGACCCGAACCGCGACCCGGAAGACGACCCGCTGTCGTCGCCGCCCGGCCATCACGACAACCCGCAACAACCGGACGGACCGCCGAGCAAGGATCCGGTCTAGCCGCCGGGCGGCCGCGCCGCGCATTCGCCGGGCATTCGCCACGGGTTCCGGTCATGCGGCGCCCGCGCATGACGCTGCCTAACGCGCGGTATACCCGCCGTCGATCGGCAGCGATACGCCGCTGACCATCGATGCCGCATCGCTCAGCAGGAACAGGATCGGCTCGACGACCTCGTCCGGCTCCGCGAATCGGCCGAGCGGAATCGCGGCCAGCATCGGCGCACGCTTTTCCGGATCGCTCCACGCGAACTGCGCCATCGGCGTGAGGGTGACTGTCGGGTTCACACTGTTCACACGAATGCCGTGCGGCCCGAGTTCGATGCACAGCACGCGCGTGATCGCGTCCATCGCCGCCTTCGACGCGCAATAGCCCAGATGCGCGGGCAGGCCGACGAGCGCGGCCTGGCTCGATACGTTGACGATGCTGCCCCGCGCCTGCGCTGCGCCACGTCCGTCGCGCACGATCATCTTCCGCGCGACGGCCCGTGCGACGAGCGCCGCGCCGCGCGCGTTGACCGCCATCACGCGATCGAAATGCGCGGCGCTCACGTCGAGCGCCGATTCGAGCGACGCGATCCCCGCGCAATTCACGAGGCCGTCGAACGCGTCGTGCGCGGCAAGCGCCGCATCGATCGCATGCTCGTCACCGCCAACGTCGACGCGCAACGTCTCGCACGCAACCTCGCCGGCCAGCGCGTCGAGCGCGGCCAGGTCGCGCCCCGCCGCAACGACCCGCGCGCCCGCCCGCGCCAGCGCGACCGCGCACGCGCGCCCGATCCCGCTCGACGCGCCCGTGACGAGCACCCGCGAACCGCCGAAATCGAATCGACTTTTCATGATGGCGTGTGCAACCCGTGCATGATCGGTTCGAGCGCCGGATACAGCGCCGTATAGAGCGCAAAGCGCGCCGTATAGGCTGCCGCGCGTTCGGCATCGGGCCGCGCGCGCTCGACGAGCGTGACCCATCCGCCTTGCGCATCCTCGTGCGACACGAGCCCCACCCCGACTCCCGCGAGCAGGGCCGCCCCCATCGCGGCTTCGACGTCCTGCTCGATCGTCCACACCGGGAAGCCTGTCACGTCCGCGATGATCTGCATCCACAGCGCCGAATGCGCGGCCCCGCCCACGACGATCAGCCGGTCGTCGAGCGCGGCCGCGCCCAGTCGGCCGGCCTCGATGTTGTGCCGCAACGCGAACGCGACACCTTCGAGCACCGCGCGATACAGGTGCGCGCGCGTGTGCGCGAGACTCAGCCCGACGAATGCGCCGCTCGCCTTCGCGTCCCACACCGGGCTGCGTTCGCCCATCAGGTACGGCAGGAACAGCACGCCATCGGCACCCGGCGGCACGCTTTCGGCCGCCTCCTCGAGCAACACGTGCGGATCGCCGTGCGGCAGCAGGCGTGCCGCATCGATCTCCGCGTGACAGAACTGGTCGCGAAACCATGCGACCGACGCGCCCGCCGTGATCGCGCCGCCGAACACGTACAGGTCGCGCTGCCCGTTGAACACGTGCGGCATGCTGACGAGCCCGTGCCGCGCATCGACGTGCCGGCTCACGTAACCCCAGCACATGCTGGTGCCGATCATCGCGACATGCTGCCCCGCGCGCGTCGCGCCGGCCGCGAAGGTCGCGACGGCCGCATCGACGCCGCCCGCGACAACGGGCGTGCCGGCCGGCAGCCCGAGTTGCTCCGTCCATTGCGACAGCAGGCCGCCGACGACGTCCGTCGATTCGACGAGCCGCTCGGGCATCATCGTCGCCGGGATGCCGAGCATGTCGAGCGCATCGTCGGACCATTCGCGGCGCGCGACGTCGTACACGCCGCCGATGTTGCCGGCCGAGCTGTGATCGACCGCGACCTCGCCGGTCAGCAGGTAGATCACGTAGGCGTTCGGCGGCAGGAAGTAGCGCACGTTCGCCCACACGTCCGGCCGCTGGTCGCGCAGCCACAGCATCTTCGTGAAGCCGTAATAGCTGTCGACGCCGTTGCCCGTGATCACGCGCAGCCGCTCGACGTTCACGTTCGCATTGATCCAGTCGACTTCCGCGGTCGCACGCCGGTCCATCCAGATCAGGCACGGATGGACCGGCCGCATGTCGCTGTCGACCGGAATGCCCGAGCCGCCGTACAGGCTGCCTACGCACACCGCGCGGATCGCGTCGGCCGGCACACCCTGCGCGCGCGCATCGCTCACGCAGCCGGCGATGCATTCGAGCACGGCGTCGAACCACACCTGCGGCCATTGCTCGGCCCACAGCGGGCGCGGCGTATCGGGCTGGTAGCCGGCCGAGCGCCGCGCGACGATCGTGCCGTGCCGGTCGACGAGCAGCGCCTTGGTGCTCTGCGTGCCGATGTCCACGCCTATGACGTATTCCATGATGTCTCCGGTGAGGCGCACGCCGGCCGTCAGCGGGCCGGCTTCAGCAGCACCTTGATCGATTCGGGCGATTTCGCGACGCGGATCGCGTCGTCCCACTCCTCGAGCGCGAAATCGTGCGTAACGATGCCTTTCGACGTGACGAGCCCGCGCGCGAGCAGGTCGATCGCGACCGGGTAGCAGTATGGCCCCAGGTGCGCGCCGCGCACGTCGAGCTCCTTGCGGTCGCCGATGATCGACCAGTCGACGGTCGCATCCTCGCCGAACACGCTGAATTCGACGAAGCGGCCGAGCTTGCGGATCAGGTCGAGCCCCTGGCTCACGCCGACCGGCGCGCCGGTCGTCTCGATGTAGACGTCGCAGCCGTAGCCGTCGGTGAGCGACCGGACGATCTCGCGTGCATCGTCGCGCGTCGGGTTGATCGTCACGTCGGCGCCGTACTCGCGCGCGAGTTCGAGCCGCTCGTCGATCAGGTCGATCACGACGAGTTTCTTCGGCGTCTTCAGGTGCGCGACCTGCGTCATCATCAGCCCGAGCGGGCCCGCTCCGGCGATCACGACCACATCGTCGAGCTGCAGGTCGCCGCGGTTCACCGTATGGATCGCGCACGACAGCGGCTCGATGATCGCGGCGTCTTCGAGCGACACGCCGAGCGGGATCCTGTGGACGATCGCGGTGGGCGGAATGCGCATGTATTCGGCCATTCCGCCGTCGGCCACCTCGCGCTGGAAGCCGAAGATGTTGTGCACTTCGCACATCCAGTACTGGCCCGACCGGCAATAACGGCACTTGCCGCACGGCACGATCTGCTCGGCGATCACGCGATCGCCCACCGTCACGCCGAAGTGCTCGGCCGCGCCGTCGCCGAGCGCTTCGACATGGCCGAAAAATTCGTGGCCGGGAATCACGGGCGCCTTGACCCACGGGTTCGGGCCGCCCCAGAACATCTTCGCGCCCGTATAGCACTTACAGTCGCTTGCGCAGATGCCGCACGCGGCGATGCGGATCACGAGTTCGTTCGTGCCGGGGCGCGGCTTCGCGACCTGTTCGACGCGGTAGTCCTCGGGGCCGTGGCAAACGACCGCGGTCATCCGCGGCGGGGCTTCGGGTGTCGTCATGAGTTGTCTCTTTCGTTGATGATTCGGATGTCTGATCGATCGCACGTTACCGCGACCGTTCGCGGCTGATGTAGATCGCGAGCAGGATGATTCCGCCCTTGATCACGTTCTGCACATACGGGTTCACGCCTATCATGTTCAGCCCGTTGTTGAGCACGCCAAGTAGCAGCGCGCCGACCAGCGTGCCGAGGATCGCGCCGCGCCCGCCCGAGATCGACGTGCCGCCCATCACGACGGCCGCGATCGCGTCGAGCTCGAAGCCCACGCCGGCATTCGGCTGCCCGCTCATCAGCCGCCCGGTCAGCACGATCGCGGCGAGCGCCGACGTGAGCCCGGCCAGCGTGTAGACGATCAGCTTCACGCGCGCCACGCGCACGCCGGTGAGCCGCGTCGCCTGCTCGTTGCCGCCGATCGCATACACGTAGCGGCCGAACGGCATCCGGTCGAGCAGCAGCCACGCGATTGCATAGACCGCCAGCATGATCAGTACCGGCGCCTGGATGCCGAACACCTTGCCGCTGCCGAAGAACGCGACCCAGTCGGGCAGCCCGTCGATCGGATAGCCGCCCGTGTAGATCAGTGCCAGGCCGCGCGCGATGCCCATCGTCGCGAGCGTGACGATGATCGGCGGCATCCCCGCGAACGCGACGAATAGGCCGTTCAGGAAGCCGAACCCGAGGCCGACCGCGATGCCGATCGCGAGCGCGGCCACCGCGTTCACGCCGGCCACCATCAGCCCGGCCGCGAGCGTGCCCGACAGCGCCATCACCGAGCCGACCGACAGGTCGATCCCGCCGGTCAGGATCACGCAGGTCATGCCCACCGCGATGATCGCGTTGATCGACACCTGGCGCAGCACGTTCTCCAGGTTCGCGGCGGACAGGAAGCTCGGGCTCGCGATCATCATCGCGATGCACACGACGATCAGGCCGACGAGCGGATAGAACAGCGTCGAGCGTCGCAACTGCGCCCACATCGCGCGCGGCGGCGGCGCGTCGCCGTTTGCGGCGGCAGCCGCGAGCGTCGTGGAAGACGTGGAAGAAGAATCAGGCAGGTTCATGGGTCGCTCCTCGCATACCGGCCGTGGCATAGGTCATGACCGTGTCGGGATCGATCTCGTCGCCTTCGAGCGTCGCCTCGATGCGCCCCTGCCGGAACACGGCGACGCGATCGCACATGCCGACGATCTCCGGCAGCTCGGACGAGATCATGATGATGGCGTAGCCGCGCGCGGTGAGTTCGCGCATCAGCCCGTAGATTTCGGCTTTCGCGCCGACGTCGATGCCGCGCGTCGGCTCGTCGAAGATCAGCACCGACGTGTGATGGTTGAGCCAGCGCGCAATCACCACCTTCTGCTGGTTGCCGCCGGACAGCGTCGCGACCTCGGCATGGATAGACGGCGCCTTCACGCCGACGCGCCGCATCACGTCGTGCGTCGCGCGCGCCTCGCCGCGGCGGTCGATCAGCCAGCGCATCGACCGGTACTTGCCGAGGTTGTTCAGCGAGATGTTGTCGCGAATCGAGAACGACGTGACGAGCCCTTCCGTCTTGCGGCTTTCCGGCAGGATGCCGATGCCCGCGCGCAACGCGTCGGCCGGATCGGCGAGCGTCGCCGCCGTGCCGCGCACGCGCACGTCCTTGCGATGCGCACGCGTCGCGCCGATCACCGCGAGCGCGGTTTCGGTGCGGCCCGAGCCGACCAGCCCGGCGAAGCCGAGAATCTCGCCCGCATGCAGCGCGAAGCGGTTCACGGGGCCGTCGCGCTCGATCTGCAGCGCATCGACCTCCAGTACCCGCGGCGCATCCGCCGCGCGCGCCGGCTTCGGCGGAAAACTGCTCTCGATCCGCCGCCCGACCATCATCCGCACCAGCTGCTCGACGTCGGTGCTCGCGACGTCGGTCGTCGCAACGTACTGGCCGTCGCGCAGCACCGTGATGCGGTCGCACACCGCGAAGATTTCCTCGAGATGATGCGAGATGAAGATCATCGCGACGCCCTGCCGCTTCAGCTCGCGCATGATCGCGAACAGATGCCCGGCCTCGGCCGGCGTGAGCGTGGCGGTCGGTTCGTCGAGGATCAGGATGCGCGCGTCGAGCGACAGCGCCTTGCCGATCTCGACGAACTGCTGCTGCGCGACCGACAGCGCACGGATCGGCGCATCAAGATCAATCGCGACGCCGAGCCGCGCGAAGATGCCGGCCGCCGCGCGACGCATCCGCTTGCGGTCGCGTGCGCCCCAGCGGTTGCGCAGCTCGCGGCCCAGGAACAGGTTGTCGACGGCATCGAGATGCGGGATCAGGCTGAATTCCTGGAACACGATGCCGACACCCGCCGCGACCGCGTCGCGATAGTCCGCGAAACGACGCACCTCGCCGTCGATCTCGATCGTGCCGGTATCCGGCCGATGAATGCCGCACAGGATCTTCATCAGCGTCGACTTGCCCGCGCCGTTCTCGCCGAGCAGCGCGTGAATCTCGCCGCGCGCGATCTCGAGATGAATGCCGGACAGCGCCTTCACGCCCGGAAAGCTTTTCGCGATGTCGCTGAGCCGGAGTATCGTGTCCATCGGTTTCTCCGTGCGAAAGGCGCCGGCCGTGCCGCCGCCCTTCGAGTCGCATTGCACGTCGTTCACCAGCTGAAGCCCTTCGCGTTGCCGCGGTCGACCACCTTCACGTCGACCGGGATCGCCTTCGGCACCGTCGCGCCCCACTTGCGCGCAATCGCGATGCCGAGCGCGATACGCACCTGGTCGGCCGGGAACTGCGCGGTCGTTTCGATGAACTTAGAATTCGGTTTCTGGATCGCGGCGATCGCCTCGGGCGCGCCGTCGACGCTCGTCAGCTTGATGTCCTTGCCCGAGCTCTCGATCGCGGCGAGCGCGCCCATCGCGCCGCCATCGTTCACGCTGAAGACGCCCTTCAGCTTCGGGTGCGCGGAGATCAGGTTCTCGGTCACCGACAGCGCGGTCGCGCGCTCCTGCTTGCCGTTCTGCGTGTCGACCAGCTTCACGTTCGGGTATTTCGCGAGGCCCGCCTTGCAACCGCGCACGCGTTCGAGAATCGGCACGACCGGAATGCCGTCGAGGATCGCCACCTCGCCGCTGCCGCCGATCGCTTTCGCGAGGTAGTCGCACGACATCACGCCCGCGTCGTAGTTCTTCGAGCCGACGAACGAATCGACCGGGCCGTTCGCGTTCGCATCGACGGCCACGACCACCGCGCCGGCCTTCTTCGCCTGCGTGATCGCCGACTGGATGCCGGTCGAATCGGTCGGGTTCACGAGCAGGATGTCGATCTTCTTCTGCAGCATGTCCTCGACGTCGCTCACCTGCTTGCTGACGTCGTGATGCGCGTCGGTGACGACGACCTGCGCGCCGATCGACGCGGCCGCGTCGTTCAGCGCCTTCTGCATCGTCACGAAATACGGGTTGTTGAGCTCCTGGAACGTCATGCCGATCCGCAGCGGTGCGGCCTGCACGGCGGCGGGCAGCCAGGCCGCGGCGGCAAGCGCGGCAACCGCCGCCAGACGGGCGGCGCGACGGGGGAATGAGGCGGGCGATGCAGGCGTCATGACGGTGTCTCCGGTTGTATAAGGCTTTTTCGTGGGTGAGCAAGCCCCTCGCGACGCAGGCGGCGCGATCGGCTGGGTGAAACAGCGTGGAAAACTCGGGCCGGCGGCGGCCCCGCGATCATCCGGGCTGCGGAGCGAGTTCGGGCGCGCCGGGCGTCACGACGCGCGGCGGCAGCGGATTGCCGGTGGGCGCCGCGTGCAGCGCCAGTTCGCGGCTGCGCGCGTTCAGGCGCTGCAGCGCGCGGAATTCGGACGGCGCCATCCCCTTCACCGCGCGGAACTGGCGGTTGAAGTTCGACACGTTGTTGAAGCCGGCCTGGAAGCAGATATCGGTGATGTTCGCGTCGTCGGCGAGCAGCAGCTGGCACGCGGATTCAATCCGCAGACGATTCACGTACTGAACGAACGGCATGCCCGTCTGGCGATGAAACGCGCGCGAGAACGCGCTGACGCTCTGCCCGGTCAGTTGCGCAAGATCGGATTCGCGCAGCTCGGACGCGAGGTTCTTGCCGATGTACGACAGCGCATGGCTGAGCCGCGTCGGCGTGACATCGGCCTGGTCGTACGCGGGGCTCGCGAGCAGCGTGCGTTCGGCCGCCCCGCACAACCGTTCGAGGATCGTCATGAACAGCGCGATGCGGCGCATGCCGCGCGCGGCCAGCAGCTCGTCGAACAGCGGCGCGATCGCGGCGCTGGTCGCCGCGTCGAAGCCGACCCCGCGCCGCGCATCGTCGAGCAACGCCTGCGCGTCGCGGCATTCGGGAAACGCGTCCATGCAGCGGCGCACGAACACCGGGTCGAACTGGATCACGAGATTGCGGCGTTCGACGGTTTCGCCTTCGGCCATGTCGCTGACCCAGTTGTGCGGCAGGTTCGGGCCGAGCAGCACGAGATGGCCGGGGCCGAACGAGCCGATGTGGTCGCCGACGAAATACTTGCCGCGCGTCGCGACGATCAGGTGCAGCTCGAATTCGGGATGGAAGTGCCAGCGGATCGTGCGATACGGATAACCGTGCGACCAGACCTTGAACGACTCGTCGCGTCGCACTTCGACCACTTCCAGATCGGGGTGCATCATGTGGGCGTCTCCATTCCCGTGTCTCGCCGGCCGGTTCGTTTTGCGCGTGCGCCGCGTATTTCACGCGGCGACGCGACCGGTCGCATGGGAAGCAATGTAGGTCGATCGAGCGCGCGGCTCCACCAACTTTACGCCTGATTTTCGATACTTTTTTGCCCATTCCGGCCGCAAATGGCGCCGGATGGCAAATTTGTGCAGTGCGGAACGGCCGGGCGGCCGCCCGGCCCGGCGCTTACGCGGCCGCGTGCTCGCGCGCGGTACGCGCTTCGTACGCCTTCAGGTGGTTGTACGCGATCCGCAGCAGCGACAGCGCATCGGCCGCCTGCGGGTCGCGGCGCGCGAGCAGGTCGCCGATCACGTGATCGGCTTCGACGCGCGCATGGTTTTCGACGTCGCGCAGCATCGACGCGGTCAGCGGCGACGGCGTCAGCACCATCCGCTGCATCCGCTCGATGGCGGCCGGATCGGGCCGGTGGCCGTTGTGCTCGGCAATCGCACTGCATTCGCCGAGCATCGTCTCGAGCAGGCGGCGGCCGTCCGGCGCGGCGAGAATGTCGCCGACCGAGGCGCGGAACAGCGACGTGCTCGCGGCGAGCGTCGCGAGGAACACCCATTTTTCCCACATCCGCGCGGCCACGTCGTCACTGAGCGTCGCATCGAAACCCGCGCCGCCGAGCACCTCGGCCACCGCGCGCACACGCGGCGATTCACCGCCCGCGAGTTCGCCGAACGTGACCCCGTGCGTGTCGTTGAGGTGCACAATGCGCTGCTCGCGATCGAGCGTCGCCGCGATCACGCACAGCCCGCCGAGCACCTGCGCGGCGCCGAACCGCTCGCGCAGCACGTCGAGATGGCGCATCCCGTTGAGCATGGGCAGGATCAGCGTCTGCGGGCCGACGAACGGCGCGAACGACTCAATCGCGTCGTCGAGGCTGTACGCCTTGCAGCTCAGCAGCACGAGGTCGAACGGCGCGACACCGGCACCCGCGTCGCCCGCGCGCACGGTCTGCACGTTCGCGAGCGTCAGGTCGCCGCGCGGGCTGCGGATCAGCAGCCCGTCGCGCGCCAGCGCGGCCGCGCGGCCGTCGCGCACCAGGAACGTCACGTCGCGCCCCGCCGCGGCCAGCCGGCCGCCGAAGTATCCGCCGACCGCGCCGGCCCCCACCACCAGAATTCGCATCGTTGCCTCCTTTCGGTTTCATTCGCCGCCGCGCGCGCGCGGCGCGCATTCAAACGCCCCGACAGTATAGCGACGCCCGTTATGCATATGCATAGATACCCTTGTCGGTGTCGACGGCATCGGCGCCGGCGCCGGCGCCGGCTCCTAGGGATAACCCGCCTACGGCAACGCACGTCGGGCGCCGTCAAGATACTTATCCCGTCACGCCGCCCCGGCGAGCTTCCACGACTGACCGACCACACACCATGCGCAACCTTTCCCTGAATCAGAAACTCGCCTCGATGATCGTCATCCTCTGGCTCGGCCTGCTCGTGATCGCCGGGCTCGGGGCCTGGCAGACGCGCGCATCGATGATCGCGGACCGCCGCGACCAGCTCGCGTCGCTGGTCGCGCAGGCCGCGAGCGTGACCGATCATTACTACAAGCTGTCGCAGCAGAACGCGCTGCCGGAAGCCGACGCGAAGCAGAAGGCGCTCGAGGCGATCGCCGCGATGCGTTCCGGCGCCGACGGCTACATTTCCGTCAACGACTCGAAGCCCGTGATCGTGATGCATCCGATCAAGGCCGACCTCAACGGCAAGGACGTGTCGAATTTCACCGACCCGAACGGCAAGCACCTGTTCGTCGAGATCGTGAAGGCCGGCAACCTCGAAGGCGGCAAGGGCTTCGTCGAGTATCTGTGGCCGAAGCCGGGCGCCGACAAGCCGCAGGAGAAAACCAGCGCCGTGCAGCGCTTCGCACCCTGGGACTGGTACATCGTGACCGGCATGTACATGAACGACGTGCGCACAGCCGTGCTCGAAAGCGTCGGCCGCTGGCTCGCGATGACGACCGTGCTCGGCGGGATCGCGACCGCCGTGATGGTGCTGGTGCTGAAAAGCGTGCGCGCGAACCTCGGCGGCGAGCTGGAAGTGGCACTCGACGCCGCGCAGCGCATCGCGCAGGGCGACCTGACCGCGCACGTCGCCGTGAAGCACGACGATCGCGGCAGCCTGCTGCACGCGCTGCACACGATGCAAGGCGGGCTGATCGACATGGTGTCGCGCGTGCGGATGGGTACCGAGAACATCAACGTCGGCGCAAGCGAGATCGCGTCGGGCAACACGGACCTGTCGCAGCGCACCGAGGAACAGGCGGCCGCGCTCGTGCAGACCGCGTCGAGCATGGACCAGATGACCGCGAACGTGAAGCAGAACGCGGACAGCGCTGCCCAGGCCGCGTCGCTCGCCGGCCAGGCCGCGCAGGTCGCGACGCGCGGCAGCGCGGTGGTCGACGACGTCGTGCGCACGATGAACGAGATCACCGACCGCTCGCACAAGATCGGCGACATCATCGGCGTGATCGACGGGATCGCGTTCCAGACCAACATCCTCGCGCTGAATGCGGCCGTCGAAGCCGCGCGCGCGGGCGAACAGGGCCGCGGCTTCGCGGTGGTCGCGGCCGAAGTGCGCTCGCTCGCGCAACGCTCGGCGACGGCGGCGAAGGAAATCAAGTCGCTGATCGTGTCGTCGAACGAGACCGTCGAGCAAGGCGCGGCGCTCGTCACGCACGCGGGCGAGACGATGGCCGAGATCGTGCAGTCGGTGCGGCGCGTGAACGAGATCCTCGACGAGATCAGCCATGCGTCGCGCGAACAGAGCGCCGGCATCGAGCAGGTCAATCGCGCGGTGGGCGAGATGGACCAGGTCACGCAGCAGAACGCGGCGCTCGTCGAAGAAGCGGCGGCCGCCGCGCATTCGCTGCGCGATCAGGCCGAGGCGCTGCGGGACGCCGTGACGCGGTTCGCGTTGCCGGCCTGACGGCGGCCGTCCGGCGCACGCGGGCTCACGCCGCGTCGCCGGGCCGCGGCGCGGCGGCACCGGTGCCGAGCCCCAGCCCCGCCGCCCGCCGGACCAGCTCGACGTCGTTGTTCACGCCGAGCTTCTTCATCGCGCTGATCTTCTGCGCACTGACCGTCTGCTTGCCCTTGCTCAGACGCTGCGCGATCGTCTTGATCGGCACCCCCGACAGATACAGGCGAATGACCTCGATCTCGCGCGCCGACAGCTTCACGGGCGCCTCGCCGCGCTCGCCGGCCGCATCGACCGCGCGCCTGACGAGCGGCGACAGGTAGTGCCCGCCGCTGTAGCTCGAATGAATGGCCGTGACGATATGGCCGACCTCGTCGAACTTGCTGACGACGCTCACGCCGCCGATCGCGAGGATCGACCCGACGATCAGCGGATTCTCGTTCGCGACCAGCACGACGACCCCGACGTTCGGACGCGTGCGCCGCAGCCAGTCGAGCAGCCCGAGGCCGTCCATCTGCGCGTCCCCGCGGATCGCATAGTCGACCAGCACGACATCGCAGTCGACGCCGCCGAGCGACGCGGCCAGCTCGGCCACATTCCGGCATACCGCGACGAGCTCGATCGCGCAGGCGCTGCCTGCGACCTGCTCGATGCCGGCCAGCGTCAACGGCCAGTCGTACGCGAAGACGATGCGAACGTTGAATTTCCTCATGCGTGGTTCCCGGTGGTTCATCGGCCGCGCGACGCGGAGCGCGCACGGCCGGTTTGGCGTTGATCGGACGTTCAGGCTATTTTTAGCCTGCACACCGATTCTATGAAGCCGCACGCGGACGGGATATCGGACGGTAACGGGATTGGTCGTCAGGGACGTAATACGAGTTTGATATTTGCGCCGGTTCGAGCGGCCGTCCCGGAGCGGCCGGCATCTCGGAACATCGACCGGATGGCCGGCTTGGCGGGCCACACGGGCTATCCGGCCGGCCAGCAGGTAAAATCGACGCCTTTGCATGCCGCGCCGGGCCGCCGGCGGCGAGCGACGCGCCGATGCCGGCCGCGCGCCACCGCCCCGTGCCCGCGCCCGTACTCCGGTGGCCCCGCCCCGCTTTCCTCATGACCGAATCCGACCTGCAATCCGACGACACCTCCATCCACGAAGACGGCCTCTGGCGCGACAACGGCTGGACGGCCCGCATCATCAAGAACGAAGACGACGACGGCTGGGCCGTCGAAATGATCAAGGACGGCGAGTCCGAGCCCGCGCTCGTCGGGCCGTGGACCATGGGCCGCGACAAGAAGAACCCCAAGCCGATGGACGCGAACGCGTTCCGCACGCTCGTGAAGACCGCGAGCGAGGTGCTGATGCGCCACGAGCAGCAGCGGCGCGCGATGCTGCACAAGGAAGTGACGGTTCAGGGCGAGGACGGCCAGGATGTGTCGGTGACGCTCGACATCGTGCCGGACGAATTCGAGCCGTACGCGCAGCTCAAGGCATTCGATCCGTATGGCGAGCTGCTGGCCGAAGCCAAGGTGTCGGCCGGTTTCAAGCTCAACAAGGCCGGTGCCGAGCGCTGGGTCGCCTCGGGCTTCGAGCGGCCGGCCTCCTGATCGCGCGCGGCATGCCGCGCCGCACGCTCAGGCGCCGGCGCCCTGCCGCGCGCGCTGCAGCCGGCGCGCCGCCAGCTTGCGCCGCACGAGCTGCTCGAACTGCCGTGTCGCAACCTGCGGATCGCGCGCGGCCAGCCCGAGCGCGTTGCGCGCGAGCTGGATCGGCGTCAGCACGAGGCCCCACGGCAGCCCCCACCAGCCGAACGCGGCCGACGCCAGCAACGCGACCGCCTGCTTCCTGCGGCCGCAACGCCGGCAGCACACGTGGCGCCGTGTCGCCCAGCGCGTGACGAACAGCAGCGACACGACGCGATGCGACGCATGGACATCGACCGGCCGGTCGTCGCGACGGCAGATCGGGCACGGCCCGTAACGCCAGTCGTGTACGTATTCCCAGACCTTCGCGTCGGGCACCCGCTCCGCCTCGACGACGATCGGATGCGCCCGGGCGCACGCCGGACGGCAATAGCGGCGGCCGTCGATCGACCGCCCGCCGACCAGGAACGTCCTGCCGCAGTGACTGCACTCTGCCACGGTAACCTCGGATAAGCGTGATGCGCCGCATGCCGGCCGCGCGCGCATCGCCGCGCGGCGGTCCGGACGGGCCGTTTCATGTCTTAACGGCCGACGTCGCGCGGTCTTGAGCGGCTGCGCGCCGCGGCGCGTCAGCCATGCAGCCCGTGCGCGGTCATCAGCCGATACAGCGTCGCGCGCGAGATGCCCAGCTCGGCCGCCACGTCGGCATGCTGCTGGCGGTGGCGCATCAGCGTTTCCTCGATCGCGCGCCGCTCGGCGCGCCGGCGCGTTTCGGCGAGCGTCGGCGGCTGCCGCGACGTGTACTGGTGCAGTTCGAGATCGGCGGCCGAGATCATCGGGCCGTTCGTCATCACGACCGCGAGCCGGATCCGGTTGATCAGCTCGCGCACGTTGCCCGGCCACGGATAGTTGTGGATCGCTTCGACCGCGCTCGGCATGAAGCCGCGAATCCGTTGCGCATTGTCGCCGCGATAGCGCCGCAGCACATGGTCGGCGAGCAGCATGATGTCGCGGCCGCGCACGCGCAGCGGCGGTTCGTCGATGCGCAGCACGCACAGGCGGTAGTACAGGTCGGCACGGAACCGCCCCGCCTGCATCGCGGCCTCGAGATCGACGTGGGTCGCCGACACGATCCGCACGTCCACCGGAATCGACGCGTGCCCGCCGAGGCGCTCGATCGTGCCTTCCTGCAGGAAGCGCAGCAGGCTCGCCTGGCTCTCGAACGGCATGTCGCCGATTTCATCGAGAAACAGCGTACCGCCGTGCGCCGCCTCGATACGGCCGATCTTGCGCTGGTGCGCGCCCGTGAACGCGCCGCGCTCGTGGCCGAACAGTTCGGCCTGCAGCAGCGTCGACGGAATGGCCGCGCAGTTCACGGCGACGAACGGCGCGTCGGCGCGCGACGACTGCTGGTGAATCGCCGCCGCCGTCAGCTCCTTGCCGGTGCCGGACTCACCGGCGATGAAGACGGTCGCCTCCGTATTCGCGACCTTGCGGATCGTCGCGAACAGCCGGCGCATCGCGTCGCACGAGCCGATCATCGTGCCTCCGGGGGGCGCCGCATCGGCGTCCGGGCTGCCGTCCGCGAGCCTCAGCATCCCGTACGCATGGCCGACCAGATAGCCGATCGTCGTGTACGCAGTCGCGTTGCGCACGTAATCGAAACAGCAGTGGCGAATCAGGCGCGCGATGGAAATATCCCGCAGCCGCTCGTCGTCGGCGAACGCGAGCCAGCCGACGCGCGGGTCGCGCAGCAGCGCCTCGAACGACGTGACGTCGGGCGACGCGAAGCTGCCGAAATCGACGATGCCCGCATGCAGACGGTTCGCCCTGACGAGATTCAGTGCGTCCGCAACGGTTTTCGCGCGCCACACGTCCCAGCCGCGCGACGCGAGACAATCGACGAGCGCGGCGTCGTGCTGCTGCGACAGGTAGACGAGCGGCCGCGACGGCACGACATGGTTGCGCCGGACGGCAATGAACGGCGCCGTCCCCGCATCGCGTTCGAGTTCCTGCGGGCCCGACACCCTGATCTGGCAGCAATGGTTCACGATGGCCTCGTCGCTTGGGTTGGTTGTCGAAACGGCCGTTGCCGGATCGCGTGGAGCGGGGCACCGTGGTCCCGCGACGCGGCGCCGGGCCGTTCTCGGATTGACGTTCGTTATCGGCAGAAAACGACGCGCTGCGTGTAGATCTGCGGCTCGACGACCGGCTTCGCGGCACCGTTGAGGTCGTCACGATAGGCCCGGTAGGTCTTGCCGTTCACCGTCACTTCCGTCGCCCGGGCCGTCTCGATCGAGCTGAGCCCGTTGCGCTGCCAGCCGCTCACCTGGTCCGCCGCCGTCACGCTCGCATCGCCTGCGATCTTCTGCGTGATCGCGCTGCCGTCGCTCCATGGCTGCGTCTGCATGTCCTCGGCATGCTGCATCGCGCCGACCGTCTTGCCGGTCGGCGTCGGCCCCCTCTGCGCCTCGAACGGTGCGCCACGGCCGTACACCGGCGATTGCCACGACGGCGCGTGACCCTCCTCCGGCATCATGTAGATCATCTGCGGATCGCCGATCATCATCATCGGCGCGCACGCCGTGTTGTCGGCGCGACCGAGCGTCGTCAGCGCCTGCGCGACGCTCGCGGCGTTTGCCGCCGTCTGCTCGCCCAGGATCACGAAGACCGCCGGGTTCTGAAATACCGCCTGTGCTGCGGCTTGTGCGCTGTACAACAACAGAGCGACCAAAAAGATCCTCATGATTGAGGCCTCCTTGCATCCTCGTCAGGCAAAAAGAGGTGTTGACCTCGGGGATGGGACCAACACCCGTCAAACAGGAAACGACCGTCGGGCATCGGGTCCGGACGACTCCCGTGCGCCGCCATTCCGGCGCACGGGAGCCAGACCCGCGTGCTTACGACGACGTGCTCGTCGAGATGACGGCCGGAGCCGGCAAGACCGGTACAGCCGGGGCGGCCTGCTGGTCGACCGGAGCCGAGGGCAATCCTTGCGCCGGATCGGACAACGCCGGCATCTCGGCGGGCTGCGCGGCTGCCTGGTCCGGCACCTTCGCATCGGCTGCCGGCATGTCGGCAGGCGCTGCGGCCGCGGCGGCTGCAGGCTGCGCGGGTTCCGGTGCGGGCGCTTCCGCGGCGACCGGAGCCGGTTCGGCGGCCTTCGCATCGGCTGCCGGTGCGGGCATCGCGGCCTCGGCTGCGGGCGCCGCGACGACGGCAGCGGCCGGCGTCGTATCCGCAGCCGGCGCGGCAGCGGCCTGCGCTGCGTTGTCGGTCGCGGCCGGCATCGGCTCCGGTGCCTTGTCGGCGACGGGCTGCACAGGCTCGGGGGCCTTGTCGGCGATTGCCGGTGCGGGTTCGGGCGCCTTGTCGGCAACCGCCGGCGCGGGCTCCGGTGCCTTGTCGGCAACCGCCGGTGCGGGCTCCGGTGCCTTGTCGGCGACGGGCTGCACGGGTTCGGGGGCCTTCGTCTCGGCGACCGGCGCGGCAGGTACCGGCGATGCCTTGTCCGCAACGGCCGGCGCGGCGAGCACGGCGGCAGCCGGCACGGCGGCAGCCGGCACGGCGGCGATCGCGGCCGCCGGTACGACCGAGGCTGCGGGCGCGGCCGCGACAGCGGGTGCGGCAGCCACCGCAGGCGCTGCGGCGACGGCCGGTGCCGCGGCTGCAATGGCGGGTTTGGCAACGGCAGGGGCTGCAGCAGCAACAGCCGGTGCGGCAACGGCCGGCGCGGCGGCAACCGGCGCGATCGACGGCACGGGCACGGGTACCGGCACCGACACGGGCGCCGCCTGCACCGAGGTCGTCGCCACCGGGCGGGCCTGCGCCGGTGCCGGCGCGGCAGCGCCCAGCGGCGGCAAGCCCATGCGGTCACGCACGATCGGATCGCGATACTTCACGTCGTCGGCGACCGTCGCTTCCACGCTCGGCGCCACGTTCGAACGTGCGAGCGGCGTCGTCGTGCCCGGGCACAGATGCCCGGTCGCTTCCACCGCACGCCGGTTCGCGTCGCTCTGGCAGAGCAGCGCGAGCGCCACGTCGGTCAGGCCCATCGCACGGAATTCACGCGCATCGAGACGCCGCACGCAGGCCTGGTCAACCAGCGTCGTGCCGCCCGTCGCGCCGAACCCCGGGAACGACACGCCGACGCTCACCGATCCCATGCAGGTATCGGACAGCGTGGTCGTGAGGCCCGGCGCCTGGATCGCGGGGTTCGTCTTGATCGTCTGCGTGCCGGAATAATTGACGTTTTCCGACGACTGGGTGTTGTACGGGTTGGTGCCGGGCGCGCCGGACGACTGCAGCGACTGCGGCGTCACGTTCGTGCCGCCGCTCGTGCTGGACGGCATCGTCACGTTCACGTTCACGCTCGAATTGCCGCTGCTGCGAACCCCGCTGGAGCTGGTGGCGTTGCCGCCGCGCGAGCTCGTGGTGTTCGTGTTCATGCTCGAGCCGCCGCCCTGGCTGACTGCCGTCGACGACGTCGACGACTGCGCGCTCGAAGTCGAATCGGCGGTTTGCGCTTGGGCGCCGATCGTGGTCATCGCGAACATCGCAGCGCATGCCACCTTGATCCTGTTGCTGTTCATTTCACTCTCCGGACGAGGTTTTACCTCCCACCCAGGCAACCGTACTAATTCCCCTGATTCCCTTCAGCTTTGCCTGCTTCCCCGAACTGCTTCCAGCCGTTGCCCAGCTGGGACCACGAGCCGGCCGACATGCCCTGCCACTGCTGGGCGTCTGGTCCGCCGATGGCACTGCCCGAAGAAAGCGTTTGTTGTTCTGACGGTTTGGTTGTCTGGTCAGGGTTGTTTGACGTCTGCAAATTCGATTGCACGTCGTTGGCAATACGGTCAGCGCCATACGCCGTCAGAGACGCGAGCATCAGAGCGGCGGCAATCAGTTTCTGCTTCATGCCAACTCCTTACGTGACAACAATGTGGGCAAAAGAGACCAGCGTCGCTGGGAAACTGGTCCCCCCCACACCTGACTAATGACTGCTTCCGGTCGCACTTGAACTGGCGTTGCTTCCGCCCGATGCGGACGGCGAGCCGGCCGAACCGGTACTCCACACGGTCGACGAGTTGTAGTGATTCGAACCCGTGATCGCGCCTGACCCAGCACTGCCGGTCAGCCCAGCGGCACCCGCGTTGGCATTGCCCTGGTCGTTCGCGCTGCTGGCCGTGTAGTGGTTTGCACCCAGCACGATCGTGGCACTCACCCCTCCCGACAGCGCATTCGCGTTCTCGTTCGTTTTGCTGTTTCCACCGTACGAGCCTGCGGCACCGATACCGCCGCCTGCCGCGAACGCGCCCCCGTTCGTGCCCGAACCGCTGGCCGTCGAGGTCGTGTTGTGGAAGGCGGATGCCGTGCCGGCGGAACCAGCGGGTGTCACCGTACTGCCCGCGTTCGCGCCCGCCGTCGAAGTCGAATTGCTGGTATAGCTGCCAGAGCCGACCAGAACCGAACCGGAAACACCCGCCGCAACGGACTGTGTCTGGTTGGTCGTGGAGGAACCCGCTGCCAATGCAGCCGACGATATGACGGTGAGCGCTGTCGCGAAAATGACTTTGGCTTTCATAGCAATTCCTTGCTGTGAGTAAGTTCGGCGGTGGCGGAGCCGGGTCTACCCCCATCGAGCGGAACCCGGCATCCGTACCGCCAGCCAATGACGAACGCTACGCGTCGCGGCTTAATAGTGGTGAACCGTCCAGCCGATCGAGCCGGCATTCGCGCCGCTGGTGCCACCTGCCTGTGCGCCACCGAAGCCGAAACCGCTAACCGACGACGATTGCGTGTGGTTCGTGTACGAGACCGAACCGCTGCCCGGGCCACCGGCAAGTGCGCCGGCTGCACCGAGTGCCGAGCCGGAATCGGTCGCGGTGAAATGGCCGAAGCCGGCAACGCCTGCCATCGTCGAACCGCCGCTCGACGAGCTGCTGCTCGACACCGTGCCGCTACCTGCGAACGCTGCACCCGAAACCGCCAGAACTGCTGCTGCAATCAGAAGCTTCTTCATGGTCGACTCCAAAACGGCGTGGACGGAGTGAGTCAGGAAGATCGCACGCCATCAACCTTCCTGACTTGAGCAATCCTCGAAATTAAGGATCACTATCAAATTAAGAAATCATGCTTCCTTTTCAATTTCTGTTTTTTGCGAATTTGGCCAGACGAAGCTTAGTCTCGTGTTTTTTGGTTATCCAAATTTTTTTGGTAGGTGTTTTCTATTATTTTTATGAACATTGGATTTATTAAAAAAACACAATCGGCCTGACAAGCCGGAAAGATGCAGACACATTTCCGGCCCGCGATATTCGATACCCCGCCGGTCGGCGTGCCGGCACGCGGCACTCCATTCCGGAATCGAAAATTCGCGAATACATTAACCACCGCAAAATGCAGCGACGTTGAAAATACACCTTTTATTCAGGCGACAACGGGCCTGCATTGCAGCCAGGTGGCATGTCGTCTCCCTGAGCTGTCGACGAAAGGTCTTCCGGATAATCCGGCCGACGGTCGTTCGATCTAATCCGGCCGGCGCCGGCATGGGCCAGGCGCGATCGAAGCGGCCCCGCACGGCCGAAGACGAATCGGCATCACGCTGTCCGGCACGAACAGCCTGATCCATCCCGATGAACCGAATGAAAGTGAGTATCGCTGTCGCCCGACTGCCGTGCGGCGCGACAACCGCGCCAGCACGCGAAGCGCGCGGCGGGCAAGAAACCGGGACAGCGCAACCCGCGATGCTGGCACAGCGTCGCGAGCGTCACCCCGGCCTTTCCGACTACCCCACTGATGCGCAAAGTACGCGCCGATCAACCTACAGCTTATGGTCTTCATCGCCGTTTCCCCGACTGCTTATTGACGAGTTGGCCGCCCCACCTGTTCGTTGCTTCGTGTCGACCGCCCGCCGGTGCGTCCAGTACCGCAAGCAGCGTGCCACTCGTTATTCCACCGGAGATTGCACACGGCAAACGGCCGCCACGGCTGCCTGCATCGCCAGGAACGACATTTTTTGTTTCAGGAATGTATCGTAATGGCGGTTCGACACCTCCGGCGCTTGTCGGGCGCCGCGACGCAACTGCCGGATTTGACGGACGAATCCGGCTCGCAGGCGTGCGCCGGATGGTCAGATGAACGAGTGTTTCAAACTTGAGAAGCGCATGGCCGCGCAGGGCCGGCGGAGCCGGCATTTCGGGTTGCGAACCACCGGTCGACGCGCGTACGGCCCCTGCCGTGCCATCACAAACGAGAATCGATTCGCCCGGCACAATGCCCGGAGAGCCCGGTACATCAGCCTCCTGCATGCCGTCGGCACGCGTTTCTCCGGATGACCGAAACGAATTTGATTCATTCGTGAAAATACCGACAGGATCACGCTCTACTCAAGCGTCGAAATAACCGTAAAAATTAAAACTTTCGTACCGGCGTAATAATTAAAACAAATGAAAACACGCGGCCTCGCCCGGACGCCACACAACATTTTTTCACTTTCATTCCCTAGCCTTTCATTCACCCGATCTCCAGATGGGCTGCACGTTCGAGAAACGTTTTAGTCCTTTATCCGCTCATTTCTCATTGATGAAACATTCCCGTTCAACACCTTCTTGACGAATCGAATCCCGCAAAAGCCTGATTTATCTCGTGTTTCGTCGTATCGAATCGCATCGATCCGGCAATCGACCTGCCTGCTTTTCTGGCCCCACGATTCACGCATGAAACAGAAGCGCGCATATCACGCTGCAATCTCGCCGCCGCGCCCGTGCGCATCGTGTCGACATCGTTCATGGCATGCCGATTGCCTGATATCCGGCTCTCACCGAGCGGCACGCCGTGGCACAAGATCACGAACGGCGGCCTGCTCGTCAATCAGCGTATCGGGGAAAAGGCGATGAAGATCACCACCGATCGATCGACGCTTGCGTCGTTCAAGCATCAACGGGGTAGTCAGCGAAACCGGAGCGCCTGTCGCGGCGCTTCGTCGACATCCGCACATGCGAACCGGCGCTTGCCGAAGCGACACCCGTGCAGCGGGATGGAACGCGTGCGCGCCGCCGTCGAACTGATCGACGTGTGGTTCCCCGAGCTGAACGACGAAGGTGAAAGCCATGAATGACAGGGTCACGCTCGAGACGCGCGCCGGGCAGCGTGTCCTCGTCACGGGCGGCGCCGGCTTTCTCGGCAGCTATGTATGCGAGCGCCTGGTCATGGAAGGCGCATCCGTCACGTGCATCGACAGCCTGCTGACGGGGCGCAAGCTCAACGTCGCCGATCTGAAGGCGTCCGGCCGCTTCGAGTTCGTGAAGGGCGACGTCTCGCTCGGCCTGCCGCAACTGCAGGTGGACGAGATCTGGAATCTCGCGTGCGCGGCATCGCCGCCCACCTACCAGATCGATCCCGTCCACACGATGATGACGAACGTGCTCGGCATGCACCACTGCCTCGCGCTCGCGCGCAAGACGGGCGCGCGCGTGTTCCAGGCGTCGACCAGCGAGATTTACGGCGACCCGGCCGTGCATCCGCAGACGGAAACCTATCGCGGCAACGTGAACACGATCGGCCCGCGCGCGTGCTACGACGAAGGCAAGCGCGCGGCCGAGGCGCTGTGCTACGACTACTACCGCATGCACGGCATCGACGTGCGCGTCGCGCGCATCTTCAACACCTACGGCCCGCGGATGTCGCCGCGCGACGGCCGCGTCGTGTCGAACTTCATCGTCGGCGCGCTCAACGGCGCACCGCTCGAAATCTACGGCGACGGCATGCAGACACGCTCGTTCTGCTTCGCGACCGATCTCGTCGACGGCTTCTTCTGCCTGATGAGTGCCGAGCGCAACATCGGCACGCCGGTCAACATCGGCAACCCCGGCGAATTCACGATGCTCGAACTCGCGGAGAAAGTGCTCGCGATGACGGGCTCGAAATCGGAGATCCTGTTCCGGCCGCTGCCGATCGACGATCCGCACCAGCGCAGGCCCGACATCTCGATCGCGGCGGCCGAGCTCGGCTGGCGGCCGGCCATCGATCTCGACGAAGGGCTGCGCCGGACCGTCGACTATTTCAGCCGGGAACTGTGGCTCGAACCGGTGCTGCGCATGACCGGGGCCACGGCATGAAGGTGCTCGTGACAGGCGGAGCGGGCTATATCGGCAGCCATACCTGCAAGGCGCTCGCGGCCGCGGGACACGAGCCGGTCGCCTACGACAATCTGTCGACCGGCCATCGCGACGCCGTTCGGTGGGGGCCGCTCGTCGCGGCCGACATTCTCGATCGCGACGCGCTGTCGAAGGCATTCGCCGTGCATCGGCCCGACGTCGTGATCCATTTCGCCGCGCTCGCCTACGTCGGCGAATCGGTGCTCGCGCCCGAGCGCTATTACACGGTCAACGTCACGGGCACCTGCACGCTGCTGAGCGCGATGCGCGCGGCCGGCGTCGGACGGATCGTGATGTCGTCGTCGTGCGCGACGTACGGCATTCCGGATGCGCTGCCGATCTCGGAACGCACGCCGCAGCGGCCGATCAATCCGTACGGCTTCACCAAGTACGCGATGGAACGGATGGCCGCCGATTTCGAGCGCGCGTACGGAACCAGGTGGGTCGCGCTGCGCTACTTCAACGCGGCAGGCGCGGACCCTGACGGCATGATCGGCGAATGCCACGAACCGGAAACGCACGCGCTGCCGCTCGCTATCCGCGCGGCACTCGGCACGGGCGACGCGTTCCAGGTGATGGGCACCGACTACCCGACGCCCGACGGCTCGGCGATTCGCGACTACGTGCACGTGAGCGACCTCGCCGACGCGCACCTGCAGGCGACCGCCTATCTGTGCGGCGGCGGCCACAGCGTCGCATTGAATCTCGGCACCGGCAAAGGGACGTCGGTGCTCGACGCACTGCGCGCCGTCGAAGCCGTGACGGGCCGCCGCGTGCCGACGGTGACGGCCGCGCGCCGCCCGGGCGACCCGCCCGAGCTGTACGCCGACGCCACGAAAGCCGCGCTCGTGCTCGGCTGGCGGCCGCGTTTCACCGCGATCGAACCGATGGTCGAACACGCCGCGGCCTGGTTTCAGAAAGCACTGCAAGTCGAATCCGGCAAGTGAGCAAGTTTCCTTGAACGCCACCCAGGGGAATCACCATGAATGTGCGGATCGCCATCGTCGGCACGGGTTACGTCGGGCTGGTGAGCGGCGCGTGCTTTGCGGATCTCGGGCATGACGTCGTCTGCATCGACAACAATCGCGGCAAGATCGACGCGCTGAACGAAGGCCTCATGCCGATCTACGAACCGGGCCTCGACGCACTCGTCGCACGCAACGTCGAACGCGGCACGCTGCGCTTCAGCAGCGACCTCGCGGCGAGCGTGCGCGATCGCGATGCGGTATTCATCGCGGTCGGCACGCCGACGCTGCCGGGCACCGACCAGGCAGACCTGCAGTACGTCGAGGCAGCCGCGCGCGAAATCGCGTCGAACCTGACCGGTTTCGCAGTCGTCGTCACGAAGTCGACGGTGCCGGTCGGCACCAACCGGGTCGTCAAGCAGATCGTCGAACGCCACGCGCCGGCAGGCGTCGACTCGGCGATCGCATCGAATCCGGAATTCCTGCGCGAAGGCTCGGCGATCGACGATTTCATGCATCCGGACCGCGTCGTGTTCGGCGCCGAGCATCCGCGCGCGATCGAGATCATGAAGGCCATCTATGCGCCGCTCGAAGCGACGGGCCACCTCGTGCTCGCGACCGAGATCGAAACGGCCGAACTCGTGAAATACGCGGCGAATGCGTTCCTCGCGGTGAAGATCAGCTACATCAACGAGATCTCGGACCTGTGCGAAGCGGTCGGCGCCGATGTCGAACTGGTCGCGAACGGAATGGGCCTCGACCGCCGCATCGGCGCATCGTTCCTGAAGGCCGGCCCCGGCTGGGGCGGCTCGTGCTTTCCGAAGGACACGCGCGCGCTGAAGGCGACGGCCTCCGAACACGCGGTGCCGCTGCGCATCGTCAGCGCGGCGATCGAATCGAACGCGCTGCGCAAGGAGCAGATCCTGCGCCGCATCGAGAAGGCCTGCGGCGGCTCGATCAAGGACAAGCGCATCGCGGTGCTCGGCCTCACGTTCAAAGGCCAGACCGACGACGTGCGCGAAAGCCCGAGCATCGACGTGATCCAGTTGCTCGTCGGCGCGGGCGCGCATATCCGCGCGTACGACCCGGCGCGTCCGCACGAAGCGTCGCGGCTGCTGCCGCAGGTGTTCATGGAGGGCTCCGCGATCGACGCGGTGCGCAGCGCGGACGCCGTCGTCGTGATGACCGAATGGAAGGCGTTCGAGGCACTCGATCTCGCCGACCTCGCGGATCACATGGCCGACCCCGTGATGCTCGACATGCGCAACCTGTTCAGCGAACGGCTGGCCGTCGACAGCGGCTTTCGCCGCTATGAACGCGTGGGCCGCTCGTGCGGCGAGCGCACGCCGGCGGCCCCGGCACCGGAACAACAGCACGCCAGCGAGGACACCCGGCCGCAACGCGGCCTGCTTCAAGACTGATGATCTGACCTTGACGGGAGAGCACCATGAAGAAGCTGGTTGCGTCGCTTGCGGGCGGCTCCGTGCCGGATACCGCCGATACCGCCGAACCCGACACCGAAGCCGTTCGCACCGACTCGCAGCAGGCAGACGTCCCGCTCGTCGTCCCGTTGATGGACAGCGGGACCAGGATCGTCTTCCACATCCTCGCGCTGTGCTGGTTCGTCGCGCTGGGCATCTTCTGGCGCTGGTGGCTGCGCGACGAGCACTACGTCGACGCGTTCCGCTTCGGCGTCAACTGCTTCGTGCTGTTCTGGACCACCTTCATTCCGGGCTACTTCATTTTCATCATCCGCTCGGCGGTCGTGCCGAACCCCGCGCTGCCGGTGCCGCGCGACTGGCGCGTCGCGATGGTCGTCACCAAGGCGCCGTCGGAGCCGTTCGACATCGTCCGCACGACGCTGCTCGCGATGCTCGACCAGACCTACCCGCACGATACGTGGCTCGCCGATGAAGACCCGTCGCCCGAGACGCTCGACTGGTGCCGCGAGCACGGCGTATTCGTGTCGACGCGGCGCGGCATCGCCGCGTACCACCGCGCGAGCTGGCCGCGCCGCACCAAATGCAAGGAAGGCAATCTCGCGTACTTCTACGACATGGTCGGCTACGACAACTACGATTTCGTGTCGCAGCTCGACGCCGACCACGTGCCGACCCGCACCTATCTCGAGGAGATGCTGCGGCCGTTCGTCGATCCGAAAGTCGGCTACGTGTCGGCACCGAGCATCTGCGACAGCAACGCGGCCGGGAGCTGGAGCGCACGCGGGCGCGTGAACGTCGAGGGGCCGCTGCACGGCACGATGCAGGCCGGTTATGCGGGCGGCCTCGCGCCGCTGTGCATCGGCTCGCACTATGCGGTGCGCTGCCGTGCGCTGCGCGAGATCGGCGGGCTCGGGCCCGAGCTCGCCGAGGATCACTCGACCACGATGATCTTCAATTCGAAGGGCTGGCGCGGCATGCACGCGCTGAACGCGATCGCGAACGGCGAAGGGCCGCGCACGTTCGGCGACCTCGCCACGCAGGAGTTCCAGTGGTCCAAGAGCGTGATGATCATCATGCTGCGCTACACGCGCCACTATTTCATGGGGCTGCCGCTGAAGCTGAAGGCGCAGTTCCTGTTCTGCCAGCTGTGGTACCCGCTGTGCGCGCTCGCGATGGCCGGCAGCGTCGTGATTCCGGTCGTCGCGCTGCTCACCGGCCGCGTGTGGGCGCACGTCGACTACCTCACGTACCTCACCTACGCGCTGCCGCTGGCCGTGCTGCTCCTGTGCGTCGTGACGTGGGCCACGCATTCGACCCAGTCGTGCCGCCCGCTGAATACGAAGCTGCTGTCGTGGGAAGGGCTGTCGTTCGTGTTCGCGCGCTGGCCCTGGGTCGTGCTCGGCTGCGCGTCGGCGGTGTTCGACTTCGTGCGCGGCAAGGAATTTCCGTTCAAGGTCACGCCGAAGGGCGGCACGATCGAACAGGACGCGCCGCTGCGCGTGGTCGCGCCGTACCTGCTGATCTCGCTGTTCTGCAGCCTGCCCGTCGTCACGGTCGAGAACCCGCGCAATGCCGCGGGCTTCTATCTGTTCTCGACGCTGACGAGCATCCTGTATCTCGTGATCGCGGCCGTCGTCGCGGTGAATCACGGCAGGGAGCAAGGGCTCGAATGGTCGGCGTTCCGGCAGATGTTCTTCAGCCGCCTGCCCGTGCGCAACGCGCTGTTCGTGTTCGCGCTCGCGATGCTGCTCGCGGGCATCGGGCTGCGCGCGCCGAAAGGCTGGCAGGCGATGATGTGGCGTTCGGGCCTGCCGGCCGTGGTCGCGCCCGCGCCGGGCGAACCGGTGAAGCAGCCCGAACTCGGCGCATACGATCCCGACAACACGCTCGCGGCCAACCGGGATCTCGCGTTCGACCATGTGTTCGTGTCGTGGAACGCGCCCGACATCCGCGCGGAAATCGACGCAGCCTACCGGAACGCGCAGGCACGGAACCGCTCGCTGATGCTGACCGTCGAGCCCTGGGCGGCGGGCGACACGCGCCCAGGCGCACTGCTCGCGGATATCGCGCTCGGGCGCTACGACATGCGGATCGCGGCCACCTGCTCGGCGCTCGCCGCGTTGAAGGGCCCCGTGTTCGTGCGCTGGGGCCACGAGATGGAGGCCGACACCGGGCGCTATCCATGGGCCATCGGCGATGCGCCGGCCTACGTGGAGGCGTACCGGCGCGTCGTGACCACGTGCCGCACGATGACCGACCAGCTCCGCTACGTGTGGTCGCCGGCCGGCAACCGCAACCTCGACGACTATTTTCCGGGCCGCGGTTATGTGGACGCCGTCGGCCTGTCCGTGTTCGACTGCCCGCGCTGCGCGATCTGGCCGGCCGGCGGCCATGCGTCCGCCGCGAGCATCCTGCGGACCAAATACGAGCGGGTGACCGATTACGGGCTGCCGGTGATGATCACGGAGCTCGGCGTCGACGGGTCCGGTTCGCGCAAGCGCGAGGCGCTCGACGAACTCCAGCGGTCGCTGTGGCGCTATCCGCTGCTGAAGGCGGTCGTGTATTTCAACGCGGTCGATACGCCGGGCGCGTGGCCGGCGCATTACGTGCCGGACTGGCGGATCGCGCCGACGTTCCTGCAGACGACGGTGGTCGCCCGATGAAATGACCGGCGACCGGCCGCGCGCCGGCTGCCGGCCGTCAGCCGAGCAGTTCCTTCTTCCGCAGCTGCACGACGTCGCGCATCGGCGGCGCGCCGAACAGCCGGCTGTATTCGCGGCTGAACTGCGACGCGCTTTCGTAGCCGACGACGGCCGCCACCGACCCGACATCGCCGCCCTGCCGCAGCAACAGCCGCCGCGCCTCGTGCAGCCGCAGCTGCTTCTGGTACTGCAGCGGGCTCAGCGTCGTCACGTGCTTGAAATGGTGGTGCAGCGACGACACGCTCATGTTGACTGCCTGCGCGAGCGACTCGACGCGCATCGGCTCCGCGAAGTGATCGCGGAGCCATTCGATCGCGCGCGCGATCCGGTGCGTCTGGCTGCCCGCGATCGCCATGTGCCGCAGCCGCGTGCCCTGCCCGCTCGTCATCAGCCGGTACAGCAGTTCCTTTTCGATCAACGGCGCGACGACCGGAATGTCGGCCGGCGTATCGAGCAGCCGCGTCAGGCGCAGCGCGGCATCGAGCAGCGGCGGCGTGAGCTCGGCGAGCGCGATCCCCTCGCCTTCGGGGCCCGCGTCGGGTTCGGGCAGCCGCATCTCGGCCGCGAGCTCGACGATGCGCTGCGGATCGAGCGTCAGCGACAGGCACAGGTAAGGCGCTTCCGGCGACGCGTGCGTCACGCGCGACAGGATCGGCAAGTCGATCGATGTAATCAGGCAATTCTGCGTGTCGTACTCGTAGGCCTGGCCGGCGACGATCACGCGCTTCGCGCCCTGCGCGGCGATCACGAGCGCGGCCCGCGACACGCCGCAGCCGAGATCGACCGGCCGCGAGTGCCGGTGCAGCATCAGGCCCGGCACGGCCGTCGAATGCGAGCCGTCCGCCGGCGCGAAACGGCCGATCAGCGTCGCCAGCTCGCGCCGCCCGGATTCGCGCGACGTCACGATATCGGTCATGTCCATGACACTTCCTCGATAGATTTCCTCATGTCGCGGGAGCATAGCGAAACCGCCCGGAGCCTGCCGGGGATTTGCAGGATTGTTCAATAAATTTGCAGGATTGGGTAGACGCAAAAGCCGGTGCCTCGCGCACACTGCCCGCTAACCGGGCGCATGCCGGGTTTTCCCCACGGAGACAATCAAAATGCCTACCTCCTTTGTCCTGAACGGCAAGAACGTCACGCTCGACGCCGATCCGTCGATGCCCGTCCTCTGGGCGATTCGCGAACACGCGGGACTGACCGGCACGAAGTTCGGCTGCGGCATGGCGCAGTGCGGCGCGTGCACCGTGCATCTCGAAGGCCAGGCCGTCCGCTCGTGCGTGCTGCCGCTCGCCGGCATCGCGGGCAAGCACATCACGACGATCGAAGGACTGCAGAGCAAGCCCGCGCAGGCCGTGCAGGCCGCCTGGGTCAAGCTGCAGGTGCCGCAGTGCGGCTACTGCCAGTCCGGCCAGATCATGTCGGCCACCGCGCTGCTCGAACAGAACCCGAAGCCGACCGACGCGGACATCGACGCCGCGATGAACGGCAACCTGTGCCGCTGTGCGACCTACGCCCGCATCCGGGCGGCGATCCACGACGCGGCCGCGACGCTGGGAGCCTGACCATGACGATCGAACTCGACAACACCGGGTCGGTGCGTCCGTCGCGCCGCACGTTCCTGAAGGCCGCGGGTGCCGCGGCCGCCGTCAGCCTGACCATCGGCTTCGAATGGGCCGGCCTCGGCCGCCGCGCGCTGGCCGCGACCGCGCCCGCCGCGGACTTCGCGCCGAATGCGTTCCTGCGCATCACGCCCGACGGCGCCGTCACGGTCATCGCGAAGCACGTCGAAATGGGCCAGGGTGCGTATACGGGCATCGCGACGATCGTCGCCGAGGAGCTCGACGCCGACTGGTCGACCGTGCGCGTCGAAAGCGCGCCGGCCGATGCGAAACGCTACGCGAACCTCGCGTTCGGCACGATGCAGGGCACGGGCGGCAGCTCGGCGATGGCGAACTCGTGGCAGCAACTGCGTGAAGCGGGCGGCAAGGCCCGCGCGATGCTGGTGTCGGCCGCGGCGGCCCGCTGGAAGGTTCCGGCCGGCGAGCTGACGACCGCCAACGGCGTCGTCACGCACGCGAAGAGCGGCAAGAAGGCCGCGTACGGCACGCTCGTCGCCGATGCGTCGAAGCTGCCGGTGCCGGACAAGGTCGCGCTGAAACAGCCGGCCGATTTCAAGCTGATCGGCAAGCGGATTCCGCGCGTGGACGCGTCGCCGAAATCGAACGGCACTGCGCATTTCACGCTCGACACGACCTTCCCTGGCATGCGGGTCGCGCTGCTGCAGCGCCCGCCGCGCTTCGGCGCCACGGTGAAATCGTTCGACGCGACGGCCGCCAAGGCCGTGCCGGGTGTCGTGTCGGTCGTGCAGGTGCCGGGCGGCGTCGCGGTCGTCGGAACCGGCTTCTGGGCCGCGAAACAGGGTCGCGACGCGCTGAAGGTCGAATGGGACGAAGCGCACGCCGAAAAGCGCAGCTCGGACGAGATCATGCGCGAATACCGGCAGCTCGCCGACAAGCCGGGCACGTCGGCCCGCAAGGACGGCGACGCCGATGCGGCGATCGCGGGCGCCGCGCGCAAGATCGGCGCGACGTACGAATTCCCGTATCTCGCGCACGCGCCGATGGAGCCGCTCGACGCGGTCGTCAAGCTGACGGCGGACAGCTGCGAAATCTGGGCCGGCGACCAGTTCCAGACGGTCGACCAGGCCAACGCGGCCAGGACGGCCGGCCTGAAGCCCGAACAGGTGCAGATCCACACGCTGTACGCGGGCGGCAGCTTCGGCCGGCGCGCGAACGCGTGGTCCGACTACGTGGTCGAGGCCGTGTCGATCGCGAAGGCGCTCGGCGCTGACGGCAAGCCCGTCAAGCTGCAATGGACGCGCGAGGACGACATCCAGGGCGGCTTCTACCGGCCGATGTACTTCCACAAGCTCGACGCGGGGCTGACCGCGGACGGCAAGCTGGTCGGCTGGCGCCACCGGATCGTCGGCCAGTCGATTCTCGCCGGCACGCCGTTCGAAGCGTTCATGGTCAAGAACGGCATCGACGCCACCTCGGTCGAGGGCGCGGCGAACCTGCCGTACGCGGTGCCGAACGTGTCGGTCGAACTCACCACCACCAAGGTGGGCCTGCCCGTGCTGTGGTGGCGCGTGGTCGGCAGCTCGCACACCGCGTATGCCGTCGAGGCGTTCATCGACGAAGCCGCGCACACGGCGGGCAAGGATCCGTACGCATTCCGCCGCGACCTGCTCGCGAAGGAGCCGCGCATGCGCGCGGTGCTGGACCTGGCCGCGCAGAAGGCCGGCTGGGATCCGGCCAAGCCGCTGCCGAAGGGCCGCGGGCGCGGGATCGCCGTCGCCGAGGCGTTCAAGAGCTATGTCGCGCAGGTGGCCGAGGTGTCGGTCGACGCGGACGGCAAGGTGAAGGTCGAGCGCGTGGTGTGCGCGGTCGATTGCGGGATCGCGATCAATCCCGACATCGTCGCCGCGCAGATGGAGGGCGGCATCGGCTTCGGGCTCGGCGCGGTGATGCACAGCGCGATCACGCTGAAGGACGGCCAGGTCGAACAGCGCAACTTCGACGGCTACCACGTGCTGCGCATCGCGGAGATGCCGAAGGTCGAGGTGCATATCGTGCCGTCGGCCGAAGCGCCAACCGGGGTCGGTGAGCCGGGCGTCGCGCCGGTCGGGCCCGCGGTCGCGAACGCGATCTTCGCGGCAACGGGCAAGCGGCATTACGTGCTGCCGTTCGATTCGGCGGATAGCGCGAAGGCTTGACGGCGGGGCGACACGCCGGCCGCGGGGCGGAGACGCCCTGCGGCCGGAGTTTTCAAGGCATCGCGGGAATGTCGTGCTGGTTCGAGCCGACGCCGCCCGACCTCGCGCGGCCCGTCGGCCCTCTTACTCCTGCTCGACTTCCGGCCAAAGCCTCGGAAACAGAAACCGGCGGCTGCTCAGCGGCAATCCGAACGAAAGTTCACCGCGATGCGAAGGCGAAGTCAGCAGAGTGCAGTCGCCAGCGGGGTATCGCGTACGGCAAGCAACCGCTGCGACGAATCGACGAGTTCGGCGGCCTGCTCGAGCAGCGGATCGTGTCCGCGATCTTCGGGAAACAACGGCTCAAAGGTGGCGACGGTCGTCATGCTTCCGTGCAGGGTTTCATGTAGGGTTCGATGTCGGCAAGTGTGGCCACTTATGTCACTGATTTATATGGATTTCCCATCGAACCATGTAGGGTTCGATGTCGTGTTCCCATCCCCTGCCGCCGATCCGGATCACGCGCATGTTGCCCCTGCGGCTCCCCCCGCGTTACGTCAGACGTAACGCCCGTAACGTCAGCCGCCGATGCTACGTAACAATCCTTCACCTTTGCTCGGACCCTTTCCCTACCCGCGGCACGCCACTCCTTGAAAATTCTTTTAAATTCAAGGCTACAGCGCCGTCCGCTCGGGTGCCGCCCCCTGTCGTGACGTGACGATCCCTTCCCTGGCCCGGAAGTTGCAGCACAGGACCCGCAAACACTCCTTTATGGACATGCGAGGGCCACCATGGATTGCAAATACCTGTACATCGACAACATAAAAATCAACTTCGTGCGCCGCACGATCGAAATCGACAACAAGATCGTCGACGTCACGCCGCGTGAATTCGACGTCGTCGAATTCCTGCTCGACAACATGAACAAGATCGTGCCGCGGCAGGCAATCCAGGAAGCCGTGTGGGGCCGTGAACTCGGTGTGTCGTCGCGCACGCTCGACACCCATATCTCGCGTATCCGCTCGAAGCTGCAACTCGATCACGACAAGAACCTGCGGATCATTCCGATCTATGCGGTCGGCTATCGCCTGGTGCTGTTCGGTGCGGCGATGACGCACGTCGAGCGCCACGAAGCCGCGCCGATCCTGCGCGCGGCACCGCAAGCGGTGATGGCCGCCGACTACGCCTGACGATTTACCCGCGAGCCGCATGCATGCGGCTCGCCTGCGAGCTCCCCCCCAACCGCGCTGCGCCGATCCGCAGCGCTTCGCGGCACGCCCGTCGGGCGCGGCCCGCACGCCGCCCGGCCCGCCAGCCAGTCGCGACCCGACCGCCGCCTCCGGGCGGCGGTCGCTTTTGGGTGCCGGCGGCCGCACGACATCACGCTTCGTCCGCGTCGTCGCGTCCACTCGGGCCGCCGCCGATGCCCGCGACTACGGAATCCGGCGTGACACACGACCATCGCCGTCCCTACAATCGACCCGGTAGCTGCGCGCCCTCCGCGCCGCCGGCCCGGAACGAACGGAACGATCATGAAGATGCGCGATTCGCGAACTGCCGTCGCCTGCCATTGCGCGTTGGCCGCGCTGGTCGCACTCGTGTGCACCGCGCCGCCCGTTGCGCACGCGGCAAACGACACCACGCTTCACGTCGCGTCGATGACGCCGGGCGACCCGGATGACGGCAGCGCCGGTCGCGACACGCCGCCCGCGCGCCAGCGACGGATGGATGCCGCTGCGACCACGCCGCCCGATCGCGCGCGCCGCCAAGCTTCGCCGGCGGCTTCCGCCGATCCGCCTTCGTGCCATGCGCGGCCCGTGATGACGATGTGTCGCGGCCTGCACTCGAACGACGCGAAGCGGCGCTGCATGCGCTGCCTCGATCAGTAACGACGCGCAGCGCGCCGCCTCATGCGGCGCGCTGCGCCTCCAGCCACGCCTGGAACATCAGCACCGTCCACAGCTGGTGCTGCCAGTTCATCCGGCCGGTCACGTGCTGCCGCCACAGACGTTCGACCGCGTCCGCATCGAAATAGCCTTCCTCGCGCAACCGCGACGGCCGCAGCAGCGCCTCGGCCCAGTCGCGCAGCGCGCCGCGCAGCCAGTGATCGACGGGCGCGCAGAAACCCTGCTTCGGCCGGTCGATCAGCGCGGACGGCACGTAGCGGTCGAGCAGCCGGCGCAGCAGCGCCTTCGATTGCCCTTCCGGCAAGCGCACGTGCGCCGGCACGCGCCACGCGAATTCGACGACGTGATGGTCGAGGAACGGCATGCGCGTTTCGAGGCTCACCGCCATCGCCGCGCGATCGACTTTCGCGAGGATGTCGGTCGGCAGGTACGTGAGCGTGTCGATCGCCATCGCCTGCTCGGCGAAGCTCAGGTGCGCGGGCCATGCGGATACGGTGTCGAGCGGCGTCGCCGGCTCCTGCCCCGACAGCGCGAGGCGCTCGGGATGATGCACCGACGACATCAGCAGCCGGTACAACCCGATGCGGCTCTCGGCGGTCATCACATGGCCGAGCTTGTGCAGGCGATCGCCGATGCGCGCCGCCGATTCGCGTGCATCCACGCCGCCCCACGCCCCCTGCGCGACGGCCGCAAGCTGATCCGCGTGATCGGGCCGCAACGCATGCAGCGCGGCGGCGATCCGCGCGCGCACGGCGCCCGGCACGCGATGCAGCTTGCGCCACAGGCGCGGCGTCAGGAAGTAGCGCGTGTAGCCGCCGAACAGCTCGTCGCCGCCGTCGCCGGACAGGCTCACCTTCACGTGCCGACGCGTCAGCTCCGACACGAGAAAGGTCGGGATCTGCGATGCATCGGAAAATGGCTCGTCGTAGATCGACGGCAGCTTCGGCACGACGCCGAGCGCGTGGTCGGCCGTGACGTAGAGCTCGGTATGGCGCGTGCCGAGATGGCGCGCGACGGCCTTCGCATAACCGGCCTCGTCGTAGCCGGCCTCGTGGAAGCCGATCGTGAACGTATCGACCGGTGTCGACGATTGCGCCTGCATCAGCGCGACGATCGTCGACGAATCGACGCCGCCGGACAGGAACGCGCCGAGCGGCACGTCGGCTTCCATCTGCCGCGCGACGGCCTGGCGCAGGACCACGTCGAGCTGGCCCACCGCGTCGTCGGCACTGCCCTCGAACGGCTCCGCGCGACCGTCCTCGATCACCTGTTCGAGCGTCCAGTACGCACGCAGGCGCGGCGTGTCGCGCGCATGCTCGAACTGGATATACGTGCCGGGCGGCAGCTTGTGGATGCCGCGATAGATCGTATGCGGCGCGGGCACGCTCGACTGGCGCAGGTACAGGCACAGCGCATCGCGATCGATCGCGCCGTCGAAGCCCGGATAGCCGCGCAGCGCCTTCAGTTCGGACGCGAACACGAGCGCGTCGCCGATCCGGCCGTAGTAGAGCGGTTTTTCGCCGATCCGGTCGCGCGCGAGCGTCAGCACCCGCGATGCCCGATTCCACAGCGCGAACGCAAACATGCCGGTCGCGCGCCGCAGCGTCGCGTCGACACCCCACGCGACGATCGCCGCGATCAGCACCTCGCTGTCGGAGTGGCCGCGCCACGCCGGTGCGCGCCCCGCGCGCTCGAGCTCCGCGCGCAGTTCGCGATGGTTGTAGATTTCGCCGTTGAAGACCATGACGTAGCGACCGCACGCGGATGCCATCGGCTGTCGGCCATGTACCGACAGGTCGACGATCGCGAGCCGTCGGTGGCCGAGCGCGATGCCGGCCTCCGGGTCGACCCAGATCCCCTGCCCGTCCGGCCCGCGATGCGCAAGGCTCGCCGTCATGCGCGCGAGCGTGCCGCGCGCTGTCTCCTCATCGCAGGCGACGCTATTCAAAAAGCCGTCGATTCCGCACATTGATTTGTCTGCCCCTGTTGACCAGTTCCGTCACGCACGGCGCAACCTCGCGGCCCGCCATCCGGCGTGACGACCGGGCCATATTACGAAGAAATAAATCAGCAATAATTCATAGGTGAACTCGCCAATCACTCGAAAAAACTACTGTCAAGCATCGTGTGCGCGGCGCGCCGGCGCGCGCGGCCGCAGCAGCCCGTCGGGCCGGCCACGCACGGGCCGGCCCGACGGTCATCGGTCACGGGGAAAAAACGGGGACGAACGCGGCGGACGCGCGGCGTCAGGACGGCAGCCGGCGGGCCGCCAGGTAGGCGAGCTGCGCGCGGTTCTGCACGTTGAAGAGTTTTTCGAGCGAGCGGATATGGTGGCCGACCTTGTGCAGCGACGTACGCAGCGCACTCGCGATCTCCTGGTCGGACAGACCGTGCACGAGGCGGTCGAGCACCTGTAGTTGCTCGTCGCCGAGCGCGAAGCCGCGCATGCGCGCGATGCGTGCCTCGAGGAACGGCAGCGCGACACGATGCACCGCGAGGCTGACCGACAGCGCGCCGCCGATCACGCGATCGTCGATCCATTCGGTGCCGTGCGTCTCCGACGTCACGTTCACCGCGACACGCAGGTCGAGGCGCGGCGCCGACAGGCCGAACAGCACGCCGCTGTTCATCGCGTGCGCACGCAGATGGCCGGCGAGCGCCAGCATCTTGCGGTCGCCGCTGCCCTGCGCGGCCGCCTCGATCTCGTCGAGCTGCCACGCGACCGGAAAGCCGCTCTGCCGCACCTGCGCGAACCGCGGGTCGCTCTCGTAGAGCATGCCCTCGAAAAACGGCTGCATGAACGTCGCGGGAGCGAGGTCGCGAAGCAGGTGCGCGCACAGGATGCGCCGCCCGATCATTTCGAAAGCGCCGTAACCGAGCGTACTGAAACCGATTTGCCGCAAGCGCGCATGGCACTGCGCGAAATCGACCAAAGCCGGGTCGGTTTTACCGAATTCGATTTGCGCGCCGGTAAAAACGTCGTTCCCGATTGCCTGATATTCATTCGAATAAGCCGCGGCCGTTGCGATATCGGCCTGCGAAAACCACTCGACGCGTGGTGCGCCGTCAGCGTATGTCATGAGGAGCCCGCCCTTTCCCAATATGTGAACCTGCGCCCCGTCACGATCTGGTCTTGTCTCGATGGATTTTCTGGTCTTCGTTATTTGCGTGCGAATAGGAATCTTCCGCCGCCATTAGTATTACGGCATATTACGCGTACACAAGCGTTTTTGTACAATGCCCCCGCGCTGCGTCATGGATGACGATCCGCGCATATCACACCGATGCTCGATCGCACCGCCGCGACGGCCGTACACGATACGGCCGCCGTCAGGCGAGATGCGTCGATTCCGAGGGATGGCACATGTCCGACATTGCATTGCATGAAGAAGCGGTCGCCTCAACCTTTCCCCGCCCGTCGCACGGGCTGAGCGCGTGCCCCGACGCGCTGCGGGAGCGCCCCGTGCAGGTCGTCTGGTGCGACGACGTGAAACGCGGCGACGTCACGCAGCCGCACGCGCCGAAACTCGGCGTGGCCGATACGCTCGCGCACGCGCAGAGCACGGCCGAGCGCAGCCGGATCGTCGCAAGCCTGCTGCACCTGACGGGTTTCTCGACGTTCGCGTACTTCGCGCTCGAATTCGCGCACGAGCGGGTCGAAAGTCTCTACCTGCACGAAGCATTCACGCCGTCCACCTATCGCGGCGACTACGTGCGCCACCACCATCACGACGTCGATCCGCGCACGCTCGGCGCACGCGTGTGCAACATGCCGATCGTGTGGGACCTGCAGCAGTTGCGCCGCGAACACCGCGAGCGCGACGCCGGCCCGCGCGCGACGCCGGCCGCGCTCGACGGCTTCCTGCAGACGATGCAGGACGACGGGATGTGCAGCGGCATCATGTATTCGATGGCCGTGCCCGGCACGCGGCTGCATGCGTTCATGAGCTTCACCGCGCCGCGCCGCACGCGCGAATGGATCACGCCGGCGACGATCGAGCAGGCGCTGTCGATCGGGCTGTCGGTGCACAAGTTCGCGTCGCCGCAGCTGATCTCGACCTCGCGCGAGCGCGCGGTGAACGGGCTCACGCCGTTCGAGCAGGAACTGCTGATCGGCATCGCCGAAGGCGCATCCGACAAGGAGATCGGCCGGCGCCTCGACACCAGCGCGCACAACGTCGACTATCACCTGCGCAAGCTGCGCAAGCGCTTCGGCGTCGCGAACCGGATCCAGCTCACGTACCTGACGTCGAAGCTCGAATTGATCTGACCATCGCGCGGCGCGTGCGACGTGCCGCAAGCAAGCGCGTAAACGCACATGCCGGCCACGGAGGCCGGCATGTGCGGGCTGCGGCGCGGCGCCGCTTCCTGGCAGACGGCCTGCGTTACTTCAGCAGCGTCATCTGCACCACCTTGACGATCACGAGACCGACCGCGATCACGAGATAGCCGCGCAGCACGGCCATCCAGATTCGCGTCGCCAGCGTCATGTTCTGCGGCTCGAGCGTATCGAGCGGCGGCATGCGCCACGTGTCGCGCAACGTGCGATCGATGGCCGGTTCGATCACGCGCTTGTTGCGACGGATCAATACCGTCGCGATGTAGCCCGTGATCGCGAGCACGGTGCCGCCGACCAGCACGTCGACGATCGCTTCGCCGCTGATGTCCGGATACATCACCGACGCAGTGAGGATGATCGACAGCAGCACGAGCACCCAGATCACCGCACCGGTGAACACGTTGAGCTTCGTCGAGTTGACCCACGGGCCGAGCACCTGGCGGTCGTTGCACAGCACCAGCAGGAACACCGTCGCGCTCGGCAGCAGCACGCCCGCGAGCGTCTGCACCGCTTCGGTCAGCAGGCCGAGCGGGCTGCCCGGAATCAGCACCAACGTGGCCGCGGCCGCGACGATGCCGAAATACACGAGATAGAACCCCTTCGCATCGGACACGCCGCGGTGCAGTGAGTGACGGATCTTGAACACGTCGCCGATCGCATAGGCCGTCGACAGCGACACGGCCGCCGCGCCGATGATGCACGCGTCGAGCAGCGCCACCGCGAACAGCGTTGCGCTCGTGCGGCCGGCATACTTCTCGAGGCCCGCGATGATGCCGCCCGCGTCGGCGAAGTTGCCGGCTTCCGGATGCCCGTTGAACAGCGCGGCGCTGAAACCGATCATGGCGACCGCACCGATCAGCACGAACGCGATGCCGATCCACAGGTCGGCCTTTTCATACTTCATGAAGCGCGGCGTGATGCGCTTGTCGATCACGTAGCTCTGCTGGAAGAACAGCTGCCACGGCGCGACGGTCGTGCCGACGATGCCGATCACGAGCAGCATCACGTCCGACAGCTTCGCGTGCGCGGGCCAGTTCGGCACGAAGAAATCGCGCGTCATCTGCGCGACGGGCGGATGGATCGACACGAGCACCGGCACGAGCAGCAGGCTCAGCACGCACAGCCCGATCGCGAACCGCTCGAATCGCCTGAAATCCCCGGTACTCACCGCGGCCATGGTCAGCGCCGCGGCCACGCACACGCCCGCGACCTTCGGCAGCCCGAAGAAATCCAGCACGAACGTGATGCCGATGAACTCGGTGACAATGGTGAGCGCATTGAGCAGGAACAGGTCGATCACGCTGAACGCGCCCCAGAACTTGCCGAAGCGCTCGAAGATCAGCCGTGCGTGGCCGACACCTGTCACCGCGCCGAGGCGCAGCACCATTTCCTGGTTCACGTAGAGCACGGGCACGAGCAGCAGCAGCGTCCACAGCAGCGTCGTGCCGTAGTTCTGGCCGGCCTGCGTGTAGGTGCCGAATGCGCCGGCGTCGTTGTCGCCCACCATCACGATGAGACCCGGGCCGATGATCGCCAGCAGCGTGCGCAGGCGCGCCCACCACGAGCCGCGCGTGCCGGTGTCGTGATGCGCGATCGTACCGAGCGCACCGCGGATGTCGCCAAGGTGGGCCTCGTCGAGCACGGCGGCGCGTTCGACGGCGATCGGTGGAGAAACGTTGGATGGCGTGGACATGATGTGTTCCGTACGGCTAATGGTTATCTGGTGAGCGTGCGACCTTGGGATGCGCGCGGGGCGACCGCCCGATGGCGGCCGCGCGTGCGCATGCCGAGGCGCGCTCGGCGCTGCTTTCAGCAGATCAGCGATTTCAGCCGGTTCAACAGGCGGGAGAACACCCGCGGACGAGCGTCGAGCATCAGCATCGCGTCGTAGTGGTTGCGCGATTCCGTGACGTGCGGGAGATTCGACAGCAGAAGGCCGAAGTTCATGGTCTGGCTCCGTGCGGCGACGGCAAGCGTGCCGGCCGCGTGGTGGGCGCGGGGCCAGTCCGGAGCCTGAACGACGTGCAGGCTAGTCGGCCGGATTGTCCCTGCGACCCGGGTTCAAAAGGGTCTGTGCGTGCAACGGGCATAAGGGACAACTGTCACTGTCGTTCATGGCGGCTCCTGTGCGGTGTTCCGGAGAACACGGTTGACCGCCGTCAGGCGTGCGGGCCGGCATTCGCGCGCCGGGGAAAGGCGTGCGCGAACGCGGCCGCCTGCCGGGCGGCGGTGAAACCGGGCGGCGCATGCGAAAACGCATCACGCTAACCGGCGCGAATCAGGGTGCACGTAGGAATTTGCTGCGGAATACTGCTGCGCGCACCGTTTGCCCGGGGGACAAACGGCGGCTTCGATGAGGCGCGGACGTCGGTCGCTCAGGCGGAAATTTCGTTCGAAGATCGACTACTGCAGGCGTCCAAGGCGGCGGCCCCAAGAGTGAAGATGCCGGATTCTATGGACGGCCCGAAAGTGAAGTCAACCCCGCCAAACCCCATTTCCCGAAATAAATTTCCGCCTTCGCGGCACTGAAAGAATTGCCCTTGAAACGACGTGCCGAAACCTTTCAGCGCGTCATGTCACGGTCACCATCCGATGTGTGCGAACAACGGCGCGGCACCCGGCCGTCGCCTCGTCGTGGCGGCCTCGCACCCTCGCGCTCCACGGCGATGCATCCGCCACGCACGGCGCCTTTCATGCGTTTTTTACTTGCACTGCAGCAAACGACGCGAATACAATCCGCCGCAATTCATCACAGGAGTCCCTCCGTGGACACATGCTCTAGTTGCAGTTCGACGCCGGTCCAGGCCGGCCAAGCCATCGCGAGATAGCAGCCAGACGCATGTCTTACGCCGCTAGCTCGCATTCGTCGGGTTAGCGCGCATCCTTCCGGGCCGGCCATCGCCGGTTCGTCCGTTGCACGCTCCGTTACGTTCCACCCTCCGATCGCAGGCCGCGTCACGCGCCCGCGCTCGATCACGTCGTCCGGCCTTCGCCGGACCGGACGGAGGCAGCGTCATGTTTCTTCAATCGCTCGCGGTCAGGCTCAAGCGCATCGTGCATGTCGCACGCGACCGCTCGTTCGTTTCCGGCCTCTCGCCACTTGCCCATGCGCTCGGCAACTGGCGCAGCTCGGCGCTCGCCCACGTGCCGGCAGCGCCCCGCCCGCTCGACTGCCTGCTGTTCGCCGTGATGGCGGCCGCGGTCGCGCTCGTCGCGCTGCTGTGCTCGGCCGCGCCGCGCCTCGGCTTCGCGCAGGTGTGGCGTATCGGCGGCTGGCTGCCGTAAATCTTCCGTCGCGCAGCCGTGCTGCGCGACAGTCCCGCCACGCTTCCCGCATCACGTTTTCGCTTCTTCAGCCTCACTAATCAAACCACCAACGGAGCCCACATGAAGAACCCTCTCGAACACGTTCCGCGCACGCTCCGCCTCGATGCGCTCGCCGCGCTGCTGCTGTCGCTCGCCGCCGCTCCCGCGTTCGCGCAATCTTCGCTGCCCGCCTCGGCCGAACCGGCGGCCGGCGCCGGCGACGCCGCCGCTCCCGCACAACAGGCCACCGCGCCCACCGGCTTCCGGGAGCGCTCGAACCTGCTCGGCAACATGGGCGGCCTGCGCGACGTGCTGGGCGATCACGGCATCACGCTGAACCTGCAGGAGACCAGCGAGTACCTGTACAACACGTCGGGCGGCACGGGTCGCGGCGGCGCCTACCAGGGGCTCACGCAGTTCGGCTTCGACGTCGACACCGGCAAGGCGGTCGGCCTGCCGGGCGGCACGTTCAACGTGTCGGCGCTGCAGATTCACGGCACCAACCTCACGCAGCGCTATCTGCAGACGCTGCAGACCGCGACCGGCATCGAGGCGAATTCGACCACGCGCCTGTGGGAGCTCTGGTACCAGCAGTCGCTGCTCGACGACAAGGTCGACGTGAAGGTCGGCCAGCAGAGCGTCGACCAGGAATTCATGGTGAGCCAGAACGCGTCGGCCTTCATGAACGCCACGTTCGGCTGGCCCGTGCTGCCGTCGACCGATCTGCCGGCCGGCGGCCCCGCGTATCCGATGTCGTCGCTCGGTGTGCGGCTGCGCGTGAAGCCCGCCGATGCGTGGACCGCGATGGTCGGCGTGTTCGACGGCAACCCGGCCGGCCGCACCGACGGCGATGCGCAGGTGCTGAACGCGCACGGCACCAACTTCAACCTGCGCAGCGGCGCGTTCGTGATCGGCGAAGTGCAGTATGCGCTGAACGCGCCGCCCGCCGATCCGAAGGCGCCGCAGCCGGTCGGCCTGCCGGGCACGTACAAGCTCGGCTTCTGGTATCAGTCGCAGCATGCGAACGATCCGCGCTACGGCACCGACGGCCTGTCGCTCGCGAATCCGGCGAGCAACGGCATGCCGGCCACGCATCGCGGCAACTACAGTTTCTATGCGGTCGCGGACCAGATGGTGTGGCGGCCGTCGGCGGACAGCCCGCGCTCGGTGGGCGTGTTCGCGCGCGTGATGGGCGCGCCGGGCGATCGCAATACCGTCGATTTCGCCGCCAATGCAGGCGTGACGCTGAAGGCGCCGTTCAAGGGACGCGACAACGACGTCGCGGGTCTCGCGGTCGGCTACACGAAGATCGGCTCGCATGCGCGCGGCCTCGACGGCGACACCGGCGCATACACGACACCCGGCTATCCGGTACGCCGCGCGGAAACGGTCGTCGAGGCGACCTACCAGTACCAGGTCACGCCGTGGTGGCAATTGCAGGCCGACCTGCAGCACTTCTTCCGTCCGGGCGGCGGCATCCCGAACCCGAACGCGGCCGGTGCGCGCATCGGGGACGAAACGGTGGTCGGCGTGCGCACGACGATCGTGTTCTGACGCACGCCGCATGCAGACACGGGCCGGACGGCCGCTCACGCGACAGCCTGGCCCGTGCGTTCTCTCGCGGGGCAAGCGCGCGGCCCGTGCCGCGCGTCACTCGCCGTACAGTCCGAGCAGTTTCAGCGTGACGCCGTTGGTCCAGCCGAAGCCGTCCTGCAGCGGATATTCGCCGCCCCCGCCGCCGCCCGTGCCGGCGCCTTCGACCACGTATTTCTCGACGAGCTTGCCTTCGGTCGCATACACGTGCTTCACGTCGGACAGGAAACGCGTGCCGATGTCCTTCGCGAGCGCCGGTTCGCCGTAGCGCCGCAGCCCGTCGATCGCGATCCACTGCAACGGCGCCCAGCCGTTCGGCGCGTCCCACTGCTGCCCCGTGTTCTCGGTGGTCGTCGCAAGGCCGCCCGGCTGCAGCAGCGTCTTGCGCACTTCCCGCGCGGTCGCCTTCGCGCGCTCGGGCCACGCAACGCCCGCGAACAACGGATACAGCGCGGCGGCCGTCACGGCGTCGCGCGGCTTGCGCAACTGCCAGTCGTAGTCGCCGTAGTAGCCGCGACGGTTCCACAGATAGCGGTTGATCGCGGCCGCACGCCGCGCCGCGCGCCCGGAAAAATCGGTCACGCAGGCCACGTCGCGCGTGAGCGCGCAGCCCTTCACGATCGTCGTCTCGAGATGGAACATCAGGCTGTTCAGGTCGACCGGCACGATCGACGTCGTGCGGATCGTCGCGAGCGTCTTGCCGTCGCCGAACCAGCGCGAGCTGTAGTCCCAGCCGCTTTCGGCGCCCGCGCGCAGGTCGCGGTACACCTCGTTCGCCGGACGCCCCGGCGCCGACTTCGCGGTCGTCACGTCCTCGAGATACGACTCGTCGCGCGGCGTATCGCTCGCATCCCAGTAGCGGTTCAGCACCGCGCCGTCGGGCATCGCGACCACATTGCGCGCGGCCTGCCCGCGCGGCGTCGTGGTTTCGCCCTGCATCCAGTACGCGTACTCCTTGCGCAGTTCCGGCAGATATTTCTGGTAGACCTTGTCGCCTTCGGCCTGTGCGGCAAGCGTGACCATATAGGCGAAGAACGGCGGCTGCGAGCGGCTCGCATAGTACGTGCGGTTGCCGTTCGGGATGTGCCCGATCGTGTCGATCAGATGGGCGAAGTTGTCGAGCATGTCGTCGACGAGATCCTCGCGGCCCGACACCTGCAGCCCGAGCATCGTGAAATAGGTATCCCAGTAGTAGCCTTCGCGGAAGCGGCCGCCCGGCACGACATACGGCTTCGGCAGCGGAATCAGCGAACTGTAGGGCGGCACCGTCGTGCTCGTGCGCGTGAGCTGCGGCCACAGCCAGTCGATGTGCTGGCGCAGCGTCTGGTTCGGCGGCGGCGTGACGCCGCCTTCCGGGGGCGGCGTGAAATGCTGGCCGACGAACGCCTTCAGCGAGAAGCCCGGCTGCGATTTCTGTTGCTGATACAACTGCACGATCGTCGCGGGATCGCTGTCGGGCGTCGCGTCGACGAAGGTCTTCTGGTCGGGATAGATCTGCGCGGTCTGCACCGCGACGAACAGGTCGCCGTAGAGCTGGCTCGGCGGCGGCAGCAGCGTGCCCGACGCGGGGCCGGCAACCGCGGCCGTTGCAGGCGCCGCCGACTGATCGACCGCCTGCGCGGCGGCCCGGTTCGCGTTGTCGGCCTGCGCGGCGCAGCCGGCAACGGCGAGATACGCGACGGCCAGCGCGGCGGCCCAGCGAAGACGCGGCGCGGGGCGCCCGAGCGGCGGTGAGCGATGAAGCGGAAAGCGGGTTGGGATGCGCGTTGAGATGCGAGATGCAATCGATGCGGCACGACGTGACGTCATGACGTGTCCCCTCCTTTCGATGGTGAGCGGGTCGGCACGAGGTCTCGTTCGCGCGCGCGCTCGTCTCGATGGCCCTCGATCGATGCGCGTCGTTTTGTGTTGCGAGTGGGCCTGACTGTCGCACGAAACGTGCACATCAAGCAAGTTTCGATTCGCGCGGCTCGCGCAGGCATGCTCGGCGTTTGCGCAGTCGTTCTTTCCGCGCCGCCCGCGAAAAGAACGACTGTTGCAATATGCGGAACATCTGTTGCCGTACGTGACTCAACGGTCACATTGTGGGCATAATGGCGTCTTTACCGCGCGCCCAGCCCATGTCGCCCGTCTTTCTAGCACCGCTCATCGTTGCCTGTGCGTTGTTCATGGAAAGCGTCGACGCGAACATCATCGTCACCGCCCTGCCCGCGATGGCGAGGGACTTCGGGCACAACCCCGTCACGTTGAATATCGCGATCACGGCCTACGTGGTCGGGCTCGGCGTGTTCATTCCGATCTGCGGCTGGCTGGCCGACCGCTTCAGCGCGCGCTCCGTGTTCCGCACCGCGATCGGCATCTTCGTCGTCGGCTCGCTGATGTGCGCGGCGTCCAATTCCCTCGGCGTGCTCACGTTCGCGCGCTTCATCCAGGGCGTCGGCGGCGCGATGATGGTGCCCGTCGGCCGCATCATCATTTTCCGCGCCGTGCCGCGCTCCGATCTCGTGCGCGCGATGAACTACCTCGCGATTCCCGCGCTGTTCGGGCCCACGGTCGGGCCGCTCGTCGGCGGCTTCATCACGACCTACCTGCACTGGCGGATGATCTTCTTCATCAACGTGCCGATCGGCATCTACGGGATCTACCTCGCGAGCAAGCACATCGCGAACACGCACGAGCCCGACCCGGGCCCGCTCGACTGGTTCGGATTCCTGCTGTCGGCCAGCGGCGCCGCACTGCTGCTGATGGGCCTTACGCTGATCGACGGTGCGCTCACGTCACGCTCGAACGCCCTCGCCATGTGCGTGACCGGCACCGCCCTGCTCGCGCTCTACGTGCCGTACGCGCGCCGCAAGGAACGCCCGGTGCTCGACCTCAGCTTCCTCAAGATCCCGACGTATCACGCGAGCGTCGTCGGCGGGTCGCTGTTCCGCATCGGCCTCGGCGCGGTGCCGTTCCTGCTGCCGCTCGCGCTGCAGGAAGGGCTCGGCATGAGCGCGTTCCATTCGGGGCTCATCACGTGCGCGTCCGCGTTCGGCGGCGCGATGAGCCGCTCGACGGCCACCCATACGCTGCGCCGCTTCGGCTTCCGCACGGTACTGATCTACAACGCGGCATTCGCGGGGCTCGCGATCGCCGCGTACGGCGTGTTCCATCCCGGCATGGCGACCTGGGCGATCTGGCTGATCGTGCTCGTCGGCGGCATCTTCCCCGCGCTGCAGTTCACGAGCCTGAACTCGATGATCTATGCGGACATCTCGCCGCGCGACGCGGGCCGCGCGACCAGCCTCGGCAGCGTCGTGCAGCAGATGTCGCTCGGTCTCGGCGTGACGGTGGCCGGCCTCGTGCTGCACGTTTCGCACTGGCTGCAGGGTCATCAGAAGATGGTGTGGTCGGATTTCTGGCCCGCGTTCGTCGTGGTCGGGCTGTGCTCGTTCGCATCGATTCCGATCACGCGGCGGCTGCCGCCCGGCGCCGGCGACGAAGTCGCGCGCGGCAAGCGCCAGTAGCAATCAGTCGGACGAGCGGGAATAGCGACGGGGCAGAACGGGCAGCAGGGAAAACCGCCCGCGAAGCAAACCGGAAAAAACAAAAAAATCAGCGGACATCCACACGGGGCCGGTGCACAGCCGCATGGATGTCCGCTCAGGGCTCCGGGTCTCCCGATGGGGGTTGAGAATCCCGGATTCGCTTCCTGCGTGCCATGGACATATGTGCGTCGGAAGCGGAATCGTTGCGCGCACATTTCGTCGCGCCATGGACTGCACTATAGGGAAACTTGCGAAACGTATCTGTCAACCATTGTCAGACACGTTGCATCGGCACGTCGCACGCGCGCGCCGCTTTCGCGCTAAAGTGGTTCCCGACCATCACTCCCGGCCGCCCCTCCGATGCTTACGCTCTCGCCCGCCGCCGCCCGCGCCCTGCATCTCGCCGCGCAGGGCCTGCTGACACCGCCCCGCCGCAAGGCGACCAAAGCCGACGTGCTCGACACGATCCGCCGGATGGCGCAGTTGCAGATCGACACCATTCACGTCGTCGCGCGCAGCCCGTATCTCGTGCTGTTCAGCCGTCTCGGCGATTTCTCGCCGCAGTGGCTCGACGAGCATCTCGCCGAGGCGCGCCTGTTCGAATACTGGTCGCACGAAGCGTGCTTCCTGCCGGTCGAGCAGTTCGGCCTGATGCGCTACAAGATGCTCGATCCGTCGGGGATGGGCTGGAAATATGCGGCCGAATGGCATGAACAGAATCGTCCCGAGATCGAGCGGCTGCTCGCGCGGATTCGTGAAGAAGGCCCGGTGAAGTCGGCGGATTTCGTCCGCGAGGATGGCGTGAAGGGCAACGGCTGGTGGGATCGCAAGCCCGAGAAGCGCCACCTGGAAGTGCTGTTCACGACGGGCGACCTGATGGTGTCGGAACGCCGCAATTTCCAGCGCGTGTACGACGTGCGCGAGCGCGTGCTGCCCGGTTGGGACGACACGCGCGACCTGCCGCCGCGCGAAGCCGTGCTGCCCGCGCTGCTCGACTACACGTGCCGTGCACTCGGCGTCGTGCGTGCGGACTGGGTGGCCGACTACTATCGGCTGCCGCGCCGCTCGTACCGCGCGGAGCTCGAGCAGCTCGCCGACGCGGGCGACCTGATCCCGGTGGCGATCGACGACTGGAAGGAGCCGGCCTACGTGCATCGCTCGCTCGAAGCGTTGCTGCCGGCCGCCGAGGCCGACACGCTGCGCTCGACGGTCACGACGCTGCTGTCGCCGTTCGACCCGGTCGTATGGGACCGGCGGCGTGCATCGACGCTATTCGGTTTCGATTACACGATCGAATGCTATACGCCCGAGCACAAGCGGCGTTATGGCTATTTCTGCCTGCCCGTGCTGCATCGCGGCCGGCTGGTCGGGCGCGTCGACGCGAAGGCGCATCGCACGCTCCGCACGTTCGAACTGAAGGCCGTGCATGTCGAGCCGGGCGTGCGGTTCGGCACGGGGCTCGCCGCCGATGTCGCGAAGGCGGTGAAGAAACTCGCGGCATGGCACGGCACGCCGGAAGTCACGACCCGGCACGCACCGCCGGAACTGGTGAAGGCGCTGGCCGGCGACTGATACCCGCACATTCGGCTCGACATTCGGCTCGCGCAGCCGGCCCGCAAGGCCGGCTTACGCGGCCGGCCGAGGATCAGTCGCGCAGCTTGCGGAAACGCGGCGTGCCGTCTTCGAGGTTGCCGTTGAACATCGCTTCCGGCCGCACCCACAACCCGCGCGCATGCGGCCACAGGTGTTCGTACACGACCACCGATTCCTCGGTTTCGGAATGGCGGGCAATGCCGATGTAGCGGTACAGCCCGCCCTTGTAGTGGCGATGCGTCGCGAGCTGTTCGGCTTCCTGTTCGGTCATGATCGGTTTCTCTTCGGCAAAAACGGAAAGCGCGTATTGTATGCGCTGCGCCGCGCGTCAGCGTTTCGCGTAGATGTCCGGGCGGCGGATCTCCATCACCCGCTCGGGGTTCGCGCACGGCCCGAAGCCGACCGGCCGGTACAGCTCGTGCGCATCGGACGTCACGAGCATGATGCGGCGCAGGCCCTGCACCATCTCCTGCGCGAACACGTGGTCGATCAACGCGCGGCCGTAGCCGTTGCCGCGTTCGGCCGGCAACACGAACACGTCGCACAGGTACGCGAACGTCGCGTGATCGGTCACAAGGCGCGCGAAGCCGACGAGCCGGTCGCCGATATACGCGCCGAAGCACAGGGAACCCTCGATCGCCTTCTCCACCACGTCGCGCGGAATACCCTGCGACCAATACGCGTCGCGATGCAGGAAGTCGAAGATCGCGTCGACGTCGAGTTCGCGCTTGTCGGTGGAAAATCTCAGCGTGGCGGGGGTGGCAGCAGGCACGTCGGTCTCCGGTCAGAGTGGTGGAAAGCGAAGCGTCGACGATACCGCGCCGCGCAGCGAGGAACAAGGGACAGCACCGATCATCCGAACGACGCGAAGAATCTGCTCGACCCTCTCGTTTCGCCGCGGGCGCAACCAACCATGCGGGCGACGGGCTCCGATTCGGTGACAATGTCGTCTGCCCGATAACCCGCCACGCTGCTTCATGCCCTACCGCCTCATCGCATTCGACTTCGACGGCACGCTCGCCGATTCGCTCGACAGCTTTCTCGCAGCGCTGTCGGAAGCGTCGCGCATGCACGGCTTTCGCGACGCCACGCCCGAGCTGCGCCCGGCACTGCGCGGGATGTCGGCGCGCGACATCATTCGCGCGCTCGACGTGCCGATGTGGAAAGTGCCGCGCGTGACGATCGACATGCGTCGCCTGATGCGGCCGCGCGTCGCGCAAGTGGCGTTGTTCCCCGGTGTCGGCGAAACGTTCGACGCGCTCGCCGCGCGCGGCATCCGCATCGCGATCGCCACGTCGAACACCGAGGAGATCGTGCGCGACCGGCTCGGCCCGCACGCCAGCAGCCGCGTCGAACATTTCGCGTGCGGCATTCCGCTGTTCGGCAAGGCACGTCGCCTGCGCGCACTCGTTCACGAAGCCGGCCTGCGCAACGACGAAGTGCTGTACGTGGGCGATGAAATCCGCGACGCCGACGCGGCACGACGCGCGCGCATCGCATTCCAGGGTGTTGCGTGGGGCTACACCGCGCCGGACGCGTTGCAGGCACATTGCGCGACGCCGTTGCTGCCGCGTCTCGACGCATTGCTCGACCGCGTGTGACGCGTTCGCGCGCATCGCGAGCCGGCCAGCGTCGACGCTCGACGCGCACGTCACCGCGGCGTGACGATGACTGCCAGATGACACCCACGTGCATCCCGCACGCCGCATGCGCGCAAAAATTGCCGCCGCCACGCACGCGACAGGTACGCAATACCTGCCGACACGCATGCTCATCGATTCGTCTTACCAACCGTTACACAAACCACAGCGCGGTTGCACCTGCTACCGGATCGCCCTCCTAGAATCAGTCGGGCCGGGAAACACTTCGACCGGCGCCGCGGCAGAGCGGCGGTCGAATCCGGCCCGGGCGCGCCCGGTCTCTCGCACAGCGACGGATCACCCGATCCGTTTTTCAACCAGAGCCCCGATTGAAAGGAGGTCCCATGAACCGCTTTCCCCACGTCTCGCGCCTTGCTTTGTCTGCCGCTGGCCTGCTTCTCGTCGCCGTGACGGCGACCGCGCAAACCGCACAACCGGCACCGGCTGCACCGGCCGCACCGGCCGCCGCTGCGACGCGCATCCACGAAGCCGACCAGGCATTCATCACGGACGGCACGAAAACGGTGTCGACGCAGCACGACGCGGCGCGCATCGCCGATTCGCGCACGTCGGACAGCCAGGTCAAGGCGTTCGCGCAACGCGTGTCGGCCGACGATGAAAAGATCATCCAGGCGATGCGCGCAGCCAGCCCGCGCGGCGTCGACGTACCCGCCAACGACCCCGACACAGCCGTGCTGAACAGCATCAAGACCCTGCGCGGTGCCGAGTTCGACAAGGCGTACATCGAGCAGGTCGCGCTCGCCGGCCAGCAGAAGGCCATCTCGGCCTTCCAGGCCGAAATCGCATCGGGCCGCGACACGAAGCTGAAGGAAGTCGCACGCCAGTCGCTGCCGATCCTGCAGAAGCATTACGCCGACGCGCAGAAGCTCGCGGAGCGCCACCACCTCGCATCGGCGCAGTAACGCGCCGCCGCGCCGCGCGTCGTGCGCGGCGCACGGCTTCTTCCCCTGCCGTCGCGTCGCCGCCCCCTCCGGCGACGCGACGCACACCAGGCGTCTTACGCGACAGGTTATGTCGCGAGCTTCGCCATCAACCGCGCCCTCACCTCCGGCCATTCGTCGTCGATGATGCTGAAGCGCACCGAATTGCGCTTGCGGCCATCCGGCATGATCCGTTCGTGCCGCACGATGCCTTCCTGCTTCGCACCGAGCCGCAGGATCGCCGCGCGCGATTTCTCGTTCAGCTCGTCGGTCGTGAACTGCACGCGCACGCATTGCAGCACGTCGAACGCATAACCCAGCAGCAACCATTTCGCTTCGGTGTTCGCACGCGTGCGCTGCGCCGATTCGCTCAGCCACGTATGGCCGATCTCGAGCTTGCGGTTCTTGCGATCGATCTTCCAGAAACGCGTGCTGCCGATCGCACGGCCCGACGCGCGAGCGACGATCGTGAACGGCATCACGGTGCCGGCCGAACGCCCCTGCAATGCCGTGTCGATGTAAGCGTCGATCGTGTCCGGGCCCGGCACGACCGTGACCTTCAGGTTCCACAACCGGCCGTCCGCGGCAGCGTCCAGCAGCGCCTGCCGATCGGATCGTTCGAGCGGCCGCAGTTCGACGCGTTCGCCGGTGAGAATCGGTTGTTCGAGGGAAGCGGAAGCATCGGTCATGAGCGGTTCCGGAAAAGACGAAAAAACGGCGATGGCGGCGAAACGCCCAATCATACGGCCGCCTCAGCCGAGGACCGCGGCCAACCGGCGGCGGATCGCCTTCGCCTCGCCGCGCAGCGCATCGGTGAACGCATCGACGAGCAGGCTTTTCGGCCGGTGCTCGGGCACGATCACGCTGACGCGGTACGGAAACGACCGCGTGAGCGGCCGCACGTGCAGGTCGCGCCCGACGAAATCGAGTGCGGTCAGCGGATTGACAATCGCGACGCCGAGCCCCTGCCGCACGAACGCGCACACCGACACGGCCGACGGCGTGTCGACGACCGAGCGCGGCGCCACGCCGAGCTGCGCAAATGCCTCGTCGATCAGGATGCGGTACGGATCGTTCAGCGACAGGCTCACGAACGGGCGATCGGCGAGATCCGGCAGATCGATCGCGTCCTGCGCGAGCAGCGGATGGCCGTCGGGCAGCACGCATACTTCGTCGACTTCGAGCAGCGGCGTAAGCACGGTGCCGGCCGGCGCGACGTCGTGCTCGGTCAGCCCGAGGTCGTAACGCTGCGCGGTCAGCCACTCTTCGAGCATCGGCGATTCCTGCGTTTCGACCGACAGGCTGACGCCCGCATGGGCGTCGCGAAACCGGCGCGCCGCGCCGGGGAGGATCGCGTGCGAGAACGCCGGCAGCGCGATCACCGACAGTTGACCGTCGCGAAACTCGCGCAGGCGCGCGGCCGTGGCCGCGACGCGTTCAAGCCCCACATACGCGAGCCGCACGTCGTCGAACAGCGTGAGCGCGGCCATCGTCGGCCGCAACCGGCCGTGCGCGCGCTCGAACAGCGCGAAGCCGACGACCTGCTCCATGCGCGCGAGCTCGCGGCTGATCGTCGGTTGCGACGTATAGAGCATCTCGGCCGCGCGCGTCGTGCTGCCGGTGACCATCAGCGCGCGAAAGACCTCGATATGGCGGTGCGTGAGCATGATCGTCTATATCAGATGTGAATCGAATTTCGATAAATAGGCATTTTACTGCATAGATAAACAGGCGCATCATTCACGTTATCCGTTCATTCGACCCGATTCATCCGCCATGTCCCTCGATTCCCGCCAGCTCGCGACGCTCGCGCAGCAATACGGCACCCCGCTGTGGGTGTACGACGCCGACGTCATCCGCGACCGCATCGCCCAACTGCGTCAGTTCGACGTGATCCGCTATGCGCAGAAGGCCAACTCGAACGTCCATATCCTGAAGCTGATGCGCGAGGAAGGCGCGTGCGTCGATGCCGTGTCGCTCGGCGAGATCGAGCGCAGCCTCGCGGCCGGGTTCAGCCCGGCCGGCGAGCCGGAAGGCGTCGTGTTCACGGCCGACCTGATCGACCGCCCGACGCTCGCGGCGGTGCTGAAGCACGGCGTGACCGTGAACGCCGGTTCGCTCGACATGCTCGCGCGCATCGGCGAGCATGCGCCCGGCCACCGCGTGTGGCTGCGCGTCAACCCCGGTTTCGGCCACGGCCACAGCAACAAGACCAACACCGGCGGCCCGCAGAGCAAGCACGGCATCTGGATCGACGACGTGCCGCGCGCGATCGAGATCGTGCGCCAGTACGGGCTGAAGCTGGTCGGCATCCACATGCATATCGGGTCGGGCGTCGACTACGGCCACCTGTCGCAGGTATGCGATGCGATGGTCGACCTCGTCACGTCGCTCGGCCATGACATCGACGCGATCTCGGCCGGCGGCGGCCTGTCGATCCCGTATCGCGACGGCGAGCCGCGCGTCGACGTCGGTCACTACTTCAGCCAGTGGGACGCCGCGCGCAAGCGGATCGAACGGCATCTCGGCCACCCGGTACGCATCGAGATCGAACCGGGCCGCTTCCTCGTCGCCGAAGCCGGCACGCTCGTCACCGAAGTGCAGGCCGTCAACCGCCGGCCGAAGCACGATTTCGTGCTGATCGACGCGGGCTTCAACGACCTGATGCGCCCGTCGATGTACGGCAGCTACCACGCGGTGTCGGTGCACGCGCACGATGGCGCGCTGCCGGCCGGACGGCCGCTGGTCGACCTCGCGATCGCGGGGCCGCTGTGCGAATCGGGCGACGTGTTCACGCAGGACGCGGGCGGCGTGGTCACGCACCGCAAGCTCGCACAGCCGCAGATCGGCGACCTGCTGTTCCTGCACGACGCGGGCGCGTACGGCGCGTCGATGTCCTCGAACTACAACAGCCGGCCGCTCGCGCCGGAAGTGCTCGTCGATCGCGGCACGCCGCGGCTGATCCGCCGCCGGCAGACGATCGACGAATTGCTCGCCCTCGAAACGTTCGAGTAAGGCCGGCACGACGGAACGGGGTGCGCGGCCTGCGCACCTCGCCCCTCACCTCACCGTCACGCGCACGTCGGCGCCCGCCGCACGCCACGCCTTCAGCAACGCCGTGCGCCGCCGCGGATAGCGCACGTCCAGCCGTTCGAGCGCGACGATGCGATCCGTCCGGAAATGCCGGAAATCGTTCCGGCCTTCGCACCACGCCGCCAGGATGCGCACGTCATTGAAATAGCCGAGCGCGAACGGCCACACGATCCGTTCGCCGCCCGTTTTCCGGCCTTCATCCAGGTAGCGGATCCCGAGCTTGCTTTCGGTACGGATCGCCGTGCGCACGACACCCATGTCGACGGTTTCCCGATCCACGATCGTGCGCGGGCCGACGAGCAGCGTCGTGCATTCCATCTCGCGGCGCAGCTCGGCGGGCAACACCGCGGAGATCTTCGCGAGCGCGTCGGACGCAGCCGTCGTGAGCTGCGCATCCGCGAACTTCCCGACCCAGCGAAAACCGAGCATCAGCGCTTCCAGTTCCGTTTGCGAGAACATCAGCGGCGGCAGCATGAACCCGGCACGCAGCACATAACCGACACCGGGCTCGCCGTCGATGTCCGCGCCCTGCGCCTGCAGCGACGCGATATCGCGATAGACCGTACGGAGGCTGACGCCGAGTTCCCCGGCCAGCACGCGGCCGCTCACCGGGCGGCGGTGGCGCCGCAGCACCTGCAGCAGCGCGAGCAATCGTTCGGCACGCGTCATCGTTCCATGCTGCCATTTTCTGACAGCATCCGTTCATAGAATGGGACGCATCTTAATCGATCCCAGGACGGCCCCGCATGACCTCTCCGAATCTCGTTCTTCTGTATGTCGACGACCCGACCCGCAGCGCGCAGTTCTACGCGCGCCTGTTCGGGCGCCCGCCCGTCGCCGCGTTTCCCACCTATGCGGCATTCACGTTCGACAACGGGCTGCACCTGGGACTGTGGTCGACCAGTGCACGCGATTTCGTGTCGGGCGGCGCCGGCCACCGCTCGGAGCTGGCATTCATGGTCGACGACGACCACGAGGTGCGGCGCCTGTACGAAGCGTGGAAGGCGCTCGGCGTGACGTTCGAGCAGGCGCCGATGACGGCCGTGTTCGGCCTGACGTTCGTCGCGCTCGACCCGGACGGCCACCGCTTGCGCGTGTGCACCCCGGACGATTGAGCGCGAACGGGCGCGACCTGCGGCGGGTCGCGCCCGTTCCCTCCACCACGCGCGCGCGTCAGCCCGCGCGCCGCACGGGTGCCACTTTCGAGAAGTATTTCGCGCCCGCCACGCAGCCGACCACGACGACCGTCACGACGACCATCGACGGCGGTACCGTCTCGTGCAGCAGCCCGGCCGCCAGCAGCAGGCCGAAGAACGGCTGCAGCAGCTGCAACTGGCCGACGCCCGCGATCCCGCCGAGCGCGAGCCCGCGATACCAGAACACGAAGCCGATCAGCATGCTGAACAGCGACACGTACGCGAGCCCCCACAGCGCGGCGGCATCGACGCCGTCGAACGACGCGGGCGAGGTGAGCCACGTGAGCGGCAGCATCAGCGGCAGCGACAGCACGAGCGCCCACGAGATCACCTGCCACCCGCCGAGCTGGCGCGACAGGCGCGCGCCTTCCGCGTAGCCCAGCCCGCATGCGACGATCGAGGCCAGCATCAGCGCATCGCCGACCACCGACGCCTGGCCGCCGTTGCGCAACGCAAACGCAGCCACCGCACCGCTGCCGACGATCGAGAAGATCCAGAACGGCAGCCGCGGCCGCTCACCGCCGCGCCACACGCCGAACAGCGCGGTCGCGAGCGGCAGCAGCCCGACGAACACGATCGCGTGCGCGGACGTCACATGCTTCAGCGCGAGCGCCGTCAGCAACGGAAAACCGACGACGACCCCGAGCGCGACGATGGCCAGCGACACGGCCTCGGCGCGGGTCGGCCGCCGCTGCTTCAGCACGACGAGCAGCAGCAGGCCGAGCGCGCCGGCAATCGTCGCGCGCGCGAACGTGAGGAACAGCGGGTCGAGCCCCTGCACCGCGATACGCGTCGCGGGCAGCGAGCCACTGAAGATGATCACGCCCAGCAGGCCGCTGAGCCATCCGTTGGTCGTCTTTTGCACGGGAAATCCTGAACGGGGAAAGTGGATCACCGATGATCCGCCGCCCGTGAAAAGCGCGTAAGCTACAGCCCAATACAATTCCGACAAACTGTACTAGACAACCGTCCGTACAGTTCATTCTTCGCGATGAGCCATTCCGCCCCGCTTCCAGTTCCGCCCGCGCCGTCGCGCACGCGCGTGGAAACCGTGATGGACACCTTGCGCGCGCGGATCGCGAGCCGCGCGCTGATGCCCGGTGCGCGCGTACCGTCGATCCGGATGATGGCCGACGGGCTGGGCGTGTCGAAATCGACCGTCGTCGACGCATACGAGCGGCTCGCGAGCGAAGGCGTGCTCGTCGCGCGGCGCGGCTCGGGCTTCTACGTGTCGGGGCACGCGCCGCCGCTCGCGCTCGCCGATCTCGGCCCGCGTCTCGATCGCGAGCTCGATCCGTTGTGGCTGTCGCGCCAGTCGCTCGAGGCCGCGCCGACGACCGTGAAGCCCGGCTGCGGATGGCTGCCGCCGTCGTGGCTGCCGGACGAGAGCCTGCGCCGCGCGCTGCGCGCCGTGTCGCGCGACGAATCCGACGCGCTGACCGATTACGCGACGCCGCTCGGCCTGCCCGCGCTGCGCCAGCAGCTCGCCTGGCGGCTCGCGCAGCACGGCGTCCACGCGGAACCCGCGCAGATCATGCTGACCGACGGCGGCACGCATGCGCTCGACCTCGTGTGCCGCCTGCTGCTGGAGCCGGGCGACACGGTCGTGCTCGACGATCCGTGCTACTTCAACTTCCAGGCGCTGCTGCGCGCGCATCGCGCGCGGATCGTCAGCGTGCCGTACACGCCGAACGGGCCCGATCTCGCGCGCTTCGAGCAGGTGCTGGCCGAGCACCGGCCGCGCCTGTACATCACCAATGCGGCACTGCACAACCCGACCGGCGCGACGCTCGCGCCGCCCGTCGCGCACCGCCTGCTGACGCTCGCGGCCGAGCACGGCCTGCTGATCGTCGAGGACGACATCTTCGCGGATTTCGAGAGCACGCCCGCGCCGCGCCTCGCGGCCTTCGACGGGCTGTCGCGCGTCGTGTCGATCGGCAGCTTCTCGAAGACGCTGTCGGCCGCGGTCCGCTGCGGCTACGTCGCCGCGCGCCCGGAATGGATCGATGCGCTCGTCGACCTGAAGCTCGCGACGTCGTTCGGCCATGCGCAGATCGGCGCGAACGTCGTGCACCGGCTGCTCGTCGACGGCACGTACCGGCGCCATCTCGACAGCCTGCGCGCGCGTCTCGCGGATGCAATGGGCGAGACGATCCGGCGCCTCGCACGCGCGGGCCTCGGGATCTGGACGGAGCCGCGCGGCGGCCTGTTCGTGTGGGCGGAGTTGCCCGACGGGCTCGACGCCGCGCGTGTCGCACGCCATGCGCTCGATCACGATGTGGTGCTCGCGCCGGGCAACGTGTTCAGTGCGTCGCACGGCGCGACCTCGTTCATGCGCTTCAACGTGTCGCGCTGCAAGGGGCCGGCGGTGTTCGATGCGCTGGCGCGGGCGATGGAGGCGGTGCGGGCGGCGGACACGGCGGGGCACGTGCTCGCCCGCGAATCGTGACGGCAGGCGAGCGCGCTCGATGGTTTCGATGAAGGCGACATCAATTTCGTGTCGGCGCCTGCGAACGTACTGACGGGAGAAGCCGACGCAGACGCCGCGCCGTGCACGCCCGTCGCCCACACCGCCTGAACGCGAACGATGCGGCGGGATACCCCGCCGCCCGCGTCACAGCTCCCCTGCGTGCGCCCTCGCCCGCACTTGCGCAAACGACGTATCGACGAGCAGGCGCCCCGTATCGAACACCGTCTCGAGCGCCTCTTCCCATTCGCCTTCCAGCATCCGGTCGTCCCACGCAACCGGCAGCGTCGTCGTCCGATACTCGCCGGTTCGAGCATTGCGCAGCAGCGTGAGCCGCCCTTTCTTCGAGCGCTTGCCCTGATCGGTGACCGGATCCTTGCGAACGTCATGCCACTCCCCGCCGCGCCGGATCGCCGAGCACTTCATCGCGAAGCGCTGCGTATCGCGGTTCACCTGCTGCAGCAATGCGCCGCCCATGCCGAACACCACATTGCCGGCCGCGTAACCCGCGTCGTCGAGCGCGGAAAGGATCGCTTCGATCGACAGCTCGTCGACGCCATCGCCCTGGATCACGCGCACGCGGTTCAGCACGCGCCGCCCCTTGCCGTTCACGGTCGAGCCGAACGACGCGTCCAGCGCACGCACGGTCTGCAGCACGATCTTCACGGGGTCGCCCGAATCGGGACGCACGACCAGCGTCGCGCCCGAATCGAGCACGGCCTGCCGAAGCTCGCCGCCCCACAGGTCGAGTGCGGCGAACAGATCGTAGGAGTCCGACACGACCGACACGATCGCGCCGGGCAAGCCGAAGCGCGCAATCATGTTCCGGTACGCGTCGGCCTCGCCTTCTCGCCCCCACGACGTGATCGTGCTGTGCTCCGCCGCCGGCACCGAGTACGCGGCCATCGGCTCGCGATAGAAGCGGTTCGCGGCCAGCACGCCGAGCACCGTGTCCGAGCCCATGAAGTTCACGAGGTGCGCCGCGCCGCCGATCGCGGCCGACTCCGCGCTCGACACGCCGCGCGCGCCGAAGTCGTGCAGCTTGAACGGCAGTTGCGCGAGGTCGTCGTCGGTCTTTTCGAGGAAGCGGCGGATCGTCTGCCGCAGGTACCAGCTGCGCGTCGCGACCGTCACCGGATACCAGACGCGCAGCAGCATCGTCTCGAGATACGACGCGAGCCAGAACACCTGCGGGTCGTCGCATTCGACCGTCATCAGCACGTTGTGCACCGGCACGACCGAACCCTCCGGCACCGCGCGGATCTTCACCGGCAGATAACCGTCGTAGCGTTCGACGATATAACGCCAGCCTGCTTCGTTGAACGGTTCGCCGTGCACCGTGAAGAAATCGCGCGCCTCGTCGATCATCGCGTGCGTGATCGGCTTGCAGAGATATTCCTTCAGCAACATCTGCAATCCGAAGAACACCGTGCGGTCGTAGCGGCCGCCACGCGATTCGACGTACGAGAACATCGCCTGCGCGTCGGGCGGATATTGCAGGAAGTGGGAAGCCTTGTACGAATCCGTGTTGAGGATCGGATTGGCAAGAACCGCGGCAAAGCCGCCGAGATCGTTTTGCATGGCTAGAGCTCCTCTAGGCCGTTGAAGTGCCGCCGCGTCTGTCGCGGCGGACCGGAATGCGGGGAATCAGCGGATCACAGCTTCCCCAGGAAGTGGTACGCGATGTCGAAGTGATCCTCGAACATCACGTTGCGCATCTGCGCGAATTCGTTCAGCGGCACCCAGCGCGCCTTGTCGGCGTCGTCGCTGCCCTTCACGCGCGGCAGCTCGCCGGTCGGGAAATTGAACAGGCACGCGTGCGTGATCGTGCGGCCGCGCAACGAGCGCGTCGGGTGATCGAACACCTGGCGATCCTTGATCGAGCCGCGCAGCACGGGCTCCGGCAGCTTCAGGCCGGTCTCTTCGCGCAGCTCGCGGATGCAGGCCGCGTCGAGCCGCTCGTCCTGGTTCACGAACCCGCCCGGCAGCGCCCACAGGCCGCGGCCCGGTTCGCTGCGGCGGCGCACCAGCAGGATATGGCCCGAGTGCACGACCACCGCGTCGACCGTCACGAACGTGACCGGATACGGGGCTGCCGCCCACGCCTTGCGATACGCGGCGATGAATTCGGCTTCCGACTTCAGTTGCGCGAATTCCGGCTGCGTGCGGAAACGCTCAAGCCAGCCGAACACGGGTTCCGGCACGGCCCACTGCACGAAGCTGTTGGTGCGTTCGGCGAAATACTGGTCGCGGATCTCGGTGGCGGAAATGTCTTCCGTCGCGTCGACGTCGACGAGCTCCCATTGCGGGAACATCCGCAGGTAATACGACGTGGCGTCCTTCTCGTGGCCGATCAGCCCGACCTTGCGCTGCGCGACGTCGCCGAGCGCGGACGCGACGGCGTCCTGCACCCAGCGCACCCAGTCGCCGTCGTTGTAGGTCGAATCCTGCAACGGCGCGATCGTCACGCGGTCGCGCTCGGACGCGTCGAGCAGCGAAGCCAGCATCTGGCGGCGCTCGTCGAACGAGAACGGATCCTTGATGGTGCGGGGCTTGTCGGTCGACCCGATCAGCACGCACACGCGCTCGGCCCGGCTCAGTGCCGACTTCAGCACGTTCAGGTGACCACGATGCGGAGGCTGGAAACGACCAATGAAAACGAGCGCGTCGAAGCGCCGGTTCTGTTGCGTACTCATGAGGCTCCCTCAAGAGATTGAAACGCTTCGGGTCTTTCCCGAAGGGTTGGTGTGAATCCTAGGGGAAATCCCGGAGGGCGTCAATCGAGCCCTTGCTCGACTTGACGAAGTATGAAGAAATGTCCTGAATCGGCGGGTTACACTCGGTTCCATCCCAATCCGCGCCATTGCACCCGCCATCATGAGGATCTCAGTCAGCCGGACCGTCGGCGTCGATCGCAGGCGCCTCTTCACGTGGTCGCAGGATTACGCGCGGCGGCTCGTGTGGGACAGCTTCCTCACCGATGCCTATCTGCTCGACGGCATGACGGCCGACGTCGGCGTCGACGCGTTCTGCCGCAGCCAGTCGGGCGCGACGATGGTGTCGCGCTACATCTCGTACCGTCCGCCGCAGGTCGCGGCCGTCGAAATGGTCGACGGCCCGAAAGTGCTCGAACGCTTCAGCGGCAGCTGGAACTTCACCGAGCACACGCCCGGCACGACCGAGGTGAAATTCACGTACCACTTCCGCGCCCAGCCGGCCTGGCTGCGCTGGCTGCTCGAACCGCTGATCGGCGCGTTCTATCTCGTGCAGACGCGCCGGCGTCTCGATTCGTTCAAGCGCTGGGCCGAAGCGGAAGCGCTGCCGCACTGACCGGCGAGCGCGGGCCGCACGGCCCGGCGTGTCTGCCCCCCGCCTGCCGAATGCATTCGAACGCGCCGTCGCCTCACCGCCACGCGTTCACCGCGCATTTGCCAGATCCGCCGAACCCGTGGAAACTACGGGCGGCCGTCACCCTGACGGCGCGCCCCGACCGAGAGAACGGGGCCCCCTCCCTGAAACGGCTTCGACACGAACATAATCCGATGAGCCTGATATCCCGATTCTTTGGCCGCAAGGAAGTACCCGAAAACCCCGTCGCGCTGGCCGCGGCACCCGACGTCGAGAATCCGCTGAGCGTGGCGGTCGTCTTCGACGGCCCGCTGCAGGTCGATATCGCCGCGCTGACGACCGCACTGCGCGCGTACCACCCGAGCATGAAGCAGGCGCGCGTCGAAACCGAGCCGACGCTCTCGCAGGTGTTCGGGCTCGCCGGCTGGGGCAACCACGTCGTCCGGCTCGTCGGCTTCGACGCGCCCTATCCGTCCGACGCGCTGGAAGCGTGCGTCGCGCCCGCCCACTACGGGCAGGACCTGAAACAGCAGGTGCGCGCGAGCCGCAGCCACGTGATCCTCTACTACGCGGGGCACGAAACGAATCCGCTCGACCAGTACGTCGCACTGGCGGCCGTCGCCGGCGCGCTGGCCGAACAGAACGGCCTCGCGGTGCTGAACGAGCACGCGCACACGTCGCTGCCCGCGGGCGTTTTCAACGCGAAGGAACTCGGCGACGAAAGCCTCGAAGTGCTGCGAAATATCCCGCTGAACCTGTTCTTCTGCGGCTTCGTGAAATACGAGGTCGAAGGCGTCCAGGGCGTATGGATGCGCACCTATGGCGCCGACGTGTTCGGCCTGCCGGATTTCGCCGCGCTCGCGGAAGGTCATCACGAAGGCGAGCGTTATTCGGGCATCTTCAACAGCGTGATGCATTACCTGCTGGAAAGCGGCGCCCGCATGCATGCGGGAGAAACGATGCAGGTCGGTGCGGAAACGTTCATGAAGCTGCGTGAGCCGCTCGAGCACGAGTACTACCTGCGGGGGCCCGCGCCGGTGCTGGTGGCCGAGCTGATCTCGGCGGACGAAATCAATCGCTGATTTCGCCTTGTCGTATCCCGCTGCATGGCGCACGGGTTCAACGCTTCGCGAACCGCGTGCGCCGTTGTGTCACCCGACGGCGGCATGACGGCCGCCGTTCGAACCCGTTGAGGAGTCGTCCGTGTTCGGCATCCGCCCCGGTCTCGCGCTGGCCGCCATCGGCCTCTCGTTGTCGGCCCACGCCGACGGCATCGATTGCACGCGTGCGACGACGCGCACCGAGCACCTGATCTGCGCCGACAAGACGCTCGTCTCGGCCGACAGTGCGTTGTCGAACGCCTACTTCGATGCAGTCGGCATCGCCGCCGATCAGCAGGCCGTGATCCGGTCGCAACGCACATGGCTCACGCAGCGCGATGCCTGCGCCGACGCCGCCTGCATCGCCACCGCGTACCGTGATCGCACGGCAGCGCTGAAGCAGGTGAAACACGCGGGCTGGAAGACCTACCACGACCCGGCGCTCGGCATCTCGTTCGAATACCTCGCGAACCGGCAGGTGAAGAAGCCGTGCCCGGAAGGCGGCAGCGACCATTGCGTCGCGATCGTCGGCCGCAACATGACCTACAGCAGCAGGTTCATCTCGTTCGAGATCGTCGACGGCGCGCTGGAGCCGGTCGCGGAAAAGGAAGCGGGATTCGTGAAGCAGGATGACGGCAAATGGGTGACGTCGTACGGCCCCGGCATTCCGCAGGAAGTCGAGCGCTTCTCCGGTCCCGGCTGGCACGGCATGAGCGCGACGATCGTGTGCGGCATCAGCGATCCGGAAACCGGCTTCCACGCGGCCGGCGGCGAATGCTACTGGGCCGTGCTGAGCAACGGCAAGCGCTCGGCCGTCGCGGGGACGCAGGGAATCGTCGGCACCGACGACGCGACGCTGCACAGTGTGTCGACGTTCCGGTTCGATCGTTAGCGGCCGGAGTGTCACGGTGTCCGGCATCCCGGATACGACTCGCCGGGCAGCGATGCGTCATCTCGGTGACGTCCCGGCAGCATGGCCGGCGAGCAGTGCCCAGCCGAGCAACGCGGAGAATCGGATGCTGTTTTGCATTTCGGCAACGAGAGTCGAACGACCGCTCACGTCGCCGCGCCGCCGCGCGCAACCTGCTGCCGGACTTGCGCCTGCGTGCCGAGCGCAGCGGCAATCGCATCGACCGCCTCGGCCGCACGCGCCGCACCGCACATGAACGCGTCGACGGCCGCGAAGCGATGCTCGGGCCACGTATGGATCGTGATGTGCGATTCGGCGAGCAGCACGACACCCGTCACGCCATGCTCGCCGCCGAAATGATGAAAATGCGCGCCGATCACGCGCGCGCCCGCCTGCCGCGCCGCTTCGGTGAGCAGCGTCTCGAGCCGTGCGGCGTCGCGCAGCAACGCCGCGTCGATGCCGGCCAGGTCGGCCAGCACGTGCGAGCCGAACGTCGCGCGCGGCGGCGCGATCCCGTCGCGCGCGGTCATTTGTGCGACCCGTACGACGAGTAGCCGCTGCGGGCCGACGAACTGCCCCAGCCACCGCCGCCCGAACCGCTGCCGCCGATCGACGCGCAGCTGAACAGCGTGACGACGATCAGGCCGTAGACACCGTAGAGGATGTACCGGATCACGCGTTGCCCCCGTCCGACGCAAAGCTCTTCCACAGCCATTCAGGCAGCCACAGCACCAGCAGGCCGACCAGCACGTAAACGGAGCGGCCGCTGAACGAGAACAGCGAGCCCATGTTCAGGATCACGAGCAGCGCGCTGAACACGAGCGGCAGCGGCGCGAAACTGTGCGGACCTTTCCGGCCGAACAGGCCGGTCGACGCGGTGGCACCCGTTGCCGCCGCGGCCGCTGCCGTCGCGAGCGCCGGCGTGCCGAAGCGTTCGGCGAGCGTGCTGCCCGACAGCGGCCGCGCGCGCGACCAGACGATCTCCGCGTCGCTGCGCTCGCGCGTCAGCTTGTCCTTCTGCCAGCCATAGTCGATGATCGACGTGCGATCGCCGACCCGCACGCGCCAGTTGAACGCGCCGACCACGTAGACGACCTCCGAGTCGTATTCCTCACGCAGGCGGTAGGTCTTGCCGCCGTCGGTCACGTCGGACGCGCTGCCGATCGTCGGCCACTGGTCGAGCACCTGCACACGCTCCCAGCGCCCTTCGCTCTGCACGAGCCACAGGAAACCGCGCTTCGGGTTCAGCAGCAGGTATTCGTCCCACGTCTCTTCGTCGCCCGGCACGCGGCAGCGCATCATCCCGATCACCGTGTACTTCACGCCGTCGAACGTGCCGATCGCGCCGAGTTCCAGCGCCCCCTTCACCGCTTCGAGCTTGCGCTGCGCCGCGAACACGGTCTGCTGCTCGGCCGTGCACTGCACGCCCGCATGGCAACTGCCGCACACCACGTAGTCGGCGAGGTTCGGCGCATACGACAGCGGCGCGCCGCAGTTCGGGCACGCGAACGGCACCATCTCCGCACCGCGCTTCTCGCGCGTGTCGTTGTCGGTATCGCGCAGCCCGGTGAACGCGAGCGCGTCGAACTCCAGCGCTTCGCCCGTATAGACGGCCGGACTCCCGCCGTTCGAATCGGCGTCGGAATAGTCGTACGTCGCGAATGCGTTGCCGGTCCGCAGGTCGACGACGCGCGCCTCCCAGCCGGCATCGACGCGGAACGGCAGCTCGCCGTCGCCGCCCGTGCAGCGCGCGGTGCGCACGTCGGACACGAGAAACGCGCGGCCGCCGTGGTCGATCCGCATGCCCGGCTCCAGTGTGCCGAACGCGGGCCACGCGCCGCCGGACGCATCGTCGGGCTCGCGCACCGTCACCGCGTACTGGCCCGACGCATCCGACAGCCAGCCGAACGTGCCGTCGTCGAACACGACATACCACTCGCTCCACACGCCGGCGTCGTAGGTCATCTGGATGCGCCCGAGCACCGTGAACGTGCGCTTGCCGTAGCGCCCGGCCGTGCCGATCTGGATCGGCGACGCATCGTCGAGCACCGTGGCCAGTTCGCCGATCCGCTCGACGTCGGTCCCGCGCTTGAGCAGCGTGCTGCGGCAGAACGCGCAGACGGCCATCACCGCCGCCGCCGAGCGAAACTCGACCGGCGCGCCGCACTGGGGGCACGAGGTACTGAACATGCGCGGCGCTTACCGGGTGAGCTTTGCGAGGATCTCGGCCTTCGCGCGCGAATATTCGTCTTCGGTCACGAGGCCCTTGTCGAACAGCGCCTTCAACTGTTCGAGCCGCTGCACGTAGTCGGTGCCTTCCGCCGGCGCGGCCGCCACCGGCGCTGCAGTGGGCGCGGGCGGTGCGGCCGGCGCCGGTTGCGCGGCGCCCGCGATCTGCCCGGCCATCGCCTGCCCGATCGCCGCGCCCGCCGCGAGCCCCGCGCCGACGCCCGCGAGGCCGCCCGGGTTCTGCGCGGCGAGCGGAATCGCCTGCGCGGTCTGGTATTGCGTGGCGCGCGCGAGATCGCCGGCCATCCCCGCGCCGATCCGCAGGTCGAGCGCCTTCTGCAGCTCGGCCGGCAGCGACACGCTCTCGACCGCGAATGCGTCGAGCGCGAGACCGTAGCGCGTGAACACAGGCGCCAGCGCGTCGGCGACACGCTGCGACAACAGCGACTGGTTCGCGGCCATGTCGACGAACGGCACGTCGGCCGAGCCGAACGTCGTGCTCATCGCGGTCACGACGAGGTTGCGCAGTTGCTGTTCGACCTCGTCGACCGTGTACTGCGCGCGCGTGCCGCTGACCTCGCGATAGAACGCGGCCGCGTCGACGATCCGGTACGAGTAGATGCCGAACGCGCGCACCTGCACGAAACCGAATTCGCGGTCGCGGATCGTCACCGGCTGCGCGGTACCCCAGCGGCGGCCGAGCTGCAGCCGCGTGCTGAAGAAATAGACGTCCGACTTGAAAGGCGACTGAAAGAGTTTGTCCCAGTTCTTCAGGTACGTGAGCACCGGCAGCGTATTCGTTTCCAGCGTGTACAGCCCCGGCTGGAACACGTCGGCCACCTTGCCTTCGTTGACGAAGATCGCGACCTGCGTTTCGCGCACGGTCAGCTTGCCGCCGTACTGGATTTCCTGGTCTTCCATCGGATAGCGCCAGGCCAGCACGCCGTCGGTGTCTTCCGTCCATTGCAGGACGTCGATGAACTGCTTGCGGATAAACGATCCCAGACTCATGTCGGTCTCCTCGAAACGCGTGGCGCGTCAGGTCAGGCAGGCGGCATTGATGATGCCGACGACGAGCGACGCGGTGCCCATCAGGCCGCCCATCGCGACGTTGCGATCCTCGATCGCATGATTCATGCCGGGCATCAGGCGCGTCAGCGCCGCATAGGTGATCAGCTGCACGACCATCGCGCCGACGGCCCAGATCACGACTTCGCCGAATGTGGAATTGTGCGCGATGCTGGACGCGAGCGTCAGGCAGAAGCCGATCAGCGCACCGCCGAACGACAGCGTCGCGGCCGCGTTGCCGTCGCGGATCAGCGCCAGTTCGTCGAACGGGGTGACCTTCAGGTACACTGCCGCGAACACAAGAAGCAGCACGAACGCCGACAGTAAATGAACCGCATAGAGATAGGCACTATTCATTCTTTCCCTCGGATTTTGTGCTCGGTTCGCCGCCCCGTCGCCGGCCGGCCCGCGCGGGGCCACCGGACAAAATTCCGCGCCAGTATATCCACATTGCCGAACACTGCACAACGGATGCGCCATGCTGCATAAGCGTGCGCTCGTCCTGTCGATTCTCGTGCTCGCGTCGTGCGGGCTCGGCTACGAACTGATCAGCAGCGCCCTGTCGAGCTACCTGCTCGGCGATTCGATCCTGCAGTTCTCGTCGGTGATCGGCAGCTACCTGTTCGCGATGGGGATCGGCTCGTGGCTCGCGAAGTTCGTCGAGGACGACGACGTGCTCGACCGCTTCGTCGATATCGAGTTGCTGGTCGGCCTGCTCGGCGGCGTGTCGGCCGCGCTGCTGTTCGCGGTGTTCGCCTGGCTCGCCGCGCCGTTCCGCGCGGCGCTTTACGCATGGGTGCTCGCGCTCGGCCTGCTGATCGGGATGGAGATCCCGCTCGTGATGCGCGCGTTCCAGCAGCGTCGCCAGGCATTCCGCCATACCGTCAGCGAAGTGCTGACCTTCGACTATCTCGGCTCGCTCGCCGTGTCGCTGATCTTCCCGCTCGTGCTCGCGCCGCGCCTGGGCCTGCTGCGCACCAGCTTCCTGTTCGGGCTCCTGAACGCCTTCGTCGCGCTGTGGACGACGCACCTGTTCCGCGACGAGATCCGCAACGTGCGCGGCAAGCTGATGCGCGCGTCGCTCGTGATCGGGCTGCTCGTCGCCGGCTTCGTGCTGTCGGACCGCATCACGCACTGGGCCGAACACGGCGTGTACGGCGACGAGACGATCTATTCGGAAACGACACCGTACCAGCGCATCGTGCTCACGCAATGGCACGACGACATGCGGCTGTACCTGAACGGCAACCTGCAGTTCTCGTCGCGCGACGAGCATCGTTATCACGAGGCACTGATCCACCCGACGATCGAGGCACTGCCGTGGGCGAAGCGCGTGCTCGTGCTCGGCGGCGGCGACGGGCTCGCGGTGCGTGAACTGCTGAAGCACCGCAACCTCGAACAGATCACGCTCGTCGAGCTCGACCCCGCGATGACGAAGCTGTTCTCGACGTCCGCCCCGCTCGTCAAGCTGAACCAGGGCTCGCTGAAGGACCCGCGTGTGCACGTGATCAACGACGACGCGATACGCTGGCTCGAATCGAACGCCGACGTGTACGACGCGATCGTGGTCGACTTCCCCGACCCGACCAACTTCGGGCTCGGCCGGCTGTATTCGGTGCCCGTGTTCCGGCTGCTCGCGCGCCACCTGTCGGAGAACGGCTATGCGGTGATCCAGTCGACGTCGCCGTATTTCGCGCCGCACGCGTACTGGACCATCATCGCGACGCTGCACGAAGCGGGGCTCAACACGTGGCCGTACCACTGCTACGTGCCGTCGTTCGGCGACTGGGGCTTCGTGATCGCCGGCAAGCGCCGCGATTTCACGGTCCCGACGCACTACTCCGTGCCCACCCGCTGGCTCGACGCGCAAACGGCCGCCGAGATGTTCCACTTCCCGGCCGACATGCCGGCGCTGCCGATGTCGCCGAACGAACTCAACGACCAGCCGCTCGTGCGCCGCTTCGACGACGACTGGAAGCACGTGCTGCGCTGATGAACCGCCGCACGTTCCTCGTCGCGTCGGCCGCCGCATCGCTCGCCGCCTGCGGGCGCACCGGCTGGATCGAGACGACGCCGCAGGTCGGCTACCCCGGCATGCGCGAAGGCCATGCGCTGCGCGACCATGCGACGCTGCCGCCGCCTTCCGGCACGATCGAAACCGACGTCGCGATCCTCGGCGCGGGTGCCGCCGGGCTGTCGTGCGCATGGCAGCTTGCGCGCGCAGGGCACACGCGCTTCACGGTGCTCGCGGGCCCCGAATTCGGCGGCAATGCCGCCGGCGGCCGCTTCGGCGATCTCGGTTATCCCAAGGGCGCGCACTACCTGCCGCTGCCGTCGCTCGAATCCGCGCACCTGCGCGACATGCTCGCCGATCTCGGCGTGATCGAATCCGCGCCGTTCTCCGCACGCCCTGTGTACGACGAACGCGCGCTCGTGCATGCGCCCGACGAACGGCTCTTCATCGCCGACCAGTGGCAGGACGGCATCGTGCCGACCGCCGGCCTCGGCGCAGACGAACTCGCGCAACAGGCGAAGTTCTTCGGCTACACCGACGGGCTGCGCACCGCGCGCGGCGCCGACGGCCGCAAGGTGTTCTGCATCCCGATCGCCGAATCGTCGCGCGACCCGCGCTGGCGCGCGCTGGACCGGCGCTCGTTCCGCCAGTGGCTGCTCGACGAAGGCTACACGGCGAAGGCGTTGCACTGGTACCTGAACTATTGCTGCCGCGACGACTATGGCGCCGGGTACGAGCGCGTGTCCGCGTGGGCCGGCCTGCACTACTTCTCGTCGCGCGGCGGCCACGCGGGCGATGCGAGCGACGGCGCGGTGCTGACCTGGCCCGACGGGCTGCACACGATGGTGACGAAGCTGAGCGATTCGATCACCGCGCGCACCGGTTCCGGCGCGTGGTCGCGCGACGGCTTCGCGGTGCGCGCGATCGAACGCGCGGGCGGCGTCGACGTGCTGTGCGCGCGCGTCGGCAACGACGGTGCGCTGTCGACGTTCATGCTGAAGGCGCGGCGCGTCGTGAGCGCGATGCCGCTGTTCGTCGCGGCGCGCGTGTTTCCGCAGCTCGGCGCATACGGCTTCGACCCCGCGCGCGACCTGCCGCCGCGCGCGCCGTGGCTCGTGTCCAACTTCCTGCTCGACGGCATGCCGGCCGAGGAAGCGGGCGTGCCGCTCGCGTGGGACAACGTCGTCTACGACGGCGCGGCGCTCGGTTATGTCGTGTCGACGCACCAGCTGATCCGGATGTCGCCGCCGACGCGTTCGGTGTTCTCCGCCTATCAGGCGCTGAGTGCGCAAACGCCGGACGACACGCGCCGCTGGCTTGCCCAGGCCAGGCCCGATGCGTTGCGCGAACAGGCGGCGATCGACCTGCAGGCCGTCTACGGACGCGAACTCTGGAAGCACGCGACGGCGCTCGAGATCACCGTGCGCGGTCATGCGATGGCGACACCCGACGTCGGCTTCCTGAGCCGGCCGGGGCTGCTCGCGCTGCGCGAGGCCGACGGCCCCGTCGTGTTCGCGCATGCGGACCTGTCCGGGTTGTCGCTGTTCGAGGAAGCGTCGTACTGGGGCATGCTCGCCGCCCGGCGCGTGCTGGCCTGACCGGCGTCATCCGTCATTGCGGCGCCGCCGCCAGCCGCTATAATCGCGCGACATTCCGACTGCATTGAGCAGGCCGACGGTGCCGCGCCGTCCGACGCGCCGTATGCCCTCCTCGACAACAACAATGACGAACCGAACCATCCGACGCCTTCGCCCGTTCGTGCGCGCCGCCGCACGCGTGCTCGCCTGCACCGCGCTGCTCGGCGCGCCGCCGGCGCTGCATGCGGCCGACACCGCGGCCACCGCCGGCACCGCGCCCGCCTCCGGGCGCTACATCGTCGTCGACACCGGCCATACGCCCGCTCACCCGGGCTCCACCGGCGCAAGCGGCCGCGTCGAATACCTGTACAACCTCGACCTGTCCGCGGCGGTCGCCGAAAAACTCGCCGCGCATGGCGACCGCGTGCTGCGCACGTCGGCCGACGGCCGCGAGATCTCGCTCGACCAGCGCTCGACCCAGGCGCCCGACGCGAACCTGTTCGTGTCGATCCATCACGACTCGATGCAGCAGCAGTTCATCGACGCGGGCCGGCAGCGCGAATTCCGCGGCTTCTCGGTGTTCGTGTCGGAACGCAATCCGCACTATGCGGAAAGCCTGCGTTGCGCGAAGGCGATCGCCGAGCGGCTGGTCGCGGCCGGCGAACGGCCGTCGCTGTATCACGCGCAGCCGATCCGCGGCGAGAACCGCCCGCTGATCGACCCGGCACTCGGCATTCACCGCTTCGACGATCTCGTCGTGCTGCGCACCGCGCCGATTCCGGCGGTGCTCGTCGAGGCCGGCGTGATCGTCAACCCCGACGAGGAAGCACGGCTTGCGCGTCGCGAGACGATCCAGAAGCTGTCCGCCGCGATCGCGGGCGGGATCGACGCGTGCACCGCGCCGCAATAGACGATGCAATCGCCCATCGGGCCCAACGGTTTTTACCCAGTCAGGAGCATCACCATGAAAATGAAGAATCTGCTCGCATCCTGCGCACTGCTCGCGCTTGCCGTTCCGTTCGCCGCGCACGCGGCCGGCTGCGGGAAGCCACGCAGCGCGTTCGACCAGGTGTACTGCACCAGCACGCAGTTCTCTCAGTCCGATCGCGATCTGAACGACGAATACGGCCGCCTGCGCAAGCAACTGAGCGGCGACCAGCAGGCCGCGCTGAAAGCCGGCCAGCTCGCATGGCTGAAGCAACGCGATGCGCAGTGCAGCGAAACGCGCAACAACAGCTACCTCGTGGATATCCAGTGCGCGAACGACATGACGCAGTCGCGGCTGTCGTTCCTGCGCGAGCGTGAGCGCGAATGCTCGAGCACGGGTTGCGTGACGTCCAGGCTCGGCGAGTAAGCTCGCCGGACGCGGTGTGCCGCCGTGCAGGTCGCGGCACGCCGCCTTCGAAAGACACGACGATGCGGCATGAATTCTCCGAAGTCCTCAACGACCTGATCGACTGTTTCCTCGTCGGCGATCTTCTGCTGCTGAAGCGCTACAAGGAAACCCATCGGCTGCCGGACAACGTCGCGTCCGAGTTCACGACCGGCGACAGCGGCGACAACGCCGTGCTCGAAGGCGTCGTCATTCCGCTGGCCGGTATCGAGAACCACCCTTATACGGTCATCTTCACGCTGGACGACGACACGCCCGAACTGCTGAAGGACGAAAGCCGTCTGCAGCATCGGCGCGGCGGATACGTGCTGCGCGTCGAACACCGTTCGGTGATGCTTTACACGTGGCGCATTCTCGAACGCTTCAACGACGAATCGGTGAACGCGCTGCTTGCGCGTTATCGCGAACCGGGCCGGCCCGTGATCGACCTCGACAACGGCTGGTATGACGTCGAAGTCCTTGGTGGCGAAGTGCCGCGCAACGGCTGGTACGAACCCGCGTTCGAGTTCGTGCTGAAGCGGACCGATACGCCGGGCGACGCGTCGCAAGTGGACCTCGGCTACCGTTTCGCGATCGACAGCAGCCTGGATCCGGCGGAATGAATCCCGCGCGCGGCAACGAGGCAAACGGCACACGATTCGACGAGGCACGCATGACACCGAACACGACGACGATCGACATCCGCACGGCCACCTCCGCCGACGCGCCGGCCATCGCCGGCATCCACGTCGCAGCGTGGCAGGCGACCTACACGGACATCATGCCGGCGGCGTTCCTCGCCGGCCTGTCGGTCGAGAAACGCACGGCCTCGTGGCGCTGTGCGTTCGACGCCGGGCGGCCGCACGTCGCACTCGCGGTGTCGGTCGCGGACAACACACCGGCAGGCTGGATCGCCTATGGTCCGACACGCGACACCGACAAGGATCGTGCGTGGGGAGAAATCGAAGCGATCTATCTGCATCCGTCGTATTGCGGCCAGGGGATCGGCGCGGCGCTGGTCGACCATGCATGCCGGTCGTTGCACGACATGGGCCATGCGTGGGTATCGCTGTGGGTCTTGCTCAAGAACCGTCGGGCCAGGGCGTTCTACGAACGCGAAGGCTTCGTCGCCGAAGACGACGTCAAGACGTTCGAGATCGACGGGAGTCCTATCGAAGAGGTGCGCTATTGGCGCGCGCTACCGGGCACGGCACACGGCGAGGCGGCAACATCTTGATGCCGGCCCGGCCCGACCCGTTTCGCTGGATTCCCGGGGCCGGGCGCTCCGCTTCGGCATCGGCGAGACTGAGCGCGGCGTTTCCGCGCCCGAAGACGCCGATGGGCGAGGCGTGGTTCATGGGCGACTCGCGACGGACATTCGCCGAGTTGCAGGACGACCTCCAGTCGATCGACATCGCACGGCTGGACACGCCGCTCGAAGAAATCGTGATCGGCACGACTTCATTCGGCCCACGCGACGAGTGGCAGCAGTGGTATCACTACCTGATGGTGCAACTGATGCCGCGCTGCCACGAAGGGCAACACCATGCGCTGCTGGAATGGCTGATCACCGCGTTCGTTTCGCAGCATCCCGATCGCATCCCGTCCGAACCCTATCAGGGTTATCGCCGCGACGTGCTCGATACGCTCGGGCAAAGCCTGATGGACCCCGAATGCTGGCCGTCGGGCGCACTCGATACGGCTGCGTGCTTCAACCGGCATCACGACCGGCAATCCGGCACCGGAGACTGGTTCAATGCCAGCGGAAAATTCTCGTCATCGATGTTCCTTTGCGTCAAATACCTCGAGACGCACGAAATTCGCCCGTGCCTGACATCGGTGCTCGCCATCGACGATCCACTCTGGCGTGCACAGTTGATGATCTGGTTCGTCGGGGCGGACGACATGCTCCGCGGCCGTGTCCGGCAGCCGTCCGAATTCAGCCCCCGCGACTATCCGCGCATCGACTGGCAGGGCGCGCGCTACTTGAGCGGCTCCACCGACCGCCACACCGCGCCCGTTGAATTCGTGCCTTCCGCGAATCGCGACGCAGCGGTCGACACGTTACGATCGGTGATGACCGAAGCCACGTTCCTCGATTGGCTTCATTCGCTTGGCCGGCACGATCACGTCGAAAGCGAACTGGCCGATCTGCCGTACCGGTTTTATTCCCTTTACGGCGCGAGCAATCAGTCTCGATAACGAAACACCGGGCAAGCGCACGAACCGGCACGTGTGGCCCGCCAAGACGGCGACACGATCGTCATGAAAGGCTTGTCCCCCATTCCACTAGCCGCGTCTGCATCATCTGCAGCAACTCGCGGATCTTCGCATTGACCGAATTCCGGCTCGCATAAGCGGCATACAGCTCCAGCGGCGCAGGCGTCATCTCCAGCGGCACGCGCACCAGCCGCCCCTCGGCCAGCTCGACCGCGCACATGCGCTCGACGAGAATCGCAAAACCGATCCCGTTCACCGCAGCCAGCCCTGCCATCTCGCCGCTATTGACGCGATACCGGCTCGCCACCGGAATCTTGTGAATCCACCCTTCGCCGTCGGCAAATTGCCACGGTCGCCCTTTCAGCGTGCTCAACGTCGTGATGCACGGCAGTTGCCCGAGCTGTTCCGTCCGGGTCGGCAACCCGACCCGCGCGACGAGCGACGGCGCAGCCACGACGACGCTCGGCAAACTCACGAGCGGCCTGACGACGAACGTGCTGTCGTCCAGCCTCCCGCGATTGACGATGATCGACAGGTCGATATCGTCGCGCAGCGTCGACACACCGGCGAGGCTCGTATCGCAGTCGATTTCGACGCGCGGGTGACGGCTCGCGAATTCCGCGACGATCGGCCCGAGCATGCGCGGCCCGATTTCGCCGGGCACGCAGAGCTTCAGCACGCCGCGCAGCTCCGTCTGCTGCGACGTCAGTTCGGATTCGGCCTGCGTCAGCGCATCGAGCATCGGTCGCGCGCGCTCGTGCAGCAAACGCCCGGCCTCGGTCATGCGCAAGTGCCGCGTACTGCGCTCGAGCAGCCGCACGCCGAGCCTCGACTCCAGTTGCGCCACGTGACGGCTCACGTTGGAACCCGGCATCTCGAGCACGCGCGCGGCGCCGGCGAAGCTGCCTTCGTCGACGACCGACACGAACACACGCACCGCATTCAGATCCAGCTTGCTCCGCATCATTAGCCCATTTCAGGTATCAAAGCGTGCCGATTTTCACAGCTTATCCCGCCGGAGACCATAATTTACGATGCTCATCCCGTCAATGCGACGCCGATGCGCAACTCCGCGCCCCGGCGAGCACGCGTACGACACAAGGAAGGAGCACGATGGAAATCGCCATTCTGGGCGCCGGCGTTGCCGGCATGAGCACCGCACTCGCACTCGCCGGGCGCGGCCACCGGATCCGGTTGTACGAACGCCGGCCGTCGGAATCGACGATGGGCGCGGGCGTCGTGCTGTGGCCGAATGCCGGCTTCGTGCTCGAGCAACTCGGCCTGCTGCCGGACATCGTCGAGGTTGGCGGCCACCTGCACGCGATGCGGCGCATCGACCGGCATGGCACCGCGCTCAAGGCGACCGATATCCGCGCACTCGACCGCCGCATGGGTTTCCCGACGTATTCGATCCTGCGGCGCGACCTGCAGGCCGTGCTGGCACGGCACCTCGCCGCGCGCGGCATCGACGTCCGCTTCGGCCACGGGGCGACGGCCATCGAAACCGGAACGGACGGCCGCGCCATCGTTCACTTCGACAATGGAACGACGATCGCCCCCGATCTCGTGATCGGCGCGGACGGCCGCATGAATTCCGTCGCGCGACACTACGTGGTCGGTCACAACGCGCCCGTCTACCAGGGATTCGTCAACTGGATCGGTATCGCGCAAAGTGATGTGCCGCTGGTCGACGAGGTGTCGGTATTCGACTATTGGGGCGTGCGCGAGCGCTTCGGTATCGTCGCGCTCGACCGGCATCGGATGTATTGGGCGGCGGCATGGCCCGAAGCCGATCCGGGCGAGGTGACGGAAAGCGATCCCGCGGCGATGCTGGAACGGCGCTTCGCTGCGTGGCCGGCACCCGTCGCGAACGCGATACGTGCGACACCATCGGACGCGATCACGAAGATCCACGTGCACGATCTCGATCCCGTCGACGTGTGGCATCGCGGCAACGTGCTGATGATCGGCGATGCCGCTCACGCGCCGCTACCGACCTCCGGACAAGGTGCTTGCCAGGCACTCGAGGACGCGTGGCATCTTGCCCGTTGTCTCGACGAGCACGGAGCAGGCAACGACAGCGACCTCGATGCGGCGCTCTCGTCTTTCACGCTGCGGCGCCGCCCGAAAACAGCGGCGATCACCGAGCGTGCACGCGATTTCGCGCACCTGCTGTTCGGCGACGGCGTGGCCGAAAACGCTCGACACCAGATCGACCCGGTTGCGGAAATCGAGGCCCTGACGAGCGCGTGGGGCGCGCACCTGCCGATGGAGCAGATGCGCGGACGATAAGACGCGCGCGCGGCAGCGTCCGCTCACAAGAACCACCGATACTCCCGCGCGCCGATTTCATTGCGGAAATCCAGCTCCTCCTGCCGCTTGTTCTCGCAATACACCATCACGAACTCGCTGCCGAGCCCTTCGCGCAGGGCCGGATGATCCTGCATCGCCGCGACGGCCGACAGCATCTCCTTCGGGAAATCGATCCCGCTGCCGCGATCCTCGTTGAGCGGCACGATCGGCTCGATCCGTGCATCGAGCCCATGCTCCATCCCGGTGAGAATCGCGGCGAGCACCAGATACGGGTTCGCGTCCGCGCTCGCGAGCCGGTGCTCGATCCGCAGGTTGCGCGCATCCGACTCGGGAATCCGGATGCACGCATCGCGATCCTCGAAGCCCCAGCTCGCGCGGCTCGCCGCATTCACCATCGATCCGTAGCGCCGGAACGCGTTGTGATTCGGCGCGAACACGGGCATGCAGTGCGGCAGCACCGCGAGGCATCCGGCCACCGCGTGCCGCAGCGGCCGCTGCCCGTCCGCCGCGAGCAGGTTGCGCCCGGCATCGTCGTAGAGGCTCACGTGCACGTGCATCCCGCTGCCCGGCGCATGCAGGTACGGCTTGCCCATGAAGCTCGCGCGATAGCCGTGCTTCAACGCGACGCCGCGCGTGCTGCGGCAGAACAGCGCCGACCAGTCGGCCGCGCGCAACGCATCGTCGGTGTGGCCGAAATTGATCTCGAACTGACCGGGACCGAGCTCGGCCGTGATCACCGTCGCGTCGACGCCCTGCTCGCACGCGGCCTCGACCATCTCGTGCAGCACGTCGGAGAAGCGCGACAGGCGCTCGATATGCATGTTCGGCTGATCGTCGCGATCGTCGCTCAGGCGGTCGCGCGGATATTGCGGCATCCCTTCCGCGAGCTGCGCGGCGAACAGGTAGAACTCGAGCTCGAATGCAACGACCGGCCGGATGCCGCGCGCCGCGAAACGCCGCAGCACGCGCGCGAGCACCTCGCGCGGCTCGAACTCGATCGGCGAATCGGTGCCGTCGGAGCTGATCAGCATCTGCGCGAGCGGCTGCCGCTCCCAGCGCACGGGCTTCAGCGTGCCGGGAATCAGCCGGCGCGGCGCGTCCGGGTCGCCGTCGTTGAAGCAGTAGTCGCCGATCTTGTAGAGGCCGCCCTGCGTGCCGAGCAGCACGCAATTCTGCGGCAGCTTCAGCAACGAGCCCGACGCGACCTTTTCGAGCGCGTCAATCGGGTAGCGCTTGCCGTAGAAATGCCCGGGCAGGTCGAGGCAGATCAGGTCGACATAACGGATCTCGGGGTGCGCCTGCCGGAATGCGCGGACTTCACCGACCAGCGCGGGAACGACGTCAGCCATGTCTCATCCTTTCCATGTCTTGTATGGCGGTGCCGCAGCGCGGCGAACCGGATTCACGCGCATGCATCACGTCGCATGCATCATCTCGATCAGTACTGCAAACAGGCTGCTTGGCGGGGCGGCCCGTCATGCCGCCCGCCCCGCCGACCACTCAGGTGAATACCCAGATCACGCGCGTCGGCGCGTCGGTCAGGTTGGCATAACGGAAGCGCTTGTGCGCGGGGAGCTGGAATGCGTCGTTCGGGCCGAGCGTGACGGGTGTGTCGTCGCCGTCGATCCAGATCGTCAGTTCTCCTTCGAGCACGAAACCGCCCTGCTCGTCGCTGTCGTCGACGGGCCGCTCGCCGCTGCTCGCGCCCGGCGCGAGATGGCTTTCGAGGATCGAGAAGCGCGAGCGCATGTTCGGCGACACGAGGATGTCGGTAATGCCGGCCGCGTAATACACGGTGCGCCGCTCGTCGGGCCGCGTGACCCACGGCACGCTGCGCGGCTTGCTCAGGCTGTAGAAATAAGTGGTCGGCACGCCGAGCGCCTCGCCGATCGCGGTGAGATCCGCGACCGTCGGGCGCGACAGCCCGCGCTCGACCTGCGACAGAAAGCCGACCGAGCGGCCGATCCGTTCCGCGAGATCGTTGAGCGTGACCTTGCGATGCTTGCGCAGGTCGCGGATCAGGATCGCCAGGCTTTCTATCTCTTCCTGTTCGTTCATGGTGGGTTCCGGTGCAGTCAAACGGTATCGCGCAGACGGTACCAGGCCTTGCCGACCGCTTCCAGCGGCGCGGCGAGCCGGTCGCCGCCGGGGAAGCGCGGGTTGCGGATGCGCTGGTACTGCGCAAGCAGGCGTTCGTCGCCGAGCACGGCGTCGGCCACCGCGCGCGCGCCCGCGAGCGTCGGCAGCACGCCGTGCCCCGAGAAACCCTGCAGCCAGAAACGCTGCCCGAGGCGGCCGATGTCCGGCGTGCGGCGCATGCTGATGTCGATATGGCCGCCCCACGCGTAATCGAGCGGCACGCCGGCCAGTTGCGGAAACACGCGTTCGAGGTGCGGGCGCGTGGCCGCCGCGATATCGGCCGGAATGCCGCCGAGATACGTGCAGCCGCCGCCGAACAGCAGCCGGTTGTCGGGGCTCAGCCGGAAATAGTCGGGCACGAACTGGTTGTCGATCACGCAGCTGTTCCGCGGCAGCAGCGAACGCGCGACGTCGGGCGCGAGCGGCGCGGTCGCGACCTGGTAGGTGCCGACCGGCAACAGCCGGCGCGCGAGGTCGCGATCGAGCCGGTCGACATACGCGTTGCAGGCCAGCACGAGGACGTCCGCGCGTACTTCGCCGCGCGCCGTGCGGGCGACGTGGCCCCCGGCCGTTTCGCGGCAGTCGAGCACTCGGCTCTGCTCGAAGATGCGGCCGCCCGCGCGCTCGATCGTCCGGGCGAGGCCGAGCGCGAGCTTCAGCGGGTTCAGGTGGCCGGCCTCGGGATCGTAGAGCGCCGCGAGATAGCGCGTGCCGCCGATCCATTCGGGCATGTCGGCCCGCTCGATCACGCGCAGCCGGTCGTAGCCCCAGCGCTCGGCCGCTTCGTCGCGGGCCTGCGCGAGCATCGCGACGCGACGCGGCCGCACCGCCGCCCACAGGCTGCCGGGCCGATAGTCGATGTCGAAACCATGTCGCCCGGGCAGTTCCCGCACCTCGGTCGCGGCCCAGCGCATGCTGTCCCACAGCAGGCGCGCGCCGTCGCGGCCGAGCGAATCCTCGAGCGGCTGCATGTCGCACGACCAGCCGAGCAGCGCCTGCCCGCCGTTGCGGCCCGACGCGGCCCACGCGACGCGGCTCGCTTCGAGCACGACGACCCGCTTGCCGGCGAGCGCAAGGCGCAGCGCCGTATGCAGCCCGCTGAACCCCGCGCCGACGACGAGCACGTCGGCGTCGATGCGCTCGTCCAGTTCCGGACGATGCGGGATCGTCTCCGGATACGTACCGGCGTAGTAGCTTGCGACGTGACGGTCGGACTGCACGAACATGCGGACTCCCGTGAAATTCTTGCCGAGAAATTTCATGAAAAACTAGCATGACAATTTCACGGGAGCAAGCGGGCGGGAAAATCGCCAATTGGTCTGACGAATCAGTCCGACGAACTAAAGTTGCGCTCTTTTCAGGGGGTTTCGGTGCAATTTAACAATTCGCACGAATCGAGCAACTTCGGGTGTCAAACTCGACCTCGCAAGAAAAGCCAGGATTCGCCGCGCACCGTCCCGACTATGTGTTTGGCTCAAGCACTCAGATCAAGGCACAATCGACGCTCCGTTGCGGCGGCTAGCCTCAGGGGGCGTCCGATCCATGATCCAGAGTTCCGGCGTCGACTTGCAACCTCATGGCGACGAAGTCCAGCGCGCGCGGGATGAATCAGGCCTTTGCCGCCCGCAAATAGCCGCTGGTCTGCCAAATTGAAAGAACTCCAAACAAATCTTGGGGCCGGCTTACACCCCCGGCTCGGCGACTACCTGCTGGACCTCCTGCGGCCTGTTCTGCCGCTCGATCCGAGCATTGATTTTTCGTTAAAATCAGCAGCTTAGACCGAGATACGGCGGATTTTTTGAGAATCCGGTCAAGCCTCACACACGCTCGACACAACCCAGCAAGTTGTGCGGCCAGGAATCAACACCAATGGGAGGTGACTCACGACGGCGAGGCCTTCGTGCTGCGCTTCGGAACGGGGGGACCGACGCTGGCCCCGGATCTGCGCGTGCCGGTGCTCGTGAACTGCACCGGTCTGGTGGGCGGCCCGGACGCGTCGGCCGGGCCGCTCTATCCGAGCCTGATCGCCGGGGGGCTCGCGCGTCGTCACCCTTTCGGCGGCATCGACGTCGATCCGCACACCAACCGCGTGATCGGCGCTCACGGAAGCGCGCACCGATTATTCGCGATCGGGAACAGTACGCAAGGCGTGTTCTTGCTCACCAGTAACCTCGTGCTGAACGCAGCTCACGCTGCCCGCGTCGTGGATCTGCTGCTGGCGGATCTCGCGTCCGCTGCGGCACCTTCGTCCCGTGCCACAAACGCCTGCATCAACGGCGCGCAAAATGTCGCGTTGTAAGCCTGCAGGCCCTGACACTGTCCTAACACCAGACCTATGCACATCGACACCGATTTCGAAGCCGCCGCCATCGATCACGTTGCCTCTCCCACCAGCGGCTCGCCCCTGCGTTTGCGTCTGCGCAGCGACAACGCCGCCGAATTCGCCCAATGGTTCGCGTTCGAGCTGGTCGATCTACCGCCCGGCGGCGTCGACGTGCGCATCGAGGGTTTGGCCGGCTCGTCCTACCCTAAAGGCTGGGTCGATTACCGCGTCTGCATGCGCGCCGATGGCGGCGAGGCGGCGGCCTGGCGCCGCCTGCCAACAGACTTCGATGGCGATGCGCTCGCGTTCCACGCGCCCGGCCCGGCCCGGCGCCTGCGCTTTGCCTATTTTCCGACCTTCGACCGCGTCGCCGAAGACAACCTCGTCGCTCAGGCGACGCAGGCAGGCGCAACGCTGGAGACCCTCGGGACCTCCGCGCTCGGCGAGCCGATCCGCATGCTTTCGTTCGAGGGCGATGCGCCACGCACTCGCCTCTGGTTCATGGCTCGCCAGCATCCGGGCGAATCGCAGGGCGGTTATTGCCTCGAGGGCCTCGTGCAGGGGCTGTGCGGCGAGCTGCGTCCTGTTTGGGAGAACGGTGGCTCAGCCGTGCATGTCGTCGTCAATGCCAATCCGGACGGCGTGCGCCTGGGCAACCTGCGCACGAACGCGCGCGGCGCCAACCTCAACCGCTGCTGGGACCGCGAGTATCCTGATGCGCCCGAGACGGCCGCCGTGCGCCGTCGCATGCAAGCGCTCGGACTCGACCTGCTCGTCGACTTCCATGGCGACGAGGTCCTGCCCCACGTCTTCTCGGTGGGCGCCGACGGCAGCCCCGCCTGGACGCCACGCTTGCAGGCCCTGCGCCGCACGTTCGACGAGGACCTGCTGCGACGCTCCCCCGTGTTCCAGACAGCGCGCGGCTATTCCGTCGACCGACCTGACCACGCGAGCCCAAGGAAGTGCATCCCGTGGGTCGCGGAGCAATTCGATGCGCTGGCGATGACCATCGAATTGCCGTTCAAGGAGAGCGCCGACCGACCGCGTGACGACGCCGATGCGACCGCATACGCCCGCACATTCGGACGGGCCGTGCTCGAAACCGCCCTGGCGCTTGCGCCGTCCGTGCGGCCTTGAGGTCCTGCTCGCCTTCCGTCGAGCACGCATGGACGCCTCCGGGGTGCCAAACCTTCGTTTGCACGACGGTTTGAAGGTCAGGATTGCGGCCCTGCGTCCGGAGGGGATGCGGACAAAATCTTGGACTACTTTGGAGGTAATCCATGTATTTGTTGAAGTTCGTAGATACTGCTAATTGTGTCCGTTCAGGAACCGATGCGTCTGCAATGCACACGCTATCCAACTTTAGTTGACGCCACGGCTTTATTTTTCCTTTGTTATACAAAGTCGGAGCAAAGTCTGCTCCGTGAATAATTCGAATCAACTCGATCCGCAGTTGCCACCAATTCGCCTCTATGGACCTCCTTGTGATGCAGAAAGTGCATCAACTAGAGGAAAGCGAAATGTCGTTAGTGGAGCAGACACGGTGGCCAGATCACTGCTATGACGAAGGGAAATTGAAATATCCCGCCTGCATTCCGGAGGGCTTAGCTTAGAGATTGATCTTTTGGGCCGCAAAGTCCACAGCCTCAGCGGCATCGATATCGCCCGCCGCCACCTCCAAGTCGATTCCGCGAGTCGCGCCGCAACAGTCAACTAGACCAATGTCAGTAGTCAGACGGCCCTGACTGACTCGTTTCGTCGCAAGACGTTGCACCCACTAATCAGACAAATAGGATGTTCCCAATCCAACTACCAAGGGACCGTTCACCGAATGTGAACGCAGTTGCCGGTGTCCTCAACTGATACATGTCGTCACACAAGACAATCCAGTTCCCGCCAAACACATTCGCCTGCATGGCAGAAATCGCGCAACTTTAGTTCACGCATCAACTTTGTCCAAACTTCAGTTCCGAAATTTTGGAACTAAAGTTGCGCTCTCAGGAAGAGTGCGGCACCGGCGAAGCTTGATACGCCTGCCTTCCCCAGCATTCCAAAATAGGGCAACTTTAGTTCGTCGGCCTGAATCGAGGCCACGTTCTTTCCCGGTCGAATCCAGCGATTCGCCGGGATCGGCGCTTCGACTCGATCGATGCACCGGTCACGTCGACCCCCGGATACATCGGTTCACGCAATCACTTCGCCCCAAGCGCCCCCGGGCAATCAACCGGAGCCCCCTTTCCCGGCAGCCGCTTCGCGACCGCCGCGCGTACACCAAATTTTTACGCTTGTAAAAATTTTGGCCAGAGAGAATGACGCGCTGAAAACAGAAACAGCCCGTCCGCTGCCCGTGCACGGGCCTCCGCAACCGCCTTCAGCCCACAACCCGATCGCCCACGGAAAACGAGATGCCCACGAACCAGGATGCACGCCCGACAGCCGGGTCGAACCACGGGGAATTCGCGCTGAGCGAAGTCCCGCTCGAGAAACGCACCGGCTTTCTATCGATCACGATGGTGCTGCTGAGCTTCACGTTCTTCACCGGGACGATGTTCGCCGGCGGCAAGATCGGCGTCGCCTTCGATGTCGTCAGCATGATCCAGATCGCCGTGATCGGTAACCTGCTGCTCGCCGCCTATGCGGCGTCGCTTGCGCTGATCGCCGCGCGCAGCGGCCTGAATGCGGTGCTGATGGGCCGCTTCTGCTTCGGCGAAGTCGGCAGCAAGCTGTCCGATTTCCTGCTCGGCTTCGCGGAACTCGGCTGGTACGCGTGGGGCACCGCGACGGTCGCCATCGTGCTGGTCAAGCTGCTCGGCTGGCCCGCGTCGGTGACCACGCCGTTGATGATCCTGTTCGGCTTCGGATTCTCGATCACGGCCATCATCGGCTATCGCGGCATGGACGTGCTGTCGCGCGTGTCCGTGCCGTTGATGTTCGTGCTGCTGATGACGTCGATGTGGATCGCCACCCGCGATATCGGCGGGTGGGCCGGCCTCAAGCACGTCGTGCCGACGCATCCGATGCAGTTCTCGGCCGCGGTGACGATGGTCATCGGCACCTTCGCGAGCGGCGCCACGCAGGCGACCAACTGGACGCGCCTCGCCCGCAGCGCGCGCAGCGCCGTGTCGGCCAGCATGATCGGGTTCTTCGCGGGCAACGGCCTGATGATCGTCGCGGGCGCGTACTGCGCGATCGTCTATCAGCAGGCCGACATCGTCGAGGTGATGATGCTGCAGGGCCTGTCGATCGCGGCGGTCGTGATGCTGTGCCTGAATCTCTGGACCATCCAGGGGCCGACGATGTACAACGTGGCGGCCGCCGGCTGCCACCTGCTGCGCACCGAGCGGCGCCGCACGCTCGTCCTCGTGGGGGCGGCGATCGGCATCGTGCTCGCGGTCGGCGGGATGTACGAGCTGCTGATTCCGTTCCTCGTGCTGCTCGGCTCGATCATTCCGCCCGTCGGCGGCGTGATCATGGCGGACTACTGGTACCGCCATCGCGGCACCTACCCGTCGCTTGCGACCGCCCGCCTGCCGCGCTTCAACCTGGTCGGCCTGGCCGCCTATGCGATCGGTGCGATACTCGCCTACACCTCGCCGTGGATCGCGCCGATCGTCGGCATCGCGGCGTCCGCCGCCGCGTACATCGTGCTGCTGCAGGTTGCCCGCGCGTTCTCGCGCGAGCCGTCCGTCCAGGGCGAATGATTCCGCTGCGCGCCCTTCCGGCCCCACTCGAACGACAGGAACCCACATGAAGATCATCAACGCCAGATTGCGCGGCCGTAGCGGCCTCTTCACGATCGACCTCGATGCGGACACGATCCGTGCGATCGACCTCCAGTCGTCGCCGCTGACGCCGCAAGGGAACGACGTCATCGATGCTGGCAGCAATCTCGTCATCCCGCCGCTGGTCGAGCCGCATATCCATCTCGATGCGACGCTGACCGCCGGCGAACCCGAATGGAACATGAGCGGCACGCTGTTCGAAGGCATCGAGCGATGGGGGCAGCGCAAGGCCACGATCACGCACGACGATACGAAAGCCCGCGCGCACACGACGATCGGGATGCTGCGCGACAACGGCATCCAGCACGTGCGCACGCACGTGGACGTCACCGATCCAACGCTCGCCGCGTTGAAGGCGATGGTCGAGGTCAGGGAAGAGGCGCGCGATCTCATCGACCTGCAGATCGTTGCGTTTCCGCAGGAAGGCATCGAGTCGTTCGACAACGGCCGCGCGTTGATGGAGCGCGCGATCGAGATGGGCGCCGACGTCGTCGGCGGCATTCCGCATTTCGAGAACACGCGCGACCAGGGCGTGAGCTCCATCAAGTTCCTGATGGATCTCGCGGAGCGCAAGGGCTGCCTCGTCGACGTCCATTGCGACGAAACCGACGATCCGCAATCGCGCTTCCTGGAAGTGCTCGCCGAGGAAGCGCGGGTACGCGGGATGGGCAAGCGCGTCACCGCGAGCCACACGACCGCGATGGGCTCCTACGACAACGCTTATTGCTCGAAGCTGTTCCGGCTGCTGAAGCGCTCGGAGATTCATTTCATTTCGTGTCCGACCGAAAGCATCCACCTGCAGGGGCGTTTCGACACCTACCCGAAGCGGCGCGGCATCACGCGTGTGGCGGAGCTCGATCGCGCCGGCATCAACGTGTGCTTCGGGCAGGATTCGATCAAGGACCCGTGGTACCCCGTCGGCAACGGCAACATCCTGCGCATTCTCGACGTGGGCCTGCACGTGTGCCACATGCTCGGATACGAAGACCTGCAGCGGTGCCTCGATTTCGTCACCGAGCACAGCGCGAACGCGATGTCCCTCGGCGACCGGTACGGCCTCGCCGTCGGGCGGCCGGCCAATCTGCTGATCCTCGACGCCGATAGCGACTACGAAGTGATTCGCAAGCAGGCCAGGGTGCGTACGTCGCTGCGCGGCGGGAAGGTCATCATGCAGCGCGCGCCGGAACACATCACCTATCCCGAAGCGAACGCGCGTTGAGCGGACGGCGGCTCCGGCCCGACATGCTGGTGGAGGATCGAGCGATGAACCCGTCCGCGCCGACCGCAGAACCGCCCGCCCGGCCACCCGGCCGGCGGGAAGCGCTGCGCGATACCCTCGAGGCGGCCATTCTCGCCGCCGCCGAGGAATCGTTTTCCACGTATGGATTCGAAGGGAGTTCGGTTGCGGCGATCGCGGCGGCGGCCGGCTTGTCGAAGCAGAACCTGATGTACTACTTCCCGACGAAACTGGCGCTCTACAGACGCGTGCTGGACGACGTCCTGCGGGACTGGCTCGGCAGGATGCGGGAGTTCGCGGCGCCCGAGCGCGAGCCGGCGGAAGCGATGTCGGCCTATATCCGCGCCAAACTCGAATTTTCCCGGAACCGCCCGCATGGATCACGGGTGTTCGCGCTGGAGATCATCGGCGGCGCGAAGACCTACGGAAAGGAGATCCGCAAGCAACTGATCCCGGTGCTGCGGGACGACATCCGGGTGCTCGAACGCTGGATCGACGAAGGCAAGGTCCGGCAGGTCGATGCCGAGCACCTGTTCTTCCTGATCTGGGCAGCGACGCAGTCGTATGCGGATTTCGCGTCGCAGATGCTGCTGGTGCTCGGCAAGCGCGCGCTGGGGAGCGACGATTTCGACGCGGCCTATCGCACGATCTCGGACCTGGTGCTCCGGGCGCTGATCACCGAAAACGGCAACGGCGGCTCGAGCGCCGCCGTTGCCGTTCGCGCACGGTAACCCGGCGCCATCGGAGGCGTCGGGAACCGCCGGTCAGTCGTTGTGCTTGTGGTGCTTCTTTTTCTTGTGCTTGCCGCCGCGATAGTAATCGTCGGAGCGCGAGTTGTTGCGCGACACGTGGCCGCCCAGCGCCGCCCCCGCGCCGCCGCCGACGGCTGCGCCCACGAGCCCGCCCGCCGTGCCGCCCATCGCGTGGCCCGCCGCGGTGCCCGCGCCGCCGCCCAGTGCGCCGCCGACGATGGCGCCCGTGCGTTCGCGCTTGTTCGACGTCACCGCGCCACCTGCGCCGCCGCCCACGGCCCCGCCGATGATCGCGCCCGTGCTCCCGCCGACCGCGTTGCCGACCGCCGCGCCCGCGACACCGCCGAGCGCGCCGCCCAGTGCGTTGTTCGTGTCACCTGCCACGGCAGGCGCCGAGACCGCCACCATCGCGCCGACCATCGCTGCCATTCCGGCCCATTTCTTCAGCATCTGTCTACCCTCGCCACTTTTCGAGATATCGATGCGCGAATTTAGCACCTTTCCGGTAAACCTATCGTAATGAAGCGTTAAATCCGGCTTCCCATGGCGATCTCCCACGTGAGCGGACATGCGTCGTCCGGGTGTCGCCGCCGGGATTGCAATCGGCGCGGCCGCCATCGACGGGCCGCGCAACAGCGCGTCGACACACCACGACCTGCACCGCATCGCGCAGAACGCCCGGCCTGCCTTCCTGCGTCCGCGATCCTGCATTACCATCGAGCGTCCGCCGCGCCTGCCCGCCTCCGGCAAGCGGGCGTCCAGCCACCTCCCCGTTCGCGCACCCATGCTCGCTCTCGTCATCCTCGCCGGCCTGTGGGCCGGACTGCAGAACACCCTCGCGGGCGGCGGCTCGTTCGTCACACTGCCCGCGCTGATCGTGTCGGGCATGTCGCCGCTCTCGGCGAACATCACGTCGACGGTCGCGCTGTTTCCCGCTCAGGTCACGACCGGCTGGGCGAGCCGCAACATGGTGCGCGGCGTCGGCAAGCTGTCGTTTCGGGCGATGTTCGCGATCAGCGTGGTCGGCGGCGCGCTCGGCGGGCTGCTGTTGCTGAAGACGCCTTCGTCGATCTTCTCGCGCCTCGTGCCGTGGCTCGTGCTGTTCGCGACGATCGTATTCGCGTGGGGCAGTTTCTTCCGCAAGCCGGGCGAAGGCACGGCCCACCTCGGCACCGTCCCGGCCGCGTTCTCGCAATTCATGATCGCGATCTACGGCGGCTACTTCGGCGGCGGGCTCGGCTTCCTGATGATGGCCGTGCTGACGATGGCCGGCCTGTCGCCGCGTCACGCGATGTCGACGAAGAACGCGCTCGCAGGCGTGATGAACGCATCGGCCGTCGTGCTGTTCCTGACGTCGCCGCACCTGCACTGGGGCAAGGCGCTCGCGCTCGGCGGCGGCGCGGTCGTCGGCGGGCTGCTCGGCACGTGGGCGCTGCATCGCGTGAACGAACGCGTGCTGCGGATCGGGATCGTCTGCATCGGCGCATTGCTGACCATCGGGTTGTTCGTCAAGCCGATCTGACCCACGCACACGCTTGTCGCCACCACGGCAATTGATGAGCAAACCGCAAGACGTCTTTCTCATATCTCGTTTGCGGTGACGGCGGTGTCCGCCCACAATCCGGGTTGCCGTCGTCATCGCCCTCTCGCGGGCACCGACCGGCACTTCGCGGCCGCCATTCCGACTCACCGCCGGCGGCCCGGCACATCGCGTCACACACGCTCCCCCGACATCGGCGCCCCTGCGGCGGCAGAACGTTGCCGCCGCTGCCCGATGCGTTCCCGGCCAACAATAACTAGAGGTAGGAGATGCAGGACAATTCTTTGAGGCAAAGCCTCAAGCAACGGCACATCACGATGATCGCGCTTGGCGGCGTGATCGGCGCAGGCCTGTTCGTCGGCTCCGGCGCGATCATCGCGACCGCCGGCCCCGCGGCGATCCTGTCGTACCTGATCGGCGGCGTGATCGTCACGCTCGTCATGTTCATGCTCGGCGAAATGGCGTCCCGCAATCCCGACAGCGGCTCGTTCTCCACCTACGCGAGCAGCTATCTCGGCGAATGGGCCGGCTTCGCGGTCGGCTGGCTGTACTGGTTCAAGTCGATGATGACGATCACCGTCGAGGCGATCCTGCTCGGCGCGATCCTCAACGATTTCCTGCCGTGGCTGCCCGTGTGGGCCGGCGCACTGTTCATGCTCGTGACGCTGATCGCGAGCAACGCGTACTCGGTGCGCTCGTTCGGCGAAGCGGAATACTGGCTGTCGTTCGCGAAGGTCGCGACGATCGTCGTGTTCATGGCGCTCGGCGCATCGATCCTGCTCGGCTTCCAGCCGCGCATTCCGGCGCCCGGGCTCGTGAACCTCACGGATCACGGCGGCTTCATGCCGAACGGCATTTCGCCCGTGCTTGCCGGCGTGATGGTCGTGATCTTCTCGCTCGGCGGCAGCGAAATCGCGGCCGTGGCGGCGGGCGAATCCGAGAACCCGAGCAAGAACGTGATCCGCGCGATCAAGAGCGTGATCGTGCGCGTGATGGTGTTCTACGTCGGCTCGGTGTCGATCCTGATCCTGTGCATGCCGTGGACGGACAAGGCCAACCTGAAATCGCCGTACGTGTCGCTGTTCGGCATGGCGGGCTTCACGGGCGCGGCCGTCGCGATGAAGATCGTGCTGTTCGTGTCGTTCATGTCGGTGATGAACTCGTTCCTGTTCTCGAACTCGCGCATGCTGTTCTCGCTCAGCCAGCGCGGTCACGCGCCCGCGATGTTCGGCCGTACCAACGCGAAAGGCGTGCCGATGAACGCGCTCGTGCTGTGCCTCGCGATCTGCGTGTCGATCCTCGGCGTTCACTTCGTGAGCGGCGGCGACCTGTTCCTGATGCTCGCGAAGAGCAGCGGCGCGTTCGTGATGATCGTGTGGATCTTCATCATCGTCGCGCACTTCGCGATGCGCCGGCAGACGAAGCACGAGCGACGCGACCCGGCGGCGTTCCGCGCGTGGTTCTATCCGGTGTCGAACTGGGTCGCGCTGCTGGCGCTCGTCGCCGTGCTCGGCTCGCAGGCATTCAACCCGGATTCGCGCTTCCAGTTCTGGTTCACGGTATCGACGGCGCTCGCGATCGTCGCGGCGTATTTCCTGCGCCGCAAGCCGGCGCAACTCGGCGAAACGGCCGGCGCGAAGCTGCGCTGACCGTCGCCCTCGGCGGGCGGCGCGCTGGCCGGCGCCGCTCGGCCAGTCAGTTGCTCAACCGCTTGGCTTCTCGGCTTCTCGGCCGCTCGGCCGCTCAGTTTTTCAGCCGCTCGGCCGCGCAAGTGCCTGGCGGCTTAGCCGAACGGCCGCACGCCGATCAGCCAGCCGTGCAGGAACAGCACGAAGACGGCCCAGACGACGAGCCCGGCCATGATCGCCACGACGTCGCCCGACAGCCTGCCCGCCGGATAACGAACGCCTTCGCGGCGGTCACGCGCGCGCCACACGACGAAATCGACGAGCGACCAGACGAAGAAGGCGCCGAACAGCACGACGGCGTGCAGCGTGCCGTTCGCGAGCAGGTGCGCGATCGCCCAGACCGCCACGCCGGCCACCATCGGATGGCCGACGAGCGTCTTGATACGGTTGCCGGGCACGTAGGAGGCGGCGATCAGCACGAATGCGATCGCGGTCAGCATGCCGGTGAGGTGGCGCACACCGACCGGCGACACCCACAGCAGCGTCGCGCCCTGGCGCGCGATGCCGTAACCCCAGACGATCAGCACGAAGCCGATGATCGATGCGATCGCATAGGTGCCCTTCCAGCCTTTCTCGCCGATTCGCTCGATCGTCGCCGACCGCCAGCCGTCCGCGACGATCCGGATCGAGTGCACACCGAGGAAGATCGCTAAACCGAGAATCAGGACGAGCATCGGTTGTCTCCGTCTGGAATGATGGGTGGGGAAATGTCCCGCGCGGCATACGATGCGCCGTTCGTTGGAGCCGGCGGCGAGGCCGGCGCGGGTCGCGCCAGTCACGGGTGCAACCCGCGCCGATCATAAACGCCGGGGCCGCCGTTGTGAAGCACGGGGGATGTGCGGTGCGGCAAGCCGCATGACTTTACGCACCTGCGCGGGCGCACCGCCTGGCACCCGTCATGCGCCGCGTGTCGCGCGAATCGCCCCGGCACGTTCGAGATCGAAAGAAAGGGAAGCGAAATTTGCGAAAGTGTCGCTTCGCTCGACCGGCATCAGGTTTGCTTGCGCTTCGCCGGTGGTTTAGTTGCTGGTTTTGCTGTCGGTTTCGCTGCCGCCTTTGCCGCTGGCTTGGCCGCCGGTTTCGTTGCCCGCTTCACTGCCGGCTTTGCCGCAGACTTCTCCGCCACCCTCGCCTTTCGCTTCGGCGGCCCCGCCAGCAGCGCCGCGCGATACGCGCTGCGGCACCAGTCGAACAGCGCACCCGCATCCTCGAGCACGTCGGCCGGGGTTTCGTAGTAGCCCTCCAGCGCGACGGTACGCGTGGGCCTCGCATACGAGAACGGCCCCATCCCCGCCGCGACGAATGCCGGACGGTTCACGTCGTCGACACGCAGGAACAGCGACCCGCGCGACATGAAGCCGAACATCACGCCATCGAGCCGCATCGCCGCCCCGCTGAAGAACCGCGCGACCTCGACCTTGCCGAGCGGCGCGAGCTGATATGCGATCTCCTCGCCGTGTGCCTTCTCCGACTGCCAGCTCATGCACGCTCCATGCAACGCTGCGTCCACGCGTCGAGCGCCGCGTCGTCGAAGCCGACCGCCGCCGCGCTCTCGCGGATCTGCCGCCACGTCGCGCGATCGACCGGAATGCCGCCGGCCCCGCGCGCCGCGCGGCTCGTCTCTTCCGGCTCGCCCGGCACCTGTACCGGCGCGTCACCGGCCTGCGGCGACGCCTTGGCCCATGCGACGAACGCATCGGCCTCACGCTCCGCATCGGCCGCATCGAATGCCTTCGGGTCGATCAGCACCGACAGCATCCCGTTGACGATCGCGCTCGTCTTCTGCAGCGTGTCGCCGTAGGTCGTATGCCCGCCGACGAGCGCACCGCCGAAAATCTCGCACATCGCCGCCAGCGCGTACCCCTTGTGCAGCCCGAACGGCAGCAGCGCGCCGAACGGCTGCTCGTGCATCACGGCCGGATCGTCGGTCGGCTGGCCGCGATGGTCGATCAGCGACCCGGCCGGCACGCGCTTGCGCTGGTTGTGCGCGACGCGCGTCTTGCCGTACGCGATCGCGCTCGTCGCGAAATCGAGCAGCAGCGGCGGCCTGCCCGCACGCGGATACGCGGCGCAGAACGGGTTCGTGCCGAAGCGCGGATCCGTGCCGTGCAGCGGCGCGACCAGCAGGTCGCCCGGCACGTTGACGAAATGGAACGACACGAGCCCCGCGCGCGCGCACTGCTCGGCCCAGTGTCCGATGCGGCCGAGATGATGCACGTCGCGCAGCCCGATCGCGCAGATGCCCATGCGCCGCGCACGCTCGATCCCTTCGACCATCGCCTCGAACGCGATCACCTGGCCGAAGCCGCGCCCGCCGTCGATCGTCAGCACCGCGCCGCCGTCGCGGACGATCGACGCGTGCCCGTTCAGCTGCAACTGCCCTTCCCGCCACGACGCGACGTAGTTCGGGATCATCCCGACCCCGTGCGAATCGTGACCCGCGAGATTCGCGCCGACCAGGTGATCGGCGACGAGCCGTGCCTCCCGCTCGCTGCTGCCGGCCCGTTCCCAGAGTGCCGCGACGAATGCATGCAGCGGTTCGGCGCGCATGCGCAGCGGTTCGGTATCGGGCGTCGGCAAGGCGGTCATCGGCAAGGTTCCGTCAGGTCAGGTCGGGTCGGGTCGGGCAGTCGTGGCGCTCAGCGCGCGGTCGCGATCACGTCCGCGACCGCCGCCGTCAGCTTCTTCGCGTACGGCACGTGCAGGAACTCGTTCGGGCCGTGCGCGTTCGACTTCGGCCCGAGCACGCCGCACACCATGAACTGGGCGGACGGGAAACCTTCCTGCAGCACGTTCATCAGCGGGATCGTGCCGCCGAGGCCCATGTACGCGCAATCGGCGCCGAAGTGGCGGCGCGACGCGGCATCGAGCGACGACGCGAGCCACGGCGCGAGATCCGGAGCGCTCCAGCCCGTCGCGGCACCCGCGTCCGGCTTGAACGTGACCTTCGCGTTATACGGCGGATCGAGTTCGAGCAGTTCCTTCAGTTGCTGCACGGCCTGCGCGGCGTCGACGAGCGGCGGCAGGCGCAGCGACAGCTTGAACGCGGTGCGCGGACGCAGCACGTTGCCCGCATCCGCGAGCGCCGGCATGCCGGCCGCGCCGGTCACCGACAGCGACGGGCGCCACGTCGAATTCAGCAGCGCCTCGCGCGGATCGGTGGTGGTCGGCAGCACCGGCTTGCCGTCCGCGCCGCAGGCCCACGGCAGCCCCTTCCACACGGCGTCGCCGAGGATGGCGGCGGCTGCGTCGGCTTCGCGCACGCGGCTGTCGGGAATCTCGCAATGGAACACGCCCGGCAGCAGGTTGCCGTTCTTCGCATCTTCCAGGCGCTCGAACAGCTGGCGCATCACGCGGAAGCTCGACGGCGCGATGCCGCCGAACACGCCCGAATGCACGCCTTCCTCGAGCACCTCGACCTGCAGGTCGCCGGACACCAGCCCGCGCAGCGACGTGGTGAGCCACATCTGGTCGTAGTTGCCGGCGCCCGAATCGAGGCACACGACGAGCGACACCTGGCCGAGCCGGTCGCGCAGCGCGTCGACGTACGGCAGCAGGTCGTAGCTGCCCGACTCCTCGCAGGTCTCGATCAGGCCGACGCAACGCGGCCGCTCGATGCCCTGCTCGTCGAGCGCGCCGAGCGCGGCGAGGCTCGCGTAGATCGCGTAACCGTCGTCCGCGCCGCCGCGGCCGTACAGCTTGCCGTTCTCGTACTTCGGCGTCCACGGGCCGAGGTCCGCGCGCCAGCCGTCGAATTCGGGCTGCTTGTCGAGGTGGCCGTACAGCAGGATCGTGTCGGTGCTGCCCGAGCGCGTGGCGGGCGATTCGAAGAAGATCACCGGCGTGCGGCCCGGCAGGCGCACGATCTCGAGCTTCAGGCCTTTCACGGGCTGTCGCTCGGCCCACTGCGCGGCATCGGTGACGACGCGCTCGAGATAACCGCGCTTCGCCCAGTCGGGGTCGAATGCAGGGCTCTTCGCGGGGATCGCGATGTAGTCGGTCAGTGCGTGGAGGATTTCATCGTTCCACTTGCGCTCGATGAAGGTAACGAGCTTGTCATGGTCGAGGACGGGGGTAGTGTCGACGGAGGTCATGGTGGGGGGTGCCTGGATCGGGCTGACGAAAACCCAGATGATACGCCGATGCTCCCGCGCCGGCGCCCCCTTCCCGGTCGCTCAGCGCGCCTGCGGAAACGCGTCGTGCAGCCCCGCCGCACATGCCAGCGCATCGCGCCACAGGCGCTGCGTCAGCTCGCCCGCATCCTCTTCACGCGCGAGCGCCGCGGCCTCGCCCGACCACAGCACCGAGAAGTCGTCGCGGCCCTGCCGCTCGAACGCGCCGCGCAGCGGATCGACCACGGCCGTCGCGAGCGGAAACGCCGGCGCGAGCGCGCTCATCGGCCCCTGTTCGCGCATGAAGCGCGTCAGCAGCCCGCGCGCGGGGCGGCCCGTGTACAGGTTGGTCAGGCGCGTGCCGTCGTCGCGCGCGGCGCGCACCGCCGCGCGATGCTGCGCCGAGCGGCCGGCCTGCGGCGTCAGCAGGTAACCGGTGCCGATCTGCACCGCGCGCGCGCCGAGCGCGAACGCGGCTGCGATGCCGCGCCCGTCGGCGATCGCGCCGGCGGCGATCACCGGCGCGCGCACCGCGTCGACGATCTGCGGCAGCAACGCGAACAGGCCCGGCTGCGCATGGATGTCGTCGGTCAGGAACATGCCGCGATGGCCGCCGGCCTCCGCGCCCTGCGCGACGATCGCGTCGACGCCGCGCGCATCCAGCCAGCGCGCTTCCTCGACGGTTGTCGCGGACGAGACGACCTGCGCGCCCGTGCGCCGCACGCGATCGAGCAGCGGATCGTCCGGGAGCCCGAAGTGAAAGCTCACGACGGCCGGCCGCAGCTCTTCGACGACCGCGCACATCGCATCGTCGAACGGCGCGCGTCCGGGGCCGCCCTTCACGTCGGCCGGATCGAGCCCGACTTCCGCGTAGTAGCCCGCGAGCGCCGCGCGCCAACGCGCGTCGACCGCGGCATCGGGTGCCGGCGGCGTATGGCAGAAGAAGTTCACGTTGAACGGGGCGGGCGTGCGCGCCCGGATCGCCGCGATCTCGTCGCGCAATTGCTGCGGACCCAGTGCCGCGCAGGCGAGCGAGCCGAGCCCGCCGGCTTCGCACACGGCGATCGCGAGCGGGCTCAGTGAACCGACCATCGGGGCCTGGATCAGCGGCAAACGGGAAGGCAGCGTCGTCATCGGAATCATCCTCGGGGAAGAAGCGGTGGTCGCGCGCGCCGGCGGCACGCATTTAATGCGCCCGATAATAACCGACAAACTCAAACTCCGATTTCCGCGCCATTTGCGTCACGAATTGATTTAACCGGTTAGTAAAAGCGATTATTCGTCGAAGCTTCCGCGGCACGATCCAACCCGTCCGGACCGGAATCGGCAAAAACGCGCTCCGGCCTTTCCACACGGGCCGCCGAACCCGAAGCCAAACACCGTTTCACCGGCTTCAATGACATTGATCAATATTCAAGTTATTAAACACAAGCGTTTACCCTTATTAATAATCGCCCCGAGCGATAACATGAACGCGTCAATTAAAACGACGAACCACACCGGAATCGTCGACTGGCGCCACACCGCGTTACCTCAACCGAAACACGCCTTCTCAAGGAGCGTCGCATGTCCGATGCCAGCTCGTCCTCCTCCCGCGCCGCCGCCACGCCGGACGCGGCTTCCGCGCCGAAAATCGGCGTCATTCCCGCCACGCTGATGGTCGCGGGCAACATGATGGGCTCCGGCGTCTTCATGCTGCCCGCGAACCTCGCCGCGACCGGCGGCATCGCGATCTTCGGCTGGCTGATCACCGTCGTCGGCGCCGTGTCGCTCGCGCTCGTGTTCGCGAAGCTCGCCGCGATCGACCCGGCCGCCGGCGGCCCGTACGCGTATGCGCGCAAGTCGTTCGGCCCGTACATGGGCTACCAGACCAACCTGATCTACTGGCTCGCGAACGTGCTCGGCAACGTCGGCCTCGCGGTCGCCGGCCTCGGCTACCTCACGCATTTCTTCCCGGTACTGAAGGACCCGCTCGTGTTCGCGCTCGCGCAGATCTTCGTGATCTGGCTGTTCACGTACGCGAACATCCTCGGGCCGAACGTCGTCGGCCGCGTGCAGTCGGTCACGACGGTCTTCGCGCTCGTGCCGATCCTCGGAATGGCCGTGTTCGGCTGGTTCTGGTTCAGCAAGGACGTGTATTTCGCCGGCTGGAACGTGTCGGGCACCAACAGCTTCAGCGCGATCGGCGCGACGCTGAACTTCACGCTGTGGGCGTTCATCGGCGTGGAAAGCGCATCGGTGTCGGCCGGCGTCGTCGAGAACCCGTCGCGCAACGTGCCGATCGCGACCGTCGGCGGCGTGGTGCTCGCGGCCGTCTGCTACGTGCTCAGCTCGACCGTGATCATGGGGATGATCCCGAACAAGGCGCTGCTCGCGTCGAGCGCGCCGTTCGCGGATGCCGCGCGCCTCGCGCTCGGCAATACGGCCGCGAACGCGGTCGCGCTGTGCGCGGCGCTCGGCTGCCTCGGCTCGCTCGCGGGCTGGACGCTGCTGGTCGGCCAGACCGCGAAGGCCGCGGCCGACGACGGCCTGTTCGCCAGCGTGTTCGCGCGCGTCAACTCGAAGAACGTGCCGTCGGCCGGCCTCGCGATCGTCGCGCTGATCATGTCGGTGCAGGTGCTCGCGACGATGTCGCCGAGCGCCAGCGAGCAGTTCGGCAAGATCGCGTCAATCGCCGTGATCATGACGCTGCTGCCGTACATCTATTCGTGCATCGCGATCAAGGTGCTCGGCTACGGCAAGATGCCGTCGCACCAGTTCACGTTCTACACGATCGTCGGCCTGATCGGCGCCGTCTACGCGCTGTGGGCGATGGTCGGCTCCGACGGCCAGCAGACGCGCTGGTCGCTGATCTTCGTCGTCGCGACGATCGTCTTCTACGAGCTGTCGATCAACCGCCAGCGCGAGATCGAGGAAACCCACGTGCATCCGGGCGGCCGCTCGCCGCGCTGGGTGCGCTATCTCGCGCTCGGTGTGACCATCGCCGCGCTCGCCGCGACCTTCTGGATTTCCGTGGGCCGTCACCAGGCCGACACCCTTCACGCGCGCTCGCCGGCCGTTGCCGCGAGCGTCCAGGCAACCCAGCAAACGGGGGAATGACACATGACCGCTTCCTTGACCCAACCGGCCTTCCGCCGCCTCGGCATGAAGGCGCTGCTCGTGCAGCACGACATCGACGAACGCACGGCCACCGGGCGCGCCGCGACGGCGCTCGCCGAGGAGCTGCGCACCCGGCTCGTCGACGTCGTGATCGCGACGTCCGCCGACGATGCCTGCGCGGTCGTCGCCGCCGATCCGGCGATCCAGTGCCTGCTGCTCAACTGGGAACTCGGCAACGACGCCGGCCACGCGCCCGCGCAGGCCGTGCTCGACGCGATGCGCGCGCGCAATGCAACCGTGCCCGTGTTCCTGCTCGCGAGCCGTGCCAGCGCATCCGCGATTCCCGTCGACGCGATGCGCAAGGCCGACGACTTCATCTGGATGCTGGAGGACACCACCGCGTTCATCGGCGGGCGGATCGTCGCCGCGATCGAACGCTACCGCGAGACCGTGCTGCCGCCGATGTTCCGCGCGCTCGCGAAATTCTCGCGCGTGTACGAATACTCGTGGCACACACCCGGTCACACCGGCGGCACCGCGTTCCTGAAATCGCCGGTCGGCCGCGCGTACTTCGAATTCTTCGGCGAGGCGCTGTTCCGCTCGGACCTGTCGATCTCGGTCGGCGAACTCGGCTCGCTGCTCGACCACTCCGGCCCGATCGGCGAAAGCGAACGCTACGCGGCGCGCGTGTTCGGCGCGCACCGCACGTATCACGTGACGAACGGCTCGTCGATGTCGAACCGCGTGATCCTGATGGCGAGCGTCACGCGCAACCAGGTCGCGCTGTGCGACCGCAACTGCCACAAGTCGGCCGAGCACGCGATGACGATGTCCGGCGCGATTCCGACCTACCTGATTCCGTCGCGCAACCACTACGGGATCATCGGGCCGATCATGCCGGAACGGCTGACGGCCGCCGCCGTGCGGCTCGCGATCGACGCGAACCCGCTCGTGCGCGGCCGCGACGGCATCGACCCGACGCCCGTGCATGCGCTGATCACGAACTCGACGTACGACGGCCTCTGCTACAACGTCGCGCGCGTCGAGGAACTGCTCGGGCAGAGCGTCGACCGATTGCACTTCGACGAGGCGTGGTACGGCTACGCGCGCTTCAACCCGATCTACCGCGACCGTCACGCGATGCACGGCGATCCGTCGCAGCACGACGCGAGCAAGCCGACGGTGTTCGCGACGCAATCGACGCACAAGCTGCTCGCCGCGCTGTCGCAGGCGTCGTTCATCCACGTCCGCGACGGCCGCAACCCGATCGAGCATGCGCGCTTCAACGAGGCGTACATGATGCATGCGTCGACGTCGCCGAACTACGCGATCATCGCGTCGAACGACGTGAGCGCCGCGATGATGGACGGCCCCGGCGGCGAGGCGCTGACGACCGACGCGATCCGCGAGGCCGTCGCGTTCCGCCAGATGCTTGCGCGCCTGCATGCGGAATGCGCGGAAAACAACGACTGGTTCTTCAACGGCTGGCAGCCCGACAACGTCGTCGATCGCAAGACGGGCCGCCGCGTGCGCTTCCACGAAGCGGACGAGACGCTGCTCGCCACCGACCCGTCGTGCTGGGTACTGCATCCGGGCGACACGTGGCACGGCTTCGGCGAAATCGAGGACGACTACTGCATGCTCGACCCGATCAAGGTGTCGATCGTCACGCCGGGCGTCGCATCGCACGGCGGGCTGATGCCGGTCGGCATTCCGGCATCGGTCGTCACCGCGTATCTCGACCGGCACGGGATCGTCGTCGAGAAGACGACCGACTTCACGATCCTGTTCCTGTTCTCGCTCGGCGTGACGAAGGGCAAGTGGGGCACGCTCGTCAACACGCTGCTCGACTTCAAGCGCGACTACGATGCGAACGTGTCGCTAGAACAGGCGTTGCCCGAACTCGTCGCGCGCTATCCGGAACGCTACGGCAAGCTCGGCCTGCGCGACCTGTGCGACCTGATGTTCAGCGCGATGAGCGACCTGAAGACGACCGAGATGATGTCGCGCGGCTTCTCGACGCTGCCGAAGCCCGATTACAGCCCGGCCGAGGCGTTCGAGCATCTCGTGCACAACGACATCGAGATGCTGGAGCTGTCGGAGATGGAAGGCCGCACCGTCGCGACGGGCGTCGTGCCCTATCCGCCCGGCATTCCGCTGCTGATGCCCGGCGAGAACGCGGGGCCGGCCGACGGCCCGCTGCTCGGCTACCTCAAGGCGCTCGAGCAGTACGACCTGCGCTTCCCGGGCTTCACGCACGACACGCACGGTGTCGAAGTCGAGGACGGCGTGTACCGGATCGCGTGCATCAAGCAGAAGGCGCGCGACACCATTCCGCGGTAAGCCTGCACCGGCCGCGATGGCACGCGGCCGTTCAGTACACGCGGCCGGTTGCTCCGGTCACCGGCCGCCTGCGCTGCACCGTCGTCGTCGGGTTGGAGGATGCATGCGCCGTATCGCGGCGCGATCGCGTCGGCCGCTCGCATCGGCTTCGGAATCGCCCGGCGTTCTTCCCGCGACCGGCCGCAGCGTCGCGACGGTGTCAGCCCGCGTCCGGCTCGGGCACGCGTGCGGCGGCCTCGATGCGAAACAGCAGCCGGTTGTCGAGCACATCCCAGATGTCGACCTCGCCCTGCCCGCCCATCGGCAGGCCGACGAACACGGGGCGCCCGCCGATCCAGCCGGCCTGGCTCTTGAACCACTTGCGCTCGCACCAGCCGCCACGATGCAACGCGAGGCGCTTGCCGCTGTCGACGTCGAACTCGCGCAACACGAATTTCGCGTCGCGCGCCAGCACGCGCGTGCCGTCGTCCGAAAACGCGCATGGAAAACCGTTGTCCGCGCCGGGTATGTCGCAATCGGTCGCGCCGTCCGTGCGCACCGTCAGTGCCGCGTCCCGCGCGAATGCACGGCGATGCCGGCTGGCGCTCACCGCGAACGGAGCGTCCTGGAAACGCTGGTCGGCCAGATCGTAATCGAGCACGTCGAGCGTGCCGTCGCCGGCGAGCGGCACGCGATAGAGCCGGTTGCGGATGCGCACCCACGCTTCGCGCGCGTCGGGCGACAGATGAACCCGTTCCGGATCGTCATAACGGCTGTCCGCCCGCCAGCACGCGTCCGCTGCACCGCTCGCGGCATCGACCCGGTAAAGTGTCGTGTTGTCCCAGTACGCGACAATCAGCGTCGACAACGACGCATCGGCCGACGCGCTCACCGGCACGTTGCGCAGTCGGTCCATGGCCGTCGCCTCCGTCTCGTCGGGCACGAACGGACGAGGCAGCGCAAACGACGCGACCACTTGCCGCTGCGCCAGATCCCAGATGTCGCAGAATCCGTCGCCGGCCACGACGAGTCGCGGTTCGCCCGTCTCGTCGCGCGCCCATTCGATCACGCACGCCCGGCGGGCGGCGTCCGGCCCGGCGGGCGACGCGTGCCGGAACCCGTTCGCCGACACCGATTCGGGCGCCGGTCCGGCATCGGCCCGTGCTCCCGCTTCGGGCGCCACGTAGTCCGGCGGCACGTAGTCGGGCATCGGTGACCTGTCACGCGCGCGCCACGCAGCCAGCCATGCCTGATACACGTAGCGACGACTGCCGTCCGTGCCGATATCGGGTTGCTCCAGATGAAAGGCGGCCGGATCGACGCCGGGCAGCGGCACGAGTTCGGCGCCGTTGCAATAGACGTAGGCCCGCGCGCGGTCCCGTGCGAAATACTCGGACAGGAACGTGAGCGTCGCTCCGTCGACGCCGCGCCGATACGGCTGGTTGTAGTGCAGCAATCGCCCCTGCCCGTCGCGCAGAAAGCCGTGACCGACCGGTTCGGCCGTCGGGGCATCGAACCTGGCCTTCACTTCCTTGCCGAAATAGAACAGCCGGTCTCCCTCCCGCAGATGGTCGTCGCCGACGACTTCGATTCGTGCGGGATCGATGCCGCGCTTGCGTACCAGCATGCACAGCACGCCATTGCGATCCTTCGCATAGGTATCGTTCAGGATCTCGAACGTCTTGCCGTCGACCTTCGCGGCCTCCGCATGGCCGCGCCATTGCTGCCGATAGCAATGATCGCCGGCCTGATACCACGGCCCGCCAAGATGCCGCCACTGCGCAGGATCGCCCGGAAGCGGCCCTCCGCGAAGAAAGCCCTTGTGGTACGCCGAATACGAATAGAGCCGCGAGCGGTCCGCGATGAATGAATCGCCGAGCCATCGGACCGTCCCCGCGTCCGGTTCGAGCAGCGGCAGGTCGTGCAGGTACACCTGATCGCCGACCACCCGGTATCCGCCGCCGAGTTCCCGCGTCGATACGTCCGCCACGGCCTGCCCGATCAGCGCATGCCACCAGTACCCCTGCAATTCGGGACGCGCGGCGAAGAACGGCGACCAGTTGCGTTCCCATTGCTCGCGCGGGCCGGGATCATCCGCATGGCCGTAACGGTAGGGACGCGCGCGGTCGGTCGCCTGATCCTGCGCCACTTCATCCGCGCTGACAAAGCTCGCCGCATCGGCGCCTTCCAGTGCCCGCCCGCCGTACCAGACGCGCTGTGCGTCGACCAGATACGCGCCGACCCAACGCAGCGTCGCGGGATCCGCGCCGCGCATGCGCTTGCCGTAGTGATACAGGTAACGGTCGTCATGTCCCCATGATTCGCTCAGCAGCCGAAAGCGCGCAGGCGACGCGCCGGCAAGTTTCCGGTTCTGAAAATAGACATGGTTCGCGTCGACGGCATGCGACTCGTCCAGCAGGCGAAACGTCGCGGCGTCGACGTCGAGCACGGTGAAGCGCAACCACGTGAAAGTGCACGCATAGGCACGCACGCCGTCCGTCGCCAGATACCGGGACAACGGCCGGAAGCTGTCGATCGCGATGCCTTCGATGAGGTTGCCGGCGCGGTCCCGCAGCGGGCCATCGTGGCAATAGACGTGCGCGTCGTCGCGCATGAAGCCGAATCCGAGGTTCTCTCTGAGTGTCATGTTGTTGGTTTGTTGCGCTTTCGTCCGGAATGCCCCGGTCAGGCGGTGCGCCGCCGGGTACGAAAGCCACCGCGCAACAGCGCGGCGCTCAAGCGTCCTGCGATCTTACGCCGCGATCCATCCCGCGCCGGTACGCGGCCGGGCTCGTCGCCGCGACGCGCCGGAAATGCCGCCGCAGCGACTCCTCTGAACCGAACCCCGCACGCGCCGCCACCTGCGCGAGCGACAGCGCGGGATGCGCTTCGAGCATGTCCTTCGCCACGTTCACGCGTTCGCGGATCAGCCATGCGAGCGGCGACATCCCCGTCGCGTCCGCGAACTGCCGCTGCAGCGTGCGCGTGCTCATCGCGGCCTGCGCGGCGAGCGACGCGAGCGTGTGCGGCTCGGCCGCGTGCGCGCGCATCCAGTCGATCAGCTTCGCGAGCCGGTCGGTGCCACCCGGCGCGACCGGGCGCGGCACGAACTGCGCCTGGCCGCCGTCGCGATGCGGCGGCAGCACGAGGCGCTGCGCGACCCGGTTCGCGATCGCGCCGCCGTGATCGCGGCGCACGAGATGCAGCAGCATGTCGAGCCCCGCCGCCGATCCGGCCGACGTGACGACCTGCCCTTCGTCGACGTAAAGCGCATCGGGATTCACGCGCAGCGCGGGATAACGCGCCTGCAGCTTCTCCGCATAGCGCCAGTGGGTCGTCACCGTGAGGCCGTCGAGCACGCCGGCCGCGGCCAGCACGAACACGCCCGAGCAGATCGAGCAAAGCCGCGCGCCACGGCGATGCGCGGCCCGCAGCTTTTTCAGCAACGGCTCCGGCGGCGGTTCGTCCGGATCGCGCCAGCCGGGAATCACGATGGTATCGGCGCGATCGAGCATCGCGAGCCGATACGGCGCGGCGACCGTGATGCCGCCCGCCGCGCGCACGGGCCCCGGCTCGCTCGCGCAGACCGCGAAGCGATACCAGTCGACCCCGAGCTCGGGGCGTTCGAGCGCGAACAGTTCGACCACGCAGCCGAATTCGAAGGTGCAGAGGCGATCGTAGGCGAGCGCGACGACGAGATGATTGTGCATAGCGCGATGTTACCGGAACTTGTCGATCGCGCCACTGCCGCGACGGTCGCCGAACCGCGATACTGCCCTTCATTCCACCGCGTTCCGCTCAACCGTCAGGAGAACTCGACCATGTCCTACGTCACCGACGTCCCCGCTGCCGACAGCCCCGCCGCCCTCGCGCATTTCGAGGCGTCGCTGCGCTTCGAGACCGATTGCTGGGACGTGCACGACGCGCTCGCATCGGGTACGCCCGATTTCGTGCTGCTCGACGTGCGCGGCCCCGACCAGTTCGCCGCCGGCCACGTGCCCGGCGCGCGCAACCTGCCGCACCGCAAGATCATCGAGAGCAAGCTCGCCGGCTATCCGGCCGGCACGCTGTTCGTCGTCTACTGCGCGGGCCCGCACTGCAACGGCGCCGCCCACCCGGGCAGCGTCGTCGACCGAACGCGCGCTGTCGTTCGCGTTGCGCG
>NZ_JBQEPY010000012.1:0-274682 GCF_052045915.1 Burkholderia sp. 22088
TGCGAGGAACTTCGTGTTTCTCAGCAGCGCTGCGTTTTCAGCAGCAGAGAAGCGAGATTATGAACCGTGTTTCGCAGCTCGTCAACAACTTTTTACACTACATCGTTGCGACTGCGGGGCTCAACTTCCAGGCCAGCCGCGCGCCCGACACTGCGGCACACCACCAGCTTTGCTTCCCTCTTCCGCGCCGCGTTTCCGTTAGCGCGAAAGAGGCGTGATTCTAAGCACCCTCCCCCATCCACGCAAGCCCTTTGTGAAAATATTTTGAAAAAGCCCCCGTGCGCTGACGCGCACGGGGGCTGGGGCTCGGCGGGCCGCCGGTGGCCATCGACCACAAGGGGGCCGGCAACACTTCCCTCTATATATAGAAGCTCATTACTTGCCGCCCACCGCGGCCTGCAGTTGCTCGACCGGCACCGCGTCGGCCATCGCCGTGTATCCAGCGTCGCTCGGATGAATGCCGTCGCCACTATCGAATCGACGCTGCAGCACGCTCAGGCGCGCCGGATCGCGCAGCACCGCGTCGAAGTCCACTACGCCGTCGAACCCGCCACCGCTCCGGATCCACCGGTTCACCTCGAGCCGGATCGCCTCGCGCCCCGTCGGCAGCCCAGCCGGCGTCAGCGTCGCGCCGAAGACCTTCACGCCCTGACGGTGCGCCGCGTCGATTAGTCGGCGGTAGCCGTCGATCAGCGATGCAGCCGTGACCTGCGTATGCGGGTGGTCGCAATCGAGCCCCGCGCGCGGCGGCATCGCCGCAAAGTTGATGTCGTTGATCCCGATCAGCACGATCGCCGCCTTTACGCCCGCGCGCGACAGCGCATCGCGCTCGAACCGCGACGCCAGCGACGTGCCATAGCAAGCCGAATCGCTGAGCAGCCGGTTTCCGCTGATCCCGAGATTCGCGACGCCGATCGATTCCGCGCCCGAGGCGGCCAGCCGACGCGCCAGTGCGTCCGGCCAGCGGCGGTTCCGGTTCACGCTCGAGCGCAGCCCGTCGGTGATCGAATCGCCGATCGCGGCTACGCTGGCGCGCGCGGAACCGGTCTCGACCGCGAGCTCGGTCACCCATGCAAATTGGGTAAAGCGAGTGCGGAACGCGGCAGCCCCCGGATCACTCACGTGCTCGCCCGGCACCGACACATAATTGAACTGGTTCGACACGCGGTGCCAGACCGTCATCCGCTGGTTCGGCCCCATCTGGAGGCTGATCGCATACGGCTGCCCGGCCCTGACGTCGATCCCCACCGGATCGCTTTCGAGTTCCTGGCCCGGCGCAAGCGTCACCGACACCTTGCCGCCGAACCGGACCGGCACGGCCGCGTCGCCGGACAGCGCCGCGCCCTCGCCAGCGCGCGCGAGGCTCGCCGCCTCGACGACGAGGGGGAAACGACCGTATGCATTGCTGACGCGGATCCGTGCGGCGCGCCCCGGCACTGTCGGATAGACGATCTGGCGCACCGTGCGACCGGCAACGTCGGGCGCGCGATAAAGCGGCGGCGGTGCGGCAAGGTCGGGAATCGGCTGCAACGCGGTCGCCCACGCGGCAACCCATCCCGCCGGCGCGGCCGAAGCCGACGCCACGAGCGGCGAGACAAAAACGGCCGCACCCAGCACGGCCGCGGCGATACTGCTTCGGAATGACATCGGCAAAATCCTCGTCGGAAAGCGGGCATTGTGCCGCAGAAGGCGCGGCTCCCGCGTGCCGGCCGCCATCACGCAGCATCATCGCGCCCCGATGTCCCTCGTTTACCCGAGTCTTTCCGCAAATCCGCAAGAAATTTATTAACCGACCGGTCGGTTGGTTTATACTTCGCACACATTCAACCGGACGAGAGCCTCGCCATGTACACGCAATCCCTCGACATCCCCGGCAACGTCGCGCCGCTCGACGCCGCAGCCGAGTCGCCCGAGCAGGCGCGGTTCGATGCGGTCATGGCTGCCGACGGCAAGATCGAACCGCAGGACTGGATGCCCGACGCCTATCGCAAGACGCTGGTCCGCCAGATCTCGCAGCACGCGCACTCGGAAGTCGTCGGCATGCTGCCGGAAGGCAACTGGATCTCCCGCGCGCCGAGCCTGAAGCGCAAGGCGATCCTGCTCGCGAAGGTCCAGGACGAAGCCGGCCACGGCCTCTATCTTTATAGCGCGGCCGAAACGCTCGGCGTATCGCGCGATTCGCTGATCGACGCGCTGCACGCCGGCAAGGCGAAATACTCGAGCATCTTCAACTACCCGACGCCGACCTGGGCCGACGTCGGCGTGATCGGCTGGCTGGTCGACGGCGCCGCGATCATGAACCAGATCCCGCTGTGCCGCTGCACGTACGGCCCGTACGCGCGCGCGATGATCCGCGTGTGCAAGGAAGAATCGTTCCACCAGCGCCAGGGCTTCGACGCACTGCTGTCGATGATGAAGGGCAGCGACGCGCAACGCGCGATGGTCCAGCAGGCCGTGAACCGCTGGTGGTGGCCGGTGCTGATGATGTTCGGCCCGAGCGATGCCGATTCGGTCCACAGCAACCAGTCCGCGAAATGGGGCATCAAGCGGATCACGAACGACGACCTCCGGCAAAAATTCGTCGACGCGACGGTCGACCAGGCGAAGGTGCTCGGCGTGACGCTGCCCGATCCCGACCTGAAGTGGAACGAAGCACGTGGTCACCACGACTACGGCACGATCGACTGGGACGAATTCTGGCGCGTGGTCAACGGCGACGGCCCGTGCAACAAGGAACGCCTCGCGACCCGCGTGAAAGCGCACGAGGACGGCGCATGGGTGCGCGAAGCCGCCCTCGCCCACGAAGCAAAGCGCCGCGCGCGCGCCGAACAGCACGCCGCCTGAGCGGCACACCATCGAATTCAGGATTCAGGAGAAAGTGATGAACAAGGAATGGCCGATCTGGGAAGTGTTCGTGCGCAGCAAGCAGGGGCTCGACCACAAGCATTGCGGCAGCCTGCATGCCGCCGACGCGTCGATGGCGCTGCGCATGGCGCGCGACGTCTACACGCGCCGCCAGGAAGGCGTGAGCATCTGGGTGGTGCCGTCGTCGGCGATCACCGCGTCGGATCCGAGCGAGAAGGCCGAGCTGTTCGAACCGGCGGGCGACAAGATCTACCGTCACCCGACGTTCTACACGCTGCCCGACGAAGTCAACCACATGTAACGCCCGCGCCATGACGATCACGCCCGAACACCTCTCCTACGTGCTGCGCCTCGCGGACAACACGCTGATCCTCGGTCAGCGCAATGCCGAATGGTGCGGCCACGGCCCGATCCTCGAGGAAGACATCGCGCTCACCAACATGAGCCTCGACCTCATCGGCCAGGCACGCATGCTGTATACGCATGCGGCCGAACTCGAGCGCCAGCTCACCGGCGCGACGAAGACCGAGGACGACTACGCGTACTTCCGCACCGAGCGCGAGTTCGCGAACTTCACGCTCGCCGAACTGCCGCATTACGGCCCGCTCGCCGGCACCGCGCACGCCGACAAAGATTACGCGGTGACGATCGTGCGCAACTTCCTGTACTCGGCGCTGATGCTGCACGTGTGGAGCGCGCTGGAAACGTCGACCGACACGCAGCTCGCCGCGATCGCCGCGAAATCGGTGAAGGAAACCCGCTATCACGTGCAGCACGCACGCGAGTGGCTCGTGCGCCTCGGCGACGGCACCGACGAATCGCACCGTCGCGCGCAGGACGCGCTCGACTACCTGACGCCGTATACGCGCGAATTCTTCGCCGCCGATGCGATCGACGATGCAGTCGCGGCCGAAGGCATCGCCCCGGCACCGGCCACGCTCGAAGCGGCGTGGCGCGCGGACGTGGACGACGCGCTCGCGGAGGCGACGCTCACGCTGCCGGCCCCCGTGCAGCACGTGACGACCGGCAAGCAGGGCGAGCATTCGGAACACATGGGCTACCTGCTCGCGGAACTGCAAAGCCTCGCACGCCAGCACCCCGGCGCGACCTGGTAACCCCGACGCCACGGAGCCCGACGATGTCCGTCCAGACCGCCCCCGCCAACGCCAACGCCGTGCCTGCCGCGCGCCGCGACGATCCGCTGCTCGCCCGCGCATGGGACGTGCTCGAAGCCGTGCCCGATCCCGAGATCCCGGTCGTGTCGATCCGCGAGCTCGGCATCCTGCGCGACGTCCGCCGCGCGGACGACGGCCAGCTCGAGGTCGTGATCACGCCGACCTACTCGGGCTGCCCGGCCATGTCGCAGATCGCCGAAGACATCGCCGCCGCGCTTCAGGCCGCCGACCTGCCGCCGCACCGGATCGAGACGGTGCTCGCGCCCGCGTGGACGACCGACTGGATCACGCAGGAAGCGCGCGACAAGCTGCGTGCGTACGGCATCGCGCCGCCGGTCGGCCAATGCGGCACCGCCGCGCCGCGGGAAAACGTCGTGCGCTTCGTGCCGCGGCCCGTCGCGGCGCCCGCGTGCCCGCGCTGCGGCTCGGCACGCACCGAGCGTCTCGCGCAATTCGCGTCCACGGCCTGCAAGGCGCTGTATCGCTGCGTCGACTGCCGCGAACCCTTCGACTACTTCAAACCCTACTAATCGATATGGCGACCCCGCAATTTCATCCGCTGCGTATCCGCGACGTGCGGCCCGAGACCGCCGACGCCGTGACCGTCTCCTTCGACGTGCCGCCCGAGCTGCGCGACGCGTACCGCTTCACGCAGGGCCAGTTCGTCACGCTGAAGACCCACATCGACGGCGAGGAAACGCGCCGCTCGTATTCGATCTGCGTCGGCACGACGGACTACGACCGTGACGGCGAACTGCGCATCGGCATCAAGCGCGTGCGCGGCGGCCGCTTCTCGAACTTCGCCTTCGATACGCTGAAGCCCGGCCACACGATCGACGTGATGACGCCGGACGGCCGTTTCTTCACGCACCTGAACGCCGACCACGGCAAGCAGTACGTCGCGTTCTCCGGCGGCTCGGGGATCACGCCGGTGCTCGCGATCGTGAAGACGACGCTCGAACTGGAGCCCCGCAGCACGTTCACGCTGATCTACGGCAACCGCAGCGTCGACGCGATCATGTTCGCCGAGGAGCTCGAGGACCTGAAGAACCGCTACATGAACCGCTTCGTCCTCTATCACGTGCTGTCGGACGACCAGCAGGACGTCGAGCTGTTCAACGGCGTGCTCGACCAGGCGAAATGCGCGGAATTCCTCGGCTCGCTGACGCCGGCCGACGCGATCGACGAAGCGTTCATCTGCGGCCCGGCGCCGATGATGGACGCGGCGGAAGCCGCGCTGAAGGCAGCCGGCGTGCCGCAGGCGAAGGTACACGTCGAGCGCTTCGGCACGCCGCTGCCGCAAGCCGGTGCGCCGGTCGTCGAAATCACCGACCAGACGCCGGCCGCCGACCTCGAAATCGTGCTCGACGGCAAGAAGCGCAAGCTGCGGCTGCCGTACGAAGGCGTGAGCCTGCTCGATATCGGCCTGCGGGCGGGCCTCGCGCTGCCGTACGCGTGCAAGGGCGGCGTGTGCTGCACGTGCCGCGCGAAGGTGCTCGAGGGCGAAGTGCGGATGGAGAAGAACTACACGCTCGAGGAGCATGAAGTGAAGGACGGCTTCGTGCTCACGTGCCAGTGCCACCCGGTCAGCGACAAGGTCGTCGTGAGCTTCGACGAGCGTTGAGCGACGTCGCGTCGCGGCGCCGGACGGTTTCTCGCCGTCACACATCTCGCTTACACTAGGGGCCGCCGGCCGGCTGGACATCGCAACGTCCGCCCGGCCGGCGGTTTTCTTTTGTTGACGACAGGCCGATGAGTACCATTCATGTGATTCAGGGCGGCACCGCCGCCGCGTCGCTGCGCGAGGCACTCGCGCAAGCCGGGCGCGACGAGCATGTCGTCGGATTGCTCGACGATCTCGGCGTCGGGCCGCTCAAGGGCGCCGACGAGACGCCCGACACGCGCGCAGCCTTCTGGCAGCGCGTGCTCGGCGACCAGATTCCCGACTGGAACGCAGAGATCGAAGCCGAGTTCGCACGCCTCGACCAGCTGGCGACGGAGACGGGCCAGGTGGTGGTGTGGCATGCGCCGAGCGTCGGCGACAAGCTGCTGCTGCGGCGCGTCGCCTATCACCTGCGCAATGTCCCGCAACGCCTGAACGAAGTGCGGCTGTCGGCCGCCGACCTCGACCCGGCGCAGCGCGCGTCGCTGTCGCGCACCGACCAGGCATGCGCGACCGGCATGTTCTCGCCCGCCGAACTGGCGCGCAAGCGTCCGGTGGCCGCGCCGATCTCGGTGCTGCGCATCGGCCGCCTCGCGCTCGAATGGCAGGAGGCGAAGCACCAGAACGCCGAACTTCGCTACTGGGTCAGCAACACGATCAAGAGCGGCCACTATGAAGAACTCGACGCGCTGATCCTCGCGCGCGCGGAAACCGACTGGCTGCCCGCGCGGCGCCTCGTCGGCAGCATCATGGCCGACGCCGATCGCGGCGGGCTGTTCGTCAGCGACTCGATCGCCTGGTGGCGCTGCCGCGAACTCGCGGCGGCCGGCCGGCTCGAGCTGCAGGACGACACGCCCGACGCCCTCTCCTCCACGCAGGTGCGCGCGGCCCGCGCGGCCGCCACGCACCGCTAATCTTCCGCATTCGACCATGGCCCGTACCCGAGCGCCCGACCACGAATCCCAGCGCGAGCAGATCCTCGATCTGGCCGCCGACAAATTCGCGCAGACGAGCTATCCGAGCACGTCGATGTCCGATCTCGCGACCGCGAGCGGCACGTCGAAAGCACGCCTCTATCACTATTACGAGAGCAAGGAAGCGATCCTGTTCGACCTGCTCGACCGCTACACGAAACGGCTGATGCTGATCATCGCCGAGGTCGAAGGGGCGAGCCAGCGGCGCGGCCTCAGCGAGCGCGACGCGTTCGCGGAGCTCGTGCGCGCGTTCCTCGCCGAATACGAGACATCGCACAGCCGCCACGTCGCGCTGCTCAACGACGTGAAGTATCTCGAGGACGCGCAGCGTGAAATCGTGCTCGACCGCCAGCGCGACATCGTCGCGGCATTCACGCGACAGCTGGCGCGCGCGTACCCGGACCGCATCTCGAAGGAAAACCAGACTTCCGTGACGATGATGGTGTTCGGGATGATCAACTGGACGTTCACGTGGCTGAAGCCCGGCGGCCGCCTCGGCTACCGCGACTTCGCCGAGCAGGTGATCGACCTGATCGAACGCGGGCTGTCGACGGCCGCCTGATTGCCGCGCAGCAGCAAGCGTTGCGCGACGGGCACACTGCGACCGCCCGCCGCGCGTTTCATATGATGAATTTTAAATCCGTTTAAAATCAAATAGATAGCGGATTAACTAAGCGGATTTAGAATTCATCCTCCAGCTCAAACATCGTTAAATACGGGTTTTCCCCAATCCGAGGGCTGACGGTCGGGTAAAATGCTGCTGCATTGCACAACCCGCTGTACGGTCACACATTGAGGAACCCACGATGAACACGCGATTCAACGGCTCTGCCGATGTCGTCGGCACCGCCGGTACTGCGCCGGTTCTCGTCAGGGAACTGGCTTCCAAAGACCGTGAGCAGATGCTCACCCACTTTCTCTCGCTCGACGAAGAGGACCGCCTGCTGCGCTTCGGCCAGATGGTGCCCGACCACGTGCTCGAGAACTATGTCCGCACGATCGACTTCGGTCGCGACACCGTGTTCGGCGTGTTCGACCACGACCTCGAACTGATCGGCGTCGGCCACCTGGCCTACCTGCCGGCCGAGGGCGACAAGCGCACGGCCGAATTCGGCGTGTCGGTGCTCGAAAGCGCACGCGGCCGCGGTGTCGGCTCGAAGCTGTTCGAACGCGCGGCGATCCGCAGCCGCAACACGCACGTGACGACGCTGTACATGCACTGCCTGTCGCGTAACGCGACGATGATGCACATCGCGAAGAAATCCGGGATGCGGATCGAGTATGCGTACGGCGAGGCCGATGCGTACCTGTCGCTGCCGCCGGCCGACCACTCGACGATCATCGCCGAGATGCTGCAGGAGCAGGCCGCGGTGTTCGACTACGCGATGAAGCGCCAGGCGCGCCGCACCACGAAGTTCATCGAGTCGCTGATGCCCGCCGCCCTGACGGCGTAACGTCGGCCAGCCGGGCCGCGCCTTCTTCCGCGCGCCCGGCCCCTCCCTCCCCCGCCGCGCAACTAGCGCACCGACCGAATCGGCAACGCCGTCGTCTCCTTGAAGCATTCGAGCGAAAAGCTCGTCTTCACGTCGATCACCGACGGGTGATGCAGCAAATGCTCCTGCACGAAGCGGGAGAAATGCGCCATGTCCTCGACCTGCACGCGCAGCAGGTAATCCATGTCCCCCGTCATCGCGTGGCACGCGACCACTTCCGGCCAGGTCTGCACGGCCGCGCGAAACAGCTCCGCATGGGTCGCGCCCGCGCGCGCCGACGTTTCGTCGACCCGCACCGGCGCCAGACCGCCGCGTTTCTCGAGCCGCACGCTCACGTACGCGAGCAGGTCGAGCCCGAGCTTCTGCGGATTCAGCAGCGCGACATAACCGGTGATCACGCCGATCTCCTCGAGCCGCCTGATCCGCCGCAGGCACGGGCTCGGCGACAGGTTCACGCGCTCGGCGATCTCCTGGTTCGACAGGCGCCCGTTCTCCTGAAGAATTGCGAGAATCCGCCGGTCGATGGCATCCAATTCGGCGTGCGCCATCTTCTGCCCTCCAATGATTATTTCGAGACTGGAAATTGCGCCATCGTAGGTTCGGGCGATCAAGTTCGCAAGTTTACGCTCGCGACTGCCCGCTACACTCTGTCGCACGTACCGATTCGTCGCGCACGCCGCCGCGTGTGCCACGTTCGACATCGAACCAGGCCGGACAGGCGCACGTCGCCGCGGCCGATCGCCCCCACAGGAGACACGCCATGCAGATCCCGAACTGGGACAACCCCGTCGGCACCGACGGCTTCGAATTCATCGAATACACGGCGCCGGACCCGAAAGCGCTCGGACAGCTGTTCGAACGGATGGGTTTCACCGCGATCGCGCGCCACCGCCACAAGGACGTGACGCTGTACCGCCAGGGCGACATCAACTTCATCATCAACGCCGAACCCGATTCGTTCGCCCAACGCTTCGCGCGCCTGCACGGCCCGTCGATCTGCGCGATCGCGTTCCGCGTGCAGGACGCCGCGAAGGCGTACAAGCGCGCGCTCGAACTCGGCGCATGGGGCTTCGACAACAAGACGGGCCCGATGGAGCTGAACATCCCGGCGATCAAGGGCATCGGCGATTCGCTGATCTACTTCGTCGACCGCTGGCGCGGCAAGAACGGCGCGCAGCCGGGCGCAATCGGCGACATCAGCATCTACGACGTCGACTTCGAGCCGATCGCCGGCGCGAACCCGAACCCGGTCGGCCACGGCCTCACCTATATCGACCACCTGACGCACAACGTGCATCGCGGCCGCATGCAGGAATGGGCCGAGTTCTACGAGCGCCTGTTCAACTTCCGCGAAGTGCGCTACTTCGACATCGAAGGCAAGGTGACGGGCGTGAAGTCGAAGGCGATGACGTCGCCGTGCGGCAAGATCCGCATCCCGATCAACGAGGAAGGCTCGGATACGGCCGGCCAGATCCAGGAATACCTCGACGCATACCACGGCGAAGGCATCCAGCACATCGCGCTCGGCGCCAGCGACATCTACCAGGCGGTCGACGGCCTGCGCAGCAAGGAAGTGAAGCTGCTCGACACGATCGACACGTATTACGAACTGGTCGACCGCCGCGTGCCGAACCACGGCGAATCGCTGAATGAACTGAAGAAGCGCAAGATCCTGATCGACGGCGCGCGCGACGACCTGCTGCTGCAGATCTTCACCGAGAACCAGATCGGACCGATCTTCTTCGAGATCATCCAGCGCAAGGGCAACCAGGGCTTCGGCGAAGGCAACTTCAAGGCGCTGTTCGAATCGATCGAGCTCGACCAGATCCGCCGCGGCGTCGTGCAGGACAAAGCCTGACGCATCTGGCGGGCGGCTGCCCGGGGCAACCCGCCCGATCCGGCGGCACAAAGAAAAAGGGCGGGAATCCGAGGATTCCCGCCCTTTTTGCATTCCGGCGCGGCCTGCCGGCCGCGCGAACGGATCAACGCGCGTTCGCCTTCGACGCGACGGCGCGCTCGGCCGACGGCTGCGCGACGGCGTCCTGGGCCGGCGCGATCTGCTGCATCTGCGCGCCGGCTGCCGCCAGTGCGCTCGCGCCTCGCGCGTGCACCGGGCCGGTCATCGAGAAAAACGCGGCGGACACGATCAGGAAACTCTGGATATGACGTGTGTTCATTGCACCTCCTGTAAAACTGCCGGCGCCTCCCCGATGCGTCGAAACAGACCGACGCGACCGGGCACCTCCGGCAGGCCGACAAGATTAACGGCATTTGCGCGCAGATGAACGCGGCCTTACATGCTTTTACATGATGTAACGCATGATTCAGCCCCTTTTTTACGGTGCGCCGCCGCGGCTCTCCCGGCATTCCAACCGATGGGCGGCGGGTTTGCCCCAGTGCTACCATCGCTTAAAACCGGCGAACATGCCGGCCACTGCCGACGCATCCAAAAGATGCCGACGCAACCGAAGTTTTGGTGATCCCAGACCGGGTGGAGGAGACAGTTAATGAATGCCCCGCTAGACGCAGACCAACGCGCGTCGCTAGAAGCCGCGCTGAAGTCCGTCACGCTTGACGACAAATACACACTTGAGCGCGGTCGCGCGTACATGAGCGGCATCCAGGCCCTCGTGCGCCTGCCGATGCTCCAGCAGGAACGCGACCGCGCCGCCGGTCTCAATACGGCCGGCTTCATCTCCGGCTACCGCGGCTCGCCGCTCGGCGGCCTCGATCTGTCGCTCTGGAAAGCCAAGCAGCACCTGGCAGCCCACCAGATCGTCTTCCAGCCCGGCCTCAACGAAGATCTCGCCGCCACCGCCGTGTGGGGCTCGCAGCAGGTGAACCTGTACCCCGGCGCGAAGCACGACGGCGTGTTCGGCATGTGGTACGGCAAGGGCCCGGGCGTCGACCGCACCGGCGACGTCTTCAAGCACGCGAACTCGGCCGGCTCGTCGCAGCACGGCGGCGTGCTGGTGCTCGCCGGCGACGACCACGCGGCAAAATCGTCGACGCTCGCACACCAGTCCGAACACATCTTCAAGGCCTGCGGGCTGCCCGTGCTGTTCCCGTCCAACGTGCAGGAATATCTCGATTTCGGTCTGCACGGCTGGGCGATGAGCCGCTACTCGGGCCTGTGGGTCGCGCTCAAGTGCGTGACGGACGTGGTCGAATCGTCGGCATCGGTCGACATCGACCCGCATCGCACCGAGATCGTGCTGCCAACCGACTTCATCCTGCCCGAAGGCGGCCTGAACATCCGCTGGCCCGACCCGCCGCTCGTGCAGGAAGCGCGGCTGCTCGACTACAAGTGGTACGCGGCGCTCGCCTATGTGCGCGCGAACAAGCTCGACCGCATCGAAATCGATTCGCCGAACGCGCGCTTCGGGATCATGACCGGCGGCAAGGCCTACCTCGACGTGCGCCAGGCGCTGACCGACCTCGGCCTCGACGACGAAACCTGCGCACGGATCGGCATCCGGCTCTACAAGGTCGGCTGCGTGTGGCCGCTCGAAGCGCAGGGCGCTCAGGCGTTCGCGCGCGGCCTCGACGAAATCCTCGTCGTCGAGGAAAAGCGCCAGATCCTCGAATACGCGATCAAGGAAGAGCTGTACAACTGGCCCGACGGCCAGCGGCCGCGCGTGTTCGGCAAGTTCGACGAAAAGGACGGCGCCGGCGGCGAATGGTCGGTACCGATGGGCAACTGGCTGCTGCCCGCGCACTACGAGCTGTCGCCCGCGATCATCGCGAAGGCGATCGCGACGCGCCTCGAGAAGTTCGAGCTGCCGTCCGACGTGCGCGCGCGCATCGCCGCGCGGCTCGCGGTGATCAACGCGAAGGAAATGGCGCTCGCGAAGCCGCACGTGCAGACCGAGCGCAAGCCGTGGTTCTGCTCGGGCTGCCCGCACAACACGTCGACCAACGTGCCGGAAGGCTCGCGTGCGATCGCCGGCATCGGCTGCCACTACATGACCGTGTGGATGGACCGCAACACGAGCACCTTCAGCCAGATGGGCGGCGAAGGCGTGCCGTGGATCGGCCAGGCGCCGTTCACGGACGATAAGCACGTGTTCGCGAACCTCGGCGACGGCACCTATTTCCACTCGGGCCTGCTGGCGGTGCGCGCGGCGATCTCGTCGAAAGCGAACATCACCTACAAAATCCTCTACAACGACGCCGTCGCGATGACGGGCGGCCAGCCGGTCGACGGCGTGCTGACGGTGCCGCAGATCACGCACCAGCTCGCGTCGGAAGGCGCGAAGAAGATCGTGATCGTCACCGACGAACCGGAGAAGTACGACAGCCAGAAGGCGCTGCTCGCGCCGGGCGTGCCGATCCATCATCGCGACCAGCTCGACGACGTGCAGCGCGAGCTGCGCGAGATCGAAGGCACGACGATCCTGATCTACGACCAGACCTGCGCGACCGAGAAGCGCCGCCGCCGCAAGCGCGGCACCTATCCGGACCCGGCGAAGCGTGTGGTGATCAACGACGCGGTGTGCGAAGGCTGCGGCGACTGCTCGGTGCAGTCGAACTGCCTGTCGGTCGAGCCGCTGGAAACCGAATTCGGCACGAAGCGCCAGATCAACCAGTCGAGCTGCAACAAGGATTTCTCGTGCGTGAAGGGCTTCTGCCCGAGCTTCGTCACGGTCGAGGGCGGCCAGTTGAAGAAGCCGAAAGCCGTATCGGTCGACGGCAACGCACTGCCGCCCATTCCCGAACCGACGCTGCCGGAGATCGACCGCGCATACGGCGTGCTCGTCACGGGCGTCGGCGGCACGGGCGTCGTCACGATCGGCGCGCTGCTCGGGATGGCCGCGCACCTGGAAAACAAGGGCGTGACCGTGCTCGACGTCACCGGCCTCGCGCAGAAGGGCGGCGCCGTGATGAGCCACGTGCAGATCTCGCACGCGCCGACCGACATCCACGCGACGCGGATCGCGATGGGCGAAGCCGACCTCGTGATCGGCTGCGACGCGATCGTCACGGCCGGCGACGAGTGCACGTCGCGGATGCGGCACGACGCGACGCGCGTGGTCGTCAACAGCGCACAGACGCCGACCGCCGAGTTCATCAAGAACCCGAACTGGGCATTCCCGGGCCTGTCCGCCGAGAACGACATCCGCGCGGCGGCCGGCGAGGCGGTCGACTTCATCGACGCGAACCGCTTCGCGGTCGCGCTGCTCGGCGACGCGATCTACACGAACCCGTTCGTGCTCGGCTACGCATGGCAGAAAGGCTGGCTGCCGCTCACGCTCGTGTCGCTCGTCCGCGCGATCGAGCTGAATGCGGTATCGGTCGAGAAGAACCGTGCGGCATTCGACTGGGGCCGCCGCGCCGCGTACGACCTGGCGAGCGTGAAGCAGGCCGCGGCCGGCGACGCGCGCCCCGCGCAAGGCGCCACGGTGATCGCGCTGCACACGAAGAAGGCGGTCGACGCACTGATCGCGAAGCGCGTGGAATTCCTCACCGCGTACCAGAACGCCGCGTATGCGGCGCGCTACGCGGCGTTCGTCGACAAGGTGCGCGCCGCCGAGCGTGCACTGGCGGACGGCGATACGGTGCAGGAGCAGCTGACTGAAGCAGTCGCCCGCAACCTGTTCAAGCTGATGGCGTACAAGGACGAATACGAGGTCGCGCGGCTGCAGTCCGATCCCGCGTTCCTCGCACGCCTGTCCGCGCAGTTCGAAGGCGACTGGAAGCTGAAATTCCACCTCGCGCCGCCGCTGTTCGCGAAGACGGACTCACACGGCCATCTGGTGAAGAAGGCGTACGGCCCGTGGATGATGACGGCCTTCCGCTGGCTCGCGAAGGCGAAGTTCCTGCGGGGCACGGGGCTCGACCCGTTCGGCCGCACCGAGGAACGCCGCTCCGAGCGCGCGCTGATCGGCGAGTACGAAGCGCTGATCGACGAAGTGCTGGCCAGGCTGAACGCGGCCAACCGCCCGCTCGCCCTCGAGCTCGCGGCGCTGCCGGACGGCATTCGCGGCTACGGCCACGTGAAGGAGAACAACCTGCGCGCGGTACGCCAGAAGTGGAGCACGCTGCTCGCGAAGTGGCGGGCGCCGGCAGGCGGCCAGTCGCACCAGCAGGTCGCGTGACGGCCGGCCGACGGGCGCGGGCATTCGCGGTTCGAACGCCCGCCCCGGCCGGCGATTCGCAATAAAAAAACGCCACGGAACGCAGGTTCCGTGGCGTTTTTCCTTGCGCCGCGCCTGAAGCGCGGCACACGCGGGCGTGGACTTACTTCGTGTTCACGTTCGCGGCGGCAACGGCCGTCATGTTGATGATCCGGCGCACGGTCGCAGCCGGCGTCAGGATGTGGACCGGCTTCGCCGCGCCGAGCAGGAACGGACCGACCGTCACGCCTTCGCCGCCGACCATCTTCAGCAGGTTGTACGCGATGTTCGCCGCTTCGACGTTCGGCATGATCAGCAGGTTCGCTTCACCCGACAGCGTCGTGCCGGGGAACGCCTGCTTGCGGATCATTTCCGACAGCGCCGCGTCGCCGTGCATTTCGCCGTCGACTTCCAGGTTCGGCGCACGTTCGACGATCAGCTTGCGGGCCTCGCCCATCCGGCGCGACGACGCCGACGGCGCGCTGCCGAAGTTCGAGTTCGACAGCAGCGCGGCCTTCGGCGCGATGCCGAAGCGCTCGATCTCGGCCGCGGCCTGGATCGTCATGTCGGCGAGCTGTTCGGCGCTCGGCAGCTCGTTCACGTACGTGTCGCACACGAACAGGTTGCGGCCCGGCAGCATCAGCAGGTTCATCGCGGCGAAGTGCTCGGCGCCCTTCGCGCGGCCCAGCACCTGCTCGATGAACTTCAGGTGGCTGTGGAACGTGTCGATCATCCCGCAGATCATCCCGTCCGCATCGCCCAGGTGCACGAGCATCGTGCCGATCAGCGTGTTGAACTTGCGCATCGCGGCCTTCGCGACTTCCGGCGTCACGCCGTCGCGCGCGCCGATCTCCTGATACGCCTGCCAGTAGCGGTGGTAGCGCGCATCGTCTTCCGGATCGACGATTTCGAAATCGGTGCCAGCCTTGAGCTTCGAGCCGATCTTCTGCAGGCGCATGTCGACGACCGACGGACGGCCGATGATGATCGGCTTCGCGATCTTTTCCTGCAGCACGAACTGCGCGGCGCGCAGCACGCGCTCGTCCTCGCCTTCGGCAAACACGATGCGCGCCTGCTTCTGCTTCGCGGTCGCGAACACCGGGCGCATCACCATGCCGGTGCGGTAGACGGTCGCGCCGAGCTGCTCGCGGTAGGCGTCCATGTCCTGGATCGGACGCGTGGCGACGCCCGAATCCATCGCGGCTTGCGCGACGGCCGGCGCGATCTTGATGATCAGGCGCGGATCGAACGGCTTCGGAATCAGGTAGTCCGGCCCGAATTCGAGCGAGTGGCCTTCATACGCCTTCGCGACTTCCTCGCTCTGGTCGGTTTCTTCCGCCAGTTCGGCGATCGCGCGCACGCACGCGAGCTTCATTTCTTCCGTGATCGTCGTCGCGCCGACGTCGAGCGCGCCGCGGAAGATGAACGGGAAGCACAGCACGTTGTTGACCTGGTTCGGGTAGTCCGAACGGCCGGTCGCGACGATCGCGTCCGGGCGCACGGCCTTCGCGTCTTCCGGGCGGATTTCCGGTTCCGGGTTCGCGAGCGCCAGGATCAGCGGCTTGTCGCCCATCGTCTTGACCATGTCCTGCTTCAGCACGCCCGCGCTCGAGCAGCCGAGGAACACGTCCGCGCCGACGATTGCGTCGGCGAGCGTGCGTGCGTCGGTGGTCGCCGCATAGCGCTGCTTCGACGGATCGAGATTGCCGCGCCCTTCGTAGATCACGCCCTTCGAATCGGCGACGAGGATGTTCGACTTCGTGAGACCCAGGTTCACCAGCAGGTCCAGACACGCGATCGCTGCGGCGCCCGCGCCCGAGCACACGAGCTTCACTTCGGCGAGCTTCTTGCCGACGACCTTCAGGCCGTTCAGGATCGCGGCCGACGCGATGATCGCGGTGCCGTGCTGATCGTCGTGGAAGACGGGGATCTTCATGCGCTCGCGCAGCTTCTGCTCGATGTAGAAGCATTCCGGCGCCTTGATGTCCTCGAGGTTGATGCCGCCGAGCGTCGGCTCGAGCATCGCGATCGCCTCGACGAGCTTGTCGGGGTCGGATTCCGACAGTTCGATGTCGAACACGTCGATGCCCGCGAATTTCTTGAAGAGGCAGCCCTTGCCTTCCATCACCGGCTTCGCGGCCAGCGGGCCGATGTTGCCGAGGCCCAGCACGGCCGTACCGTTCGTGATGACGCCGACGAGGTTGCCGCGCGACGTGTACTTCTGCGCATCGAGCGGATCGGCGTGGATCGCTTCGCACGCAGCGGCAACGCCCGGCGAATACGCGAGCGACAGGTCGAGCTGGTTCGACAGCGGCTTGGTCGGGGTGACCGAAATCTTGCCGGGTTTCGGATTCTGGTGATAGGCGAGTGCGGCCTGCTTCAGTTGTTCGTCCATGATTGACCTGCGAGAGACATGCGAAATATTGACGGTTCAGTACACAGCACCTTGGGCCGCGTCTGCTTGAATCGAGGGGATGGTCGACTGCGAGACGGCACGCAGCGCGCCGGGTCGGCACGCCATCGAACCTTGGCGGATGGCAAGAGGAAAGTACAAAGTACTGAACGATTTCTAAGGGTCGCCTAGTGTACACCCCCTAAATGACCTCCGTTGGTGCAGCGCCGCATCCTCCGCATCAGCGCGAGCGGTCCCGCCCCGTTTGTTTCGCCGGTGGCGAGCCGAGCGCCGAACCCGCGCGAATTCCGCCGAAAACCGGCCTGAATCGGGTAAAATAGCGGGCTCCGCGCGCAGCGATGCGATTGGCCCTCCGATCGCGCCCCGGCCCCCAGGGCAGGTTCCCCTTGCTGCGCCACCGGGCCCGCGCCCGCTCTTCGCTCATCACCCAAGGAATGCCCATGACAGGCTACGATCGTCAGTCGATCTCGGATACGACCGCCAAAATCCTGCTCGAAGTGCAGGCAGTGCACTTCAACGCAGAAAAACCGTTCATCTTCACGTCCGGCTGGGCAAGCCCCGTCTATATCGACTGCCGCAAGCTGATTTCGTATCCGCGCGTGCGCCGCGCGCTGATGGAAATGGCTGAAACGACGATCACGCGCGACATCGGCTTCGAGCAGATCGACGCGGTGGCGGGCGGCGAGACGGCCGGTATCCCGTTCGCGGCATGGATCGCGGACCGGATGATGGTGCCGATGCAGTACGTGCGCAAGAAGCCGAAGGGTTTCGGCCGCAACGCGCAGATCGAAGGCCATCTGGAAGAAGGCTCGCGCGTGCTGCTCGTGGAAGACCTGACGACCGACAGCCGCAGCAAGATCAACTTCGTCAACGCGCTGCGCACCGCGGGCGCGACCGTGAACCACTGCTTCGTGCTGTTCCACTACGACATCTTCAAGGAAAGCGTGTCGGTCCTGAAGGACATCGACGTCGACCTGCACGCGCTCGCCACGTGGTGGGACGTGCTGCGCGTCGCGAAGGCTTCGGGCTACTTCGAGACGAAGACGCTCGACGAAGTCGAGAAATTCCTGCACGCACCGGCCGAGTGGTCGGCGGCGCACGGCGGCGCGACGGCCCCGAAGGAATGACGCCGCGCCGGCCCGCAGGCCGGCGTCCTGGCTGAACGAACCGCCCGCTTCATCGCGGGCGGTTTTTTTTCGTCCGCCGATTCGCGCAGCAAACGATCGCGACCATGGGTCGCGGCGTGCATCGCTCATCGAACCCTAATGCTAGACTTGATCCATCGTCGCCATCAGCTGCGCGGGCAACGCACAACGCCAACAACGCCGGAAGCATCGGTCCGGCCCACGTGACGGGAGAAGCGCCATATGCGTGTGGATCGCCGGATCACTCCGCCTGCGCCATCGGGTCGCCCGTCGCCGTTCCTTGCCGCCCTCCTCGCTCTCTTCGCCCACCTCGCCCTCCTTTATGCCGCCGCGTTCGCCGCCGTGCCCGCGCATGCAGAAGGCGCGTTCACCGTGACGAGCGACGACCTGACGCCGGGCGGGCGCGTCCGTACCGCGAACGTGTTCGACCGCGGCGACTGCAAGGGCGGCAACCACTCGCCGCAGCTCGCCTGGCACAACCCGCCGCCCGGCACGCGCGGCTACGCGGTCACGATCTTCGATCCCGACGCGCCGGGGCACGGCTGGTGGCACTGGGCCGTGGCGGGCATTCCCGCGACAGTCACGAGCCTGCCCGCCGACGCGAGCGCATCCGGCTTCCTGCGGCGCATCGGTGCAAGCGAAGCGCGCAACGACTTCGGAATCGACGGTTACGGCGGCCCGTGCCCGCCGCCCGGCAAGCCTCACCGCTACGTGGTCACCGTCTACGCGCTGAAGGGCGACGACCTGCGCGTCGCGCAGGGGCGCCCCGCACCGATGTTCGAGCACGAGATCGGCACGCTGGCGATCGGCACCGCGCAACTCACGGTCAACTACGGGCAATAACGGGTGACGGGCACCCGGCGGCGGGCATCGCCCCCTGCCGCGCGCTGCCGCGATTGCCTGCCGCCGCGCACTGGCGTACTCCGGGCGTATTCCGCGCCCGCGTGTTTTCGCGTCATTTCGGCTTGCTAGACTCGTCGGCACCGGTCGCGGCACCACGCCGCGCATCCGTCGCGTCGCCGGCCGGCGACGCGTGACCCGGCGTGCCGCAACGGCCGCCGTTCCCGTTCCTTTCCGGAGAACGCCTCATGTCGAACATCGTCATCGTCTATCACAGCGGCTACGGTCACACGCAGAAACTGGCCGAGGCCGTTCACGCGGGCGCGCAGGACGCCGGCGCGACCGTGCGCCTGCTCGCGGTCGGCGACGTCGACGACGCGGGCTGGGCCGCGCTCGACGCGGCCGACGCGATCGTCTTCGGGGCACCGACCTACATGGGCGGCCCGTCGGCGCAGTTCAAGCAATTCGCCGATGCAACGTCGAAAGCGTGGTTCACGCAGAAATGGAAGGACAAGATCGCCGCGGGCTTCACGAACTCCGCGACCATGAACGGCGACAAGTTCTCGACAATTCAATACTTCGTCACGCTGTCGATGCAGCATGGGATGGTGTGGGTCGGCACGAGCCTGATGCCGGCCAACTCGAAGGCGGCCACGCGCAACGACATCAACTACCTGGGCGGCTCGACGGGCCTGCTCGCGCAGTCGCCGGCCGATGCGACGCCCGACGAAGGCCCGCTGCCGGGCGACCTCGAAACCGGGAAGGCATTCGGCCGGCGGGTCGCCGAGGCGACGGCCCGCTGGGTCGCCGGCCGCGGCTGAGCACGCGCCGGTGGGCGCGCCGATGAGCGCGCCGGTGTGCGTCAAAGGGACACAAGACGGCCCGCCGGCCGTCTTTTTTTCGACCCGCGCGATGCAGGCCCGCCGGATGACGTCTTAAAATGGCGGATTCAGGGCGCGGGCCCCGTTTCATTCAGTGAGAGCGAAATGAGCACCAAAGTTTTTGTCGACGGCCAGGAAGGCACGACCGGCCTCAAGATCTTCGAATACCTGTCGGCACGCAGCGACATCGAGATCCTGCGCATCGATGAAGCGAAGCGCAAGGACGTCGAAGAGCGCCGCCGCCTGATCAACGCGTCGGACGTCACGTTCCTGTGCCTGCCGGATGTCGCGTCGCGCGAATCGGCGTCGCTCGTCGAGAACCCGAACACGACGCTGATCGACGCGAGCACCGCGTTCCGCACCAGCGCCGACTGGGCCTACGGCCTGCCGGAACTGACCCGCGCGCAGCGCGAGAAGATTCGCACGTCGAAGCGCATCGCGGTGCCGGGCTGCCATGCATCGGCCTTCGTGCTCGCGATGCGTCCGCTCGTCGATGCGGGCATCGTCGCACCGACGTTCGCCGCGCACAGCTACTCGATCACCGGCTACAGCGGCGGCGGCAAGTCGATGATCGCCGACTACGAAAGCGCGGCGCCGGGCGGCAAACTCGCGAGCCCGCGCCCGTACGCGCTCGGCCTCACGCACAAGCACCTGCCGGAAATGGCCGCGCACACGGGCCTCGCGAACCCGCCGATCTTCACGCCGATCGTCGGCCCGTTCCTGAAGGGCCTCGCGGTGACGACCTACTTCACGCCCGGGCAGCTCGCGAAACGCGCGACGCCGCAGGACGTGCAGCGCGTGTTCGCCGAGTACTACGCGGACGAAGCCTTCGTGCGCGTCGCGCCGTTCGATGCGGACGCGAACCTCGACGGCGGCTTCTTCGACGTGCAGGCGAACAACGACACGAACCGTGTCGACCTGTTCGTGTTCGGCAACGAAGAGCGCTTCGTCACGGTCGCGCGCCTCGACAACCTCGGCAAGGGCGCATCGGGCGCCGCGATCCAGTGCATGAACCTGAACATCGGCGCGGCCGAGGATGCGGGTCTCAAACGCTGATTCAACATCGCATGCAATGCAAAGCCGGCCACTGGCCGGCTTTTTATTTACCGGTATCACGCAATATATAAAAAAATTACCGATCGCGTATTTACAAATATTTACAAGCTTTCGATTGCGCGATTACCAGTGAATTAATTCCACCCCCTCTTTATCCAGTCAATCCCGAATAGGGATAAACCGGATACCGACCGCTTTAAACGCTGGCGTTATACGCAGGAAGGCTCTTCGCCGGCCTGTCCGGCGTCGCACATTCCCCACTCCGGCAGCTTCAGGCAGCCTGTCGCACGTTTTAATTCTTACTGAATACCGTGTCAGACAAGGATTCAAAACACGATGCCCGTTTCAATCGCCTTTTTTAGACGGGTTCATCAATTGACAGCAAAAATCCAGGCAGCGACATTAGCTCGCACAATTAAACGATTGGAGACAGCGGCATGTCGCACGCCTTATCGAAGGGGGTGGCAACGGCCTTTGCCATTGCCCCTTTCCTGGTTGCATGTGGTGGGGGGGACGGCGGCGCACCCGCGCCGATCAATGCGCCCCAATGTTCCGGATCGAGCTGCGGCACGCAAGGGCCGCCGCCTTCGCAGCCCGTCAACGGCGCGCTGTGCCCGGCCAACGCGGACATCGTGAAGAGCACGTACCTCGGCGGCGCCGGTAGCGGCGAGATCGTCAGCGTCAACATCGACGCCGTGGCGATGACCTACACGCTCAAGTGGCTCGAATCGCCGATTCCGCTCGCGACCGGCACGGTCACGCCGAGCCGCGCCGGCACGACGATCACCGGTGCGGTCATGCACCCGCCGACCGGCACGCTGCCGACCGCCGAGCAGACGCGCTGCGCGTTCATCCTCACGCCGGGCACGGGCAAGGCGCCGGGCGGCGCCACGTACTCGACGGCCGCCGACTTCAACCGGGCGAACCCGCCGATGCTGCTGGTCGGCATGGGCGTCGCGGGCGGCGGCATTCCCGGCGCGACGATCCAGTACGACGGGCTGACGATCGCCATCGGCCCGATCGTGGTGGCAAAGGACGTCGGCAAGGTGCCGAACCGCCACTTCGACTTCTATCCGTTCCTCGGCTTCGCGAACACGACGACCGACCTGTCGAAGCTGCCGGGCACGTACAACGCGCTGATCTACCACCTGGTGCCGTCGGGCGACTACGCGACGAAAGGCACGAACTCGAGCGAGACGTTCGATGCGAACGGCGCGTGCACGTCGAGCGGCTCGGGCGGCTGCCAGACGACCGGCGACCCGTGGAAGACGAGCGCGAACGGCGGCTACTTCGACAGCACGAAGGCACCGCAGACGCTGCCGCAGACGCAATTGCCGATCGTCGGCGCGACCGGCAAGTCGGCCACCGCGCATATGGTGATCGGCCAGCTCAACGGCGCGACGGTACCGGTGATCGTGCGTACGGGCAACGTGAACCTCGGCACGCCGCCGCTGCATACCGACGCGCAGGTCGACGACGAATCGGGCATCGCGGTGCTCGGTGCGGCAACGGCGATCCAGTCGGGCGCGATCGACGGCGGCTACGCGGGCGCGGACTCGAACTTCAAGTACACGGCGGCCCTGATCCGCGGCAGCAACGCGTCGTTCATCAACCCGAGCACGCAGGTCGAGGAAGACGGCTTCACGCTCGACTACGGCCAGGCGACGCCGGGCCTGCTGAACGCGACGACGACACCGAAGCCGCCGCCCGGCACGAACTACCCGTCCGCAACTGGCGTCGTGATCGCGACGGGCGGGCTGTACGCGGCGCTGATCCAGGGCACGGTGAACGGCGGCGTCACTTCGACGTCGGCGAACTCGACGACTTCGTCGACACCGTACTTCGGCGTCGGCGCGCAGATCAGCAAGTAGCGGACGAGGACGCGACGGCGGGCTGGCCGCCGTCGCGTGACGCACGAGCGCGCGGCACGGCGCAGGCAGGACGAGCACAAGCAACAGAAGCGGCCGACAGGGAGCTGGCCGCCGTACAAGACAAATCTGGAGGAGCAACATGAAGCGCAACCTCATTCTGGCGGCGGCCCTTGCCGCCCCCCTTCTTTCTGCCTGCGGCGGCAGCGGCAGCGGCGGCGACAATCCGCCCCCGCTCGTCGAAGACCGGCTCTGCCCTGCCTCGCTCGACTACACCACCGTGTTTACGGGCGGCGCGGGCAGCGGCGAACTCGCCAAGGTCCAGCTCGACACGACCAAGATGACCTGGCAGGTCACCTATGTCGAATCGCCGGTTCCGCAAACGACCGGCACCGTCGTGCCGACCCGCGCGGGCACCGTCGACAGCGGCACGCTCACGCAGGAAACGCTGCTGCCGACCAACAAGCTGAACCAGTGCGCATTCCGCCTGAACGGCGCGAGCCTCGATCCGTCGCGCCCGGCGCGCATCTTCGTCGGCATGGGCGTCGCGGGCGGCACGATTCCCGGCAAGGAGATCCAGTTCAACGGCGTGCTCGGCCAGGCCGCGGTGCCCGACACGAAATTCCCGTACTACCCGTTCATCGGCTTCTCGTCGATCGAAACCGACATCACGAAGGTGGCGGGCACGTACAGCCACACGGGCTTCGGTGAAGTGCCGTCGCAGAACTTCGCGCCGGCATCGATCGACGCGAAGGTGACGATCAACGCCGACGGCACCTGGACCAAGTGCGACTCGACCGGCCAGTTCGCCGGCGGCGCGTGCACGCAGCGAGGCACGAACTTCGTGCAGTCGGCGGATGGCAGCGGCGCGTTCCAGTCGAACAACTATGCGAGCCAGCTGAAACCGACGCTGTCGGCGACGCCGCAGGGCAAGGCCTTCATGATCGTCGGCAAGCTGCGCAACCAGCTCGTGCCGATTCTCGTGCGCACCGGGGTGGCGAACCCGAACCCGACGCCCGACAGCAACGGGGTGCCGGGCCTCACCGCCGACGACGAATCGAGCATCTCGATCCTCGCGCCGCAGACGGCCATCGCGGCCGGTTCGCAGAACGGTGAATACATCGGCGTCGACAGCCAGTTCGATTACCGGACCACCGCGCTGATCGACAAGCAGGCCACGCTGCTCGATCCGTTCCAGCCGTCGCAGGCATCGCTAGCGACCGCGCTCGACCTGGACTACACGCAGAAGGTGCCGGGCACGGTCACGACAATCCACACGGGTTCGGGCAGCACGTCGCCGACCGGCAAGTTCATCTTCTCGGGCGGCGTGTTCGGTTTCCTCGACAACGCGGGATCGACGCCGTATTTCACGATCGGCGCATTCGTCCAGTAAGCGGAGGGAAATGCCGTGATGAAGAGAACCCTACGCTGCGCGGCGGCCGGCGCCGCCGTGCTGGCGCCGCTCGCGGCGCACGCGCAGAGCGCCGGCAGCAACGTCGTCACGCTGGGCTGGTTCCACGTGATGCCGCAGCAGAGCAGCACGCCGATGACGACCAACGTCGCACCGACACCGATCAACACGCCGCTGCGGCTGCCGCCGTCGTTCACGTCGCCGGGCACCGGGCTGCACACGAGCGGCGCCGACACCGTCGGCCTGACGGTCAGCCACTTCCTGACCGACCACATCGCGGTCACGTCGGTGGCCGGCGTGCCGCCGGTGTTCAAGGTGTCGGGCCAGGGCACGATCAGGCCGCCCGGCCCGGCCGGCGCGCTCGGCACGCAGAACATCGGGCTCGCGTCGGTCAACCCGATCGTGAAGAGCGTGCGGCAGTGGAGCCCGGCCGTGCTGCTGCAGTACTACTTCGGGCAGGCCACCGCGAAGTTCCGGCCGTTCCTCGGCCTCGGCGTGTCGTACAACTGGTTCAGCGACCTTCAGCTCAACACGAACTTCATCAAGCAGACCCAGGACAACCTCGGCGCGATTCTCGCGGCGGGCGCGGGCAAGCCGGGTACGACATCGGTGGAGGCGAAGGCGTCGTCGTCATGGCAGCCGGTGTTCAACGCCGGCCTGCAGTACAACATGACCGAGCATTTCGGGCTGATCGCGTCCGTGACGTACATCCCGCTGAAGACGACGTCGACGGTGACGATCAAGGCGGCCGACGGCACGGTGCTCTCGGAATCGAAATCGGACCTGAAGGCCGACCCGATCATCAGCTACGTCGGGATGACGTACAAGTTCTGAGCGCCGCGACGGACGACGCATGGCATGCCGCGGCAAAATCGCAGGCAAAAAAAAGCCCGCCTAAGAGGCGGGCTGAATCCATATCAGAGGAGACATGGAGGAGACAGGTGCAATTCTAGCGAATCGGTTTCCGCAATGCAACATTTCCGTAGAGAAAATACGGACTTTCCCTCGAATGCCGACTCTAGATCGCCTTCACTGCATCTGACCCCACCCTGTTTTCCCGGTCGAGCACTTCACCCAGCGCATCGCGCAGCAGCGCGACGGGCCGCACCAGCCGGCCCGGCAGCGCGCCGTGCACGATCCACACGTTGATCCGCGTCTCCAGTCCCGCCGTTTCCACCACCCTCAGCGCTTCGCGGTGCGCGCTGCGCGCCAGCGCGTTCGGCGCGGCGATGCCGATGCCCGCGCCGCGCGCGACGAGCGACAGCTGCAGCTCCGAGCCGAATGCCTCGACCGCGACGTCGAACGGCAGCCCGGCCGCGCCGAGCGTGCGGCTCAGCGCCGAACGCATCCCGCAGCCGTCCTGGCTCAGCACCCACGGAAAACGCGACAGCATGTCGATCGACAACGGGCCGTCGGGCAGCGGAAAGTCGCGCGCGGCGACGAGCACCGTCGGCTGGGTGCCGAGCAGCGTCGACGTGAACGTATCGGGCAGTACCGAACTCGCCGGCACCATCACGGCCGCGACGTCGAGCGTGCCGCGCTCGATGCCCTGCATCAGCGCCGGCGACCAGCCGGCCGTCACGCGCAGCGTGAGGCGTCCGAACGCGTCGCGCAGCCGGTCGATCGGCTGCTCGAGCGCCAGCTCGGACAGGAACGGCGGCACGCCGATGCGCAGCTCGCCGGACGGCTCGCTGTCCGGCGCGCCCGCCGCCATCAGCTCGTCGACCGCGCCCAGCACGTTGCGCGCGAGCGCGTAGACGTCGCGCCCGGCGGCAGTCGGCTTCAGCGGCTTGCTTTGCCGTTCGAGCAGCGACATGCCGAGCAGCGTTTCGAGATTCTGCACGCGCCGCGTCAGGCCCGGCTGCGTCAAGTGGAGCTTCGCGGCCGCGGCGACCATCGACCCGCTGTCGACCACCGCGACGAACGCCTGGAGATCACGCGTATTCAAAACAAACTCGCATAATCATGTTAGAGATATTTCAATTGTCGCATAAACATCAGGCACCTACGATGGGGACTCCTTCGACCCACTCGCCAGGCTTCCGATGAACTGCCCCGCCAACCCTTGCCCCGCCGCCGTCCGCACGCCCGCCGGCACGCCGCCCGCGTTGAGCGCGGGCATGACGCTGTTCTTCGCCGCGACGGTCGGCGTGATCGTGATGGACCTGTTCGCCGCGCAACCGCTGACGGGCCCGATCAGCGCCGATCTGCATCTGCCGCCCGGCCTTGCCGGCCTCGTCGCGATGTTGCCGCAGCTCGGCTACGCGGCCGGGCTCGTACTGCTCGTGCCGCTCGTCGACCTGCTCGAGAACCGCCGCCTGATCGTCGCGACGCTGGCCGCATGCGCGGCTGCACTCGCGCTGCCCGCGTTCACGCGGTCTGGCACCGTGTTCCTGCTCGCCACCCTCGCGGCCGGTGCCGCGTCGAGCGTGATCCAGATGCTCGTGCCGATGGCCGCGTCGATGGCGCCCGAGGCGCAGCGCGGCCGCGCGGTCGGCAACGTGATGAGCGGGCTGATGCTCGGCATCCTGCTGTCGCGGCCGCTCGCGAGCCTGATCGCGGGCTCGGCCGGCTGGCGCGGCTTCTATCTGCTGGCCGCGCTTGCGAACGCTGCAATCGCCGTCGTGCTGGCCCTGCGCCTGCCGTCGCGTACGCCGTCGATCACGGCCGGCTACCGCGCGCTGCTCGCGTCGATGGGGCGCCTGCTGGCCGACGAGCCGGTGCTGCGCCGGCATGCGCTGTCGGCCGCGCTCGCGATGGCCGCGTTCAGCGCATTCTGGACCGCGGTCGGGCTGCGGCTCGCGCAGCCGCCGTTCGGCCTCGACCTGCACGGGATCGCATGGTTCGCGTTCGCCGGCGCGAGCGGCGCGATCGTCACGCCGCTCGCGGGCCGCGCCGGCGACCGCGGTCACGGGCCGGCCGCGCAGCGGATCGCGCACGGCACGATGCTCGTGGCGCTCGCCCTGCTCGGGATCGCGGGCGCCGGCTGGTTCGGCTTCGACGCGCACGCGCATCGCGGCCTTGCGCTCGCGCTGCTGGCCGGCGGCGCGGCGCTGCTCGACGCGGGCGTGATCGTCGACCAGACGATCGGCCGCCGCGCGATCAACCTGCTGAACCCGGCCGCACGCGGCCGCCTGAACGGGCTGTTCGTCGGGCTGTTCTTCATCGGCGGCGCGCTCGGCGCGGCGCTCGCAGGCAGTGCGTGGGCGTGGGGCGGGTGGAGCGCGGTGTGCGGCGTCGGGTTCGCGTTCGCCGGCGCGGCCGCCGTCTTCGGGCGCTCGGCCGGACGCGACGCCGGCGCAGCGGCATTGACTCGCCCGCGCGCGTGAGACGAGCCCCAAAAAGCCGAACGCCCCGCCCTCTGGCGAGGGACGGGGCGTTCGGCGCACCGGCGTCGGACCGAAATCAGTGACGGACCAGCGCCATCATCGCACCGAAGCCGACGAACAGTCCGCCCGTCAGCCGGTTGAAGATCTTCGCAACGCTCTGGCTCTTCAGCGTCGCGCCGATGCGCGTGCCGAACGACGCATAGACGAGATACCAGCTCACCTCGATCACCGCGAACGTGACGACGAGAATGCCGAATTGCGGCAGCGTCGGCTCGGCCGCGTTGATGAACTGCGGCAGCAGCGCGGCCGCGAACAGGATCGCCTTCGGGTTGCTGCCCGCGACCAGGAAACCGTTGCGGAACAGCACCCCGCGCGATGCCGGCGTGGCCTGGCGCGGCACGGTTTCGACGTCGGCGGCAGGCTGCTCGTCGTCCACGCGTGCGCGCCACGCCTTCACGCCGAGGTAGATCAGGTAGGCCGCGCCCGCGAAGCGCAACGTGTTGAACATCGCCGGCCAAGCCTCGAGCACGGCCCCGAGGCCCGCCGCCGACACCGACAGCATCAGCACCAGCGCGGAGAGGCAGCCTGCCATCGTCCATGCCGAACGCCGCAGCCCGTGGCGCGCGCCGTGCGTCATCACCAGCAGCATGTTCGGGCCCGGAATCGCCGACACGACGAACACCGTCGCCACGAAAAGCCACCACGTATGCAAGTTCATGACTGCCTCTGCCTCGATGCAAGGAAAACGAAACGTCGATTATGCCGGTGCGCCCGACTTCTGTCGCGGGGCGGATCAGCGGCCCGCGCGGCGCAGCGCGACTTCGCCGAGCACCGCGAAATCCTGTTCGCCGCCGCCGTGCGCAAGCGCGTCGAGCAGGTTGTCGCGCACGACGCTCGCCACCGGCAGCGGCACCGACACGGCGTCGCCGGCTTCCAGCGCCAGGCGAACGTCCTTCAGCCCGAGGCGCGCCTTGAAGCGCGCAGGCTCGTAGCGCCGCTCGGCGATCATCGAGCCGTAACCCTCGTAGACGGGCCCCGGAAACACGCTGCCGGTGATCACGTCGAGGAAGTCGCGCATCGCGACGCCGTGCGCGCCCAGCAGCGCGGACGCCTCGCCGAGCGTCTCGATCGCCGACGCGAGCGTGAAGTTCGCAGCGATCTTCGCGACGTTCGCGTGCTGCGGCAGCGAACCGAACCGCCAGGTCTTCTGGCCGATCGCGTCGAACAGCGGCTGCACGCGGTCGATCGCCTCGGCCGGGCCGCCCGCCATGATCGTCAGGCGCGCGGCGGCCGCGACATCGGGGCGCCCCATCACCGGCGCGGCGACGTAATGGATGCCGCGCGACGCATGTGCGTGCGCGAGCGATTCGGCCAGCGCGACCGACACCGTCGCCATGTTGACGTGGATCAGGCCGCGCGGCGCCTGCGCGAGCAGCGCATCGTCGAAGATCTCGCGCGCGGCGGCATCGTCGGCCAGCATCGAGAACACCGCGTCGCCGCGAAACGCGTCGGCCGGCGTGTCGACGATCTGCGCGCCGGCCGCGGCCAGCGGCTCGGCGCGCTCGCGCGACCGGTTCCAGACCCGCACCGTGTGTCCGGCCTTCAGCAGGTTCGTCGCGATTGCCTGCCCCATTTCGCCCAGCCCGATAAATCCGAGATCCATTTCCCGCTCCTTCGCTCCGTGAAGCGGGGAGTTAAACACAGATGCGGGGTGCCTGCAGGGCACGCGGCCGGCCATGCGCGGTGCCATACTGCGCGCATGGCGATCGCGACCTTCCGCTTCCACGACGAACTGAACGCGTTTCTCCCGCGCGCGCAGCGCGACCGCGCGTTCGGGCACGCCTGCGCGCGCGATGCGACGGTGAAGCACGCGATCGAGGCGCTCGGCGTCCCGCATACCGAAATCGGCCGGCTGTGCATCAACGACGTGCCGGCCGCGCTCGACCGGCCGCTCGACGACGGCGACCGGGTCGAAGCCTTTCCGGAGCGCGCGCAACCGGCAGCCCGCGGAGTCGCCGCGCCGCCACCGGGGCCATGGCGCTTCGTCGCCGACGCGCATCTCGGCGGCCTTGCGCAACTGCTGCGCCTCGCGGGCTTCGACACCTGCTACGACAACCACTACCGTGACGACGAACTGGCGGCGCTCGCCGCGCGCGAGGGCCGGATCGTGCTGACCCGCGACCGCGAGCTGCTCAAGCGGCGTGCGGTCGAGCGCGGCTGCTACCTGCACGCGCTGCAGCCGGCCGACCAGCTGCGCGAACTGTTCGAGCGGCTCGATCTCGCGCCGCACATGCGCCCGTTCCGGCTATGCCTGCGCTGCAACGCCCCGCTGCATCCGCTCGACGCGGCCGCCGCCGCGCCGCGCGTGCCGGCCGGCGTCCGGCAGCGGCACCGGCGCTTCGCCGCGTGCGACGTGTGCCGGCGCGTGTTCTGGGAAGGCTCGCACTGGCGGCGCATGCGCACGGTGGTCGACGCGATGCGCGCGCCGCCGCCCGTCCGGCTCGACGAACCGGGCGAATCGGGCGAATCGGGCGAATCGGGCGAATCGGGCGCCTGAAAAAACAAAACCCCGCATGCCGGAGCATGCGGGGTTGGCCAACCGATGACCGGCAACGCCGGCCGTGGCGGCAAGCCGCTCAGTTCTGCGTGCCTGCGTCGTTCGTGCCGGCGGCCGATGCGGCTGCAGCCTTCGCCTGGCCCTTCTTCGAACCGTGGTGCTTCAGCTGGTGCTTCGGCTTGCTGTGATCCTTCTTGGCGGGTGCAGCAGCCGACGTGTCGCCTGCCGGTGCCGATGCTGCTTCCTGTGCGAATGCCGAAACCGATGCGAGCGCGAATGCTGCAGCGATGATCGAAGCGAGCGTCTTCTTCATTGTTCTTCCTTTAGCGGAGAAAAAATCAAACGTACCGGTAAGTAAAGATGCGAGGCATTCGCATCGGAGCCCCAGGCCGCGAGGCCGGCTTCCGCCGTTCCGTCGCGACAAAACCTGACGCACTGGTTCCATAACGCACCGCATTCGCGGCGAGTTGACACGTTGCTTGCACCCTTCGGGTTTCCCCGGAGGCGTACCCGTATTTCCCTGTCCGTGACCGGTTCGGCCGCCGCCGCCGTGGCGCCGCAAACGCGCTCGCACGCCGCCGGGGCGACGCTTATACTGGCGTCCATCCGTCCCTTTCCCCGGAAACCGGATCGCGGCCGGCCCCGATACCGATACGGGGCCGCCGCCGTCTCGAGGCGCTCAAATTGCCCGATCACAATCTGGACAAACTGAAGATCGACCGGCGTCCGCTCGCATCGGCGCCCCGCCCGCGCCGGTGGCCCCGCTATGCGGCCGCCGCCGCGATCGTCGTCGTCGCGATCGCCGCCGGCCTCGCGCTGACCGGCCGGCCGGCCGTCGATACCACCACCGTCACGTCCGCCTACCCGTACCAGAACGACACGCAGCTCAATGCGACCGGCTACGTCGTGCCGCAGCGCAAGGCCGCGGTCGCGTCGAAGGGCCAGGGGCGCGTCGAATGGCTCGGCGTGCTGGAAGGCACGCGCGTGAAAAAGGACGAAATCATCGCGCGGCTCGAAAGCCGCGACGTCGAGGCGTCGCTTTCGCAGGCGCTCGCCCAGGTGAAGGTCGCCCGCGCGAACCTCGGCGTGCAGCAGGCCGAGCTGAAGGACGCCGAAATCGCGTTCCGCCGCACCGCGGCGCTCGCGCCGAAGGGCGCCGTGCCAGCCGCACAGCTCGACATCGATACCGCCCGCGTGAACAAGGCGCGCGCATCGCTCAGCAGCGACCAGGCCGCGATCGCGTCCGCCGAGGCCAACGCGCAGGCCGCGCAGGTCGCGGTCGACCAGACGGTGATCCGCGCGCCGTTCGACGGCATCGTGCTCGCAAAACACGCGAACGTCGGCGACAACATCACGCCGTTCTCGTCCGCGTCGGACAGCAAGGGCGCGGTCGTGACGATCGCCGACATGGACACGCTCGAGGTCGAGGCCGACGTCGCCGAATCGAATATCGCGAAGATCCGCGCCGAGCAGCCGTGCGAGATCCAGCTCGACGCGCTGCCCGACATGCGCTTCGCGGGCCGCGTGTCGCGCATCGTGCCGACCGTCGACCGCTCGAAGGCCACCGTGCTCGTGAAGGTGCGCTTCGTCGACCGCGACGAGCGCGTGCTGCCCGACATGAGCGCGAAGATCGCGTTCCTGTCGAAGCCGGTGTCGGCGCAGGACCGGCAGCCCGTGACGGCCGTGCAGGCGAGCGCGGTGGTCGAGCGCGACGGCCGGCCGGTCGTGTTCGTCATGAAGGACGACGTCGTGCATGCAACGGCCGTGACCGCCGGCATGCGGATCGGCGAGCTCGTCGCGATCCGCGGCGTGAAGCCCGGCGACACGGTCGTGCTCGCGCCGGGCACGAAGCTGAAGGACGGCGCGAAAGTGACCGTCGCGAAGAAGTAGCGCACGCGTGAACGACGCCCCGCCGCCCCTCGTCGAGCTCAGCCACGTCGCGAAGTCGTACCGGCGCGGCAACCAGATCGTGCCCGTGCTGACCGACATCACGCTCGACATCGGCGAAGGCGACTTCGTCGCGCTGATGGGGCCGTCCGGCTCCGGCAAGAGCACGCTGCTGAACCTCGTGGCCGGCATCGACCGGCCCGACAGCGGCGAGCTGCGCGTGGGCGGGCTCGACATCTCGCTGCTCGCGGAGGCGCAACTGGCCGAATGGCGCGCGGCGAACGTCGGCTTCATCTTCCAGTTCTACAACCTGATGCCGGTGCTCACCGCGTTCGAGAACGTCGAGCTGCCGCTGATGCTCACGCACCTGTCGCGCCGCGAGCGGCGCGAGCGCGTCGAGCTCGTGCTCGACATGGTGAACCTCGGCGACCGCACGAGCCACTACCCGTCCGAGCTGTCGGGCGGCCAGCAGCAGCGCGTCGCGATCGCGCGCGCGCTGATCACCGACCCCGTGCTGATCGTCGCCGACGAGCCGACCGGCGACCTCGACCGCGCGTCGGCCACCGACGTGCTCGCGATGCTGCAGCGGATGAACGCCGAGCTCGGCAAGACGATCATCATGGTGACCCACGACGCGCACGCGGCCGGCGCCGCGCGCTCGCTCGTGCACCTGGAAAAAGGGGAGCTGATCGATGGGCACGCCGGCTGACCGGCTGCGGGAGCGCGCGCGATGTACGTGCTGAAGCTGATCGCGCGCAACGCGCTGCGGCACCGGCTGCGCACGCTGCTGACCGTGCTCGGGCTCACCATCGCGGTGCTCGCGTTCGGGTTGCTGCATACGGTGGTCGACGCGTGGTACGCGGGCGCGGCCGCCGCGTCCAGCGGGCGGCTCGTCACGCGCAACGCGATCTCGCTCGTGTTTCCGCTGCCCGTGAGCTACGAGAACCGGATCCGCGGCGTCGAAGGCGTGACGGCCGTGGTGCGCTCGAACTGGTTCGGCGGCATCTACCGCGACCCGAAGAACTTCTTCGCGAGCTTCGCGGTATCGGACAACTACCTCGACCTGTACCCGGAATTCATCGTGCCCGGGCAGCAGCGCGCCGACTACAACCGCGACCGGCGCGGCTGCCTGGTCGGGCGCCAGCTCGCGGATCAGTTCGGCTTCAAGGTCGGCGACGTGATCCCGCTGAAGGGCACGATCTATCCGGGTACGTGGGACTTCGTCGTGCGCGGGATTCTCGACGGCCGCGACGATTCGACGATCACGCGCCAGCTGGTGTTTCACTGGGAATACCTGAACGAGACGGTGCGGCAGCGCACGCCGAAGCAGGCCGACCAGGTCGGCGTATTCGTGCTCGGCGTCGCGAACCCCGACGACGGCGCGGCGATCGCACGCAACGTCGACGCGGTGTTCAGGAACTCGCTCGCCGAGACGCTGACCGAAACCGAGCAGGCGTTCCAGCTCGGCTTCGTCGCGATGTCGAACCAGATCATCGCGGCGATCCGCCTGGTGTCGTACGTGGTGATCCTGATCATCATGGCCGTGATGGCCAACGCGATGGCGATGAGCGCGCGCGAACGCACGGCCGAATACGCGACGCTGAAGGCGCTCGGCTTCGGCCCCGGGTTCCTCGCGCTGATCGTGTTCGGCGAATCGGTCGTGATCGCGGTGGCCGGCGGCGGGCTCGGGATCCTCGCGACACCGCCCGCCGCGAGCCTGTTCAAGCAGGCGGCAGGCGGCATCTTCCCGGTGTTCAAGGTGTCGACCGGGACGGTCGCGCTGCAGGCCGCGTGCTCGGTCGCGGTCGGCTTCGCGGCCGCGATCGTGCCGGCGTGGCAGGCGGCGCGCGTGCGTGTGGTCGAAGGCCTGCGGGCGATCGGATAACGACACGCATGGCCATCCCGCTCAACTACATCGCGCGCAACCTGTGGACCCGGCGGCTCACCACCGCGCTGACCGCCGGCGGGATGGCGCTCGTGATCTTCGTGTTCGCGACGGTGCAGATGCTCGACGCGGGGCTCACGAAGACGCTCGTCTCGACCGGCGAACCCGACAACGCGGTGGTGATCCGCAAGGGCGCCGAAACCGAGATCCAGAGTTCGATCGACCATCAGCAGGCCAATGCGCTCGAGATGCACCCGGCCGTCGCGCCCGGCCCCGACGGCCGGCCGCTCGTGTCGAAGGAAGCGGTCGTGCTGATCTCGCTGGTGAAGACGTCGACCGGCAAGCCGTCGAACGTCGTGATCCGCGGCGTGTCGCCGGCCGGCCTCGCGCTGCGCCCGCACGTGACGCTCGCCGCCGGCCGCATGTTCGCGCCCGGCTCGTCGGAAATCATCGTCGGCAGCGCGATCGCGAAAGGCTTCAGCGGCACGCAGCTCGGCGACAGCCTGCATTTCGCGCAGCGCGACTGGACCATCGTCGGCATCTTCGACGCGGGCGGCAGCGGCTTCGATTCGGAGATCTGGGGCGACGTCGACCAGCTGATGCAGTCGTTCCGGCGCACCAGCTATTCGTCGATGGTGCTGCGCATCCCGAGCGCCGACGGCTTCGCGCGCTTCAAGGCCGACATCGACGTCGACCCGCGGCTGACCGACGAGGCGAAACGCGAGCAGACCTTCTACGGCGACCAGTCGAAGGCGCTGTCGAAGTTCATCAACATCCTCGGCATCACGCTGTCGACGATCTTCTCGATCGCCGCGATGATCGGCGCGATGATCACGATGTACGCATCGGTCGCGAACCGCGTCGCCGAGATCGGCACGCTGCGCGCGCTCGGCTTCAAGCGCAGGAACGTGCTCGCCGCGTTCCTGCTCGAAGCGCTGCTGCTCGGCTTCGTCGGCGGCGTCGCGGGGCTCGCGTGCGCGTCGCTGATGCAGTTCGCGTCGTTCTCGACGACCAACTTCCAGACCTTCGCGGACCTGTCGTTCCGCTTCGTGCTGACGCCCGCGATCGTCGTGAAGACGCTGCTGTTCTCGCTCGTGATGGGGCTCGTCGGCGGGTTCCTGCCGGCGATGCGCGCCGCGCGGCTCAAGATCGTCGACGCGCTGCGCGCGCAGTGACGCGCGCCGCCACTCACGTTCGACGCTCGCGCGGCACCCACGCGCCGTGGAACCCGGCCGGCACGCGGCGCGGCAGGTGCACGGTCGCGACCGGCCCCGCGTCGATCGCGCGCGCATCGAGGATCACGACGTCGCTGGTATCCGTCGCCGCGCGGTAGACCATCACCAGCAGCCAGCCGTCGTCCTCGTCGACGCCGCCCGGGCGCGGCACGAACACCGGCTCGCTGTTCTGGTCGCCGGCCGGCACCGCATAGCGCGTCGTCGTGCCGCTCGCGTGGTCGAAGCGCATCACGCCGCGCATTTCCGCATTGTTCGGCTGTTCCACCGCATACAGGTAGCGGTAGCGGCGCCCCGTGCGGCTTTCGTTGATGCGCGGCATCTCGATGCCGCCGTCGGCGAGCGGCCCTTCGTCGATCAGCCCGTTCGCCGTATCGATCACGTAGCGCCACAGCTCGCCGACCGGGTTGTCGGCGAAGCGGCCCGTGCGCGCGTCGAGCCGCAGGAACCACGGATAACGCACCGCATCGAGCACGATGCACGACGCGTCGCAGTCGTACGCGTTCACGACGTGCTGGATGAAGCACGGCTCGATGCCGAACCAGCGCACCGCGCCGCCGTGGCGCGGGATCACGCCGATGCGCGCGGGCCGGTCGTCGTGCCAGCGCAGCGGCATCCGGTGGCCCTGCTTCAGCAGCGAGAAGTCGTAGCCGACGTTCAGGTCGAGCAGCAGGCTGCGGGTTTCGGTGATCGCGAGGTCGTGCATCATCGACGGCGCGTTCAGGTCGATTTCGATCTCGACGCGCTGCACGCCCTGCGCGTCGGCCACGCCGTAGCGCAGCCACGGCGCACGCCAGTCCGCGCGAAAGGCAATCAGCTCGCCCGTTACCGGATCGACCTTCGGATGCGCGGTCATCCCGCCGCCAAGGCCCGCGTGCCGCGCCGGCGCGCCGAGCGAATCGAGCGCGGCCGTGATCGCGAGCGGCGCGCCGCCTTCGGCCAGCGCGAGCAATTCGCCCGCATGCTGCAGCACGTTCACGTTCGGATTGGTGTCGGGAAGATGCGGCGCCTGCCCGGGTGCATGCACCGCGGCCCAGCGCTGCGTGCGTGCCCAGCGGTTGCGGTAGCCGGTCGCGCGGCCGCCTTCGAACGCGATCGCGTGCAGCATCGCGGCTTCCGGCCACCACGACAGCATGTCGTTCCCTTCGAAGCGGCCGCCCGGCGGATTCGGGCCGTTGCGCAGCAACGTGCCGTCGAGATCGTGCGGGACGGCGCCGGTCACGCGCAGGTCGACGAGATCGGCCTCGTCGGCCACCGGCGCGATCGCGCCACGGTTCAGGTCGAATACGGTCATTGCGTCGGAAGCTCCTTTCAGCAGTCGTCGGTGGACGGCGGCAGATCGCCGCGCGCCAGCGCGAGCGCATGGTCGCGCACGTCGTCCGGCCAGCCGGCGATCAGCCCGGCGAGCCGCGCCAGGTCGTTCGCATACAGCGCGCGCGCGGCCTCCTCGAAACCGGGCAGGTCGCCCGCCATCGCCGACATGAAGTGGTAGGCGCGCGCCTGCGCGTCGCGCAGACGATCGGCCGCCGCATGCGTGCGCCGCGCGTCCTCGACGAGCTTGCGCAATGCGACGGACGCGCCGCCCGGCTGCGCGGCAAGCCATTCCCAGTGACGCGGCAGCAGCGTGACCTCGCGCGACACGACGCCGAGCTTCGGCCGGCCGCGGCCGCGCGGTTCGCCTGCGCCGGCCGGCTCGCCGACGGCCGCGGATGCGTCGTCGCCCGACGGCGGCGCGAAGCGCGCGCGGATCTCGTCCGGCGTGCCGCGCAGGTCGAGGTCGATCGAGCGGCCGGTCGCGTCGTCGAAGATCAGGATCGTGCCGGCGGCCGCGTCGCCGGCCTCCCGGGCCGCGAGCGCGACCGACACGAGCGGGCCCGTCGCGAGCCGCCGGTGGCCGTCGAACACCGTGTACGAAGGAAGAAGCGTGGAGGTTGTCATCGTGGTCGCCTGCAGGCAGGAATCGGAATGGCGCTATTTTTATCCGGGTATAAATTGAATGTCAATATCATCCGGGTAAAAATATAGCCAGCCTCCCGCCGGGCGGGCGACCGCGTGGCGCGGTCAGTTCTTCAGTGCCGGCGTCGCCGCGCCGCGCACGCTCGCGAGCACGTCGTCGAGCGACACATGGCCTTCGAACGCCGACGAAGCCGGCAGCGGCAGGCCTTCCTCGACGGCGTGCGCGAATCGCACGCCGGCATCGTCGGCGAGCCGCGCCCGCAGCGCGGCGATGCGCGGGAACGCGTTGCGGCCGATCGATTCAAAGACTGAATCGATCAAGTCAGTAATTGGCATGAAAGCGCAAATATCGACATGACAGAATGATCCGGACGCCCCGCTCCGGCCCGCACGGGCCTCGGCGTCCGGCCTCCGGCCGGCAGCACCGTCACCCAGAAACGCGCGCTTTCGACGCGCCAGCCGCACGACGGCACCTTCCGCCCTTCGGAGGAGACAGTCATGAATCCGCTTCACGCGCTGCCGGCGTCCGCGTCGGCAACGGCCCGGCGCACCCGCGTGCGCTGGCTGGTGCTGGCCGTCCTGTTCGCGGTCACGACGATCAACTACGCGGATCGCGCCGCGATCGCGATCGCGGGCCCGAGCCTCGCCCGCGCACTGCACCTGAGCCACGTGCAGATCGGCTTCATCTTCTCCGCATTCGGCTGGTCGTACGTGGTCGCGCAGCTGCCGGGCGGCTGGCTGCTGGACCGCTATGGATCGCGCATCGTCTATGCGTTCAGCATCTTCTTCTGGTCGCTGTTCACGCTGCTGCAGGGCACGATCGGCTTTTTCGGCGGCGCGGCCGCGTTCGCGCTGCTGTTCGGGCTGCGCTTCCTGGTCGGCGCGGCCGAAGCGCCGTCCTTTCCGGCCAACAGCCGGATCGTGTCCGCGTGGTTCCCGGCCGCCGAACGCGGCACCGCGTCGGCGATCTTCAACGCCGCGCAGTACGCGGCGACCGTCGTGTTCGCGCCGCTGATGGGCTGGCTCGTGCACGCGTTCGGCTGGCAGTCGGTGTTCGCAGTGATGGGCGTGCTCGGCTTCGCGTTCGTCCTGGTGTGGAACCGCACGATGTACGACCCGAAGGACCACCCGACCATCAACCGCGCGGAACTCGACTACCTCGCCGAAGGCGGTGCGCTCGTCAACATCGACCAGGCGACGGGCGGCCGCGACGGCGGCCCGTCGATGCGTCACGTGAAGGCGCTGCTGAGGAACAGGATGCTGGTCGGCGTGTACGTCGCGCAGTACTGCATCAACGCGCTCACCTATTTCTTCATCACGTGGTTTCCCGTCTATCTCGTGCAGGCGCGCGGGATGTCGATCCTCAACGCGGGGCTCGTCGCGTCGATCCCGGCCGTGTGCGGGTTCCTCGGCGGGATTCTCGGCGGCATCGTGTCCGATGCGCTGCTCAGGCAGGGCCGCTCGCTGTCGGTCGCGCGCAAGGTGCCGATCGTGTTCGGCATGCTGCTGTCGATGTCGATGATCGTCTGCAACTACACCGATTCGCACGTGCTCGTCGTGCTGTTCATGGCGCTGTCGTTCTTCGGCAAGGGACTCGGCGCGCTCGGCTGGGCCGTCAACGCCGACACCGCGCCGCGCCAGATCGCGGGATTGAGCGGCGCACTGCTCAACACGTGCGGCAACCTCTCCAGCATCACGACGCCGATCGCGATCGGCTACATCGTCGACCGCAGCGGCTCGTTCAACGGCGCGCTCGTCTATGTGGTCGCGCACGCGCTCGTCGCGGTGATCTGCTACGTGTTCGTCGTCGGCGAGATCCGCCGCGTCGAGCTTCGATGAACGGCGCGGGCCGCGCCGGCCCAGCCGGCGGCCCGTGCACCACCGGAACCAGGAGCGAACCGATGTCCGAATCCCGCCATGCCGGCACCCCGCGCGTCACGCGCATGCGGGTGATTCCCGTTGCCGGCCGCGACAGCATGCTGCTCAACCTGTGCGGCGCGCACGCGCCGTACTTCACGCGCAACCTCGTGATCCTCGACGACAGCAGCGGGCACACGGGCGTCGGCGAAGTGCCGGGCGGCGAAGGCATCCGGCAAGCGCTCGAACGCATGACGGATCTCGTGGTCGGCCAGTCGATCGGACGCTATCAGGCCACCCTCAACGCGGTGCGCGCGGCGCTGTCCGGCACAGGCCCGGGCGCGGGCCGTACGATCCGTCACGAGGTGACGTCGGCCGGCGAGGCGGCCGTGCTGCGCCAGCCGCACGAGATCAACCTGCGGCTCGACAACGTAATCACCGCGATCGAGGCCGCGCTGCTCGACCTGCTCGGGCAGTTTCTCGACGTGCCCGTCGCCGCGCTGCTCGGCGAAGGGCAGCAGCGCGACGCGGTGCCGATGCTCGCTTATCTGTTCTATATCGGTGATCGCGGCCGCACCGACCTGCCGTATCGCGACGAGGCGCAGGCGCGCGCCCCGTGGTTCCGGCTGCGCAACGAGGAAGCGCTCACGCCGGCCGCGATCGCGCGGCAGGCGGAAGCCGCCGTCGAGCGTTACGGCTTCGCCGATTTCAAGCTGAAGGGCGGCGTGATGGCCGGCGCCGACGAGATGGAAGCGATCGCCGCGATCAAGGCGCGCTTCCCCGACGCACGCGCGACGCTCGACCCGAACGGCGCGTGGTCGCTCGACGAGGCCGTCGCGCTGTGCCGCGGCCAAGGCCACCTGCTCGCGTATGCGGAGGACCCGTGCGGGCCGGAAGGCGGCTATTCGGGCCGCGAGGTGATGGCCGAATTCCGCCGTGCGACCGGGATTCCGACCGCGACCAACATGATCGCGACCGACTGGCGGCAGATGGATCACGCGGTGCGGCTGCAGGCGGTCGACATCCCGCTCGCCGATCCGCATTTCTGGACGATGCAGGGCTCGGTGCGGCTCGCGCAGCTGTGCCGCGACTGGGGGCTCACGTGGGGCTCGCATTCGAACAACCACTTCGACGTGTCGCTCGCGATGTTCACGCATGCGGCGGCGGCCGCGCCCGGCACGATCACCGCGATCGACACGCACTGGATCTGGCAGGAAGGCGACGCGCGGCTCACGCGCGAGCCGCTCGCGATCGTCGGCGGCAAGGTGGCCGTGCCGGAGCGGCCGGGGCTCGGGATCGAGCTCGACATGGCGCAGGTCGAGGCCGCGCATGCGTTGTACAACGCGGTCGGCGGGACGGCGCGCGACGACGCGGTCGCGATGCGGTATCTCGTGCCGGGGTGGACTTACGATCCGAAGCGGCCGAGTTTCGGGCGGGGGTGAGCGTGACGGTGGGCGGTGGTTGCCAAACACCGGAAACGCCCGCATCCTGCCGGCTGCCCGAGCCGGCCCGCTTGGCGGACGGTTCGGCGCCCTTCTCACCCAACGTGAAGCGCCCGCCATGACGTCTCCCGACCCGACACCGCGGCAGATCATCGTCTTCGTGCTGTATTCGGTGCTGTGCCTGCCCGCGAGCATGACCGTCGCTGGTTATGCCGCGACCCGGATCACGCAGAACGTATCGAATTTCGAAGGCGGTGCAGGCTACGCTGCGCTCTGGTGGGTCCTCATTCTGACCTGCGTGTTCTGCGGACTGTCGATCGCCCTCTTCGCGCTGCTGCGCAAGAGGATCGCGATCCTTGCGGCCATCACGGTGGCGTTTGCCGTGCTGTCGGTGCCGGCGTTCAGGTTCATTCACGGATTGCTGACCTGACCCGCCCGTCGTCGCACGACGCTGACCGCGTTACCCCACTTGCTCGCAATCGCGCTCAGTACCAATAGCCCTGGATGCCGTAGTTCGTGCCGTGACGTCGCCCCCCACCACGGCGGATAGGCGTCGTCTTCCCCGCGGATCTGCCTCGCATCAAGCAGTCGGTTGCATCTGAGATTTTTTTACACGGAACACTGACCTGCTTGGCGACGAGTCAGGGAACGAATTGATTACGCAGTCTTGTCGAGCCTCATCCGGCACCGACACGCTCACGGTCATATTTCGTTATGCGTGGTGATTCGATGATTGCCAATGTCGAACAGATGTCCCCAACGCTCGACCCGCGCCCCTCAGCGGAGAGGCACGGATCGAACGAAGCAGTTGTGATACTCCGGCAGAAATCGGGATACACCCGCGCGCCCGGCTCAGGAACGTCCGGACGTAGGCACTGACGAAATGAGTACCGCGCCGCACGACGTCTTGTGACCGTCGAACGACGCGGATGCACCCTCCACGTCGAAACCGGCATCACCGTCGATGATCACGACCTCACCGTGCAGCGGGCACGTACAGCGATCTCCCTGACGGGCGACTGCACGTCCCATGACTTCACTGTTCGCGGCACCGGTCTCCACACGGCCACCGTGGCTATGGACGTCTCCTACGCGAATGATGCCGCGCATGGCTTCTCCTTAATACGAATAGCCCTGAATGCCGTAGTTCGTGTCGTGACGTCGCCCCCACCACGGCAGATAGGCGTTGTCTTCCCCGCGGGCACGGAACCAGTCGCTATTTGGATTGATCGGCGTAAGCTTCGACGGCGGCAAAACGACAACGGCAGTCGGATGGCCCGCATCCGTTGTGCCCGCAACCAGGGCATTGCCGCCGAAGTGATTGACCCGGCCGATCGCGAGCGCGACGTCTGTCAGCGCCGTGCCCGCGCCCATGTCGCCGAGCAGCGCCGGCGTATTGAAGACCTGCTTCTTATAGTCGAACTCCGGCAGCGTTTCCGTGAGCGTCTGCGACAACGAGGCCAGACGCGCCGAGGCCGTATCGCTACCCTTGCCCGCGTCGTGCACGACGAACTGAATGCTTGCAGGTTCGACGTTCGCGTTATGGGCGGCCTGCGCGATCGTCGCCTTCCATGCCTGGACTGCACGCGTGGTCCCGGCCTTCGCCTCGTAGTCGCTCACCTTGCCCGTCGCAGCCTTACCGATCCATGCGAGCGGCTCACGTTCAGTCTTCAGATCAGGGCCCGCCAGAAACAGCACGGTGAGGTTTTCGTTCATCTGCTCGTCTTTGGGTGGGAAGCTAGGCGCGTCCCAGTTCATCACCCATACGCTTTCCTGCGGGTGCGCCTGCAGATAGTCAAGCGCGGCGTTCAGCGACGCGAAACCAGCATTGGCACCGCCAACGTGGAGTTGAATATCCGGAGGCGTATCCTTACTCCACAGATCGGGGAAGGATTTGCTCCCAATTGAAAAGGCCGTGATCATTTCATCGCTAAGGTGCGAACGCGCCTCCTGTGGCGACAGTCGTGAGGGAATCGCGAATTCAATACGGATGCCCGCCAGCTCTCGCCAGTGCCGCCTCTCGGACGGCTGGACCGTATAAAAATACTGTCCATTCATGGCGTACTTGCTGTAAAGCAATACTAGAAACGCGTCAATATACTTCTCATAGAACCCATCGAAGCTTTCCCTTCCATTCGAGCCATACGCGATACCGGCGACTGGGCGAACTGTACTGAATCCTTTGGGATCCGTTCTGACCATATCGTCGTTCCTGTTCGGCTTGACCAGCCCCATCGTCCACAGCAGTTGCCATTCCGTCGGATAGTCACGGCGCTGCAGTGGATTGAGCCATTCCAGCCCAACGACCTGGGCGAGAAACGGTTTCTCCTGCATAGGAGCCGACGGTGCCGGTGCGGAAGCGGTCTGAGCAGCCTCGACTGTTGGTACTGCCCATACAGTGACAAAAGCGAAAACTGCAACTCCTGCCAATGCTGGCAGTCCTATCCATCGAGTCATTTCCTCTCCCATACTTCGCGTGTGCGCACCGTGATTGAACGCCTCAACGGCAACGATACTAATCACTAGGAGTGCTCCGAACAATGCCAGTGCCAGCCGGCGTGGTCGGGACGCAAACAGCGATCTCATAACGCTCCCCCGATTCCGAGCATCGCACCACCCTGGCGCGTGTCATCGATTGAAGCTGGCAGCGTCGCCTCCTGGTCATTTGCGATCCAATCCACAAGCGATGTTTTTTTCATCGTGCCAAACTTAAAGTACTCTGAATAAGGCCTGTTCGAATTATTTTTATCTAACTGCCGACCAAATCGCCAATCCGCTTCGATTCTGAAGTCGTTCAACTGTTGCTGGGAAATGCGACAAATGCCGATCGCGACATCGTAAGCCAGCGCCAACCTGGCGTGCTTTGGATTAGTCATGATCGTCGAGTGGTTCGTCGGGTTATTCACAGCCTCGCCGAGGATATGCACGATCTGCTTGTTTCGCCATTTTTCATACCCGTCGGGCATTTGGGCGTTGGGCCCAGCCTCTCCGATGACCACATCGTTCTTGACCCACTCTGAATTGTCGTCGTGACGGGCCTCCATGCGCGCGATTGCATGGTCCTCATAGCGTTGAGATGCCTCGCTGTCCGCGTCACCCTTGGGTGCCATCTCGGCTGCATGCTTGCCTTTGGCCTTATATGTGTCATACGGATCGGCCGTGTTGATGGTTGTCTTGTTCTTGTTTCGCGCAGCCGCCACCGGATCGTTATCCTCATTGAAATCACTTTCGGCATCGCCGTCCTTGACTTGCACGACCGCCCCATAGCGGATCGCCTGCGGGAAGAACGGTTCCGGCAGGCCAGGTGCATCACACAGTACGTGCCAGTCCTTCGGAGGATCGGCGTTGGTGCGAAACATCCCGAGAGCCGAGCTCGCCATCGTCGCGACAATAAACAAGGGCGCCACGCCTATGGAGCCAACCTTCCCATACCAATGCTCATTGCCGCGCAGCGCCTTGACCAAGTTGTATTTGGCAGGTGGTGACGTGGGATAGAAAAACAGCTTCGACGAGCCCTTTTTGTAACGCCAGTCATGCTCCCATGTCCGATAGATGACAGGGCTCTCCTGGCCGACCTGAAAGTTGGTGGCAAACACACGCTGCGTGAACAAGCTCGAGCCCTTCACGAGTTCGACCTCTTTCGGATGCAATCCTCGCCAGCCCATACCCTGAACCGGGGCCGCGGAAATCACCTGATCGTGCGGGCACGAGTACAAGGTCACGCGCCCGTATGTGTAGTTCTGGACGCCATACCGCTTTCTGTCGTCGTCCGGGTCGTACGCGGGTTTGCCGTCTTCGCCCGGGTTCATGTTTGCCATCGTCATCCGGTAATCGAGCGGGTCGCGCTGGTCCTCGGCATCCTTGCTCTGTGCGATCAGTTCAAAAAACGCTTTCAGGGTATTTGCCCGCGCCTGCGAATTAACTCGACCGCGGTTGCCCTTTGAATCGCGGACGTCGCGCTGTGACCAGTCCTCCATGAATGGTGAATTGTCGCCTTCGATGGATCCGACGATTCCGTAGGGCGGATTGGCCAGCACATAGGTGTCGGCCACGCATCTCACGCCGGCGTCTTTCGACAGCCGATCGCCGAGGAACGCCGAGGCGATGCCTACCATATTGCCCTGGCTATGGCACACCACCGTGATAGGAACATCCTTTTGAACCTTCCGGATCGACCCAATGAGTTTCGCCAAACGCAGGGCGCCCATCACGTTATAGGCGCGCGCCGGCGTCTCGTAGATCTGACGCGATGTAGGATTAATACTCTGGATATTGATGAACCCGAAGATGCGCGGATCGACGCCCGCACTCCACAGGTCAGGCAGGCTGCCGCAGCCATTTGCGAACGGACCACCGCCCCAGTAGTTCTGCTCGTTCAGAAAGATCGACTTCCCGTAACGCTTCAAATCCGCGGCGTTTGCTTTGTAGCCCCAGCGGAAATGGATGACGGGCGAGTAGGTATTTTCGTCTGGCTGTAGATACGTACCAGCCCAAAGCTTCGGGTTGATGAACCCATCTTCGGTCAGGCCCTTCATATAACGCATCGGCCCCATCTGCCCGCCCTTCGGCCCGCGGTGCGTCAACTGATCGTCCAGACGACCGAGCCGCTGATTCAGGCCGGCGCACAATCCCTCTTCGCCCGGCTCGAACCACTCGCCCTCCGAGTTGACCCCATGCACGAAAATCACGATGCCCGGCAACGGCATCTGCATCACGCACATGTAGTCGGATTGACTGAGCGTCATCACGCCATTACCGTTTGCGACCAAATAGCGATTCTGCGAATCGTCCTCGTCACCCGACGACACCCCGCCGGAAGGCGTGCGCGGATCGAGACCGCCACCGTCGTTCGCTTCGGCCTGCGCCGATGAATTGTTTTCAGATGCAACCGGACTGGCCGGTGCTGTATCGGCTGTGTCTGCCATGATTATTCTTATCCCCGGTCAGCTCTTGTTCTTGAAGAAATTCACGACGAACGGTTCGAACTGGTTGCTCTGGATAGGGGCAAGCTTGCCCGCGGCGTCGGATTTCCCCTTCACCACTTCACCCGATGCTTTCGTGATCTCTGCCTGCATGCCCTCTACGGCCTGCCCATCTGTCGCCCGCACAAGCTTCGGCACGCGTCCAAGCGGCGCATGATCGAACTTCGGCATGTCCGTGCTCATGCTCGCCGGCCCCTGCCACGAGTGCCCCGCGGACTTTACCGTGAACGAGCCCGGGCACCCCAGCTCGATATCGCTGCCGTGCAGTTTCAGGTAGGCACCGCCGGATGTCGTGAAGACCACCTCGTCGCTCGCCATGCCGGCAAGCTTGCCACCGGCCGCCGTGAACTGAATGTTCTTCGCGGAATCGATCTGCGTGTCGTCATTCTGGCTCTGCAGCGTCACCTTGCCCTGATTCGCGATCGCCGAGACCCCATCGCTGTGCGCGAACATCGCGACCCCACGGCCGCCGTGCAGCGTGATGCGCTGGCCGCTGGTCAACTGCACATGTTGCTGCGCAACCTGATCGATGTTCTCGCCAGCGTAGGTCACGTGGGTCTTCGGCGTCATCGCAACCGAGCCGGCTTGCGCGCCGAACGCCATCAGCGCCTGCGATCCGGTCGCATCACCGGTTCCGGTGGTCGACGCCCCGCTACCGCTACCCGGCGTCCATCCCTTGAACGCCGCGGCGACTGCCTGCTGGCCCGCCGTATCGCTCGCCTGCCCGCCATGCTGGCCGGCGTAGTCGCCCAGTGACTTGAACAACTCTGTGCACTCGCCGAGCAGCCGCAGCAGCTCGTCGCGATCGAGCTGACCACCGCTCGCCTGCGAACGGGCGTAGGTCGTCAGGAGAATCCCTTGCGCGGCGCGCAGCGCAGCGGCCGCGTCGGTGCGTAATTCAGCGCCCTCTCCGCGATCCTGGCCTCGGCCGTCCTGACGAGGCTGCGTCAGATACCCGAGGTTCAGCTGGGAATGTGCATGCTCACTCGCCAATTGGCTGGAAATCTGGCCCGGCGTATCGTCGAGACGCAGCTGGTTATACCGGAACCCCTTGATCTCCTTGGTCTTGATACCTGACACATAGCGGTTGCCAGGGAGATTGCCGACGTGGGTGAACGCCGCCGGCGGATTCACGCCATTGCTCAGCACGTTGATGATGACCAGCCGGTCCGGGTCGCCGCCGAGGCTGCCGATCAGGACTTCCATGCCGACACGCGGCAGAAAGAGCGCCCCAAAGCTTCCGCCGGCAAGACTGGCGCCGACCCGGATCGGCGCACTGTCGCCAGCGTTGTCGTTCGTGCCAGCTCCCTGCGCGTGCGCATGGTCCGCCGGATCGAGACCGTGGATCCGCACGCGGACGCGGCCGTCGGCATCGCAGAACACTTCGTCACCCTGTTGACCGACGATCGTGCCGGTCAACAGGTGCGCGGGCGGCAGATCGACCTTGGGATCGTACGCCGGAGTAAGGGGCACGCCGCGCCGCACGCAGGTGAAATGGTTCTCGTAGCGCGTGTCGGATTCGGTCTCCGCCGCTGGCAGCTGCGATGGTGCTGGATAAGCGAGGTGCCGGCTCGCGGCAAACAGCGCCTGCACGCGGTCGGTCAGTCCCTTTGGTAAGTTATTCCAGACATCATGGTCGATCGACGTGATCACGAACTGCCGATGGTCGGACGACTGCATGTCCCATTCGGGGGCGCCGGCCAACGTAATCCACGCGCCTACGGCCAGGTCGCGCACGCTGCTCACGCCGTCGTAACGCTCGGCTTCGAACTGATGCGCGAGCATGCGGGCGCGTGTCAGACGCTCGTGATCGTTCCACGAATCGCCCGCATGCGGGATGTCGATGGCGACGTCGGTAAGCAGTTGTGCCAGATCGTTGCCGGACTCGCCCTGATTGAGACTCGTCGCGACCGTCGATTCGTCGATACGTGCCTTCTTGTAGTCCCACGACGGACGGCCGACCTGACCCGGGGTCAGCCGCTGATGCAGTGCGAACAGCGTAACGGTGTCGCGCTCCTCGGTCGCAGCATCGCGCGGATGCAACCGAACCGTGCCGGCCGGTGCCTCGAGCAGCAACATCGAATCGTCGCAGCACACGAGCGTATGCGCGGGCGTGCCATCGCGGCCGTCGACGCCGCCTTTGACCGGACCGGCCTTGGCGAACACCGTGATGCCCTCGCGCCGTAACAGGCGGCGCACGAATTTCGCATCCGATTCATTGACCTGTCGAGTCAGTTCGCGTGCCGGATACCGGTCGCGGCTCAAGCCGGACAAGTCGAATTCGAACGCCGCGGCCAGTGCCGGGCTGCGCCGACGCCATTCATTAAACAGCGTCGCGAGAATGTCGACGACGCTGCTCTGGCGGAATACGCGGGAATTCGTGCGCTTGTCCATCAACGACAGCGCGTCGCACACCGTAAGCTGGTACACGCACAGCTCGCCGTCGCTCTGGCCGATCTGCACGTCCTGCACGATTGCGTTGACGAAGTGCAACTGGCCTCGGTCGGTAACGAGCCGGATCGAGACAGGAACGCCGAGGAACAGTCGCGGAGACAGGTCGTGGCGAGGAGACACGCAGGTCAGATGCCCGTGAATACCGGTCATCAACCCTTCGTGCAGGTGCGCGTGCTGCAGCGCTAGCAAGTGTCCCAACGCGCCTTGCGCCTTGCCGAAATTCAAGGCTACCGGCCGACGATTCCAGTCGACCACCCCCGACGCAAAACTGCCTATTGTTTCGCTTATCGACACACTCGCTCTCTCAATATTGTTACAAACGTATTGGATTCGGCTTTGCGTCTCGCGTCACGGCACGGTCACACTACCGATTTGTGACAGTGAGGATATCAAATTTGCAGGAGCGATTCGGTGCCCGATGAACATCTATGCAGTTTGTCGACACAATCTGACTAAAATTGACCGAATTCCGCCGGTAGCGGATAAGGCGCCGGCATTTCGTCCGCGCGGACGACCGCCGGCCAAGCCACTTCGGCAGGTGGGCGCACGGCAACAGAGTCACGTGCGTGCTCGCTGACGTCGAGCAGAAAAGCAAAAAGCCGGCTCAGGGCCGGCTCTTTGTCAGCGAAGCCATAAGGCCACGCTTTGTACACGGAAGGATAACTTTGGTGATGCTAGGAATTCCGTTGGTGGAGCGGAGGAGGATCGAACTCCCGACCTTCGCATTGCGAACGCGACGCTCTCCCAGCTGAGCTACCGCCCCAACAGTCGACCATCATACACACGCATTTCTGCACTTGGCAATAGGGGTTGAGTCACCCCTGAAGCATTACTTTGACGGCGCACCAGCCAGTACCCATTCGACCACCGAACGCGCGTCGGCGTCGCTCATGCGCGGATGCGCCGGCATCGGAATCGCGCCCCAGACGCCGGAGCCGCCCTCCTTCACCTTCTTCGACAGCTTTGCCACGGCCTGCGGATCGGCCTTGTAGCGGGCGGCGACTTCCTTGAACGACGGGCCGACGAGCTTGCGATCGACCGCGTGGCAGCCCATGCACGCATTGCCGCGCGCCACCTTCAGGCCGTCGCCGACATCCGCGTGCGCGGCGCCCAGCGCGCCCGCCACGAGCGCCGCGGCTGCGGCGCCCTGCATCATCCACTGTTTCAATTGCTTCATCTGCGTGCTCTTCATTGCGACGGTGCCTTCGGGTTGCCCGGGTGCACGCTCGACGAATTCGAGATCGGCGCGGGCGGCTGCAGCGGCGTGGACTGCACCGACGCGTCGGGCACGGCGCCCACCGTCGCGGTATCCGCCGGCGCGGCGGCCTGCGCACCGGACGCGCCGCTCGCGGGCGACGCCGCCTGCAGCGCCTGCGCGTCCTGCGGCTTCACGTACTGGAACACCTTCACGACTTTCTCGACGCCGGGCACCTGGCTGGCGGCTTCCGCGCCGCGATTGCCCTCGTCGACCGTCACGAGCCCCATCAGGTAAAGGTTGCCGCGTTCGCTGACCACCTTGTAGTAGTTCGCCGAGATGCCCTTCGTCGCGATCAGCTCGGACTTCACGCGCCCCTCGAGGTACGAGTCGTTGGCGCGCGACGACAGCGACGACGCCGGCTCGACCGACAGCTCGTTGACGATGCCGTTCACGTTGTTGATGCCGCGCACGATTTCCTCGGCGCGCTGCTTCGATGCATCGTTCGGCACCTCGCCCGTCAGCAGCACGCGGCGGTTGAACACCGTGACGTTCACGTGCGACTGGTCGGGCAGCCCGTTGTTGATCTGCGTGAGCGACTTGACCTGGATCTCCCGGTCCTCCGTCTGCGCGCCGAGCGTACGGCGGTCGGTCGCGACCAGCGCGCCGCCGCCGGCCGCTGCGCCGACGATCCCGAGCACACAACCCTGCAGCGACACGGCGAGACCCGCCGTCAGCGCGGCGAGCAGCGTGGTTCTGACGAGCGTCTGTTTGACGCGGCTTTGATTCATCGACGGCTCTCCTTCGTTCAATCCTCACCCAGCAGCATCGCGTCGATGCCGTCGCACAGGCAGTGGATGGTCAGCAGATGGACTTCGTGGACGCGCGCCGCACGAATGGCGGGCACGTTGATCGGAATATCGGTGTCGGACAGCGCGGCCGCGACTGCATGGCCGTCGCCGCCCGTCAGCGCGACGACGGTCATCTCGCGCTCGTGCGCTTCGTCGATCGCCGCCAGCACGCGCGGCGACGCGCCGCCCGGATCGAGCACCAGCAGGATGTCGCCGGTCTGGCCGAGCACGCGCACCTGCTGGGCGAACAGTTGCTCGGCGGACACCGCACCCGCGAGGCCGCCCTGCGACGCATCGGTGGCCAGCGCGATCGCGGGCAGGCCCGGACGCTCGCGCTCGAAGCCGCCGACGAGCGACACGGCGAGGTAGTGCGCGGCGGCGGCCGACGGGCCGTCACCACACGCGACGATCTTGTTGCCGTTCGCCAGCGCGGCGAACATCGCATCGACCGCGGCTGCGATCGGCAGCGACAGTGCATCGGCCGCTTCGGCGTGAAGCGCGGCGCTGTCGCGGAAATGTTGCTGAATACGTTCGACTGACATCGATTCCTGGTGAACTGGGCGCGCGGCACGCATCGCGCGACATCGTGGGTGCGGCGAGTTTACCGTACTCCGGCACGCTCTCCGGGGGTCCGGCAAGAACTCTTTACATCTCGTCACAGCTCGCGGCTAGGCATCGTCGGCACGAAATGCGTCGCGCAGCCACTCGAGCCGCCCGGCCTCGAACGCGACGACGTCGAAGCGGCACGCGGCACCGGCGCCGTGGCGCGCCCAGAACTGGAGCGCGGCCGCCACCAGGCGCCGCCGCTTGCGCCAGCCGACGCTCGCGGCCGCGCCGCCATGCCGGACGCTGCGCCGCGCGCGCACCTCGACGAACACGAGCATGCCGTCGGCCTCGCGCATCACGAGATCGAGCTCGCCGCCGCGCATCGTCACGTTCGCCGCGACGAACACGAGGCCGCGGCGTTCGAGAAACTGCCGTGCACGCTGCTCGAACGCCGCGCCGACCGGCCTGGATCGCGCCGCGCCGGAAAAGTTGTCGCCCGCGCGCGGCAAACCGCGCCCGTCGCCCGGCCGCGCCGGCGCCGCGTGGCACAATGCCGTCCTTGTTCCGCTTGCGCCGCGATTGCGCGCATTGCCTGCCATGACTGCCCTCCTCGAACTCGCGCAAACGCAGCACTACCCGGAAGCCGCGCTCTACGTGGTCGCCACGCCGATCGGCAACACCGCCGACATCACGCTGCGCGCGCTGCACGTGCTCGGCCTCGCCGACCGCATCGCGGCCGAAGACACCCGCAACACGGGCCAGCTGCTCGCCCGCTACGGGATGTCGAAGCCGCTCCTCGCCGTGCACGAGCACAACGAACGCGAAGCCGCGCAGCGCGTGATCGAACTGCTGCGCGGCGGCGAACGCGTGGCCTACGTATCGGACGCCGGCACGCCCGGCATCTCGGACCCCGGCGCGCGGCTCGTCGACGCGGTGCGCGCCGCCGGCTTCGCGGTGATCCCGCTGCCGGGCGCGAGCGCGGCGGTGACCGCGCTGAGCGTGGCCGGCGACTGGGCCGGCGCGTTCACGTTCGCGGGCTTCCTGCCGCCGAAGGCCAGGCAGCGCGCGACCGCGCTGCAGGCGCTGGTATCGCACCCGTATGCGCTGGTGTTCTACGAAGCGCCGCACCGGATCGCCGAAACCGTCGCCGCGCTCGCCGATGCGTTCGGCCCCGCGCGCCGGCTGCTGATCGCGCGCGAGCTCACCAAGCTACACGAGCAGCTGTTCCAGGGCACCCTGGCCGAAGGACAGACGTGGCTCGCCGGCGATGCCAACCGGCAGCGCGGCGAATTCGTGCTGGTCGTCGAAGGCGCGCCGGCGACGAGCGGCGAAGCCGACGACACCGCGCACGACGCGCTGCTCAGGCTGCTGCTGGAAGAGGTGCCGGTGAAGAGCGCGGCGAAGCTCGCGGCCGCGCTGACGGGCGCGTCGCGCAACACGCTGTATGCGCGTGCGCTCGCGCTGAAGGATGAAAGCTGACGTGCCAGCCGGCCGGCACCGGGAAACCGGTGCCGACGTCGCGCCGGGCAGGAAAGACAAAGGGCTGCCCTCGGGCAGCCCTTTTGCATGAGCGGTCGATCCGCCGCGTTACTTCGTCGAGACCGACGCGAGCATTTCGTCGCGTGCCTCGCGCGCTTCCTGCGGCGACAGCCCCTCGATCTTCACGCGGCCCGTGCCGGCGTGCACGAGGCCGATCATCTTGGCAGCGGCATACGACAGGTCGAGCACACGGCCGCGCTTGAACGGCCCGCGATCGTTGACCTTCACGACGACCCACTTGCCGGACGACGCGTTCGTCACCTTGATGTACGACGACAGCGGCAGCGTGCGGTGCGCGGCGGTGAGCGCGTTCATGTTGAAGCGCTCGCCGTTCGCGGTGCGGCGGCCGTGGAAATCCCGCCCGTACCACGATGCACGGCCCGTCTGGCGGAAGTCGGACACATCCTTGCCGTCGATCGGCTCGGCGTCCGCCAGCGACGACTTCTTCGCGTCCTTGGCGTCGGCAGCCGGCATCGACGCCAGTGCGGAATCGAAATTCAGTTGCTGCTTGTCGTTGTCCGCCTTCGCGGCACCGGCGGTCTTGTCGACCGCGTTCTTCTGGTTCGCGCTTCCGGTGGTCTGGCTGGGTGGCACCGCGCAGCCCGTCAACGCGAAAAATAATGCAATGGTCCCGAAACGAGTCGGAAATCGTACGTTCATCGACGTGTCGCCTTCTGGTTCGGGCCGCTCCTTCGTCACGCCGCTTCACAGCGCGGACACGCGGCCCGGACGGCAAATGCGTGCACGCCCCGCTCGGATGCGAGCAGGCGGCTAGCATGGGCGCGGCTTTCGTCTATGCCGCAACCGTCCTGATTAGCTTTCACGTCTGGCGCAACCTGTCCCCAACAGCCTGACCAGACCCCACATGCCGCCATCGAACATGGCTTTCACGTTCGCGCGCGTCGAAACGACCAACGCACAGGAACGGCGGCACAGGCCTCATCCGGCGGCGCGGCAGCAGGGCCGCAGGCGGGCGCGCAGCACCCGGCCGGACAAGACGTGAGCACCGAATGCTCGGTGCTGGATACACCGCCGGACTCCCCGGCGGCTGATGCTTGACGGTGCTTCCGACACCCCTTTTTAACGGGGCCGAAACACCAGCGAATGGCGTGAAACTCACGCGCAATGGAGCGCATTATACATAAATCAAAACGCTGTCCTGAAAAGCACCGCCGGCGGACCATTGATTCTCACTATGGCTGTAACAATCGACATGCTCCGGGAATGCCCGGAGGCGCGCACCGCGACGCGCGTCGCGCGGCCGGCAAGCGGCACGCGCGACCGGTACAATCGCTCCTTTTAGCCGCCGGTGCCTCCATGAAAGTCACGCTCATTCCGGTCACGCCGTTCCAGCAGAACTGCTCGCTGCTCGTCTGCGAGAAGACGGGCCGCGCCGCCGTCGTCGATCCGGGCGGCGACCTCGACCGGATCCAGCAGGAAGTCGCGCGGCAGAACGTGCAGGTCGAGAAGGTGCTGCTCACGCACGGGCACATCGATCACTGCGCGGGCGCGAAGACGCTCGCGACGCACTACGGCGTGCCGATCGAAGGGCCGCAGGAAGAAGAGCGCTTCTGGATCGAGAAGCTGCCGATGCAGAGCGAGCGCTTCGGCTTTCCGGCCGCCGAAACCTTCGAGCCGGATCACTGGCTGAACGACGGCGACACCGTGCAGTTCGGCGACGAGACGCTCGAGGTCTATCACTGCCCGGGCCATACGCCCGGCCACGTCGTGTTCTTCAGCCGCGCGCATCGCGTCGCGATCGTCGGCGACGTGCTGTTCGCCGGCTCGATCGGCCGCACCGATTTCCCGCGCGGCAATCACGAGGATCTCGTCCGCTCGATCAAGGAGAAGCTGTGGCCGCTCGGCGACGACGTGACGTTCGTGCCGGGCCACGGCCCGGTGTCGACGTTCGGCGACGAGCGCCGCACGAACCCGTTCGTGTCCGACAAGGCATTCGGATGAACCAGACCGCCATCCCGGAAATCTACGTCAGCACCGACGTCGAGGCCGACGGCCCGATCCCCGGCCCGCACTCGATGCTGAGCTTCGCGTCGGCCGCCTATACCGAGGACAAGCAGCTGATCGCGACCTTCTCGGCCAACCTCGAGACGCTGCCGGGCGCGCAGGCGCACCCGGTGCAGGAAGCGTGGTGGAAGACCGAGCCAGAAGCATGGGCCGCGTGCCGCCGCGACCTGCAGGCGCCCGAGGCGGCGCTCGTCGCGTACGTCGACTGGGTCGAGGCGCTGCCCGGCAAGCCGGTGTTCGTCGCGATGCCGGCCGGCTTCGACTTCACGTTCATGTTCTGGTACATGATGCGCTTCGCCGGGCGCTGCCCGTTCTCGTGGTCGGCGCTCGACATCAAGACGCTCGCGTTCGCGATGACGGGCCTGCCGTACCGCAAGGCGATCAAGCCGCGTTTTCCGAAGCACTGGTTCGACGACCATCCGCACACGCACGTCGCGCTCGACGACGCGATCGAGCAAGGCGCGCTGTTCTGCAACATGCTCGCCGACCTGCGCCGCCAGCAGGCCGCGCTCGCTGGCCTCGCGGTATCGGACACCGATCGGTCGGAAAACGCGGGGGCGGGACAAAACCCCACGGATCCGCGAGCAAATTAGCGAATCTCGCTCAGCAACGCGACGCCAGATTGCCTTTCCTTTCCCGGCCCTCTAACATTCAGCATGTTGTTGCTGCCGCATGGAGGCGCAGGTGACGCTCGATTCCTTTTCGCAAAAAATCCTTCGCCTGTTGCAGCTCGACGCGCGCCGTTCCGTTCAGGAAATTTCCGACCAGGTCGGCCTGTCGAGCACGCCGTGCTGGCGCCGCATCAAGGACATGGAACAGTCGGGCGTGATCCAGCGCTACACGGCGCTGCTCGATCGCGAGAAGCTCGGCCTGCACGTCTGCGCGCTCGCGCACGTGCACCTGACCCGCCACAACGAAGGCGGCGTCGAGCAGTTCGAGCGCGAGATCGCGACCTGCCCGGAAGTCACCGAGTGCTACAGCACGACCGGCGAGGCCGATTACATCCTCAAGATCGTCGCGCCGGACATCAAGGCCTACGACGTGTTCCTGCACGAACGCATCTTCAAGATCCCCGCCGTGTCGCAAGTGCGCACGAGTGTCGTGCTGCGCGAGATCAAGTTCGACACGCAGCTGCCGCTGTAACGGCTGTCACGCGCACGGCCCGCCGGCGGCAGGTCACGCCTGCGCGGGCATCGTGCGCGTGAAGCCGATCCGGCGCGCGCCGAACTCGCGCTTCAGCGCGTCGGCGTCGAGCCGGCCGGCCAGCGCCGCATCGGTGTCGTGCGGATCGCACGCAAGCGTCACGTCGATCTCGAGCCCCGTGCTCAGGTAATGCAGGTTGATCGCCGCAGCATGCAGCCCGCGCTGCGCGAGCGCGGCCTCGAGCCGCGCCGCGATCTCGCCGCGCGGCGGCAGCGCGAGCGCCGGACGGCGCGCCGCGTCGTTCTCGGGGTCGACGTGGATCAGCGCGTCGAGCACGCGCGGGTCGCGCAGCACGCGTGCACGTGCGGTTTCCGCGATGTAATGCCCTTCGGAGACGGAGATCATCGGATCGACGAGGATGTGCGCGTCGACGAGCGCCGCATCGCCCATCTTGCGCGTGCGCAGGTCGTGCACGTCGCGCACGCCCGGCGTCGCGGCGAGCAGCGCGCGGATCTCGGCCGTATCGGTAGTGTCGAGCGCGCGGTCGGAGAGATCCTGCAACGCGTCATAGCCGAACGTCCAGCCCATGCGCGCGACCATGAAGCCGACGATCGCCGCCGCGATCGGATCGAGCAGCCGCACGCCGGCCAGGCTGCCGACGATGCCGATCGCGACGACGAGCGACGAGGCGGCATCCGAACGCGCATGCCACGCGTTCGCGACGAGCATCGCCGAGCGCACGCGCCGCGCTTCGCGCAGCATGTAGCGAAACAGCGCCTCTTTCGACACGAGCACCGTCAGCGCGACGACCAGCGCGGAAAAATGTACCGCCGGAATGTTTTCGAGATTAACTAGACGGTCGCCGGCCCGCCACAGCATGCCGACGCCGACTGCAATCAGGATTGCGCCGAGAAACAGCGACGCGACGGTCTCATAGCGGCTGTGCCCGTAATTGTGGTCGGCGTCCGGCGATGCGCCGCTATGCCGATTCGCAACCAGCACGACAAAATCCGAGATCAAATCGGAAATCGAATGCACCCCGTCGGCAATCAATGCTTGCGAATGCGCAATCGTGCCGACGACGATCTGAAATGTCGCAAGCACGACATTCAGCACAATACTGACGAACGTGCTCTTGCGTGCAACCGCGTGCTTATCTGCGCTCTGCGCGTCGCCGGAAAACGTGGACATGAAATATGAGATATCGGTGTGCGGTACCCAATTCTATCAAGGGCGCCCCGCGAATCCCGCCAATACCCGTAAATTTCTTATTCAAATCAATCGCTTATGCGAACAGGTCGTATTCCCATTCGCACCCTCGATTATTACATTTCCATGACAACGCCATGCGCGCGGCGGCTGCTGAAAACAAAAAAGCCGCGCTCCTGAACGGACACGCGGCTCTTTTGAAGCGCAGGTGACTTAAACAGACGTTTAAATCGCAAACTGTTCGCGGTTCTTGCCCGCGATCCAGCGCGGCGGCTTGCCGCGGCCCGACCACGTCGCGCCCGTTTCCGGATCGCGGTATTTCGCGGCGACGCCAGCGCGCGGACGGCCAACCTTGCCTGCCTTCGCGCGGCTGAGACCGAGTTCGGCGAGCGAAAAGCCGTAGTCGGCAATTTTCTGCTTCACGTCATTCAGCACTTCAGCGTATTCACGCGACTTCGCTTCTTCGATTTGCTTCTCCAGCTTCTCCCGCTGGGCCAGCAGGTCCTTGTAAGAAGACATAGTTTCCCTTTCTATCTGACTAATGGCGCCGGTCTGCAGCCAGCTCACCATTCATGAAATATATGTGCCTCGGATTTTCGAAGGCAGAGATTAGCACAAAAAAGATTTGATAGAAGCGAGATTCATGAAAATACCGAGATCAATTGAAATTCACTCGTGTCATTTTGACCGGCCGCGGCCTTTTCTCAAATTTTTACGTTCCTACACAGAGATTAGGACATTAGCCATTGGCTATTAGGTCTATCAACATACGCAATTACCCTGCATTCGGAAAAATAGAAGCTTTCATCGGACGACAGTTTTACGAAAATCGGACGGCGCCGCACGCTAAACGGACAAACCGCGGACAAGCCGGCACCGCGGCGTCACGTCACATCCCGCGCGCGCGCAATCAGCCGCTCGCGCAACACGCCCGCGTCGGCCGATGGCGTATCGAACGGCGTGCGCACACGGCGGCCGTCGTGTCGCCAGTCGGCGCCGTGACGATCGACGCCGAGCAATTCGAGCCCGTCGCGGCGCGCCGCGCCGCCGTCGTACGCGTCCCATAACGCCTGTTCCTCGTCGAAGGCGAGCGGCGGCAGCGCATCGAGATGCGTGCCGTCGACCCAGCCCATGCGCCCGAAACCGCCGATATAGCGCAGCCGCTCGACGTCGAGCGCCCAGAACGTGAAATCGCCGAGCGCCAGATAGCGCGCGGCGTCCGGCTCGTAGCGCAGGTAGCGCGCGGTGACGTGCGGATCGTCGCCGAGCGGCACGAACCGGCCGAGCAGCGTCGCGCGCTCGGCGTTCAGCACGTCGCCGCCGGACGCGTCGACGACGAGGAAGCCCGCGCGCGGATCGGCGGCCAGGTTGCGCGTGTGCTCCGCGAGGCCGCTCACGAGGATCACCGGACGATGGCTTGCATCGGGTGCAAACGGAACGACCGTCGGATACGGGAAGCCCTGCGGATCGCGCGCATGGGTGGCGAGCGTGCCGAGCGCGCAGCGGTGCAGCAGATGCAGGGCGAGAGCGGGATCGATGTTCAAGAGGACTCCTGCGGTCGAAGGGCGGCGCGCCGGGCACGCCATGCGCTTCGATGTTACCCGCGGGCGCGCTACGCCGCGCATCGGCCGAACGGCCAATGCGGCTTATACCAGGCACCACGACCGCCCGATCATCGGCCAAGCGGCCATCGCCCGGCAGGATCGTAAGCGGTTCGATAGAATCGGACGGGTCCGACGGGCGCCGCGTGCGTCCGCGCATTTCCTTTGACGAGCCTTTCCGTGTCCGAATCCTCCTCCCCCGAATCGTCGTCCCCGTTCGCCGCGCCGCCCGACGCGCATCGCGTGCTGCCGCTGCCGGCCCGCCAGCGCGCGCGCACGGCGTCGATGGCGCTGTTCTTCGTCGCCGGCATGATGTACGCGTCCTGGGGCGTGCACGTGCCGACCGTGCGCGACAAGTTCGCGCTGAGCCCCGGCCTGCTGTCGATCGCGCTGTTCGCGGTCGCCGGCGGCTCGATCGCCGCGATGCTGACCATCGCGCGCTGGATCACCCGCGTCGGCTCGCGCACCGCGTGCCTCGCCGGCGGGCTCGTGATGTCCGCGTGCGCGGCGCTGATCCTCGTCGTGCCCGACTACTGGATGCTGCTCGCGGTGCTCGCGCTGTTCGGTTTCTCGATGGCCACGCTCGACGTCGCGATGAACGCCGAGGCCAGCGCCGTCGAGATCGCGCTCGGCAAGCCGATCATGTCGTCGCTGCACGGGATGTTCAGCATCGGCGGCATGGCAGGCGCGGCCGCCGGCGGCGCGCTGCTGTCGGCCGGCATGGCGCCGGTCGCGCATCTCGCGCTCGCGGCAGCCGTGAGCGCCGCGGTGCTCGTGGCCGCCAGCCCGGCCGTGTTGCCGCACGTGCCGCACCACGAACACGCGGATGGCGGCGGCAACCGCTGGCGCTCGCCCGCGTTGTGGATGCTCGGCGGCATCGCGCTGATCGCACTGGTCGCCGAAGGCGCGATGTACGACTGGGCGACGGTCTACATGCGCGACGTCGTCGCGGCGAGCCCCGCGCTCGCGAGCGCCGCGTATGCGGCATTCTCGGGCGGGATGGCCATCGCGCGCTTCGCGGGCGACGCCGTGCGCGCGCGCTTCGGCGCGCCGCAGCTCGTATTCGCGAGCGCGTCGCTCGCATGCGCGGGGATGATCGGCGCGCTGCTGCTGCCGAACCCGGTCGCGGTGCTGACCGGCTTCACGCTGATGGGCCTCGGCCTCGCGAACATGATGCCCGTGCTGTTCGCGGCCGCCGCGCGCGTGAAGGGCATCCATGCGGCCGAAGGGCTCGCGCACGTGGCGGGGCTCGCGTATTTCGGGCTGTTGTTCGGGCCGGTCGTGATCGGTGCGGTCGCGCAGGCCGCGAACCTGACGATCGGCCTGTCGGTCGTCGCGCTGTGCGCGGCGCTCGTCGCGCTGGTCGCGCCGAAGGTGCTCGCACACCTGAAGATCTGACGGTGCGGCGCTCGCCGGGCCGAACGGCCAAAGGAAAACAAAAAGAAAACGCGCATGCGTTGCCGCATGCGCGTTTTCACCCCTTCTGTTGACCGCCTGTTGCGTTACATCTTCACTTCGTCGAGCAGCGACTTCTTGCCGCCCTTGTAGTTGTACAGCGAGATCACGCCGTGCTGCAGGTCGCCCTTCGAGTCGAAGGTCGTCGTGCCGATCACGCCCGAGTAGTTCGTCGCCGGCATCGCCGCGAGGATCTTCGCCGGATCCGTCGAGTTCGCGCGCTTCATCGCGTCGACGATGATGTACACGGCGTCATACGTGAACGGTGCGTAGATCTGGATCGGCTGGCCGAAACGCTTCTCGTACTTCGCCTTGAACGCCGCGCCGCCCGCCATCTTCTCGAGCGAGGCACCGGCTTCCGAGCACACCACGTTGTCGGTCGCGTCGCCGGCCAGGTCGGCCAGCTTTTCCGTGCACACGCCGTCGCCCGCGAAGATCTTCGCGCGCAGGCCGAGCTGCTTCGCCTGTTTCGCGAACGGGCCGCCGGTGGCGTCCATGCCGCCGTACATGATCGCGTCCGGGTTCTCGCCCTTGATCTTGGTCAGAATCGCGCGGAAGTCGACCGCCTTGTCGTTCGTCGCGTCATGCGACATCACCTTCAGGCCGAGCGCCTTCGCCTTCTTCTCGAACTCGTTCGCGAGACCCTGGCCGTAGGCGGTCGAATCGTCGACCACCGCCACGCTCTTGATGCCCTTCGAGTGCGCGTAGTTCGCGAGTGCCGGGCCCTGCTGCGCATCGGTGGCCACCACGCGGTACGTGGTCTTGAAGCCCTGCTGCGTGTAGGCCGGGTTCGTGGCCGACGGCGAGATCTGCACGATGCCCGCATCGCTGTAGATCTTCGAGGCCGGGATCGACGTGCCCGAGTTCAGGTGGCCGACCACCGCGACGACCTTGTCGTCGACGAGCTTCTGCGCAACCTGCGTGGCCTGCCGCGGGTCGGCCGCGTCATCCTGCGGGTCGAGTTGCAGCGTGATCTTCTGGCCGCCGACCGTAAGACCCTTCGCGTTGATTTCCTCGACGGCGAGACGCGCGCCGTTTTCGTTGTCCTTGCCCAGGTGTGCAATGCCGCCCGTCAACGGCGCGACGTGGCCGATCTTGACGACTTGATCGGCTGACGCGTTGCTTGCAGCTGCAGCGCACAGCATCGCTGCGGCGGTGATCGGCAACAGCTTTTGCATCTTGATATTCATGTAAGTCTCCAGTTCGGTCCCAAAAAACGCCATCGCCCGGTGCCCCGCTGCCATCCCTGTGTTTGCAATCACTGGACGATTCGCCGGATGCATCGTTCATGCACTTGGCCTCAAGCACGTGAAAACCGCCGCTTTTAGCGGCCGCCCGTCCGTACTTGCGCGCAAGTGTAGGTGATCAAATTAATTTGTGGGACTTTTTTGGGGTAGTGGTAACACTACCGATATGCGCACTTTGGAACGACTACTCGAATATCGCTGCAAGCCCCGCCGGATAAGGGTTTCCGCTAATTCCCGAGGCTTCGCCGAAAGGTCGCTTCAAAGTATTCCCGGGGCATTTCGATTCGGTATTTTGTGCCCGGGATCATTGAATGAAACGCGCGTGACAGCGCGCGTTTCGTCGTCCGGCATGAACGATTCAGGCAGCCGCCGCACGCCATTCGGCATCGAGCGCGGCGACGAGCTGCGACGTCGTCAGCGCATCGCCGCGCCGCCGCGCGAGCGGCGCGCCCTGCCCGGCCCACAGCGACAGATAGTCGCCGTCGTTCGCGCGCGCGGCGGCCTGGCGCAGCGGCTGCGTCAGCGCGTTCTGCACCGGATACGGCGCGACGTCGGCCACGCGTTCGCCGAGCCGCGCCATCAGCGTATTGCGCAGCCCGCGCGCGTGGCGGCCGGTGATCGCGCGCGTGACCTGCGTCGACGTATCGGTGCTCGCGAGCACGCGCGCCTTCCAGTCCGCCGCGATCGCGCTTTCCGTGCAGGTGAGGAACGCGGTTCCGAGCTGCGCGCCCTGCGCGCCGAGCGCAAGCGCGGCCGCAATCCCGCGGCCGTCCATGATGCCGCCCGCGGCGAGCACGGGCAGGCCCGTCGCGTCGACCAGTTGCGGCACAAGCGCGAACGTGCCGATCAGCGCGTCATCGGCGGAACCGATGAACGTGCCGCGATGGCCGCCCGCCTCGGCGCCCTGCGCGGACAACGCGTCGGCGCCGGCCGCCTGCCATGCGAGCCCCTCGGCCACGTGCGTCGCCGTGCCGATCACATAGGTGCCGGCGGCCTTCAGGCGTGCGACGTCGGCCGCGTCGAGCACGCCGAACGTGAAGCTTGCAACGGGCACGCGCAGCGCCACCAGCGCATCGAGTTGCGCACGGAAATCCGGCGCGTAGCGCGCGGGCGCGGTGCCCGGCGGCAATCCGAGCGCCGCGTTCAGCGGGTCGATCGCGGCCAGCGCGCGCGCGACGGTCGCCGCGTCGGGCGTCGCGTCCGGCAGCACGAACAGGTTGATCGCGAACGGGCGGGCGGTCGCCGCGCGGATGGCTTCGACTTCGGCCGCGATGCGCTCGGGCGCGAACGCGGCGGCGCCGAGACTGCCGAGCGCGCCGGCATTCGATGCGGCGGCGACCATCGCGGCCGTGGTCGCGCCGACCATCGGCGCCTGCACGAGCGGCGCGCGCAGGCCGAAGCGTTCGGAAAAGGGCGTGGAAAACAGGCGGGCAGACATGGCGAATCCTTCGATGACGATGCGCGAAAGCGCTTTGTAAAGGCTGGCACATCGACTCTATCGAAGCGGCGCCGCGCCGAAAAATGAATAATCGAGATCGAAACGATCGCTGCGCGAGAAGCAGGCACGTGTCCTGCGCCGATACACGATCGGCGGCACATGAAGCCGCCTCCCTCGCCCCGGGGTGCGTGTCCTGCACCGTCACACGATCGGTGGCACACTAGGCCGCCTCTCTCACCCCCGGGGCGCGCATCGCGCACCCCGTTCGCCAGGAGTTCAGAACGTGACTGCCCAATGGATCGACATCCCGACCGGTAACGACAGCTTCGGCGGCTATCTCGCGCTGCCCAAGCGCGGCACAGGCCCTGCCGTCATCATCATCCAGGAGATCTTCGGCGTGAACTCGCACATCCGCGCGGTCGCCGACCAGTACGCGTCCGACGGCTTCGTCGCGCTCGCGCCGGACGTGTTCTGGCGCACGCAGCCGCGCGTCGAGCTGACCTACGAAGGCGCGGATCGCGACAAGGGCATCGAGCTGATGAAAAAGACCGACGTGGGCCTCGCGGTCGCGGACATCGGCGCGGCCGCCGATGCGTTGCGCGCGCGCCCCGAAGTGGCCGGCAAGATCGCCGCGATCGGCTACTGCTTCGGCGGCCAGCTCGCATACCGCGCGGCCGCGACCGGCAAGATCGACGCGGCCGTGGCCTACTACGGCGGCGGCATCCAGAACGCACTCGACCTCGCCGGCAAGGTCACGCAGCCGATCCTGTTCCACTACGCCGAAAACGACCACGGCATCCCGCTCACGGCCGTCGACCAGGTGAAGGCCGCGTTCGCCGGCCACGGCCATGCGTCGTTCCACGTCTATCCGGGCGCCGAGCACGGCTTCAACTGCACGGATCGCGCGTCGTACAACCAGCGCGCATCGGCGCTCGCACACGGCCGCACGCTGACCTTCCTCGCCGAGCACCTCTAAAAAAGGGCGGCAGCGGGCCCCTTGCAGCGGGCCCGCGTTATGCTGCCGACATCGCCACGCGTCACAACGGGGGTGACTGCGATGCACTCGGACTATCTCGCGCACGACGCGATCGGCCTCGCCGCACTGGTACGCGAACGCAAGGCGAGCCCGCGCGAACTGCTCGACGCCGCGATCGGCCAGGCCGAAGCGGTCAACAGCGCGATCAACGCGATCGTGCTGCAGGACTACGAAGCCGCACGCCAGCGTGCGGTCGCCGCGCCGGACGGCGGCGCCGACGCGCCGTTCGCCGGCGTGCCGTATCTGGTCAAGGATCTCGGCGCGGCGGTGGCCGGGCTGCCGCTGTCGATGGGCAGCCGGCACTACCGGTATTTCGTGCCTGACGACGATTCGCCCGTGATCGCGCGAAGCCGCGCGGCCGGGCTCAACGTGTTCGGCAAGACCAACACGTCGGAAATCGGCCAGATGCCGTACACGGAACCCGAGCTGTTCGGCGCGTGCCGCAATCCGTGGAATCTCGACCACACGCCCGGCGGCTCGAGCGGCGGCGCGGCCGCGGCCGTCGCGGCCGGCATCGTGCCGCTCGCGCATGCGTCCGACGGCGGCGGCTCGATCCGCATTCCGGCGTCGTGCTGCGGGCTGTTCGGCCTGAAGCCGACCCGCAACCCGGTCCTCGTCGACCGGCCGTCGAACGGCGAGCTGGTCGTCCAGCATGCGGTCACGCGCAGCGTGCGCGACAGCGCGCTGCTGCTCGACGTGACGACCGGCCAGACCTTGCCGGCCGGCGCGCCCGGCACGTTCCTCGGCGAGCTCGACACGCCGCCCGGCCCGCTGCGGATCGGCCTCGTGCTCGACCCGATGCTCGCGCCGGCGCTCGCCGACGACACCCGCGCGGCGCTCGACGACGCGGCCGCGCTGCTCGAATCGCTCGGCCACCACGTCGAGCCGGCGACGCTGAACGTCAACTACGCACGCACGGCCGAAACCTTCCTCACGCTGTGGGCGACGATCGCCGAGGAGATGGTGCTCGGCGCACGCGCGCTGACCGGCCGCACGCCGAAGCGCGGCGAATTCGAAGCCGCGACGTGGGCGATGGCCGTGGTCGGCCGGCGCCTCGCGCGCACCCGCCTGCCGGACGTGCTCGAATGGCAGCGCCAGCTCACCGTGCAGGTCGCCGGCATCGTGTCGCGCTACGACGCGATCCTGTGCGCGTCGCTCGCCGGGCCGCCGGTGAAGATCGGCGAGTTGCAGCCGACGCCGTTCGAATCGGCGCAGATGAAGGTGCTCGCCGCGCTGCCGGTGAAGCCGCTGCTGAAGGAAATGCTCGCGAGGTCGTCGGAAAAGGCGTTCACGTGGGCCGGCTGCACCGAGCTGTTCAACCTGACCGGCCAGCCGGCGATGTCGGTGCCGCTCTACTGGAACGCGCGCGGGCTGCCGATCGGCGTGCAGTTCGCCGCGCGCCACACCGACGACGCGCTGCTGCTCAGGCTGGCACGGCAGCTCGAACAGGCACGGCCGTGGTTCGACCGCCGCCCGCCGCTGATGCAGGCGCAGCGCTGACGCGCGCGGCCCCGCTCCGCAGCCCTCGAAAAAAAGCCCCGCCGGCAGAACCGGCGGGGCTTTCGCACACTTTCACGCATGCAGTCGCGTGACCGCGCCTACACGTCGAGCCGTTCACAGATCGTCCGCGTCGCGGCCGCCGTGTTCAGCGTGTAGAAATGCAGCCCGGGCACGCCCGCGTCGACCAGACGCTGGCACAGGCCCGTGACGACGTCCGCGCCGAACGCGCGGATCGACTCGCGATCGTCGCCGAAGCTCTCGAGCCGGCGCGCCACCCAGCGCGGCACTTCGGCACCGCACATCTCGGAGAAGCGCATCAGCTGCGAGAAGTTCGTGATCGGCATGATGCCCGGCACGATCGGCACGTCCACGCCCAGCTTGCGCGCATCGTCGACGAAGCGGAAATACGCGTCGGCGTTGAAGAAGTACTGCGTGATCGCGGAATTCGCGCCGGCTTTCACCTTGCGCGCGAAATTCTCGAGATCGGCCTTCGGCGAGCGCGATTGCGGGTGGTACTCCGGGTAGCCGGCGACCTCGATGTGGAACCAGTCGCCATGCTCGGCGCGGATGAAGCTGACGAGCTCGGACGCATAACGCAGTTCGCCGACCGCGCCCATCCCGGACGGCAGGTCGCCGCGCAGCGCGACGATGTGGCGGATGCCGTACGAGCGGTACTGGTCGAGGATCGCGCGCAGGCTGTCGCGCGACGAGCCGATGCACGACAGGTGCGGCGCGGCCTCGAGGCCGTCCTTCTGCATGTCGAGCACGGTATCGAGCGTGCCCTGCTGCGTCGAGCCGCCGGCGCCGAACGTCACGGAGACGAATTTCGGCTTCAGCGGCATCAGTTGCGCACGCGTGGCGCGCAGCTTCTCGACGCCTTCCGCCGTCTTCGGCGGGAAGAATTCAAACGAGAGTTCGATCGGTTTCATGATTCGGTGGGAACAGGCTCAGGCCTCAGCCGATGTCGCGCTGACCGAAGATCAGTGCGGACAGCAGCCACGACACGATGCTGTACAGGATCGAACCGAAGAACGCGGACCAGAACCCCGACACCTCGAAGCCCTTCAGCAGCGACGACGCGAACCAGAAGCACAACGCGTTCACGACGAGGATGAACACCCCGAGCGTGACGATCGTGACGGGCAGCGTCAGCAGGATCAGCACCGGGCGGATCACCGTGTTGATCAGGCCGAGCACGACCGCGATGATCAGCGCCGTGCCGAAGCTCTTGATGTGGATCGACGGCACGAGGTACGTGATGATCAGCAGCGCGAGCGCGTTGATGACCCAGGTGAGGATGACGCTCATGGAGTGCTCCGGTTCGGTTGTCGATCGGTACGATCAGTGGCCGCCGCCGGCCGCCGCGGGTGCCCGAAGGCGCGCCGCGGCAGCCGGCGATCCCGCGCCGTGCCGCGGTGCCGGGTGCGCGTCGGCGACGCGCGCACGGCACCGCGGCGGCGGCGCATCGGATCAGTAGCGGTAGTGGTTCGGCTTGAACGGGCCGTCCTTCTGCACGCCGATGTACGAAGCCTGCTCGTCGGACAGCACGGACAGGTTCGCGCCGATGCGCGCGAGGTGCAGGCGGGCGACCTTTTCATCGAGATGCTTCGGCAGCACGTACACCTTGTTCTCGTACTCGTTGCCGCGCACGAACAGCTCGATCTGCGCGAGCGTCTGGTTCGCGAACGAGTTCGACATCACGAACGACGGGTGGCCGGTCGCGCAGCCGAGGTTCACGAGGCGGCCTTCCGCCAGCAGGATCACGCGCTTGCCGTCCGGGAAGATGATGTGGTCGACCTGCGGCTTGATGTTTTCCCACTGGTACTGGCGGGTCGACGCGACGTCGATTTCCGAGTCGAAGTGGCCGATGTTGCAGACGATCGCGTTGTGGCGCATCGCCTTCATGTGATCGTGGTTGATCACGTGGTAGTTGCCGGTGGCCGTCACGAAGATGTCGGCCTTGTCGGCCGCGTATTCCATCGTCACGACGCGGTAGCCTTCCATCGCCGCCTGCAGCGCGCAGATCGGATCGATTTCGGTGACCCACACGGTCGCGCCCAGGCCGCGCAGCGACTGCGCGCAGCCCTTGCCCACGTCGCCGTAGCCCGCGACGACCGCGACCTTGCCCGCGATCATCACGTCGGTCGCGCGCTTGATGCCGTCGACCAGCGATTCACGGCAGCCGTACAGGTTGTCGAACTTCGACTTCGTGACCGAGTCGTTCACGTTGAACGCCGGGAACGGCAGGCGGCCGTCCTTTTCCATCTGGTACAGGCGGTGCACGCCGGTCGTGGTTTCTTCGGTCACGCCCTTGATGTGCGCGAGGCGCGTCGAGTACCAGGTCGGGTCCGCGTCGAGGTGCTTCGCGATCGACTTGTACAGCGCGACTTCTTCCTCGTTGGTCGGCTTCGCGATCACCGAACGGTCCTTCTCGGCCTTCGCGCCGAGGATCAGCAGCAGCGTTGCGTCGCCGCCGTCGTCCAGGATCATGTTCGCGAATTCGCCGTTCGGCCATTCGAAGATGCGGTGCGAGAACTCCCAGTATTCGTCGAGCGATTCGCCCTTGAACGCGAACACCGGCGTGCCGGCTTCGACGATCGCGGCAGCCGCGTGGTCCTGCGTCGAGAAGATGTTGCACGATGCCCAGCGGACGTCGGCGCCGAGCGCCTTCAGCGTCTCGATCAGCACGCCGGTCTGGATCGTCATGTGCAGCGAACCCGCGATGCGCGCGCCCTTCAGCGGCTGCTGCGCCTTGTATTCGTCGCGGATCTGCACGAGGCCCGGCATTTCGGTCTCGGCGATGTTCAGTTCCTTGCGGCCCCAGCCGGCCAGCGCCATGTCGGCGACGACGAAATCGTTGGAAGCCTTGGAATCGATAATGGCGTTCATCACGCCCTCCTTTCTAAAAAGTTTCTAGATTGGTGACGTGAGCGCCGTTCAGGAAGCGGGGCCGGTGCAACGGTCGCGATACGCGCGCCGCACGGCTGCTTGGTGAAGCTTTCCGAGCCTGGCGGACGCAGAGGTCCGTCGCAACGCTCCTCGGAAAACGGAGGGGATTGTAGCAAATCGGCGCGCGGAATGCGCACACGGATGCAGATGCCGAACGCGCGGCGTCGACGCGCGCGGCCGTCAGGAACGGTAAAGGGTCAGGATTCCGCGCCGACCCACGCCTGTTCGCGCAGCCGCGCGCGCAGGCGCGCGACGGCCTGGCTGTGCAGCTGGCATACGCGCGATTCGCTCACTTCGAGCACCGCGCCGATCTCGCGCAGATTCAGACCCCGTTCGTAGTACAGCGACATCAGCAGCTTCTCGCGCTCCGGCAGCCGCTCGATCGCCTCGACGAGCGCTTCGCGCAGGTGCTCGTCGAGCAGTGCCGACAGCGGGTCCGCGTGGTCGACGCGGTAGCGGTCGAGGAACGGCTCGTCGTCGGCCGCGCGGTCGAAATCCTCGTAGTAGATCAGCTGGCTGCCGTGCAGGTCCTGCAGCATCCCCTGGTATTCGTCGAGCGGCATGTTCAGGTGCTGCGCGATCTCGGTCTCGCTCGCCGAGCGGCCGAGATGCTGCTCGACCTGGTGCACCGCGTGCTCGACCTCGCGCGACGTCTTGCGCAGGCTGCGCGGCAGCCAGTCGTTGCTGCGCAGCTCGTCGAGCATCGCGCCGCGGATGCGCTGCGTCGCGTAGGTCTCGAACTGCGCGCCCTGGTCTTCCTTGTAGCGGCCGGCCGCGTCCATCAGGCCGATCATGCCGGCCTGGATCAGGTCGTCGAGGTCGACGCTCGCCGGCATCTTCGCGACGAGCTGCAGCCCGAGGCGACGCACGAGCGGCGCATATTGCGCGAGCACGTCGGCCTGGGACATCTTTCCTTGAGCGTTGTACATCATGGCTCTCTCCTTCCGGTGGCACTCACGCGGCGTGTGCCGCGCCCGCCTCATACGACGGCTTGCCGCCCGCGTGCACGGCGCGGCCCGCACCCGAACGCGGGCGCATCGGCCAGTACAGCAGGTCGGCGGCAATCTGCCGGTAGTCGCGCGCGGCGGCCGACGACGGGAACGCGTCGACCGCGGCACGCGTCAGCTCGCGCGCATGCTCGACGAGCGGATCGGCGCTCACGCAGCCCGCGTCGGCGATCGACACCGTCAGGTAGCGGCTCGCGACGCCCGCGAGGTTGTCGAACGCGACCTTCGCATCCGCGTGGCTGCCGACGTGATTGGTCAGCACGCGGAACTGCGCGAACGCATGCGCGAAATGCAGCCGCTTCATGCACGCGTATGCCTCGGTGATCGCCTGCGCCGCGACCCGCGTCACGACCAGCACGTCGTGCGCTTCGCGGGCGAGCGCCGAGAACGAACCGTCGGCGCCAAGCTGCGCGTCGACGAGGACGATGTCGGCCGGCCCGTCGATGAAATCGCTGAGCTGCGCGTCGGTGTAGCCGGCGCGCGCGAGCCGCGCGGCGGCGCACAGGCCGAAGCCGGCCGCGACCCGCGTGCGTTCGCCGTCACGCAGCCACGCGCCCGCGAGCGTCGCGCTGGCCGAATGCACGTCGGCGCGCTCGTCGACGACGAGCACGTCCTTGCCGAGCGACGCGAGTGCCGCCGCGAGATTCACGACGGTGGACGTGCAGCCGACACCCGCCGGCCCGCCCGTCACCGCGACGATGCGCGACGCGCGCCCGGCCAGCAGGCGCCGCAGCCCTTCGGCCTGGTCGATGATTCGTTTATCCAAATCGCACCTCGTGCAGCTCGGCGGTGGAACGTGCGGTCAGTGCGGAGAGCAGCGTCGGCATGTCCTCGTCTTGCGGCACGAAGGGCGAGCCGTCGCGCGGCACACAGAACGCGCTCTTCAGCAGGAATCGGGTCGATGCGACGTACAGGTTCTCCGGCACCTTCTGGCCGGTCGACACGTAGTGGATCGGCAGCTTGTAGCGGATCACCGTGTCGAGCACGCCGCCGAGGTGGGTCGCCTCGTCGAGCTTCGTGAGGATGCAGCCGGCCAGGTCCGGATGCTCGCCCGCGCTGCGGTACGCCTGCACGACCTCGTTGAGCGTGTCGCCATGGCTCGTCGCGTTGAGCAGCAGCAGGCGCTGCACCGGCGCGTTCGCGCCGTGCAGCATCGCGATCTGGTCGGATACCGCACGGTCGCGCTGGCTCATGCCGATCGTGTCGATCAGCACGATGTGCTTGTTGCGCAGCTCGGACAGCGCGAGCGCGAGATCGCCCGCATCCTTCACCGCGTGCACGGGCACGCCGAGGATCTTGCCGAAGATGCGCAGCTGTTCGTGGCCGCCGATCCGGTAGCTGTCGGTGGTCAGCAGCGCGACCTTGCTCGCGCCGAAGCGCATCACGCAGCGCGCGGCCAGCTTCGCGGTGGTGGTCGTCTTGCCGACGCCCGTCGGCCCCATCAGCGCGAACACGCCGCCGCGCTCCATCAGCGCGTCCTCGCTGTCGAGCACCGGCAGGTTCGCCGCGAGCACCGACTGCGCCCATTCGGCCGCCTGCTCGAAGCTCTGCGCGCCGTCGCCGGACGGCATGTTGTCGACCAGCATCCGCACGAGCTGCGCGGAGAAACCGGCCGAGAACAGGTGCTTCGTCAGCGCGCCATGCACGGCGCTGCGACGCTGGCGGTCGTGCCACATCAGACTGTCGAACTGCTCTTCCATCATCCCGCGCAGCTCGCCCAGCTCCTGCATCACCGTGTCGTTGACGATGCGCTCGATGCGCGACTTCACCGCATCGGCCACCGCGGCGGCGGCATCGGCGGACAGGCGCGTGCGCTCGGCCGCCTTCGCGGCCTGCGCGGCGCCCGGGTCCGGCGCGCGGGTCGCGGCGGCCGGCATCCGGCGTTCGGCGTCGCGCACGATGTCGCGCGCCCAGCCGGGCGGCGTCGCGCTCGCGGCGGCCTGCGGAGCCGGCGGGCTCGGCTGAGGCGCGGCGGGCGCCGCCTGCGTGCGCGCCATCAGCGCATCGCGCTGCTGCGTCAGGCGCTTCGCGTGCTCGACCAGCCACGGTGCGGGTTCGGAAGTCGCGGCCGGCGCACCGGCGGCGGCGCCGGCCAGCGGGTCCGCATCGAGCGTCGGGGCTTGCGCGGCCGAGTCATCCGAGCCCGAGTCCGCGTCCGTATCGGCGCTTGCGCCGAACACCGACGAGAACACGTCCGGCAACCCGCCTTCGCCTGCCGCATACGGATTGACGGCCGGGCGGGCAAGCGCCGCGCCCGGGCGCGACACGATGCCCGGCACCGCGGCGGCGGGCACCGATTCCGGCACGCGCGGCGCGGCCATGCGTGCGCGCGCCGCAGCCGGCGGCGTCACGGCGGCCAGGTCCGAATCGGCGAGGGCGACGATTTCCACGCTGCCGTCATCGAGCGTGCGGTTCGACAGCACGACCGCGTCGGCGCCGAGCGCCTCGCGCACGAGACGAAGTGCGTCGCGGCTCGTTGCGCCGGTGAATTTGCGAATGTTCAAGCGGAACCCCCGATGACGTTAACGACTTTGATCGTGCGTGTGTCCGGCACTTCGGCGTACGACAGCACTTTCAATTGCGGCAGGCTGCGGCGCAGGAAACGCGCGAGCATCGCGCGCAGCGCGTGCTGCACGAGCAGCACGGGCGGCAGCCCGAGATTCTGTTGACGCAGCATCGCCTGCTGCGTGCCGGTCAGAAGGTTGTGCGCGAGGCCGGGTTCGAGGCCCGGGTTCGCGCCGGTGGCGAGCGCCTGCGACAGCACGCGTTCGAGATTCGCGTCGAGGCCCATCACCTGCATTTCGCCCGCGCCCGGATACCACTGCTGCGTGATCGCACGGCCGAGCGCGAGCCGCACCGCGGCCGTGATCTCGAATGCGTCGCCGCGGCCCGCGTGTTCGGACACGGCCTCGAGGATCGTGCGCATGTCGCGGATCGGCACGCCTTCCTCGAGCAGGTTCTGCAGCACCTTCTGCAGCGTCGTCAGCGAGATCGTCTTCGGCACGAGGTCCTCGACGAGCGACGGTGCGTCCTTGCCGGTGCGCTCGACGAGCGCCTGCACTTCCTGGCGGCCGAGCAGCTCGGCCGCGTGCTGGACGACCAGATGGTTCAGGTGCGTCGCGACGACCGTGCTCGCGTCGACCACCGTGTAGCCGTACACCTGCGCCTGTTCGCGCATCGCGACGTCGATCCACACGGCCGGCAGCCCGAACGCGGGATCCTGCGTGACGGCGCCCGGCAGCGCGGCCGTCACCTGGCCGGGGTTGATCGCGAGCCACTGGCCCGGGAACACTTCGCCGACGCCGATCTCGACGCCCTTCAGCGCGATCCGGTACGCGTTCGGCCGCAGTTCGAGGTTGTCGCGGATATGGATCACGGGCGGCAGGAAGCCGATTTCCTGCGCGAATTTCTTGCGGATGCTCTTGATGCGCTTGAGCAGTTCGCCGTCGCTGTTCTTGTCGACGAGCGGGATCAGCCGGTAGCCGACTTCGAGGCCGAGCGGGTCGATCAGCTGCACGTCGTCCCAGGTCGCCTCGTGGCTGTCGGACGGCAGTACGGCGGGCGGCGCGATGTCGGTCAGGTCGCCGGCCGCCTTGCGGGCCGCCGCGCGCTTCGTCTGCGTGCGGGCCAGCCAGATCGCGCCGCCGCCGAGCGCGAGGAACGCGAAGTGCGGCATGCCCGGGATCAGCCCCATCAGCACGATGATCGCGCCGGTGATGTTCAGCACGCGCGGGTTCGTGAACAGCTGGCCGGTGATCTGCGTACCGATGTCCTCGTCGGTCGCGACGCGCGACACGATCACGCCGGCCGCGGTCGAGATCACGAGCGACGGGATCTGCGCGACGAGGCCGTCGCCGATCGTCAGCAGCGTGTAGTTCGTGCCGGCCGCGGCGAACGTCATGTCGTGCTGGACCATCCCGACGATCAGCCCGCCGATCACGTTGATCGTCATGATGATCAGGCCGGCGATCGCGTCGCCGCGCACGAACTTCGACGCGCCGTCCATCGACCCGTAGAACTCGGCTTCCTGCGAGACCGCCAGGCGGCGCTTGCGCGCCTGCTCTTCGTTGATGAGGCCCGCGTTCAGGTCGGCGTCGATCGCCATCTGCTTGCCGGGCATCGCGTCGAGCGTGAAGCGCGCGGACACTTCGGCGATCCGCCCCGCGCCCTTCGTGATCACCATGAAGTTGATGATCATCAGGATCACGAACACGACGATGCCGACCGCGAAGTTGCCGCCGACGAGGAAGTGGCCGAACGCCTCGATCACCTGGCCGGCCGCGTCCGGCCCGGTGTGGCCCTCGAGCAGCACGACGCGCGTCGACGCGACGTTCAGCGACAGGCGCAGGAGCGTCGAGAACAGCAGCACGCTCGGGAACGCCGCGAAATCGAGCGGCTTCATCGTGTACATGCTGACGAGCAGCACCATCACGGACAGCGCGATGTTGAACGTGAACAGCAGATCCAGCAGCATCGGCGGCAGCGGCAGGATCATCATCCCCAAAATCATGCAGATGAGGATCGGGCCCGCGAGCGCGCGCAGGTTGGTGCCCGCGAACGGATTCTGGCGCTTCGCGAACAGGCCGGTCGGGGTGCTCATGCCGCGCCTCCGTTACCGAGCGTGTCTTCGGCTTCCTCGCGTTCGTCGTCGGCGGAGACCGACGCGCCCTTGTCGAGGTCGGCCGGCACGTCCAGGTCGACCGGCACCGCCGGGAACGCGCCGCCTTCCGAACGGAAGCGCTTGAGCTGGTAGACCCACGCGAGCACTTCGGCGACGGCCGAGTACAGCGAGCCGGGAATCTCGCGTTCGAGTTCGACGTTGTGATACAGCGCACGCGCGAGCGGCGGCGCTTCGAGCAGCGGCACGTTGTGTTCGGCCGCGAGTTCGCGGATGCGCGCGGCGACGAGGTTCACGCCCTTCGCGACGACCTTCGGCGCGCGCATCTCGCCGTCCGTGTATTGCAGCGCGACGGCGAAGTGCGTCGGGTTCGTCACGACCACGTCGGCCTTCGGCACGGCCGCCATCATCCGGCGCCGCGCGATCGCGCGCTGCTGCTGGCGGATCCGCCCCTTCACGTGCGGATCGCCTTCGTTCTCGCGATGCTCGCGCTTCACTTCTTCCTTCGTCATGCGCAACTTCTTGTTGTACTGCCAGATTTGGTAAGGCACGTCGAGCGCGGCGACCACCAGCATCCCGGCGACCGTCGTGCCGCAGCACACGGCGACCAGGTGCAGCGCATCGGGCAGCGCCACGCCGAGCGGCTGCGTCGCGAGACCGAGCAGTTCGTCCTTGCTGCGCCAGATCGCGATGCCGCCGATCCCGCCGACGACGAGCGTCTTCGCGATCGACATCCCGAGCTGGATCGGCCCCTGGATCGAGAAGATCCGGCCGAGGCCGGAGATCGGGTTCAGGCGGTCGAACTTCAGTTCGAACGTTTTCTGCGAGATCAGCCAGCCGCCGAGCGCCATCGGCGCGAGCAGCGCGGCGACACCGGTGAGCGCGAGCAGCGGCAGCAGCGCGGCGAAGCCTTCGAGGCTCGCGCTGCCGGCCGCCGACAGCATCCGGTTCGTATCGAACGCGGTGGCGCGATCGAACATGAACGCGCCGCGCAGCATCGCCTGCAGATGCCCGCCCGACGGGCCCGCGAGCAGCCAGGCACCGTAGAACCCGGCCGCGAGCAGCGCGAACGAAGCCAGTTCGCGCGAACGCGCGACCTGCCCCTCCTCGCGCGCCTTCTCGCGGCGCCTGGGAGTGGCGGCTTCGGTCTTGTCGAGATCGCTCTCGTCTGCCACGGGGCCTCCAGTCGGGTACGGCGGAATGCCGCTTTCCAGTGACACCGATTATTCATGGAGGCGTCAAACACCGATCGGTCGAGCAAAGCCGGGAAAGGGGGGTATTTCGGGGAATCGGGCGAGCCGGTGCAAACGCGGCCGGACGGGGCCGGAAGGGGGCCGGAACGGGGTGAGGCGAGGCGGCGAAACGGGGCGGCCGGTGCGATGGCGGGGGTGGGCGCGGGGCTTGGGGCCGAGCGACGACGGCGCGAAGCTGGGAAATGGTGAAGCGGTTGGTGAAACGGTGAAGCGGGAACGGCGCGAAACCAGGCCCCGACGCGACAGCGTCGCGCGCCGGGGCAGGCGTCGGTCAGGCCGCCGCGATCGGGTCCGCGCCGAAGCGGTTCGGGCCTTCGGTGCCGCGCGAGCACATCCACACGAGCAGCAGGATGCCGCCGACGATCGGGATCAGCGCCAGCAGCAGGAACCAGCCCGAGCGGCCCGTATCGTGCAGCCGGCGCACGCTGACCGCGATGCTCGGAATGATCAGCGCGAGCGAAATCAGGCCGAGCACGACGAGCAGCAGCAGCGTGATCAGGCCCGCGTCGTGGCTCCCCGCGCCGACGACCTGCGCGACGATCGACAGCACGCAGGTGAGCAGCGCGAAATACCAGTATTCGGCACGGCGCGCGCGGCCTTCGAATGTCGCGTATTTATTGAGTACGGAACGAACGGCTTCTGAAAAATTCATCTTATTACCCTCCTGTTTTATATTGACGACCCCGGAAACAACGCCGGCATTATATGTTTGAATTTCGGCGGGCTCCAATCTATTTTCACATGGCGGGTAATGCGCACGCCCGGCTGCAGCGCCCGCCGGCACGGCGTATGAACGGCTTCCGAAGCGGAATACGGCGCCGCAGGCTTGCATGCCGCGTCATTTTAATAATCTTGAACACCTGACATAAACGACAGCCCCGGATAATCCAGCACTTGACTACCGCAAAATGAAACCGGGGGGCGATCGATAATCGCTGCGAGTACCGCATTCGATTAACCGGCCGGTATTACGCCGGCGCGCAAAGCGCGCTACGCTTCGTCATTTCCGATTCCGGTCGAACCGCACCATGCTCCGTCATCCGTTCGTTCCGTCGCTGTCGCTCGCCTGCGCGCTGGCAACCGGCTGCGCGGGCACGACGCCAGCCCTGCCGCCCGGCGCGCAGGCGCCCGACGCACCGCACCCCGGCACGATCGCCCTGCACCATGCGTGGAACGGGTCGACGCAAACCCTGCGCGCGCAGGATGTCCCCGCGAGCGTCGCTTTCCGCTGCGCCGACGCGCGCGGCGAACCGTCGGAACGCGCCCGCGCGGCCTGGTGCGTGCCGGTCGTCGAGATCGAATCGGTGTCGGTCGATGCCGCCGGGCGCCCGGTCGCGCCTGCCGATGCCGTCCGGATCGAAAGCACCGCGTACGGGCCCGGCCACCGCTTCCTCGACCATACGCAGCTGATGCGTACCGGCCGGCCGCCGGTCTAGTGCCCGTATACGGCGATCACGGGCTTCCCGGCCCGTGCCGGCCACGGGGCGCCGGCGAGGCCCCGTTCACGCCGATAACAGGCCGGCGCACGCGCCTAGCCCGCCGCCGCCCGCTGCAGCGCGGCGAGATCGAGCTTCTTCATCGTCATCACCTGCGCCATCACGCGCTCGGCGCGCGCGGGATCGCCCGCCATCAATTCCGGCAGCTGCACCGGCACGACCTGCCACGACACGCCGAACCGGTCGCGCAGCCAGCCGCACTGTTGCGCGCGCTCGTCGCCGCCTTCGGACAGGCGCGCCCAATAGCGGTCGATTTCGTCCTGGTCCCGGCAGTTGACGACGAACGACACGGCCGGCGTGATCTGGAACACGGGGCCGCCGTTCAGCGCGGTGAACGCCTGCCCGTCGAGCTCGAACGCGACGGTCATCACCGCGCCCTCCGCGCTGCCGGATGCGTGCGCGCCGGCCTTGCCGTAGCGCGCGACGTGCACGATGCGCGCGTTGTCGAACACCGACACGTAGAAACCGGCGGCCGCCTCGGCGTCGCGGTCGAACCAAAGGAACGGGGTGATGCGTTGTATGCGCGAGCTCATGACGCTGCCTCCTCGATGTCGTGCCGGCACGGCCGCCGGTATTACATCGTAGGCGCTGTGCCCGCACGCGGCGGCGCTCCGGCCCGGCCGGTCGTGCCGTGCCGTGCGCGGCCGCCGGATAAAAAAAGGGGGCGATCTCTCGCCCCCCGTTCCCTTCAGCGTGCGGCCCTGCCGCGTCAGAACGCGACGAAAGGCGCCGCGCCGCCGGTCGAGGTCTTGTCCATCCCGAAGTAGATCGTCCTGCCGTAGAAGTGCGGCATGCCGATGTCGAGCCAGCTGGACGAACCGAACGGGCCCGCGATGTCGTTGAACGCGTACGTCGACGGGTTCGAGAACAGCGAATCCGCGTTCGCGATGGACATCGACACGGTCGCGGCCACGCCGTTCTGGCCGCTCAGCGTCGCCGAGTAGCTGGCCGGCGGCGATGACGGGCAGTAGAACTGCGTGTTCTTCGAGCAAACCGTCTGCCCCGAATCGTTGAAGAAATACGCGTTCGAGCCCGTATCGAAGAACGCGGTCACGTTGCGCCCGAGGAACGTCGCGCTGACGTCGCCCGTCGTGGTCGACGTCATCACGGTCTTCCCGGTCAGGTCGGGCAGGCCGAACGTCAGCGTCCCGGTGGAGCTGGCCTGCCCGCTGTTCGAGATGCCCGGCATCGTCACGCTCACCCCGCTGCTGTCGGCGAAATGATGAACCGGGTTGGCCACCTGCTGCGCCACCGGCACGAGCGCGACCGCGCAGTTCGCGTTGTCGCCGTTCGGGCACGCGTAGTAGTTGTTGCTCGACGACGTCGACGTCGCGCAGGTCGTGCCGCAGTCGACCGGCGCCGGCCCGATGCCGAGAATCCCGTTCGCACCGAGCGCGCTCGCCGAGTTGGCCGACGCACCGCCGTTCGTGCACGAGGCCGGCACGTTCGTCGTGCCGAGGTCGCCGATGATCTGCACGGGCAGCGAGCGCGCCTGCTCGGCGCCGATCGACAGGTCGACCGTACGCACCGAACCCCACGTATAGCTCGACACGAACTTGCCGCACTCCGCGACCGGCGCGCCGCCGCTCGTCACCTGCGGGAGGCTGCCGAGCACGCCCGACACCGCACTGCCGACGAGCCGCAGCCCGTAGGACGCGGTATCGACGAGCACGTTGCTGACCACCTGGCAGTTCGACGTGCCCGGCGCGCAGACCTTCACGCTGATGGTCGGGATGTTGATCACGTTCGCCACGCCGGCGTTGACGTTGATGACGGCCGTGTTCCCGGAGTTGCCGTCCGAGCCGCCCGAACCGTTGTTGCCGTTGTTGCCCGAGTTGCTGCTGCCGCCGCCGTCGCCGCCGCCACCGCATGCGGTCACGAGGATGGCCGTTGCCGCCGCGAGGCCCAGCACGCCGAGCCAGCGCTTGAATGTACGAGGAATGCTCAAGATCGCTCTCCCGCTGTCACTGGATGTCGGTGCCGGCCAGGCCGGCAGGCAGCGCCGCCGGCAGCCAGGCCTGGCCCGAGAAGGCGCCCATGTGGCCGCCCGTCCGGATCACGAGGCCGCTCGTGTCGACGGACACGGGTGCGCGCCAGCCGCGCGCCTTGTGCGCCGCCTGGACGCCGGCGGTGTACTGCGGGAAATAGCTGCCGAGCAGCGACGCGAGATCCGGCATCGTCGGCCCTTGCCATGCGAGGCCGAACACGCTGCCGGCGGCCGACGTGTACTCGTGAATGACGGTGCCCGATCCGAGCGTGATTTCGCGGACGGTATAGGCGGCGGTACTCGTCTGCATGCCGTCCGCCGAACGCATCGCGCGCTGCAGCGCGCGCACGCTTGCGGCCTGATCGTCCGCCGGCGGCGACATCGGTGCGCCGCCCAGTTCGGCGTGCGCGTGGACGGCCCACAGCACACCCGTTGCAGCCGTCGCGTGCGCGACGGCGCGGCCCAAGCGTTTCAGCTTCACATTCCCTCCCACGGGACTGGCTTCGTGGCGGCGTGCGCGGCGATCATGCCCGCGCCGCCTGCCGACGTATGAGTCGTATGAATGACGCTTCGTTGCTGCTGACGCGTAGTATGCCTGCTGAGTGTGTCGAAGTGTCAATTCGACGCAGGCCGACCGGCGCGTGCGCAGGCGGCGAGCCCGGGTAAACGTGGTGGACGTTGTGGAAACGGCGCGACGCATGCATCGAGCGGCCCCGCGAAACGGAGGCGCGCCGATGCACGCGGCAGGGTCAGAAGCCCAGGCTGGCGAGCAGGTCGTCGACCTGCCCCTGGTCCTGGACCACGTCGGATTTGCCTTCCGGCGCAATCTGCGGGCCGTTCAGCAGCGACTCGGGGCTGCCGGTCGAGCTCATCTGCTCGGCGGCGAGCGCGGCCGCGGTGGCCGCGAACTGCTCGCGCCGCTCGGGCGCGATGTTCTCGACGAGCACCGTGAGGAGCTGCTGCTCGATCAGGTAGACCATGTCCATGATCTTCTTGATCACCTGGCCGGTCAGATCCTGGAAATCCTGCGCGAGCATGATCTCGAGCAGTTGCGCGCTGGTCGCCGACGTCGATTCGGGCAGCGTGCGCAGGAACGTGCGCGTATCGTCCATCAGCTCGCGCACTTCCGCGTGCTCGATCGGCGCCGCATACCACTGCGCCCAGCGCGCGTCGAGCGCTTCGGCTTCGTTCTGGAGGCGCGCCTGCATCGGCTTGGCCACCTCGATCGCATTCAGCACGCGCTCGGCGGCCTGCTCGGTCATCGTCGCGACGTAGCGCAGCCGGTCGCGCGCATCGGGCACGGCTTCGGCCGCCCGCTCGACATGCTTGTCGAGCCCGAGCTCGCGCATCGAATCGCGCAGCGTGCGCGTGACATGGCCGATGCGCGCGAGGATGCGGTCGCTCGCGTAATCGGCACCTTCGGCCTGGCCGTCTGCGCTGAACCCGGCGCCCGTCAGCGCGGCATGGATCGGCTCGTTCACGTCAGCTCCCGGCCTTCGCCATCTTGTCGATGATCTTGTTCAGCTTCTCGTCGAGCGTCGCGGCCGTAAACGGTTTCACGACGTAGCCGCTCGCGCCGGCCTGCGCCGCCGCGATGATGTTCTCCTTCTTCGACTCGGCCGTGACCATCAGCACCGGCAGGTGCGTGAGCGTCGCGTCCGCGCGGATTTCCTTCAGCATCGCGAGGCCGTCGAGGTTCGGCATGTTCCAGTCCGAGATCACGAAGTCGTAGCCGCCGCCGCGCAGCCGCGCGAGGCCGGCGAGGCCGTCCTCGGCCTCGTCGACGTTCGAGTAGCCCAGTTCCTTGAGCAGGTTGCGGACGATCCGGCGCATCGTCGGGAAATCGTCCACCACCAGGATTTTCATGCTCTTGTCCATCGTCGTTCCTTTCCAGATTCGTTTCCGTCGGGACGCGTATCGTGGCACGCGCCCCGTGACATTCCATTCAAACGCGCTGCACGCGATCGCCCATCGTCGCCAGGCGCGCCATCACGCGGCGGCTCATGTCGGCGAGCGGCGCGATCTCGTCCGCGCCGCCGAGCGCGATCGCCTCGCGCGGCATCCCGAACACGATGCAGCTTGCTTCGTCCTGCGCGAACGTGTGGGCGCCCGCGCGTTTCATTTCCAGCAGGCCGGCCGCGCCGTCGCGGCCCATCCCGGTCAGGATCACCCCGATCGCGTTCTTGCCCGCGTGCGTCGCCGCCGAGCGGAACAGCACGTCGACCGACGGACGGTGCCGGTTGACCGGCGGCTCGTCCGACAGTTGCGCAATATAGTTCGCCCCGCTCCTCGCAAGCAACAGGTGCGCGTGGCCCGGCGCGATATACGCGTGGCCCGGCAGCACACGCTCGCCGTGCTCGGCTTCCTTCACCGCGATCCGGCACAGGCCGTTCAGCCGCTGTGCGAACGATTTCGTGAAGCCCGGCGGCATGTGCTGCGCGATCAGCACGGCCGGCGCGTCCGGCGGCAGCGGCGTCAGCACTTCGCGGATCGCCTCGGTGCCGCCCGTCGATGCGCCGATGATGATCAGCTTCTCGGTACTGACGAGCGGGTTGTTGATCATCGGCGCGGCCGCGTGGCTGTCCGCCGCGCGCGCGACGGCCTGCGGCTGCGGCGCCTGGCGCACGCGCGCACGCGACGCCGCGCGGATCTTGTCGGCGAGCTTTTCCGCGTAGTCGAGCATCCCGTCGCGAATCCCGACGCGCGGCTTCGTGACGAAATCGACCGCACCGAGCTCGAGCGCGCGCAGCGTGATTTCCGAGCCGCGCTCGGTCAGCGACGACACCATCACGACCGGCATCGGCCGCAGGCGCATCAGCTTCTCGAGGAAGTCGAGCCCGTCCATGCGCGGCATTTCGACGTCGAGCGTGAGCACGTCGGGGTTGTGCTGCTTGATGAGCTCGCGCGCGACGAGCGGATCGGGCGCGGTCGCGACCACCGTCATGTCGGGCTGGCTGTTGATGATCTCGGTCATCAGGCTGCGGATCAGCGCCGAATCGTCGACGCACAATACTTTGATCTTCTGCACTGCGGTCATGCCTCCTGCTTTCTTGATAGGTTCGCCGCATACGGGCTGCCGGCTGGCGGGTTCGCTGCCCGTGAGCCGCTGGAGCCGCCGGCACCGCCCGGCGCCGCGCCGCGTGCGCCGAACAGCTCGATACGCGGGCGCGCCGGCTGCGGCGCGGCCGGCCGTTTCGCCGCAAACAGCTCGACGTGGGGGCGCGGCCGCGCGGCGCGCAGGCGGTCGGCCTCGCGCGCGAGCGCGGCTTCGCGCTCGGTCACGCCCGGCACCTGCAGCCGCAGCTTCTTCACCATCGCGCGGCCCGTGCGCGGCATGAATGCGACCTTGCGCGGATGGACGTCCTGCAAGTCCTCCGCGGTGATGCGGATGCGTTCGAGCGCCAGGTAGCGGCGCACGAAATCGGCGTTGCGATCGCCGATGTTGATCGTCGTCATGCCGGCCAGCACGGCCGCGCCGCCGAACACCTTCGCCTCGAAGCGCTCGCGGCGCCCGCCGGCCTTGATCAGCTCGTTGATCAGCACTTCCATCGCGTACGCGCCGTAGCGCATCGAGTCGGACGCGGCCGCGCCCGCATCGGCGCCGTCGTCGGGCAGCATGAAGTGGTTCATCCCGCCGATGCCCGCGTACGGATCGTGAATGCACGCGGCGACGCACGAGCCGAGCACGGTCATCAGCACCATGTCCTCGGACGTCGTGTAGAACTCGTTCGGCAGCAGCTTCACGCCGGGCAGGCCGAAGTGGCTGTCGAAGTAGCGATTGGTCGCGATCGGCAGTGCGCTCATCCGCGCTCTCCAAAGGCGGGCGCGGCGCCCGCGGCCCGCGCACGCACCGGCGACGCCGTCGCGGCCGCCGCGGGCGCCTGCGCGCCACGCGGCCGCGCGCCCTGTGCGGCATCGCGAGTCAGTTCGTACACCGTCTGCCCGCGCAGCCGGAACGCCTGCGTGACGTACGTGAAGTTTTCCGAATGGCCGGCGAACAGCAGCCCGCCCGGCTTCACGAGCGGCTCGAAGCGTGACAGCACCTGCCCCTGCGTCGGCTTGTCGAAATAGATCATCACGTTGCGGCAGAAGATCGCGTCGAACGGCTTCGCGATCCCGTAGTCCGCATCGGTCAGGTTCAGCTGCTCGAAGCGGATCATCGCGCGCAGCTCCGGGCGCACCTTCACGCGGCCGGCCTGCGCGCCCGTGCCCTTCAGGAAGAAGCGCTTCAGCCGCTCCGGCGCCAGGTGCTTGACCTGGTCATACGTGTAGATGCCGGCCTCCGCCTTCGCGAGCACCTGCGTGTCGAGGTCGGTCGCGAGGATCGACGCGCCGCGCGCGGCCGATTCGCCGAGCGCCTCGATCAGCGTGATCGCGATCGAGTAAGGCTCCTCGCCGGTCGATGCCGCCGAACACCAGACCGATACGGGCGCCGGCCGCCCCTTCACGAAATCCGACAGGATCGGGAAATGGTGCGACTCGCGGAAGAACGCGGTCAGGTTCGTCGTCAGCGCATTGGTGAACGCCTCCCACTCGAGCGGATCGTCTTCCTGCTCGAGCAGGTCGAGGTAGTCGCGGAACGTGTCGAGGCCGCGTGCCCGCAAGCGGCGCGCGAGACGGCTGTACGCCATGTCGCGCTTGTGCTCGGACAGCGAGATCCCCGCGCGTTGATGGATCAGCGCGCGGATGCGTGCGAAATCCGCGCCCGTGAACGCGAAGTCGCGCCCCGGCTCGCCCGCGCGAGGCGAGGCATCCGGTGCATCGGGTCGAAACGGCGCGCGCGCGTGCGACATGATTTAGAAGGTCTCCCAATCGTCATCGGACGTGCCGGACGTGGCCGGCGCCGGCTTCTCGCCGTTCAGCGCCGGGCGCACGAGCGCGGGCTTCGCGGCCGGCTTGTCGGCCGGCGCGGCGGATTTCGCGAGACGCGGCCCGTAGCCGCCCGCGGCGGCGCCGCGGGAAGCCGGCGCGTCCTTCTGCGCATGCGCGCCGGCATCGGCCGCGCGCTTCGGTTCGTGACCGGCGCCCGACGCGGCCGCGGCACGCGGCGCCGGCGCGGCACGCCGTGCCGGTTGGGCGGCGGCCTGCGGGGCCGGCAGCGCGGCGACCGGCGCCGCGTCGAAACGCGGCTCCGACGTCAGCGCCGGCGCATGCGCCGGATCATGCGCGACCGGCCGCGCGACACCGCGCGACGGCGCGAGCACGATGCCGCCCGCGACGCGCCAGCCGGCGACGACCGTCTTCATCTGGCGCGTCTGCTCCTCGAGCGACGCGGCCGCGGCGGCCGCCTGCTCGACGAGCGCCGCGTTCTGCTGCGTGACCGAATCCATCTGGCCGACCGCGCGGTTGACCTGCTCGATGCCGGTCGACTGCTCGTCCGACGCGGCGCTGATCTCGCCCATGATGTCGGTCACGCGGCGCACGGCCTGCACGATCTCGTCCATCGTCGAACCGGCGCGCGACACGAGCGCCGACCCGCTTTCGACCTTCTCGGCCGAATCGCCGATCAGCTGCTTGATTTCCTTCGCGGCGCTCGCGCTGCGCTGCGCGAGCGAGCGCACCTCGCCCGCGACCACCGCGAAGCCGCGGCCCTGTTCGCCCGCGCGCGCGGCTTCGACCGCCGCGTTCAGCGCGAGGATGTTGGTCTGGAACGCGATGCCTTCGATCGTGCCGATGATGTCGACGACCTTGCCCGAGCTCGCCGCGATGTCCTGCATCGTCGACACGACCTGGCCGACCACGTCGCCGCCCTGCGTCGCGATGTCGGACGCGTTCACCGCGAGCTGGCTGGCCTGCCGCGCGTTCTCCGCGTTCTGGCGCACGGTGCCCGTCAGCTGCTCCATGCTCGACGCGGTTTCCTGCAGCGACGCGGCCTGCTCCTCGGTACGCTGCGACAGGTCGGTGTTGCCGGTCGAGATCTCGCGCGCGCCGACGTCGATCGACTCGGTGCCGCGATGCACGGCTTGCACCATCGTCGTGACGGCGTCCTGCATCCGCTTGATGCCGCCGAACAGGCGGCCGATCTCGTTGGTGCTGAACACGTTCACCGGCTCGGTGAGGTCGCCGCCGGCGATGCGCTCGAAGTGCGCGATCGCGTCCTCGAGCGGCTGCACGATCAGCCCGCGCAGCGCGAAGCGGATCGCGATCACGACGACGAACGCGATCGCGATGCCGGCCGCGATCAGCCCGATCATCAGCGAGATCTGCGATTGCGTCGCGGCCTGGCGATCTTCCGCGCGCTTCTGCAGCGAAGCGACCACGGCCGCTGCCGCCTGGTCGTACGCGACGAACATCGGGCTGATCTTGGTATCGGCGACCGCGTGGTACGCGGCCATGTCGCCCGCGCGCGCGGCCGCGAATTCGGGCTCGACGCCTTCCTTCACGATCGTCGCATAGCGTGCGGCGAGTTCGTCGACGAGCGCCTGCTCGACGCCGAGCTTCGGCGTGGCCTGGAACGCCTGCCAGTTCTGGTTCGACTTCGCGTACAGCTCCTGCGCGCGGTCGAGCACCTTGGCCGCGTCGGCCGAGTTGCCGGCTTCGGTCAGGGTGCGGAAGCGGTCGAGCGCCACGCGCGCGCGCAGCAACTGCGCCGACGTGTCGTCGAGCGCATGGATCGCCGGCAGGTCGACGTGCGCGATCTCGTCGAGCGAGCGGCTCGCTTGATTCAGCGCGTACAGGCCGAGCCCGCCGACGGCTGCGGCCAGCGCCACGAGGATGAGTCCGACCGCCGTGAGCGTCGTGCGGATCGACCAGTTATGCAACATTGCAGATTCTCCCGAAATTCCAGCGCACGCGGCGCGCTTACCCGCCGAGCGTCTCGATCAGCGCCATTTCACGGCTCGACATCAGCTTCTCGATGTCCATCAGGATCAGCATCCGGCCGTCGACCGTGCCGAGGCCCGTCAGGTACTCGGTCGTCAGCGTCGCGCCGAATTCCGGCGCCGGCATGATCTGGTCGGTCTGCAGCGTCAGCACGTCCGACACGCCGTCGACCACCATCCCGACCACGCGATGCGCGACGTTCAGGATGATCACGACCGTCTGGTGGTCGTACTCGACGCGGCCGAGATGGAACTTGATCCGCATGTCGACGATCGGCACGATGATCCCGCGCAGGTTGATCACGCCCTTGATGAAATCCGGCGCGTTCGCGATGCGCGTGACGCTGTCGTAGCCGCGGATTTCCTGCACCTTCAGGATGTCGATCCCGTATTCCTCGTCGCCGAGCGTGAACACCAGGAATTCCTGGCCCGTCGCGTCGCCTTGTTCCGCGTCGCGGCGGCTCGTTGCCGCGTTCGCCGCGGCCGGATTGATCATTTGGACTTCAGCAGACACGTTTGCCCCCAATCGGTTGAATGGCGAGAGACATCAGAACATCGCGAGCTCGGCGCCGGCACGGGCGCCGTGCGTCGCACGGGTTTCGCGGTTCAGCGCCGCGACGTCGACGATCAGCGCGACGCTGCCGTCGCCGAGGATGGTCGCCGCCGAGATGCCGTGCACCTTGCGGTAGTTGGTTTCGAGGTTCTTCACGACCACCTGCTGCTGGCCGACCAGTTCGTCGATCAGCATCGCGAAGCGGCGCCCCTCGGTTTCCATGATCGTGACGATCCCCTGCGTCGGGTCGGTGCGCGCGTCATCGACCGAGAACACCTCGTGCAGCGCGACGAGCGGCAGGTATTCGCCGCGCACGCGCACCACGCGCTCGCCGTTGCCGACCGTGTAGATGTCGTCGTTCGACGGCTGCAGCGACTCCATCACGAAGTTCAGCGGCAGGATGAAGATCTCGTTGCCGACCTTCACCGACATCCCGTCGAGGATCGCGAGCGTGAGCGGCAGCACGATCCGCGTGGTCGTGCCGCGGCCGGCCTGCGACGTGATCTCGACGTGGCCGCCCATCGACTGGATGTTGCGCTTCACGACGTCCATCCCGACGCCGCGGCCCGACACGTCGGTCACCGTCTCGGCGGTCGAGAAGCCCGGCGCGAAGATCAATTGCCAGACTTCGTCGTCGCTGATGTTGTCGGACACCTGCATGCCCTGTTTCGCCGCCTTCGCGAGAATGCGTTCGCGGTTCAGGCCCGCGCCGTCGTCGCTCACCTCGATCACGATGTTGCCGCCGTGATGCGCGGCCGACAGCACGAGCTGGCCGACCGCGTCCTTGCCGGCGGCGACGCGCTTGTCGACCGTCTCGATCCCGTGGTCGAGGCTGTTGCGCACGAGGTGGGTGAGCGGATCGATGATCCGTTCGATCAGGCTCTTGTCGAGCTCGGTCGCCTGGCCGAACGTGACGAGCTCGACCTGCTTGCCGAGCTTGCCGGCGAGGTCGCGCACGAGCCGCGGGAAGCGGCTGAACACGTAGTCCATCGGCATCATCCGGATCGACATCACCGCTTCCTGCAGGTCGCGCGCGTTGCGCTCGAGCTGCGCCATCCCGTTGAACAGGCGGTCGTGCAGCGCCGGATCGAACGCGCTCGCGGTTTCCGCGAGCATCGCCTGCGTGATCACGAGTTCGCCGACGAGGTTGATCAGCTGGTCGACCTTCTCGACGCCGACGCGGATCGAGCTGCCTTCGGCGCCCGATGCGGCCGCTGCGGCCGGGCGCGCGCGCTTGTCGTCGTGATGCACGGCGGCCTGCGGCGCGTGGTCGGCGTGCGCTTGCTGGGCCGGCTGCGGCGCGGGCGCGGCGGCGGCCGGCGCGGCGGGCGCGGGCGGCGGTGCCGATGCCGGTGCGGCCGGTTGCGCGGCGGCCTGCGGCGTGAAGACCTCGGCGCGTACCGGCTGCGCGGCGGCGGCCGGTTCTGCAGCGGGAGCCGGTGCCGCAGCGGGTGCCGCGGCTTCATGAGCGGCGGCCGGCGCGGCCGGCGCCGTGCCGTGCGCGACGCGGATCTGGCTTTCGTCGATCACGAAGCAGCACACGGCGACGATGTCGTCGGACGGCACGTCCGATTCGACCCACAGCGTCAGGTCGGCGCCCGCTTGCTCGCGGCCCACGATCCGGCCGAGGTTGCCGAGTTCTTCGGTCAGCAGCTCCTGGTCCTTCGCGTCGACGCCCACGAGCGTGATCTTCAGGTGCGGGCCGCCTTCGTCCGCGCCGGCATCGGCCGCCGGATGCGCAGCCGCGACGGCCTGCTCGACCACGTGGTCGGGCGCGCGATCATCGCCGGCGGCCGTCTCTGCGGCCGGCGCGGCCGGCGCGACCGGTGCGGCGACAGCGGCGACCGGCGCGGCAGCGGCAGCCGGCGCATCCGCCCCGCTCTCGGCCTTCAGCCGCTCGAGCTTCGCGCAGATCGTCGCGGCGGCGGCTGCGTCCGGTTCGGCGCTCGCACGGTAGTCGACGAGCTGGTCGGACAGCACGTCCTTGGTCTCGAGGAACGCGTCGACCATTTCCTTGGTCAGCGTCAGCTCATGGTTGCGTGCGCGGTCGAGCAGCGATTCGAGGATGTGCGTCGTATCGGTCAGCGCGGAAAAGCCGAACGTCGCGGCGCCGCCCTTGATCGAATGCGCGGCACGGAAGATCGCGGCCAGATCCTCGGGGTCGGGCGAACCGACGTCGAGGTTCAGCAGCAACTGCTCCATCTGCGCGAGCAGCTCGTCCGCTTCGTCGAAAAATGTCTGGTAGAACTGAGTGATGTCGAGAGTCATGCCCGGTCCCGGGTTGAATGCGTCGCGTGAATGTCAGGAGGCGGCCGGTTCGGACAGCGTCGCGACCAGGTCGACCAGCACGGCGGGGTCGATCGGCTTCTCGATCCAGCCGGTCGCGCCCGCGTCGCGCGCGGCGTCCTTGAATGCGTCGCTGCCTTCGGTCGTCAGCACGAGGATCGGCGTTTCCGTATAGGCGGTCAGCTTGCGCAGCGCGGCGATCACTTCGAGCCCGCTCTTGCGCGGCATGTTCTGGTCGGTCAGCACCAGGTCGTACGGCACGGTGGCCGCCAGGTCGAAGCCGGCCTCGCCGTCCGGCGCCACCGTCACGTCGTAGCCAGCCTGCGCCAGCGTCGCCTGGAGCAGCGCACGCATGGTCGCGGAGTCGTCGATGGCGAGAATGGTTCGGATCATGTCTGTCTCGGAATCTTTTAAGCGTCAGGGTTTCGGCACGGCGACGGCGGACGCCGCGAGCGCCGGCCGCGCGGCCGGCGCCGGGCCGGCCAGCTGCTGCGCGAGCTGCTGCGAGCCGGCCGCATCGGCCGACAGCGTCGTGGTCGTCGCATCGTCGCGCATCAGCGCCTCTTCGGATTTGCGGTTCAGCACGATCACGCTGATCCGGCGATTCTCCGGATCGAGCGGGTCGGCCTTGTTCAGGTTCTGCGTCGACGCGAGGCCGAGCACCCGCAGCACCTTCGCCTCGTCCATGCCGCCGGAGATCAGCTCGCGGCGCGACGCATTCGCGCGGTCGGCCGACAGTTCCCAGTTGCTGTAGCCGCCCTCGCCGCCCGCGTACGGCACGGCGTCGGTATGGCCCTGGACGATGATCCGGTTCGGCACGTCGTTCAGCGTCTTGCCGATCTCGCGCAGGATGTCGCGCATGTACGGCTCGACGTTGTCGCTCGACATCGCGAACATCGGCCGCTTCTGCGAATCGACGATCTCGATGCGCAGCCCCATCAGCGTCGAATCGATGCGGATCTGCTGCTTGAACTGGCGCAGCGTCGGGTTGGCCTCGATCGCGGCCATCAGCTTGATCTGCAGGTCGTGCAGGCGCGCCTGCTCGAGCCGGTCCTGCGCACCCTGCGCCTGCGACCGGGAATTCTCGTCGCCCGCTTTCGCGAGGCGCTCGGCGAGCTGCGTCATGCCGTCGGTGCGGCGCAGCGTGCCGGCGTCGACGCTCGACAGGTCGCGGCCGCCGCCGTTGATGATGCTGGAATCCTGCGAGCTGCGGTCCCCGCTGCCGAACAGCGCGGCCTTCAGCGGCGTGTTGAAGTATTCGGCGATCCCCTTCAGCTGCACCGGCGTGACCGAGCTCAGCAGCCACATCAGCAGGAAGAACGCCATCATCGCGGTCATGAAGTCCGCGTACGCGAGCTTCCATGCGCCGCCGTGGTGGCCCTTCTTTGCCGGGGCCACCCGCTTGACGACGATTGCGCGATCCTTGCTCTTGCTCATCGGGGGCTCCGCGTCACTTCGCCTTCACGCGGCGCACGTGCTCTTCGAGCTCGGAAAACGACGGGCGCTCGGTCGAGAACAGCACCTTGCGGCCGAACTCGACCGCGATCGCCGGCGCATAGCCGTTCAGCGTCGCGAGGATCGTCACCTTGATGCACTGGAACATCTTGGTCGACTCGGCGACGCGCTGCTCCGCGAGGCTCGCGAGCGGCCCGATCAGCCCGTACGACAGCAGGATCCCGAGGAACGTGCCGACCAGCGCCTGCGCGATCATCGCGCCGAGCACCGCGGGCGGCTTGTCGGCGGACGCCATCGTGTGCACGACGCCCATCACGGCCGCGACGATGCCGAACGCCGGCATCGCGTCGCCGACGCGCATCAACGCATGCGCGGGGCCTTCGCCTTCCGCGTGGTGCGTCTCGATCTCCTCGTCCATCAGGCTCTCGATCTCGAACGCGTTCATGTTGCCGCCCACCATCAGGCGCAGGTAGTCGGTCAGGAATTCGACGATGTGGTGATCGGCGAGGATCTTCGGGTATTGCGTGAAGATCGGGCTCTTTTCCGGATCGTCGATGTCGGCCTCGAGCGTGAGTGTGCCTTCCTTGCGTGCCTTCGCGAGCAGCACGTAAAGAAGCGCCATCAGCTCCATGTAGACATCCTTCGTGTATTTCGAGCCCTTGAAGAGCGTCGGCAGCACGCGCAGCGTCGCCTTGATGGTCTTGCCGCCGTTGCCGAGGATGAATGCGCCGACGCCGGCACCCACGATCATCAGGATCTCGACGGGCTGGATCAACGCGCCCAGATGCCCGCCTGCCAGCGCATAACCGCCGAAGACGGACAACAGCGTCACGAGTGTTCCCACGATAATCAGCACTGCCTGTCCCTCACGAATGACCGGCGGGGAGACCGCCGTTAAACAGGTTTACGGCAGTCGGCAGGAAAACTTTCGCGGCCGCCCGGCGGCGGCCCGACGGTGTTTACCAGCAATTCACAGACGATTCGCGGACGATTCACGGGCGATTTGCGGGCGATTCGCGCCGCCCGGCGCGGCCGCTCGCGCCCGCCCGGCCTTGCCCGGCCCGGCGCTCAGGCCGCGGCGGCGGCCAGTTCGGCGCGCGCGGCGGCGGCCTTGCGGGTCTTGCCCGCGCGCGACGGCGGCTGGCAAAGGCCGCAGACGAAACCTTGATGTGGATCATGCGCATGCGCGACGAAGTGGCCGCCGCAGCGCGTGCAGGGGGTCATCTGCAGCATCCCCGAATCGAAGAAACGCACGAGCGTCCACGCGCGCGTGAGGCTCAGCGCGGCCTCGTCGCCGGACAGGTTCACGTGCTCCTGGTAGAGCCGGTACGCCTTCACGATCGACTGGATCGGCTCGCAGCGGCCGTGGTCCTGCATGAACCGGTAGATGTTGTAGAACAGCGACGAGTGGATGTTCGGCTGCCACGTCATGAACCAGTCGGTCGAGAACGGCAGCATCCCCTTCGGCGGCGACACGCCCTTCAGTTCCTTGTACAGCTTGATCAGACGATCCCGCGACAGGCTCGTCTCCGCTTCCAGCAACTGCAGCCGGGCGCCCAGTTCGATCAGTTCGATGGCGAGGGTGATTTCCTTCACCTCGATCACGACGCTTTTGCTTGCCATGGTGATAACCGTCCGCTTGACGTGATTCGGATGGGTGGCCAATACGCTGTCCGCCGGCGCGACACGCCGGGACTCAACGCAAGGCGGGGTGATGGATCAGCGGACGCCTTCGACCTGCTGCCCGGCCATCAGGATGGCCGAGTGGGCGTGCGCGACGACATCGCTGCGGCCCTTGTCGGCGAGCGACGACAGCAGCGCGTGATCATCGAAGCGGAAGCGGCACAGCATCTGGTTGGACGCGGCGAGTTTCACGGTCTGTGCGAGCGTGAGGTTCCCGAGCACGTCGGCCAGTTCCTGGGAAATTCCCATGCGGAACATGCCCATCGCCTTGTCTTCCCGCAGCAGGCGTTGCGCGAGGAGGAGGTACGACAGGTTGACCTCTTTGATCTCACTGAGCATTTCGCTGGTAGCGCTCATGATTCCCCCGTTAAAGAGCTTTCTTTGGCCATTCGTGTTATGAAAACGTTTGCTCGATCAGGGCGCTCTGGGCGCGCAGTCGGCTCGTTTATAGTCTTACAGGGCGAATTTTGGCCAAACGGCATTTATGCCGGTATCAGCGAAGTGGCGTATGCCATGCAGGATTTGTCTGTAAACCGTGTAGGAATTTTTCCGACAAGGCGAATTGAAAGCTTCAGTCGGGAAAGCAAGCGCCGGCGCGGGTTCGGCTGTGATGGATCCAATGGCCTCGGTGCAATAACGAAAGGCTTTCCGGGCAAGGCTGCCGGCAATCGAATCGGTAAAAATTATAGTGCTTTTTCACGATGACGCAACAATAGTTGCATCTGTCTCCATTCCTGATTCCGCGCCCTTTTTCTCGGGGTTTTTGCGTATTTCATCGTGTAACAAGCCTTAAGTGTTTGAAAAAACACTCGAACCCCTCAGGGCGATATCGATAATGGACTCCAATGGGCGGCGGCGCGAGCCGTGCCGGCCCGCCCCGCAGCTTGCCGTCCGGCGCCCCGCGCACCCCGCCCAGGGCACGGCCACGTACCGCCAACCGCGTGCGTCGGCGAGTTCCGCAACCTTGCACGGGATCCGCATCGGCACCCTCGTGCCCCCGGATCAAACAGGAGAACACCCATGCGAATTGCCCAGATCGCGCCGCTTTACGAAGCCGTTCCGCCGAAACTCTACGGCGGCACCGAGCGTGTCGTGTCCTACCTCACCGAGGCGCTCGTCGAACTCGGCCACGACGTGACGCTGTTCGCCAGCGGCGACTCCGTCACGTCGGCGCGCCTCGAGGCGGCCTGGCCGCGCGCGCTGCGGCTCGATCCGTCGATCCGCGATTCGATGGCGCCCCATATGCGCCTCCTCGAGCAGGTCGCCCGGGTCGCGCACGAATTCGACGTGCTGCACTTCCACCTCGACTACCTGCCGTTCCCGCTGATGTCGCGCCTCGACACGCCGTACGTGACGACGCTGCACGGCCGCCTCGACCTGCCGGAACTGCAGCCGGTGTTCGACGCGTTCCCCGACGCGCCGGTCGTGTCGATCTCGAACAACCAGCGCAAGCCGCTGCCGCAGGCCGCGTGGGCCGGCACCGTGTATCACGGGCTGCCCGACACGCTGCTCACGCCGCAGCCGGGCGTGAAGCCCGAATACCTCGCGTTCCTCGGCCGGATCTGCCCCGAAAAGCGCGTCGACACCGCGATCCGGATCGCCGCGCAAAGCGGCCTGCCGCTGAAGATCGCCGCGAAGGTCGACAAGGCGGACGCCGACTATTTCAAGGAAGTGATCGAGCCGCTGCTCGGCGAGGCGCACGTCGAATTCATCGGCGAGATCAACGAGGCGCAGAAGCCCGCGTTCCTGTCCGGCGCGAAGGCGCTGCTGTTCCCGATCGACTGGCCGGAGCCGTTCGGCCTCGTGATGATCGAGGCGATGGCCTGCGGCACGCCGGTCGTCGCATTCAACCGCGGCTCGGTGCCGGAAGTGATCGAGGACGGCGTCACGGGCTTCATCGTCGAGGACGTACAGGGTGCGGTCGGCGCGCTGCACCGGATCGACAGCCTGTCGCGCACCGCGATCCGCGAACGATTCGATACGCGCTTCAGTTCGAAGGCAATGGCGCAGCGTTATGTCGAAACTTACGAATCGCTTTGCACGGGAGCGCGTCAACCGGCATTGCGCCGCGTCGCCGGCGCCTGATACGGAAATCCGCGAAGAAATATTTCGTAATCCAATCCGCGCCGCAATCGGCGCGCCAAACAAAAGAGCCGCATCGAGATGCGGCTCTTTTGTTTGGGTTTTCGGTCATTCGGTCATTCGATCAGGAAACGATCGCGGTTTTTACCGACGATCCAATTCGGCGGCTTGCCGCGCCCGCTCCAGGTCGCGCCCGACTTCGGATCGCGGTATTTCGGCGGCAGCGGCGCCTTCTTCGGCGGGCGCCCGCGCTTCGCTCGCTCCGCGAAGCCCAGATCCTGGGCAGTCAGTCCATATTCGGCAATCTTTTGCTGGACTTCGGCAATCACTGCCGCCACTTCCTGGCGGCGCACATCATCCGCCTGGGCCTGCAGATCCGCGATCTGCGCCTTGAGTTTCGCGTATTGAGACATTTTTCGACTCCCCTTTTGATGATGCGGCCCCGGCGAATCCGGCCGGGACACCAACATCCGTTACGCCATCCGCACTGCCGCCCTGCCCTTCGAAATTAATGCTGCCATCTTTAACCGATTCGACTATATCGAGAATGCGGACTTATTCTAATAAGGGCATTCGTCAGCCATTAAAATTTAACAATCGTTGACCCTCCCCCACCCGATTCATTTCCTATAATCCAGACCAATTCCGGATGACGGTTTAAATCCGTCGCATCGTCCGGTCGCCTTCAATCCACTTGAACTTGAACGAGGTCCTTACATGAATCTTTCTCAGCGTCTCGCTGCAGAGGCATTCGGCACGTTCTGGCTGGTGCTCGGCGGGTGCGGAAGCGCCGTGCTGGCCGCCGCCTTTCCGGGCCTCGGCATCGGCTTTGCCGGCGTCGCACTTGCCTTCGGCCTGACCGTGCTGACGATGGCATTCGCAATTGGCCATATTTCGGGCTGCCACCTGAATCCTGCGGTAAGCGTCGGCCTGACGGTCGCCGGCCGCTTCCCCGCACGCGATCTCGTGCCGTACATCGTCGCGCAGGTTGTCGGCGCGACGCTCGGCGCATTCGTGCTGTACCTGATCGCGACCGGCAAGCCGGGCTTCGACGTCGTCGGCAGCGGCTTCGCGACGAACGGCTTCGGCGAGCGCTCGCCCGGCCACTACGCACTCGGCGCGGCGTTCATTTGCGAAGTCGTGATGACGGGCTTCTTCCTGTTCGTGATCCTGGGCGCCACCGACAAGCGCGCACCGGCCGGCTTCGCGCCGATCGCGATCGGCCTTTGCCTGACGCTGATTCACCTGATCTCGATTCCGGTCACCAACACGTCGGTGAACCCGGCCCGCTCGACCGGCCCCGCGCTGTTCGTGGGCGGCGAAGCGATCGGCCAGCTCTGGCTGTTCTGGGTGGCGCCGATCATCGGCGCGGCACTCGCCGGGATCATCTACCCGCTGGTCGCCGGGCGTGACAACGCCGTCGACCTGCTGCCGGCATCCGCTCGCACAAGCGAATAAATCACTACGGGGTCAAGCGAGCAGAGCAGCGAGCCTCACGCTGTCCAAGAAGATAGAGGCAGGTAATTTCGACGGGCGCCGCTGGCGCCCGTTTTTCATTTCCGCCCGGGGCGGACGCTCAGGACGCGGCGGCGTTGCCTTCGAGCGAGAACAGCGTGCGCAGGTGACGGGCGACGCCCGCGTCGAAGTTGTTGCCGATCCGCGGGATGTGCGGCAACCGCGCGACCAGGTCGGGGTTCGCGTTGTTCATCATGAACGCGTGGCCGGCGGTTTCGAGCAGGTCGATGTCGTTCATGTTGTCGCCGAATGCGATGCAGTGGCCGGTGTCGACACCGAGCCGCGCGAGCACCGAGCGCAGCGCGCGGCCCTTCGACACGTTCGCGGTCATCACTTCCAGGCAGTCGGGCAGCGAGTACGTGACATACAGCGCATCGCCGAAGCGCACGCGCATCTGCTCGGCGACGACCGCCAGATCGGCCGGATCGCCGATGTACAGCACCTTCGCGATATCCGTGCCGTCGTGCGCGGCCATGTCGATCACGTCGTAGCGGAAGCCCGAATCCTGGTGGAATTCGAGCAGGTGCGGCGCGTCGCGGTCGATCAGCCAGCCCTGGTCGGTGAACAGGTTGACGATCACGCGGCCGTGCGCACCGACGATATCCGGCTGCACGAGGCCGCGGACGATTGCCGGATCGATGTCCTGCGCGTGGATCGTCGTGTCGTCCGGCGCATGCACGCGCGCGCCGTTCGACGTGATCAGGTACGGCCGGATGCCGAGCACGTCGCGAATGCCGGCGACGTCCGCGTAGTGGCGCCCGGTGGCGATCACGAACTGCAGGCCGTCGCGGTCGAGCCGGCGGACGGTGTCGATCGTGTACGGATCGAGCTGGTGGTCGCTGTTCAGCAAGGTACCGTCGAGATCGGTGGCGATGACTTTGTACATGGGACGGAAGAATGGCGCTCAGGGCTCTGCGGAACGGCCATTCTAACGTCGTGCCCGGTTGCCCGCCGGACGGTTCCCGGCCGATCGCCGCCGTCGGCCCGGTTTCGGTACGCGTTCAGCTGTCCTCAAATGCCTTCAGTTGCTCAGTTGCCTTCCGCCTCGCGCAGCGCCTGCAGCGCGAGCCGCAGCGCGCCGTGCGCCGAATCGTCGAGCGGCGCGCGCAGCCGCGCGGCGTGGCGCGCCGGCACGGCCGGAGCCAGTGCGTCCGCCAGGCCGCCGCACAGCGCGACCGGCAGCGCCTGCTGCGGATCGAGCGCGTCGATCATCTTGCCGATCTCGTCGCCCGCCTGCGCGATCAGCGCGCCCGCGACCGGATGCGAACGGTGCGCGAACACGATCGGCGCAAGCCGCGCGTAGATCGTCTGGTTCGCATCGCACGACCACTGGACGAGCGCGTCGCGATCCTGCGCGCCCGTTTCCGCGAGCAACGCGTTCGCGAACGCATCGCGCGGTACGCGGCCGTCGAGCGCCTGCTGCGCATACGCGAGCGCGCGCACGCCGAGCCACGCACCGCTCGCCTCGTCGCCGGACGGAAAGCCGAAGCCGCCCGCGATCCGGCAGGCGCCGGCCGCATCGAGCGCCGCCGCGATGCTGCCGGTGCCGAGCGCGACGATGAGCCCCGGCGCGCCGCCGTGTGCGCCGACGACGGTCGTATATGCGTCGCTCTCGACCGCGAGCGCGCCGAGCGGGGCCTGCGCGCGGAACGCGGCGAGCCACGCGGCATTGTTGACGCCCGCGAGCCCGCAGCCGAGCGCGCACTGCGGCCAGTCGAATGCGAGGCCGGCCCGCGTGAACGCGTCCGCGCAGGCCGCGCCGATCGACGCCCACGCGCGCTCGATGCCGAGCCCGAGCCCCGACGGGCCGCCGCGCCCCTGCGCGAGCTCGCGCCCGTGCCGGTCGGCCAGCACCGCGCGCGTGCCCGTGCCGCCACCGTCGATCCCGATCGCAAAAAGTAATGCCGCCATGCCTTCATCCCGCTGATTCGAACAGGCGCCAAGCTTAACCGGATCGGCGCCGCGCGCCCATCTGCCGTTCGGCCGGCTGTTCCGTGAAAAGGGCTTCCGCTATGCTGGCGCGATCGAATCGACACTGAAAACGAGGCAGACGATGTCGCAGCGGTGCAACTGGGTGAAGACTGAAGCGGATGCTCACTATCACGATACCGAGTGGGGCGTGCCGTCGCACGACGATCGCCACCTGTTCGAAATGCTGATCCTGGAAGGGGCGCAGGCCGGGCTGTCGTGGTCGACGATCCTGAACAAGCGCGCGGGCTATCGCGACGCCTTTGCGGATTTCGACGTCGATGCCGTCGCGCGCTTCACGCCGAAGCGCATCGAAAAGCTGCTCGAGAATCCCGGCATCGTGCGCAATCGCGCCAAGGTCGAATCGGCGGTCACCAATGCGCGTGCCGTGCAGCGCATCCGGGAAGAGCACGGGTCGCTCGCCGCGTTCCTGTGGTCGTTCGTCGACGGCACGCCGGTCCAGAACGCGTGGCAGTCGTACCGCGACGCGCCCGCGTCGACCGAGCAGTCCGACGCGCTCAGCAAGGCGCTGAAGGCGTACGGCTGCAAGTTCGTCGGTTCGACGATCTGCTATGCGCTGATGCAGGCCACCGGCATGGTCAACGATCACGAGGTCGGCTGCCCGTGCCACGCGCAATGCGCGGCGCTCGGCGGCAAGCAGCCGGCACGCCGGCGCAAGGCGGGCTGACGGCGCGGGCATCCGCCGGCCGCCCGTCGTTCGCCGCGGCCCCTGCGGCGGTTATGCCGGTTGTGCCGGCAATTCCGGCCAGGCCGCCAGCCGCCCCCTCACGAAACGATGCGCAACGCGCAACCGCTCACCTCGCGGCGCGCGACGGCACCGGCGCAACCGCCCGCGCACTGCGTGCGGCCCGCACGCGCGCGCTGCGCTTCTTCACCCAGATGCAGATGCCCGTCACGCTCAGCATCGCGATGACGATCCCGAGCACGCTCACCGCGGCGCGGCCCGCGACGCCGGCGATCCGCCCCGAGTGCAGCGGAAACTGCGCCTGCATGAACAGGTCGCCGGCCGAGCCGCGGCCCGGCACCTGGGCGGCGACGGGCTTGCCGGTCACGGCGTCCCAGTAGAGCCACGCGTTGCCGAGCCCGACGTCGCCGTGATCGTTGCCGGGCGTGAAGAACCCGACCGCGTAGGCATTCATCGCCGGCGCGAACAGCAGCGCGCCGGGCGGCGCGGCGATCCCGGCGTCGCGCCCGGCCGCGCGCGCGATCTCGACGATCCGCTCGCGCCGCAGCATCGTGCTGCCCGGCGGCGCGGGCGGGAAGTGTTCGGGGTTCGTGTACGGCGTCTCGGCGAGCGGCGACACCAGCGATACCAGCGGCCGCACGACGGGCACGGCGAGATTCATCGAGATCGACGTGACCGCGACGACCAGCAGCAGCCCCCACACCCACACGCCGCCCGAGCGGTGCAGGTCGAACACCAGCGGATAGCCGCCGCGCCGCACGCGGAACGCGAACGACTTGCGCCAGCTTTTCAGGTTCGGAAACGCGAGCACGAGCGCGATCAGGCTGTCGATCGCCCACACGATGCCGACGATGCCCATCACCCAGAACCCGAAGTTGATCCCGCCGTACACCGGCAGGAACAGCGAGTAGTGCAGCCGGTAGATGAACGGCATCAGGTCGAGCCGCGCGAGCGACAGCGCGCCCCATTCGCGGCGCCCCTGCACCGCGCCGGTCGCGGGATCGACGGCGATCTGGCTGAAGTCGAGCGCGTACGGCTGGCCGGTCGCCGGATCGGTGCGCGGCATCACGCCGGCCTGCAGCGTATGGCCCGGTTCGATCGCGAGCGGCAGATAGGTCACCTGCACGCGCGGGTCGGCGGCCTCGATGCGCGCCGCGAGCGCGAGCGGATCAAGCGGCGCCGCATCGCTGCGTGCGGTGTAGAAGTCCGGGTTCAGTAGCGCGTCGAGCTCGTGGTCCCACGCGATCAGTGCGCCGGTCAGCCCCGCGGCGAACAGGAACAGCGCGATCGCGAGGCCGAACCAGCGATGCAGGCGGACGAGAAACGGTCGCAGGAACGCATTCATCGCGCCCCCGGCAAAGGGAAAGCGGGCCGGCACGAACGGCCCCGGATCAACGGAATGCAGGTCATTTGAGGTCACGCGCCGCGCACGAGCGATGCCGGCCGTCGCTGGCGAGGCCGGATGCCCTTGCACGCGGCATGGAATTGTTGCGCGTTCGACGGGTTTTGGTACGATGCGCGGCATTTTATAGCAATGCGAATGATTCTTACTTGCATTTTTACTTATCCACGATGACCGTCAGCCTCGCCCGCCCTCCCGTCCGTCCACGTCGCATGGCCGCCGCCCTTGCCTGCGTTGCCGCGTCGCTCGCGCACGCGGACGATTCTCCCAGCGGCGCCACGGTGCTGCCTGCCGTCAACGTCACGGCCGCGCACGACTCGCCGCAGCACCTGACCGACACGGTCTCCACCGGCGCGCTCGGCACGCGCAGCCAGCTCGACACGCCGTTCTCGACGACGATCGTCACGTCGGAGGAACTCGAGGCACGCCAGCCGTACAAGCTCGGCGACGTGTTCGCGAACGACGCGTCGGTGTCCGACAACAGCGGCGCGTACAGCGCGTGGGCCAGCTACATGACCGTACGCGGCATGCAGCTCGACTGGCAGAACGGCTACAAGATCGACGGGCTGCCGTTCGTCACGTACGGGATCACGATGCCGTACGAGCAGCTCGATCGCGTCGAGCTGCTGAAGGGGCTCGGCGGTTTCCTGTACGGCTTCGTGACGCCCGGCGGCGTCGTCAACTACGTGACGAAGCAGCCTGGCGCCGAACCCGTGCGCAGCGTCGACGTCGGCTACCGGAGCACCAATGTGTGGACCGAGCACGTCGATCTTGGCCAGCGCTTCGGGCCGGACGGCAGGTTCGGCGCGCGGCTGAACGCGACGCACGAGGAAGGCAGGACATACAACGACGGCAACATCCGCCGCGACAGCGTATCGCTCGCGCTGCAGGCGAACCTGACGCGCGACCTGTCGGTGAATGTCGGCGCGCTGTACCAGGATCGCCGCACGACGGGCCAGACGCCGTCGATCTTCACCGGCAGCTATCCAGGCGGCGTGCTGCCCGCGACGATCAGCGGCGGCACGACGAACCTCGGCGGCAGGGACCAGTACCTGAACACGAACCTGCAGCTCTATACGGCCGGGCTGCAGTACCAGCTCGCGCCCGACTGGCAGCTCGACGTCGCGTACAGCTACAGCAAGGCGACGCGCCGTCGCAACGAAAGCACGCTGTACCTGCAGGATGCGGCCGGCAACTACACCGACAGCCGCTACGTCGGGATGGAGGATCACCGCTTCAGCCAGTGGCGCGCGATGGTCGAGGGCAAGGTACGCACGGGAGCGTTCAGCCACCAGATCGTGATCGGCGCGTCGTGGCAGAAGCAGGCGAACGACTATTCGGCGAACAGCGTGTTCGTGCCGCTCGGCGCCGGCAACCTGTATGCGCCGAATCCTTACCGCTACGACAGCCCGCACGGCTTCGTCCAGTACCGCACGAGCGAGATCGTGCAGAAATCGCTGTTCGCGAGCGACACCGTGCAGCTCACGGAGCGCTGGTCGGTGCTCGCCGGCGTGCGCTACATGAACTACGAGCAGCGCTCGTTCCAGGCGAGCGGCGCCGAGGATCCCGCCTATCGCCAGAACGGCGTGGCGACGCCGACGTTCGCGGTGATGTTCAAGCTCGCGCCGACGACCACCGCGTACGCGAGCTACGCCGAATCGCTCGAGCCCGGCAGCCGCGTGAACGACGTCTACGCGAACGCCGGCCAGGTGCTCAAGCCGCTGCGCAGCAAACAGTACGAACTGGGGATCAAGAGCGAGCACGCGCGCTGGAGCGCGACGGCCGCGTTGTTCCGCATCGAGCGCAGCGCCGAATATGCGAACGCGGCGAACGTCTACGTGCAGGACGGCGAATCGGTCATTCAGGGGATCGAGTTCGGTGCGCGCGCGAAATTCGGCGCGCGCTGGAACGCGGGCGTCGACGCGATGCTGCTCGACGCGTGGTACGCGAACGGGATCGGCAACAACGGCAACCGCGTCGCGGGCGCACCGCGTTTCGTGCTCGCCGGCGACGTCGGCTATGCGGTACCCGGCGTGCCGGGGCTGACGCTCGGCGTCGATGCGAAATTCACCGGCGCGACGCCGCTGCGCGCGGCCGGCGGCCTCGACGCCCCGGGCTTTCTCGTCGTCAATGCGGGGGCGCGTTACCTGACGCGGATCGGCCGCCACGACGTGACGCTGCGCGCGTCGATCGACAACGTGCTGAACCGCCGTTACTGGGAATACCAGTACGCGGACTACGTGAAGCCGGGCGACCCGCGCACGGTGAGCCTGAGCGCGAAGATCGACTTCTGAACCCCGCGCCGGCGGCCGCAGGCCGGCATGGCCGCACCGCGGCGGCCTCGGGATTTTCCCGAACCGCAAAAGCAAAACGGCGGAGCGGCTTCTTTCGAAGCTCGCTCCGCCGTTTCGCGGCGAACCGTCAGACGCTCTTAGTGGAGCTTCTTCGGCAGCATCTGGCTGCGCAGGCGCTTGTGCAGGCGCTTGACGGCTGCTGCCTTCTTGCGCTTGCGGACTGCGGTCGGCTTTTCGTAGGACTGGCGCTCGCGCAGTTCAGCGATCAGGCCATTTTTTTCGATAGCACGGCGAAAGCGGCGAATCGCCACTTCGAACGGCTCGTTTTCTTTCAGAAGAATCGTCGTCATGTCGTTCCTAAATTGCTTAAACGGTCAAAAACGTAGCGGCCAAGCGCCACGCACCGGCCATCCGAGCGTCCCCACAAACTGGCGAAACGAGCGGAAATACGGCCTCGGAGGCCGGAAAAGAGAGGCGGAAAGCACCGCGAGTACGCTTCACAAGCCGCGTGCAGCGCCGCGTTTGACTGCCAGCAGACACGCCGAAAACGGCAGAGGCTTGACAGAAATCTCAATTCAGCCCGCCATCATAGCAGGGAATCACAGACAAAACCACCCTTTTGTCGATTGCGTGTGCACAGGCGAACGACTGCGTGGCGAGACCGCTCTCAAGCCCCGTCCATCCGGCATCGCGCCGGATCGGTCCGAAATGACAAAGAAGGATAAAAAATCGGGCCGAATCTCAACGCGCCCCTCAAGTTTTGTTTTGGTGCGCCGAAATCCTGCTCTGAGGCGGCCAGCAATGAACGAGTGCTTCCGCCGACGCCAAAACGGCTTTCCAGGGCTTTCGGCTTACACAGGAGATTTTTCCATGCTCGGAATTAACAGCAACATCAACTCGCTGGTTGCACAGCAGAACCTCAACGGCTCGCAAAACGCCCTGTCCCAGGCCATCACGCGCCTGTCGTCGGGCAAGCGCATCAACAGCGCGGCAGACGATGCAGCAGGCCTCGCGATCTCGACCCGGATGCAGACCCAGATCAACGGTCTGAACCAGGGCGTGTCGAACGCGAACGACGGCGTGTCGATGATTCAAACGGCATCGAGCGCACTGTCGTCGCTGACGAACAGCCTGCAACGTATCCGCCAGCTGGCCGTCCAGGCATCGACGGGCACGATGTCCTCGACCGACCAGGCGGCACTGCAACAGGAAGTTGCGCAACAGATCCAGGAAGTGAACCGTATCGCGTCGCAAACGACGTACAACGGCACGAACATCCTTGACGGCTCGGCAGGCATCGTGTCGTTCCAGGTCGGCGCGAACGTCGGCCAGACGATTTCGCTGGACCTGAGCCAAAGCATGTCGGCTGCCAAGATCGGCGGCGGCCTGGTGCAGAAGGGTCAGACGGTCGGTACGGTGACGGGTCTGTCGCTCACGAACGCCGGCGCGTACACCGGCTCGGGTGCAGCGATCACCGCGATCAACGTGATTTCCGACGGTCAGGGCGGCTACACGTTCACGGACCAAAACGGCCAGGGCATCACGTCGGCCGCGGCAACGGCAGTGTTCGGCTCGAACGCGACGGCCGGCACGGGTACGGCAGTCGGCGCACTGTCGCTGCAAACGGGCGCAACCGGCGCGGGCACCACCGCTGCACAGCTGACGGCGATCAACAACGCGATCGCACAGATCAACGCCGTCAACACGCCGAAGACTGTGTCGAACCTCGACATCAGCACCGTCAGCGGTGCGAACGTTGCGATGGTGTCGATCGACAACGCGCTGCAAACGGTGAACAACGTTCAGGCACAGCTCGGTGCGGCACAAAACCGCTTCACGGCAATCGCCACGGCGCAGCAGGCAGAATCGACCGACCTGTCGTCGGCACAGTCGCAGATCACCGACGCGAACTTCGCGCAGGAAACCGCGAACATGTCGAAGAACCAGGTGCTGCAACAAGCTGGCATCTCGGTGCTCGCACAGGCAAACTCGCTGCCGCAGCAGGTCCTGAAGCTCCTGCAGTAATCGCGTAGCAACCCACGGCCGGGCCCCGCGTAACGCGCGGCCCGGCCGTCGTCACTTGGCGCGCGGGGCGTTGCCCCGCCGCCAGGTCCTTATCCAGAATTTCACGGACTACCCGCCGCACGGAGCACTACGATGTCGACGATCAATCCCGCCGTCACCGCCGCCAACAGCTCGGCCAACAGCGCGCTGCAACAGGCCGCCCAATCGATCATCAGCGGATCGACCGGCAACTCGTCGATGGACGTCAACTCGCTCGTGACGGCACTCGTCAATGCGAAGACCGCCGGCCAGACCGCCGCGCTCAGCGCGCAGCAGGCCAGCGACAACACCCAGATTTCCGCGTACGGCGCCCTTTCGGCCGCGCTGAGCGCACTCCAGGCCGGCGTCACGACACTGTCGAACGGCTCGCTGCAAAACACCTTCACCGCCACCGCGAGCGGCACCGGCCTGACCGCGACCGCGGGCGCCGGCGCCGTCGCCGGCAGCTATTCGATCGGCGTCACGCAGATCGCGACGTCGCAGTCGCTGTCGTCCGCCGCGTTCGGTGCGTCGACGGCGCTCGGCACCGGCACGATGACGCTGTCGCTCGGCAGCCAGTCGTTCACGGTCAACGTGGGCAGCAGCAACAACACGCTGTCCGGCATCGCCGCCGCGATCAACACCACGACCGGCAACCCGGGCATCGTCGCGTCCGTCGTCAACGGCAGCGATGGCGCGCACCTCGTGCTCAGCTCGACGCCGACCGGTGCGGCGAATGCGATCAGCGTCACGGTCAGCAACGTGACCGGCGACAACGGCCTCTCCAGCCTCGGCGTCACGTCGACGGCCAGCACGACGGGCGGCCAGTCGTCCATTGCGTCCGCCAACAGCAGCGCCGCCTGGAAGCAAAGCACCGCCGCGCAGGACGCCGCCTTCACGATCAACGGCATCGCCGCGACGAGCGCGAGCAACACCGTGACGGGCGCGATCACCGGCGTCACGCTGAACCTGACCTCGGCCGCCGTCAGCGGCACGCAGCCGCAGACGCTGACGGTCGCCACCGACACGAAGACGCAAGCGTCGGCGATCAACAACTTCGTGACGCTCTACAACACGCTCGTCACGACGATGGGCTCGCTGTCGAGCTTCACGGCCGGCGCGTCGTCGCAAGGCCCGCTGCTCGGCGACTCGACGCTGAACACGATCCGCAACGCACTCGCGTCGGTCGTCGCGGGCGGCGTGAGCAGCAACGGCTCGACGGTCAACCTCGCGTCGATCGGCGTCACGCTGCAGGCCGACGGCACGCTGCAGGTCGACAGCACCGCGCTCAACTCCGCACTGCAGAACAACCCGACCGGCGTCGCGTCGCTGTTCAACTCGACGAACGGGATCGGCCAGCAGCTGACGAAGGACATCACGAACTACACGCAGACGGGCGGGCTGATCGCCGCACGCACGACCGCGCTCAACAACGACCTGAAAAGCGTCGCCACGCAGCAGACCAACCTGTCGAACTACGTCGCGCAGCTGACCAGCCAGTACCAGGCGCAATTCACCGCGCTCAACACGCTGATGGCGACGATGAACAGCAACTCGCAGTACCTGACGCAGCTGTTCGGCGGCACGAACAGTGCCGGCGCGCTGTCGAGCAACAAGAGCTGACCGCCGGCCGGACAGGAGAGCCACGATGGAACAGACCGAACTGATCGCCCAGCTCGACGCGCTCACCGACGCGATCGAACATGCGGCCGCGATGGCCGACTGGATCGAGGCGGCGCGCCTCGTCGACCTGCGCGAGCCGCTCGTTGCGTCGCTCGCGGCCGATCAGCCGCCGGCCGGCATCGCCGCGATCCGCCGGATTCAGGCCAGCAACGCGCGCATCTTCGCCGACGCGCAACGCGCGCAGCAGGAGCTGACCAACGAATACCAGGCGGCGATGGGCCGCGTGCAGGCCGTCGGCCAGTACCAGAGCATCGCGAGCCGCTGACGCGCGCCTGGCGCCGCATCACTGGCGGCACACCAACCTGACAACAAGAACTACGCGCTGATGTGAGGGCGTGCTCGTTCGCCTCCGCCCGCCTCGTGCGGGCGTTTTTTTGCCCATCCGGCGCGCCGTCGCCCAACCGCGCCGCGCTTGCCCAATCGGCGGAATTGACCGCGCTTTTGGCACCACCTCGCGCGTTCAGCGTGATCGCCCGTTGCCGATAATGGCGCACATCGAATAACCGCGCCTCCCGCCATGCTTCCACTCGACTCGTCCGATCGCGCCACGCTCAGCCCGGAGCAGCAGTTCGAGCAAGATATCGCGCTCGTCATGCAAAATGCCATCGCGCGCCATCACGACGGCGCCTTCGACGATGCGAAAGCACTGTACGAAGCCATACTCGATGCCATACCCGCACACGCGGAAGCGAACTACAACCTCGCGGTGCTGCTGGTCGACGCCGGCCGCGCGACCGAATCGATTCCTTACTTCGAGACTGCGCTCGGCGCCAATCCGGGCAACGGCCAATGCTGGGTCGGCTACATCAACGCGCTGTACCGCGCGAACCAGATGCCCGCTGCATGGGTTGCCGTCGAAATGGCTCAGCAACGCGGCGTACACGGCCCCGCACTGGACGGCCTGATCTCGCAAATGGCCACGCCCACCGTGACGTTCCCGACGGCGCCCGCCGCGAGCCAGGACGGCCCAGATATCACTGGCAGCATCAGCCTGAATATTTCGTCCCAGCCCCAGCCCCAGCCTCAACCTCAGCCCCAAGTCGATAAAGGCACAAACGGGGACGCACCCGCCAAGCCGGTGCGCAAGGCGCCGCTCAACAAGCTGCAGAAGCACGCTGGCCTCTTCGACAAGAAGCGTTCGGCGGAAGCACTCTCGCTCGCTCGCCAGCTCGTCGCCGACTATCCTGGCGACGGTGCGAGCCTGCGCGCCCTCGCGGTCTCGTTGTACCGGGACCGACAATACGCCGAGATGATCGATATCGCCTATCGCGCACTCGAAAGCCTGCCCGGCGACCTCCTGCTACGGACATTGCTCGCGGATACACTGCGGCTCATGACCCGGCTCCAGGAAGCAGAAATCCAGTGCCGTGCGATCATTGCCACCCAACCGACGAATATGGAGGCGCACCGCGTGCTCGGCATCGCGCTGCACGGGCTGCGGCGCCAGCAGGAAGCCGTCGCGGCCTGCCGACGCGCCGTGGAACTGGCACCGCATGCGGCATCAGCCAATGGAGCACTCGGGTTCGTACTGCTGGACCAGGGCGCCGCGCAGGAAGCCGCTCCGTGGCTGCGTCGCGCTATCGAAATCGATCCGAACGACTGCGTGTCGCACAGCTCACTGCTGTTCAGCCTGATTCACGACGACACCAACTCGCCGGAGATGCTGCTCAAGGAACATCGCGCGTTCGGCAAATGGCACGAACGACACGCACTCCCGAAAAAATATGCGAATTCGCGCGATCCCGAACGCCCACTGCGGATCGGCTTCGTGTCCGGCGACCTATTGAACCACGCGGTCGCCCATTATCTGCTTCCCGTCGTCGAATACCTGAGCCGCGATCCGAATCTGTCGCTGCACTTCTACTACAACTACGTGATCGAAGATCACATCACCGCCAAGCTGCGCGCGCATGCCGCCACGTGGCAAACCGTAACGATGCTGGGCGACGCCGCGCTTGCCGAGCAGATCCGTAACGATCGCATCGACATCCTGATCGATCTCTCCGGCCACACGGGCCGCAACCGCCTGGTCACGCTCGCACGCAAACCCGCGCCGCTACAGGCATCATGGATCGGCTACCCGGGCACGACCGGCATGAGCACGATCGACTACTACCTGAGCGACAGCATCGTCACGCCGGCCGGCGAGTTGGACGACCAGTTCGTCGAGAAGATCGTGCGCATGCCCGCGCTCGCACCGTACGCGCCGCCGGTGAATTGCCCGCCCGTCAACGGCTTGCCTGCGTTGCACAATGGCTACGTTACGTATGGCAGCTTCAACCGGCTCAACAAGCTGCGCGAGGATGTGATCGCGCTGTGGGCCGCGGTGCTGCGCGCGAAGCCCGACTCGAAGATGGTGATCGGCGCGATCGAGCAGGATCGCGACCGCGACACGATCGCCGGCTGGTTCGCGGCCGAAGGCATCGATCCCGCGCGCCTGACGTTCCAGCCGCGCGCGACCATCCCCGTCTACCTGCAGCAGCATCACCGCGTCGACATCTGCCTCGACACGTTCCCGTACGCCGGCTCAACGACGACGCTCAACGCACTATGGATGGGCGTGCCGACCGTAACGCTGGCCGGGATGTCGATCCCGACACGCGGTTCCGCCAGCTGGCTCAAGCGGGTCGATCTCGAGGCCTTCATCGCGCACGACAAGGATGAATTCGTCCGCAAGGCCATCGCGCTCGCCGACGATCTCGACACGCTGCAAACGGTGCGCAGCGGCCTGCGCGAGCGCTGCCTCGCGTCGGCGCCGTTCCATCCGGACGTCGTCGCGCAGGGGCTGTCGGTCGCGTTGCGGATGATGTGGCGCCGCTGGTGCGCAGGCGAGGCTCCGGTCTCGTTCGATGCGGTCCCGCCGGACCAGTCGACCTCGGCGCTGGCGGAACAGACGGCCGGCTAACCGGCAGGGGCCAGCTTCGTGCGTCACAGCCGGCCCGGCGAGCAAATCGCGGCATTTCCACGAATTGACTCGCAAACCGCCCCCTGCTCGATCGATCGTGCGGGCATCGCGCCCGCTAGAGTGCTCTCACGATCACCAGTGTGCGCATTGGCGCTCGAAACGTACGACCTCGGGACAGGATCATGGACAAGCTCATACCCGTCACACAGCCCTACATGCCTCCGCTGGACGAGTTTCTCCCGTATCTGAACCAGATCTGGGAGAGCAAGGTCGTCACCAACGGCGGCCGCTTCCATGCGGAGCTCGAACGATCACTCTGCGAATTCCTGGGCGTCGAGCACATTTCGCTGTTTTCCAACGCGACGCTCGCGCTGATCACCGCGTTGCAGGCGATGAAGATCACCGGCGAAGTCATCACGACGCCGTTCAGCTTCGTCGCCACCACGCATGCGCTGCACTGGAACGGCATTCGGCCCGTGTTCGTCGATATCGATCCGGTGACGATGAACCTCGATCCCGCACGCATCGAAGCGGCGATCACGCCGCAGACGACCGCGATCCTGCCCGTACATGTCTACGGCTACCCGTGCGACGTCGGTGCGATCGAGCGGATCGCCGACACCTACGGCCTGCGTGTGCTCTACGACGCCGCACACGCGTTCGGCGTGCGCCACCACGGCCGCTCGGTACTCGAATTCGGCGATATGTCCGTGCTCAGTTTTCACGGCACCAAGATCTTCAACACGTTCGAGGGCGGCGCGCTCATCTGCCGCGACGCGAAGACGAAGCGCCGCATCGACCATCTGAAGAACTTCGGCTTCGTCGACGAAGTGACGGTGATCGGCCCCGGCATCAATGGCAAGATGAACGAAGTACAGGCGGCGTTCGGCCTGCTGCAGCTCGAACACATGGACCGGATCGCGGCCGGCCGCGCACGCGTGGACGAGCGCTATCGGGTAGCCTTGCAGAACGTGCCGGGCCTGCTGCTCCCCCCGGTTCCTGAGCACAGCACCCGCAACCACTCGTATTTCCCGGTGCGCATCACCCGCGACTTCCCGGTGACGCGCGACGCGGTCTACGATGCGCTGCGCGCGCAAAACGTTGCGGCGCGCCGGTATTTCTACCCGCTGATCAGCGAGTTTCCGACCTATCGCGGCCTGCCGTCCGCAGCGCGCTCGAACCTGCCCGTCGCCAGCGACATCTCGCATCAGGTGCTGTGCCTGCCGATCTACCCGGCGCTCACCGCACGCGACCAGGACCGCATCATCGACATCGTGCTGACCGAGGCCGGCCTGAGGCAGCATGCAAGCTGAATGCCGCCTGGCCGTCATGCAGCCGTACTTCTTTCCGTACGTCGGCTATTTCCAGTTGATGGCCAGCGTCGACACGTTCGTCGTGTTCGACGACGTGAACTTCATCAACCGCGGCTGGATCAATCGCAACCGCATCAACGTCAACGGCGCGCCGCACATGATCACCATGCCGCTCAGGCAGGCGAGCCAGAACCGGCGGATCTGCGACATCGACGTCGCGGACGACGCGACATGGCGACCCCGGATCCTGCGCACGATCCATCAGAGCTACGCGCGCTCGCCGCAGTTCGCGCGCGTATTCCCGCTCGTCGAACGTATCGTGATGCACGATGCGTCCAACCTCGCCGACTACCTGCTGCACGGGCTGATCGCACTGCGCGACTACCTGCGTCTCGACACGAAGATCGTCGCGACGTCGCGACGCTACGAAAATGCGGATCTGAAGGCCCAGGCACGCATCATCGACATCGGCCGACAAGAGCACGCGAACATCTACGTGAACCCGGCCGGCGGGCAAGAGCTGTATGACCCGCACGCATTCGCCGCCGCCGGCCTGCAGCTGAAGTTCCTGACACCGGGCCTCGAGCCCTATACGCCCGTTCGCGGCGCATTCGTTCCCGCGTTGTCGATCATCGACGTGCTGATGTGCAACGACGACACATCGATTGACCATCTGCTTGCCGGCGCCACCCTGTCATGAAAGACGATCTCCACGCCACGCTCATCCGTCACTACGAGGCGTGCCTCGAGCGTCACGGCGATACGCATCGCGGCGTCGACTGGCCCAACGCCGAAGACGCCGCCACGCGATATCGTGTGATGCTCGACCTCGTGAGGCCCGGCCCGGCGCCCGCCACGCTGCTCGATTTCGGCTGCGGGGCGTCGCATCTGTACCAGTACATGCTGGATCGCGGCATCGACGGGCTGAGCTATGCCGGGCTCGACGCATCCCAGGCGTTCTGCGACCTGTCCCGACGCAAGTTCCCGGGCAACGACTACCAGTGTGTCGACGTGCTCGCGGAGCCCGACCGGCTCGGCGAATACGACTACATCGTGATGAATGGCGTCTTCACCGAAAAGCGCGAACTCGGCTACGACGAGATGTTCGACTATTTCTCGCGCGTGTTGCGCGTCGTGTTTCCGAAGGCGCGCAAGGGCATCGCGTTCAACGTGATGTCGAAGGAAGTCGACTGGGAGCGCGACGACCTGTTCCACGTGCCGGTCACGCAGCTGACGCACTTCCTGTCACGCGAGCTGTCGCGCCACTACGTGTTGCGGCACGACTACGGGCTTTACGAGTACACGACGTACGTGTACAGGGAGCACAACTGATGGCAAACGTCATTCTGTTCGGTCTGCAGGACTACGCGGAACTTGCGCACTACTACCTCGAACACGATTCGCCACACACGGTCGCCGCGTTCTGCGTCAACCGCCAGTATCTGCCGGAAAGCGGCACGTTCAAGGGCCTGCCCGTGGTTGCGTTCGAAGACGTCGTCGAATCCCATCCGCCCGGCGACTTCAGCTTCTTCGCGCCGATGTCGCCGAAGCGGATGAACCGCGAGCGCGAGAAGATCTTCAACGAGCTCAAGGCGTGCGGCTATCCGCTGATCAGCTATGTCAGTTCACGCGCGACCGTGTGCCACAACACGATCGGCGAGAACTGCTTCATCCTCGAAGACAACACGCTGCAACCGTTCACGACCATCGGCAACAACGTCGTCCTGTGGAGCGGCAACCACATCGGGCATCACGGGCGGGTCGGCGACCACGTGACGATGACGTCACATGTCGTCATGTCCGGCCATTGTGATATCGGCGCGTACAGCTTCGTGGGCGTAAACGCCACGCTGCGTGACGGCGTGACGATCGGCGAAGGTACGTTCGTCACGATGGCCGCCGCGATCACGAAATCGACCGAGCCATGGTCGGTGTACAAGGGCAACCCGGCGGTCAAGCTCGCGATGGCCAGCACCGACCTGAAGATCTAGGGGCACCCGTGGCAGGCATACAGTGGGACAAGCAGGGGCTGATCTATGCGCCCGACGCACGACTGCCATGGGCAAGATCGCACGCGCAGATTCCGACGGTCGCCGGCGTCAACGGCGATACGCTGCAACTGCTGTTCAGCAGCCGCGACGCAGGCAACCGCAGCGCGATCGCAAGCATGGCCGTCCGCGCGAGCGCACCGGACGACATCATCGCCATCGATCCGGATCCGGTCCTGCCCCCGGGCGTGCTCGGCACATTCGACGATTGCGGCACGATGCCGTCGTCGGTCGTCGAGCACGGCGGCGTTCGCTACCTGTATTACATCGGCTGGAACGTGCGCAACACGATTCCGTATCACAACGCAGTGGGCCTCGCGATCAGCGAGGACGGCGGCCGCCATTACCGGCGCCTGTTCGACGGGCCAGTGATGGACCGTACGGCCGACGAGCCGTATTTTTGCGGCACGACCTGCGTGCGTATCGAGAACGGAATCTGGCGCAACTGGTATCTGTCGTGCACCGGCTGGACCCTGGTCGGCGGCAAGCCCGAGGCACGCTACCACCTGAAGTACGCGGAATCGCGCGATGGCATTCACTGGGCGCGCGGCGGCCGCGTCGCGATCGACTACCTCGATGACCACGAAGGCGGGCTGGCGCGCGCGTCGGTGCATTTCGACGGCAGCCTTTACCGGATGTGGTTCTGCAAGCGCAGCCACGACGGCTACCGCGAGCGCTCGTCGGTCAGCTACCGGCTCGGCTATGCCGAATCGACCGATGGCATCGTCTGGCGTCGGCGTGACGACGATGCCGGACTCGATGTGTCGCCCGGCGGCTGGGATGCGTTCATGGTTGCGTACCCGGAAGTCGTACAGGTCGGCGATCGCCTTTACATGTTCTACAACGGCGACGGCTTCGGCGCGAGCGGGTTCGGCTACGCCCAGGCACGGGCCACCAATGGAATTCAGGGTGACGCGACATGAACGTGATCGCAGGAGATTTTCGGGAACTCGGTTACGCGATCGTCGCAAACGATGCGTTGCAATCGCTGATCAAGGATGTGCGCGCGAAGTTCGAGCGGCATTTCATTCCCCGCTTCGGAGACGACACGACGCGCAACCGCAACATCATCAAGCTGCTCGCCGAAGACCTCGACGTGAAGCGCTTCTTCTGCTCACCCGACCTGACGGCCGCGCTCGACCGCCACCTCGGCATCGCAATGCCGGTGCAGACGGGCCCGATCGTCACCCACTACACGGCAAACGATCGCATCGGAAACAACTACGGGCTACCGTATCACCAAGACTGGCCGAGCATGGGGACGTCCTCTCGCGCGGTGATCGCATGGACGTCGATCGCCGACGTTCGCAAAGGGGCACCCGGGCTCAGCATCGTCCCGGGCAGCCATCTGCGTGGCCTGTGGCCGGGCAAGCAGACCGACCGCGGCTACGTGCTCGATGACCAGGCAATCGACGGGGCCTGCGACCTGGAGATCGACGCAGGGCATGTACTCTTCATGTCGCCCTATCTCGTGCATCGGACGCTCACCAGCGAAGTCACCGACTGGAAGCTGTCGCTGTCATGCCGCTTCGACGATTTCTCGTGCGATCAATGGAGCCGCCGCGGGTTCGTCAGCGCGTACCGAACCGCCGTCGACCGGCAGGTTTACCTGTCGGGATTCTGAGCGAGGCCCGCGTTGCCGCGGGCCTCGGCGATCAGCGTACGAAGATGCAGTTCCACAATCCCGCGTAGTTCTGCACCGGGTGCTTGCTTGCGATCGTCAGACCGAACTCGCCGAGACGGTGGGTGAGCAGGTCCATCTTCGCGTCCTCGATCTCGATCAGCAGTTGCCTGCACGCGCCCAGGCCCTGTGCCGCACCGTCGATGAGCGGAACCTCGTGCCCGTCGACGTCGATCTTGACGTACTCGGCCTGCGGCAGGCCGAACTGCTCGCGCCAGCGATCGAAATGGACGATCTGGATCGCATGCACGTGGTTCGGTGCGAACGTTTCGCCCGAGACGAGCGACGGCTGGCCGACGATCTTCTCGTGCGCACCAAGCTCCATCTTGCGGATGAACAGCCGGTCGACCGCGAACCGGTCGGACGCCGCGACGTTGAACGCCTGGAGGTCTAGGCCGTCCTGTGCGTTGAGGTACGCGTTCCACGACAGCAGGAAGTAGTTCGACGGATCGGGCTCGATCGCGATCACCTTCAGGCCGCGCTTTGCCGCATACAACGCGAAGATTCCGTTGCTCGCGCCGAAATCGTAGTAGACGGATCCGGGCGGCAGCCGGTCGATCCAGTCCAGCAGTTCCGGTTCGATGTACTCGAGCCCAGCCGCCATCCAGAGTAGTCGCTTGCTCGGCGCGAGCCAGCGGAACGTGAGCCCGCGCACCGTCGTCTCGACGACGTGCCGATCGAGATCGAACGCTTGCGCGCGGGTCAACGCTTCCTCGCTCACGAGACTTTCAACGGGGACGAACTTCCAGTTATTCATGGCGGCCTTGGTCGATTTCATGCTTGACGGGAACGCGTGCCCGCCGCTGCCGATCGGACCTCGCCCCGAAAACGCGTTGATTCTAGCGACGCGCTGTCGATTCAAAACGTTGAACAGATTCGGCAAACCCGGGCAATTCGTGCTGTTCGCGCGAGTGGGCGGCCAGTGAGCTCGGGTCAACGCGCCCCGCTGCGCGCGACAGCCCCCGATCGCCACATGACATGCCGTCGACTCGACCGACACGTCCGGAATGCGATGGATCGAATCGATCGGCCCGGAGCTCGCGAACCGGGGCCGATCGGGCGGATCCGTTACCCGCGTGTTCAGGTCGTAGATCAAGATGCGAACACAGCCTAAATTCGGCATCAGACCTGCCGTTAAAGTGAGCGCAAGGAAGGCGTCACGCAAAAAGCGGGCATTCGTAAATCACGACGGCCTGCGTATTACGCCGGGTCTTGCGTAATGGAACGCGGCGCGCTGCGAGGAACGAAGCGGCTCCACGTCCGCTTCCGCCCGTCCTCGCCCGGAACATATGCCTCCGGTTCACCCTGCCCGTCGTGTCTTCGTCTCAATGCACGATGCACGCAGGGGTACCCCAACGCGTTTGCGGCAGCACCGGGCACATATCAATCAACAAACACTGAGAGAACTCAACTGATGCGCAATAAACTGATCACTGCGGCACTTGCGGCCATGGTCCCCTTGATGTGCGACGCGGCGACGAGCGTCGTGATCGACGCGAGAGCCAACTGTCTTTCCAGCTATGTCGGAACGGTGTCCGGCGGCACGCCGGTCAAGCTCGCACTCGCGCCGGGCCGATATACCGTTTCGCTTATCGCGAATTCGATGAGCTGCGGCGGCGGCGCGCTGGAGCATGGCTGCAACATCGACACTGCGATCATCCAGGGTGGCTTCGGCAGCATTCGGTGGGGCGGTGCAGTCACGGCGCGTCCAACCGTCATCGAGATGGCCGGTAGCGGCACGAATGTCTTCGCCTATGTGAGCGACGACTACTGCCTCGACAACACGGGACAAGCTGCGTTGTTGTTTCAACCCACGAACTGAGCGCCGTTTGCACGAACCGAGCAGGATTGCATCCTGTTCCTCGTGTTACCTGCGCGGGATGACTCAACCTGTCGAGTCGTGACATGAATCGACCGTTGTCGGTCACCATTGCGCCCGATGCACCGCATCGGGCGTTTTGTATTTATGCACACGCAGGCTGCTCGTGTCCGGCGATGGACCGGGTGATCCATCGATCGTTCCGGTCATCGTGTCAGACGACCTGCGCCGTCTCGTCCGCCGTCACGCGACCCGCTGCAAAATGCGCGGCAAACGCCGCCCGCAAGCGCTCTGCCAACCGGATCCAGCTCTCGTCGCGCCCGCGCCGGAACAGCCGCACCGTGCCCGGATACCACGGCGAATCGTCGCGGCCGTGCATCCAGCGCCAGTCCACGTCCTGATTCGGCAGCAGCACCCAGCAAGGCTTGCCGAGCGACGCGGCCAGATGCGCGGTGGACGTGTCGACGCACACCACGAGATCGAGTTGCGCGACGATCGCGGCCGTATCCGCGAAATCGTCGATCTCCGAGCCCAGATGCAGCAACGGCAGGCCGCCCGGCGGCTGACGCGCCTCGTCCTCGCCCTGCCCTTTCTGCAGACTCACGAAATTCACCCCCGGCACGCTCCAAAGCGGCGTCAGCAACGCAAGCGACGGCAGCGAGCGGTGCGCGTCGTTGTGATGCTTCGGGTTGCCTTTCCACACGAGGCCGACGCGCGGGCCGGCCGGCAATACATCGAGGCATGCGCGCCAGCGCGCGACGCTGGCCGGATCGGGCGCGAGCCGTACCGGAGGCGGGATCGTGTCGAGTGTCGTGCCCATGTGCATCGGCGTGCTCAGCAAACTCGTCCAGTAATCGAACTGCGCGGCTTGCGCCGTCGCCGTCTCGTGATCGAGCACCGCGTCGACGCCGTCGACCGTCGCCATCAGCCGATGCAGCGCGGGCTGGCACGCGAACACCACGCGTGCCGCGTGCCGCGCACGAAATTCCGCGAAATAGCGGCTGAACTGCAGCATGTCGCCCAGGCCGTCTTCCTGCCAGACGAGCAGCGTCTTGCCGGCGAGCGGCTCGCCCTGCCACTGCGCGCACCGCAGCACCTCGCGGGTCCGGCGGTGCACGAACGCCGCGTGTTCGTAGCGCGATTCGTAGCGCCGCCAGCCTTCTTCGAACCGGCCCAGGCCGAGCAACAGCGTCGCCAGGCCGAAACGCGCATCGCCATAGTCCGCACGCAGTTCTAGCGCGCGGCGGTACGCGCGTTCGGCGTCGTCGTGGCGGCCGGCATGCGCGAACGTGGTGCCGAGGTTGTAATGCACTTCGGCCATGTCCGGAGCGAGCGACAGCGCCTCGGCGAACACGGCCATCGCTTCGTCGTGACGACCCTGCGCGCGCAGGACGCAGCCGAGATTGTTGTGCGGCTGCGGCAGGTCGGGACGGCAACGTATCGCGTCGCGATAGGCCGCTTCGGCTTCCGGCAGGCGATCGAGGTTCTGCAGCGCGACGCCGAGGTTGTAGTGCGCCTCCGGGTGATCCGGGCACAGCACGAGCGCCTGGCGGCTGGCGGCTTCCGCTTCCGGCAGCCGCTGCATGTCGACGAGGATCGCGCCGAGATTGGCGTGCGCGAGCACGGAGTCCGTGCGCACGGTAATCGCGAGCCGGTAGGCGAGTTCCGCTTCGGCCTGGCGGCCGAGCACACGCAACAGGTTGCCGAGATCGGTCAGCACGTCGGCCGACTGCGGCTCGATCAGCAGCGCCTGCCCGAATGCCTGCTCGGCTTCATCGAGCCGGCCGAGCGCTTCGAGCACCTTGCCGAACCGGTGATGGTGCGACGCCCGCAACGGCGTGACGGACGCGAGCTGCCGGCGCAGGAGCGCCTCGGCATCGGCCAGGCGCCCTTGCGACACGAGCAGCGCGCCGAGGCCGTCGCAGGCCGGCTCGAACGCCGGCATCGCGTCGATCGCGCGCCGCCACCATGCTTCCGCGTCGGCCAGCCGGTTCAGGCCGAGCGCGCAGACGGCCGCGATGTGCAGCGCCGCGACTGCCGGCGCCGGCCGGCCGAGCAGGGGCGCGACGAGCGACAGCGCGTCGGCGAACTGTCCGTTCTGGCACCGGGTTGCGGCGTGTTGAACCAGCGCGGATTCGTCGGAAGCAGGGGTCATGTCATGCGGCGCCGCACGGCGCGCGGCGCGAACGGACGTTCAGACGGACGCCGGCACGGCGGCCGGTTGGCCCGGCTGGCTGACGGCCCGGTCCCTGGCTTCCTGGAGCGCCGCGAGCGTGTCGAGTGCACGCCCTTCGTCGGCGGTGAGATCGACCAGAAATGCATCGTTGTTCTGCTTGATCCAGTCGAGCGGCATGTCCCACCACGCGAGCTGCAGCAGTCGTTCGCGCACTTTTTCCGTGAAACGGAAGCGCACCAGACGGGCCGGCGAGCCGGCATAGATGCCGTACGCCTCGGTGCGGAAATTGGGCGGGATGACGGCCCGCGCGCCGATCACGCATCCGCTCTCGATCTGACTGCCACCGAGAAACAGCGCTTCGTCGCCGATCCAGACGTCGTTGTGGATCACGGTGTCCGCGTATTGCGGCATCGGCGGATTGGTGAGGCCGTTACCGTAGATGCTGAACATGCTCGTGGAAATGGTGCGCATCTCGTGCTGACCGTTCAACAGGAATCGCAGACGCATTCCGCCGGACACATTCTTGCCGATCATGAGTTTCTGATGGCCCTGGTCGTACTTCACGAGTGAGCCCACACCGAGCCCGGAGCAACGGCCGATATGAAAAGTACCGACCTGCGCCTCTTCATCGAGCCAGTCGCGGAAAAAATTGTTCGGAATCGTCGACAAGGCACCATCCCGGTAGCCCAGTACGATGAAATGCTTCGCCCACGGATGGTCAGGCAGCACGCCAATACAATCGTCGGAGGTCGTAACGTTCATTCGCGGTCGCAAGTGTGCCGCTGCGGCGGCTCGATGCCGGGCCGCTCGATACGGCGGTGGGAAAGGTCGCGGCGCATCGGCCGCAAACATGGACGATGCAGTATAGAAAGCCGGCGACGGCAACCGACAACGAATAAGAACGGCGTTCTGGCTTCTGTTCCGGAGATAGGGGCTGGTGAGGTCTCGCGTCCGCGGCCCGGATGCGCCGCGCGTGGGCGTGGAATTGCCGTCGCCGGCCGATGACGGGTGCGTGCATCATTCGGCGCTCGGGCGTTGACGCCCGGTTTTCCTTCGTGATGCTCACACGTCGGCAGAGTCGCCGCTTCGATCCGGCCAGCACGTTCCGTCACCGGAGCCGGCCGCCGTGGCGATGTGCTGCCGCCGCCTTCACCAACGGTGTGCGCCGCTCACTCCCCCGCGCTCAATTACTCGACGAACACCCGCCGCAACTACTCGAACTGCACGAGCTGGAACTGCACGAACTCGACGAACTGCAGCTCGACGACGAGCAACTGCTGTCCGATGCATCGAACGAACTACCGCTGCCAGCTTTCAGCGCGGCGAGCGACGACATCCGCGACGCGGTCTGCACGGTTTGCGAATACACCGACCAAGCGGTGCCGGCCAGCGCACCCGCACCGAACAGCGCGGCAGTCCACAGCAACGGGTCCGGGTCGTCGCGTTCGCGGCCCTGCGTCTGCTGCGTCTGCTGTGCTGCGTGCGCATCGGGTTGCAAGGGTTGCGGGCGCTGCGAATTTCGCGCGGCGCGCGGATCGTGCGCGATCCGGCGCGCAAGCAGCGCGGCCCGCCCGGCAGCCGTCGCCCCACCGCGCCCGAAACCGGTCAGTCGCCGCACGACGATCCGGTACGCGACCGCGAACACCACCATGCAGACCGCGAGCAGCAACACGGGCCGCCCGCGGCTCAGGCCGATCGCGAGTTTCGCAGCCCCCATGCCCAGTACGATCAGTACGATCGCACGCGCGGCCAGGCGCGACGCGCGCATCTCGCCGGGTGCCCACAGCCAGCCTTGCGCGCGCATTCCGTCGATGACCTCCTGCGCATACCCGGCGAGTCGCTTGCGAAACACGTCGTAGCTCACGGTGCTGGACGGCTGCTCCTTGAGCCACGCGCAGTGGTCGTCATGGCGCCCCGCACGTTCCATGTCGGCGATCTGCACGTAGCCACCCTGCCCGGGTGCGGTCCACAGGTCGACCGCGCCCGCCTGCGCGAGCGACATCGTCACGACCTGGGCGACCCGTGCCTCGCCGCCGGTGAGATAGGCGACTTCGTCGGTGCTCAGGTCGGCCGACGCCTTGCGCGTACGCCCGCCCCAGCGTCGACAGCGGAACTCGATCGCCTGAAGCACGACGATCAACAACAACGCGACGACGCACGCCGGCACATAGAACGCGAGAAACTGCGGCCCCGCGTAGTTCAGCACGTTGAAGTCCTGCGCCGATGCGCAGGTCGCCGCGACGCTCGCGGCGGCAGCCGGCCAGGCGAGTTTCGGCAGCCGGTCGCGCCAGGTCCTGCGCGCCGGCACGGCGGCCGGCGAGTTCGCGTCCCCCGCCCCATTCGCGGCCGACGGTTCCGGGGGCAGCGATCCGGATGCGGCACGCAGGCCGGCAGGCCGCGGCCAGATCGACTCCGGCGGCTCGCAGCCGAACAGCCGGCGATAGCTGTCCAGCGTGTCGCGATAACGCTGCGCGTACACGGCGGCCTCGTCCGGCGCGCCCGTGCCGGGCATGTGATGCAGCCGCGCGCGCAGCACGCCGGCGCAGAAGACGTCCCAGTATTCGAGCGTGTATTGCAGGTGGAAATGCCACGCGGCATCGACCGCGACCGACGGCGTGACCGGGTGTCCGGCCGCCTGCGCGAGAAACGCGAAGCGCTTGTATTCGTCGATCACGGCCAGCGCGTGCGCATGCGACCAGCCTTCGGCTTCGGCAAGACGCCGGCTGTACGGCAGCGGCGCGTTCGGGTCGTCAGGAGAATACGCGTGCAGACGCGCGAGCAGCGCGTGCTGCGCATCGGTCAGCGCGCGGGCATCGACTGCGGTCGAGGTAGACGGAATGGCAGCCATCGGGAGTCGGCGCGATGCGCGGACGGCCGCCGCGATCGACGCTTGGAGTTGTCATTGCGCGGGATTCTCGCACATCGGCGAGGCGGCGCGACGGCGTGCCGGCCACCTGCATCCGGGGCCGCTCGCCGCGCTGCGCCGCGGGTCGGAAAGTCAGAAATCGAGCTGCGCGATCGTGATGTCGAGCGCGGCCGCGATCTTCTTGCGCATCGACTTGCACAGCTTCCCGCGCTTTTCCTGTTTGGCGTAGTCCGTGCGACTGATGCCGATCCGCCGCGCGACCTCGGCCCGCGTCAGGCCGAGATGCTCGCGCCACGCACGCGCGGGCGAGCTTCCGTCGAACACGACGCGCGTCACGAGCTCGTGCGGAATCAGGTCGCGTGCGGCGCACCGCTGCGCGACATAGTCCGCGTACGGAATCACGACGAAGGCTGGCGCGCCGTCCGGGTCGTTGATGATCCGGACTGGGAGGGACTTGCTCATGCGATGATCGCGGCGCCGGTTTCCGGGCGGCTGTTCCTCGTTTCGGTCGACATGTTCAATCGGCGTTTCAGGCGGGCTTCGGGTGCGTCGAACGACATCGGTGCAAGGTTTCGCCCGGTCGGATGCACGCGATCGGAAACCGCCATGCTGATAGCCGGCCGGAATATTACTGCAAGCGGGGAAATGGTGATGCGGATGAGACGGCGCAACCGCCGAGCGCCTGAACAGGCATGTTTTGGCGCGCCCGGCTGGGATCGAACCAGCAACCCCTGCCTTCGGAGGGCAGTACTCTATCCATTGAGCTACGGGCGCGTGTGACAGTGAAACGACCCCAATATACAGGCCGCCCACGATTGGCAAGACGGCAAGGATACCCGGTTTCCCATGACGCGTCCACCTTGCCCGACGAATCCCCGCCGCACCGCGCTGCGTGCGGGTAAACACGCGCCATCGCGCCGCTCGCCGTGATGTAAACGTTCCGTCTATAATCGTCCGTGCTTCATTGGACTGCCATTTTGCCGTTGCACCGCGCTCACAATTCCTATTCACGGAGACGAGGCAAGCATGAGCGAAGCACCCCACGAATCTCCCGTCAAAACCCCCGGGCAGCTGATTGCCGTCATCATCGCGTCGTTCGCGATTCCGATCATCCTGATCGTCCTGTTCGCCAATTATGCGAACCATGCGTTCCGCGCCGGCGCCGGCACGGACGCGCTATCCGACGAGCAGGTCGCCGCGCGTATCGCCCCGCTCGCGCAGGTCGAAGTGAAGGACGCCAACGCGCCCCGCACGTACAAGACCGGCGAGGCAGTCTACAAGGCCGTCTGCGTGACCTGCCACGGCACGGGCGCCGCCGGCGCGCCGAAATTCGGCAACAAGGACGACTGGGCGCCGCGCATCTCGCAAGGCTTCGACACGCTGCTGAAGACGGCGCTGGCCGGCAAGGGCGCGATGCCGCCGCGCGGCGGCACGAGCCCCGACGACGTCAGCGACTATGAAATCGCCCGTGCGATCGTCTACATGGCGAACAACGACGGCGCGAACTTCCCCGAACCGGCAGCACCGGCCGCCAACGCGGCGCAGCCCGCCAGCGGCGCGGCAGGCGCATCGGGCCCGGCCGACGCCGCGAGCGCACAGATCGCCGCCGCGCAGGCCGCGATCGCCGCGATCCCGAAGGCCGGCGAACAACCGGCGGCCGCCCCGGCCAGCGCCGATGCCGCAACCGCCGGCAAGGCACTGTACTCGTCGACCTGCGTGGCCTGCCACGGAGCAGGCGTGCTCGGCGCGCCGAAGTTCGGCAGCAAGGAAGACTGGGCGCCGCGCCTGAAGGACTCGATGGACACGGTCTACAACTACGCGCTGCACGGCAAGGGCGCGATGCCGCCGAAGGGCGGGTCGAACGCGTCCGACGCCGACGTGAAGGCCGCCGTCGACTACATGGTCAACTCGGCGAAGTAACACCAGCCGGCCAGAAAAAACCCCCGCGGCGCACGCGCACCGCGGGGGTTTGTTTTTGCCTGACCGGCTGACTGTCGGACCGTCGGTTAGTCGAAACACCGCACGCCCGACGGCGCCGCCGCCTCACTTCTGCAGCAGCGCCTTCAGGCTGGCGAGCCGGTCCTTCGGCGACATCGGCGCCTCTTCCGGGGTAGGCGGCGGCGCATCGTCGAGCCCCATCTCCGGAATGAAGCGCGACGGCTCGCACACGACCGTCTCGCGCGCCCGCTTGCGCTTCTTGCACCAGTTCAGGTGCAGGCTGCGCTGCGCACGCGTGATCGCGACATACATCAGCCGGCGCTCCTCCTCGATCCGCTCGTTGTCGATCGGGCCGTCGTCCTCGCTGCCGCCGCGGTGCGGCATGATGCCTTCCTCGACGCCGACCAGGAACACGTGCGGATACTCGAGCCCCTTCGATGCATGGACGGTCGACAGCCGCACGGCGTCCGGATCCTCGTCCTTGCCCTCGAGCATCGACATCAGCGCGACGGTCTGGATCAGGCCGAGCAGGTTCTTGCCGGTATCGGCGAGCCCGTCGGCGTTGTGGAAGCCTTCGGCCTCGCCGTCGACGGCTTCCGTCTCGGGCTTGGTGCCCTTGCGCTTCAGCCATTCGAGGAATTCGAGCACGTTCTGCCACTTCGACTGCGCCTGGCGCTCGTCGAACGCGTCGTACAGGTACGCCTCGTAGTGGATCGCCTCCATCATGTCGTCGAGCACGACGGTCGCGGGCTCCTTGTCCGCGCGCTCGGTCAGGCGCTGGATGAAGTCGCAGAACATCCGCAGCGGCTCGACCTGGCGCGCCGACAGCCGCGCCTCGATGCCGCCCATGTACACCGCTTCGAACAGCGACACCTTCGCCTGGCCCGCGAACGAGCCGAGCGCCTCGAGCGTCGTGTTGCCGATCCCTCGGCGCGGCGTCGTGACCGCGCGGATGAACGCGGGATCGTCGTCTGCGTTCGCGATCAGCCGCAGGTACGCGCACAGGTCCTTGATCTCGGCCTTGTCGAAGAACGACTGGCCGCCCGACAGCACGTACGGAATGCGTTCGCGCCGCAGCACCTGCTCGAAGATGCGCGCCTGGAAGTTGCCGCGATACAGGATCGCGTAGTCGCGGAACTGCGCGCGCCGCTCGAACTTGTGCGCGGACAGCCGGAACACGACCGATTCGGCTTCATGCTCCTCGTCGTTGCAAGGCGTGACGGTGATCGAATCGCCCATCCCGTGCTCGGACCACAGCTTCTTCTCGAACAGTTTCGGGTTGTTCGCGATCACGTTGTTCGCGGCGGTGAGGATGCGCACCGTCGACCGGTAGTTCTGCTCGAGCTTGACCAGGTGCAGCTTCGGAAAATCCTTGCCGAGCTGCGCGAGGTTCTCGAGCGTCGCACCGCGCCAGCCGTAGATCGCCTGGTCGTCGTCGCCGACCGCCGTGAACGCGGCGCGCGGGCCCGCGAGCAGCTTCAGCAGCTCGTACTGGCACGCGTTGGTGTCCTGGTACTCGTCGATCAGCAGGTAGCGCAGCTTGTTCTGCCAGCGGTCGCGCACCTGCTCGTTCTTCGCGAACAGCTCGGCCGGCAGGCGGATCAGGTCGTCGAAGTCGACCGCCTGGTACGCGTGCAGCGTCGCGACGTAGTTGCGGTAGACCAGCGCGGCCTGATGCTCGTCCTCGTTGGCCGCGATCGCCATCGCCTCGTCGGGCATGATCAGGCCGTTCTTCCACAGCGAGATGATGCTCTGGATCTTGCGGATCAGCCCCTTGTCGGTCGTGCCGAGCTGCTCCTGGATCATCCCGAAGCAGTCGTCCGAATCCATGATCGAGAACTGCGGCTTCAGGCCGACGTGCTCGGCCTCCTGGCGCAGGATCTGCACGCCGAGCGAGTGGAACGTGCAGACGGTGAGCTGGTTGACGGGCACCTTGCGCCCTTCCTTGCCGGGCGTGGTGAGCGTCTTGCCCTCGAGCAGCTTCCCCACGCGCTCGCGCATTTCGGCAGCCGCCTTGTTCGTGAACGTGACGGCCGCGATGTGGCGCGGCTCGAAGCCTTTCGCTTCGATCAGGTGCGCGATCTTCTGCGTGATCACGCGGGTCTTGCCGCTGCCCGCGCCGGCGAGCACGAGACAGGGACCGTCGAGGTAGCGCACCGCTTCGTTCTGGGCGGGATTGAGGCCTGCGGACATGATGGCGGATGGTGTTGCGGTTGACGGCGGAACGCCGGGAGGATGCCGTGCGCGGCGGGCCGGCGAAGCAGGCGGACACGCGGGGCAGGACGCGCATGTTAACACGTCGGCGGCGCGCTTTTCGGGAGCGCCGCCGGACGGGGCCGCGCGGGCGGATCCCGCAGCCGCCCCTTGTCCGTGCGGCCAATCCGGCCCCGTTCGCGCAGCGATCGGCCACAATATCTCCACCCGGCGCCGCCCCGCGCCCAACCGCCTGAATCGCCTGAATCGCCTGAATCGCCTGAATCGCCACCGGATCGACATCATGGGATACCCGTTCGCCACCGCCGCCCTTGGCCCGCTGCTGTTCGCGCAGGGGCGCTACGTGCGCCGCGTCACGCCGCGCCTGCCCGAGGCGGCCGGCCCGCGCGACGGCGTGGCGGGCGACGGCCCGCCGCTGCGCGTGCTGGTGGTCGGCGACTCGGCCGCCGCGGGCGTCGGCGTCGCGACGCAGCGCGACGCGCTGTCCGGGCAGCTGGCGAACGCGCTCGCGGCCACGCACCGCGTCCGCTGGAAGCTGCTCGCGCGCACGGGCCTGACCACGCGGGAGCTCGTCGACTGGCTCGCCGCCGAACCGGCCGAGCCGTTCGACGTGGCCGTCACGTCGCTCGGCGTCAACGACGTGACGGGCGGCGTGCCGCCGGCCCGCTGGCAGGCGCAGCAGGCCGAGCTCGTCCGGCTGCTCGCCACGCGCTTCCGGGTCGGCCACGCGATCCTGTCGGCGGTGCCGCCGATGGAGCGCTTTCCGGCGCTGCCGCAGCCGCTCGCGTGGTATCTCGGGTTGCGCGCGAAACGGCTCAATACGGCGCTCGCCGGCTGGGCCGCCACGCAGCCGCACTGCACGTTCCTGCGCGTCGAGCTGCCGCTCGAGCGCCATCTGATGGCCGCCGACGGCTTCCACCCCGGTGCCGCCGCCTGCACGGTGTGGGCCACGCAAGTCGCCGCCGCCGTGCTGCGCCGGACGGCCGCATGACGCGGCACGACGCCCCGGCACCGGCCTTTCACCGCGCGGGCCGGGAGGCAAAACCCCCGCCCGGTCGGCACACGGGCCCGCGCAAAATGCCGGCTTTCCTTGCGCCAGTGCCGCATCGCACCGCGCGTGTCGCCCGAACGCCCCGGTACGAGCGGCGGCGCCATGCCAAAATAGCCGGTCGTCTTCGCGCCGTCTCGGCGCACCATCCTTTAGTTTCCTTCGCAGCCAGGGATTGCCATGTCGTCATTGCTCAGGATTGGTTTGATGGGTTTCGGTTTCGCCGGCGCGACGTTCCACGCGCCGGTCATCGCCACGAGCGGCCGCACTGAAGTCGCCGCGATCGCGACGGGGCAGCCCGATCGCGCGCAGGCCGCGTATCCGGGCGCGCGCGTCGTCCCCGATCTCGACACGCTGCTCGGCCTCGACGACATCGAATGCGTGGTGATCGCCACGCCGAACGACACGCACTTCGCGCTCGCGCGCCAGGTGCTCGAAGCCGGCCGCCACGTGGTCGTCGACAAGCCCGTCACGCTCACCGCCGACGAGGCGCTTGCGCTCGCGCGGCTCGCGAACGCGCGCAGCCGGCTGTTCGCGCCGTTCCACAACCGCCGCTGGGACGGCGATTTCCTCACCGTGCGCCGCATCGTCGAATCGGGCGAGCTCGGCCGGCTCACGTATTTCGCGTCGCACTTCGACCGCTTCCGCCCGACGCCGCGCACGCGCTGGCGCGAGGAGCCCGCCCGCGGCGGCGGCCTGCTGCTCGACCTCGGCCCGCACCTGATCGACCAGGCGCTCGCGCTGTTCGGCCTGCCCGAAACGGTGGGCGCGACCGTCAAGACCCGTCGCGACAACGGCACGGCGCCCGATTTCGTGCACCTGCAGCTCGGTTATCCGGACAAGGAAGTGGCGCTGCATGCGAGCGCGCTGTCGGCGATCGAACCCGCGCGCTTCACGCTGCACGGCACACGCGGCAGCTACCAGAAGTTCGGGCTCGACACGCAGGAAGACCAGCTCAAGGCAGGCCTCACCGCGGACGACGTCGAATTCGGCGGCGGCAACCCGCCGGGCCTGCTGCGCGTGCTCGACGGCGAGGTCGAGGTCGAACGCCCGGTGCCGACACTCGACGGCCAGTACGCGGAGTTCTACCGCGCGCTCGCCGCGTCGATCCGCGACGGCGCGCCGTTCCCCGTCACCACGCAGGATGCCGTCGACGTGATGACGATCATCGAGCTCGCCGCGCAGAGCGAGCACGACGGCCGCCGGCTGCCGTTCGTGCGCCGCACGATCTGACACCGCGCGCCGGCCGGTCACGGCCGGCCGGCATGCGCGGCCGGCCCGGCGGATTCGATTACAGGAACATTCGGTTACAAATGCCGGGGGAACGAAAGTCAGCGTCCGACCAGTCTGACGCGTTTCTCGAAAAAGTCGATCCGACACCAATCCGTCTGGAGAATGTTGATGCAACGGTTGATTCGCGCAGCAGCGTGCTGCGTCCTGGTTTCCTCGCTTGCGGCCTGTATCGTGCAGCCGCAGCAGCCGGTTCGCCCGGCCCCTCCGCCGCGGCCGAATCCGCAGGTCGTCGCGAACGAGCGGATGCAGCAGATCCAGGGCCGGATCGACAACCTGCACCGCCGCATCGATGCGCGCGTGAACGGCGGCTACTACCCGCCGCCGTACGGCGCGCAGCTTCACCACCGCCTCGACGTGATCCGCCAGGAAGCGAACGACATGTCCGCGCAGCACAGCGGCGGCCTGTCCGGCGACGAGCAGCGCGTGCTGAACCAGGAACTCGACACGGCCGCGCGCGCGATCGGCGAGTAACGCACCGGCGCCCGCCGGCGCGGAAAAAGCGGCGGCACCGGTTGCCGCCGCTTGTCGCGAAGCGACATTCTTTTGCTCAAATTGACAAGGCCCACCTGCTCGCGTACAGTCGCCCGCACGCGTCGGGAGAGCGTGTGACCGTGCTGTTCCAGCCGGTTGCGCCGCCGAAGGGGCACACCCGCAAACTCTCAGGCAAAAGGACCGACCGCGTCGGGGAACCTCGTCCGCGCATCGCGCGGGCCACACACTCCCCGCACTCTGGAGAGCGGCAGTAGCCCGCAGCGCATAGGCTGCGCGGGCAGGCTGCCCACCGAAGGGGCGCGCGTTCGCCAGGCCTGGCCGGCAGCGCAATCTCTCAGGTATCGAGGACAGAGGGGCATGTACCGGATCGCTCGCAGGCCGTCGGCCGCGGTGGTCGGCACATGGCCGTTCTGATCCGCGCGCAAGCGCCTTGCCTGAGGCCTCGATGACTGCACTGAATCACACCCCGCTCAACGCCGCGCACCGCGCGCTCAATGCCCGCATGGTCGACTTCGGCGGCTGGGACATGCCCGTCAACTACGGCTCGCAGATCGAAGAACATGAAGCCGTGCGCACCGACGCCGGCATGTTCGACGTGTCGCACATGTGCGTCGTCGATTTCACCGGCAGCCGCGTGCGCGCGTTCTTCGAGCACGCGATCGCGAACAACGTCGGCAAGCTCAAGACGCCCGGCAAGGCACTCTACTCGTGCCTGCTCAATCCGCAGGGCGGCGTCATCGACGACCTGATCGTCTACTATTTCACCGAAGAATTCTTCCGCGTCGTCGTCAACGCCGGCACGGCCGAGAAAGACATCGCGTGGTTCAACCAGCTGAACGAGCAAGGCGGCTACGGCGTCACGATCGCGCCGCGCCGCGATTTCGCGATCATCGCCGTACAGGGCCCGAACGCCCGCGAAAAAGCCTGGGCAACCGTGCCCGCCGCGCGTGCCGCGACGAGCGAGCTGAAGCCGTTCAACGCCGCGCAGGTCGCCGGCACGCCGTTCGGCGATCTCACCGTCGCACGCACCGGCTATACCGGCGAAGACGGCTTCGAAGTGATCGTCCCGGCCGTGCACGTCGAAGCGCTGTGGAACGCGCTGCAGCAGAACGGCGTGCGCCCGTGCGGGCTCGGCGCGCGCGACACGCTGCGCCTCGAGGCCGGCATGAACCTGTACGGCCAGGACATGGACGACACCGTCTCCCCGCTCGACGCGGGCCTCGCGTGGACGGTCGACCTCGGCGCGCCGCGCGACTTCGTCGGCCGCGCCGCCCTTGAAGCAAACGGCACCCGCGCCGCGTTCGTCGGCCTGATCCTGCAGAAGGAAAACGGCAAGGCGGGCGGCGTGCTGCGCGCGCACCAGAAGGTCGTCACGCCGCACGGCGAAGGCGAGATCACGAGCGGCACGTTCTCGCCGTCGATGCAGGAATCGATCGCGTTCGCGCGCGTGCCGGCGGCCGTCCAGATCGGCGACGTGGTCCAGGTGCAAATTCGAGACAAGAATCTTCCCGCGCGCGTGGTAAAACTGCCGTTCGTGCGCAACGGCAAGGTCCTCGCTGCGTAACGGCCGGGAGGCCCGCCTCCCGGGAAGCCGGGAGATGGCGCCTGGCGCAACACCACACCCGGCGCGCCCCGGCGGCGCGCCAGCAAAACGAACAAACCCTTTTATCAGGAGCATCCGATGAGCAACGTCCCGGCCGATCTGAAGTACACCGACGAACACGAGTGGATCCGCACTGAAGCCGACGGCACGCTGACGGTCGGCATCACCGATCACGCGCAGAACACGCTCGGCGACATCGTTTTCCTCGAGCTGCCGGCCGTCGGCAAGCAGGTGAAGGCGGGCGACGCGATCGGCGTCGTCGAATCGGTGAAAGCCGCGTCGGACATCTATTCGCCGGTGTCGGGCGAGGTGGTCGCGATCAACGCGGACGCCGTCGACACGCCGGAAGAAGTGAACAGCGACGCGTACGACACGTGGCTGTTCAAGATCAAGCTCGCCGACGGCGCATCGACCGACGGCCTGCTCGACGCCGCCGCCTACAGCAAGCTGATCGACTAATTCCCTTACCCGAACCGCGCGACGCCGGCCGGCGTCGCGCGGGACCAGAGTCACGCCATGAAGCTCGAACACCCGGACCGCCTGATGAACCGCACGCCCCTCTCGCTCGCCGCGCTCGAAACGCACGACGCGTTCGCCGAACGCCACATCGGCCCCGACGCCGCCAGCCAGCAGGCCATGCTCGACACGCTCGGCTTCGCGTCGCGCGCCGCCCTGATCGACGCCGTGATCCCGGCCTCGATCCGCCGCGCCGAAACGCTGCCGCTCGGCCCGTTCGCGCAGCCGAAGAGCGAGGCCGAAGCCCTCGCCGCGCTGCGGGTTCTCGCGAACAAGAACCAGGTGTTCCGCTCGTATATCGGTCAGGGTTACCACGACACGCACACGCCGGCCGTGATCCTGCGCAACGTGCTCGAAAACCCGGCGTGGTACACGGCCTACACGCCGTACCAGCCCGAAATTTCCCAGGGCCGCCTCGAGGCGCTCCTGAACTTCCAGCAGATGGTCGCCGACCTGACGGGTCTCGCGATCTCGAACGCGTCGCTGCTCGATGAAGCCACCGCCGCCGCCGAAGCGATGACGCTGCTGCAACGCACCGGCAAGCCGGCGTCGAACGTGTTCTACGTCGCCGACGACGTGCTGCCGCAAACGCTCGAAGTGATCCGCACGCGCGCGCTGCCGGTCGGCATCGAGGTCAAGACGGGCCCGGCCGCCGACGCGGCGCAGGCGAATGCGTTCGGCGTGCTGCTGCAATACCCGGGCGTGAACGGCGACGTGCGCGACTACCGCGCGCTCACCGAAGCGATCCACGCGGCCGGCGGCCACGTGGTCGTCGCGGCCGACCTGCTCGCGCTGACCGTGCTGACGCCGCCCGGCGACTGGGGCGCGGACGTCGCGATCGGCAACACGCAGCGCTTCGGCGTGCCGATGGGCTTCGGCGGCCCGCACGCCGCGTATCTCGCGGTGCGTGACGAATTCAAGCGCCAGATGCCGGGCCGCCTCGTCGGCGTGACGGTCGACGCGCAGGGCAAGCCCGCGCTGCGCCTCGCGCTGCAGACGCGCGAACAGCACATCCGCCGCGAGAAGGCGACGTCGAACGTGTGTACCGCGCAGGCGCTGCTCGCGATCATGGCCAGCATGTACGCGGTCTACCACGGCCCGCACGGCCTGAAGACGATCGCGCTGCGCGTGAACCGCATCGCGGCCCTCTTCGCCGCCGGCGTGAAGCAGCTCGGCTTCGCGACCGTCAACGACACGTTCTTCGACACGCTGACGATCGATACCGGTGCGCGCACCGCGCAGGTCCACGAACTCGCGAAGGCCAAGCGCATCAACCTGCGCCGCGTGAGCGACACGCAAGTCGGCGTGTCGGTCGACGAAACGACGACGCGCGACGACCTCGCCGATCTCCTCGCCGTGTTCGCGCAGGCCGCGGGCGGCACCGCCCCGGCCGTCGATGCCCTCGACGCGGGCCTTGCCGGCGTTGCCGCGCTGCCGGCCGGCCTCGAGCGCACGAGCGCGTACCTGACGCACCACGTGTTCAACCGCCACCATTCCGAAACCGAAATGCTGCGCTACCTGCGCAGCCTGTCGGACAAGGATCTCGCTCTCGACCGCTCGATGATCCCGCTCGGCTCGTGCACGATGAAGCTGAACGCGACGTCGGAAATGCTGCCGGTCACGTGGCCCGAATTCGGCGGCATCCACCCGTTCGCGCCGGCCGAGCAGACCGTCGGCTACCGCGAGATGATCGACCAGCTCGAGCAGATGCTCGTCGCGGCCACCGGCTACGCGGCCGTGTCGCTGCAGCCGAACGCCGGCTCGCAGGGCGAGTACGCGGGCCTGCTGATCATCCACGCTTACCACGCATCGCGCGGCGAAGCGCACCGCGACGTGTGCCTGATCCCGGCGTCCGCGCACGGCACGAACCCGGCGTCCGCGCACATGGCCGGCATGAAGGTCGTGGTCGTCGCCTGCGACGCGCAGGGCAACGTCGACATCGCCGATCTCAAGGCCAAGGCCGACGAGCACGCGAAGGACCTCGCGGCGATCATGATCACGTATCCGTCGACGCACGGCGTGTTCGAGCAGAACGTCCGCGAGATCTGCGAGATCGTGCATGCGCACGGCGGCCAGGTGTACGTCGACGGCGCGAACATGAACGCGATGGTCGGCCTGACCGCGCCGGGCCAGTTCGGCGGCGACGTGTCGCACCTGAACCTGCACAAGACCTTCTGCATCCCGCACGGCGGCGGCGGCCCGGGCGTCGGCCCGGTCGCGGTCGGCGCGCACCTCGCGAAGTTCCTGCCGAACCAGCGTTCGACCGGCTACTCGCGCGACGAAAACGGCATCGGCGCGGTGTCGGCCGCGCCGTACGGCTCGGCGTCGATCCTGCCGATCTCGTGGATGTACATCGCGATGATGGGCGCGAAGAACCTGACCGCCGCGACGGAAACCGCGATCCTCAACGCGAACTACATCGCGAAGCGCCTCGCGCCGCACTACCCGGTGCTGTATTCGGGCCCGGGCGGACTGGTGGCGCACGAGTGCATTCTCGACCTGCGCCCGATCAAGGAATCGAGCGGCATCACCGTCGACGACGTCGCGAAGCGCCTGATGGATTACGGCTTCCACGCGCCGACGATGAGCTTCCCGGTGCCGGGCACGCTGATGGTCGAGCCGACCGAATCGGAATCGCAGGAGGAACTCGACCGCTTCATCGCCGCGATGATCGCGATCCGCGAGGAAATCCGTGCGGTCGAGGAAGGCCGCGCCGACCGCGAGGACAACCCGCTGCGTCACGCGCCGCACACGGCGGCCGTCGTCACCGCGAACGAATGGCCGCACGCGTACTCGCGCGAGCAGGCCGCGTACCCGGTCGCGTCGCTCGGCACGAACAAGTACTGGCCGCCGGTCGGCCGCGCGGACAACGTCTACGGCGACCGCAACCTGTTCTGCTCGTGCGTGCCGATGTCGGAATACGCATAACGCACACGAGGCCAGGAGCCGTCCGATGGTGCCCGCACCGCACGCAACCCGGGGTTGCGTGCGGTTTTTTTGTTCGCCGCTCGAACCCGTGCACGTTCGTGCGCCAATCCGGCTAACATCACACGCGATCCAGCCAATGAAGGAGTTCCGCATGGTGCGTCCGATGTTTCCGGGCCATGGTGCACTGCAAGGGCGGCCGCGCGCGCGCCGCTTCGTGCCGATGTTCGTCGCGTCGCTGTCGTTGGCCGCTGCCGGCCTCGGCGCGTGCGGCAGCGCGCGCGCGGCGATGAATTTCTGCGCGGCGCCGGCCCTGCAGGCGAGCGAGACGACGCAGGCCGAGCCGGGCGTCCAGGCGCTGATCCGCAGCGTCGACGCACGCATCGGCGAGCAGCCGAAGGCGATGGCGCGCGTGCACACCGAGGGCACGCTGCCGCACGAAGGCATCTACGACCAGAGCGCCGCCGCGCTGAAGGATCTCGACCTGATGCGCGATGCCGCGCTCGCGTGGCGCGTGACGAACGCGCCGCGCTACCTGCAGCTCGTCGACCGCTTCCTGTCCGCGTGGGTCGGCACCTACCAGCCGAGCTTCAACCCGATCGACGAGACGCGTTTCGACAGCCTGATCGTCGCGTACGACATGACCGCAAGCGCGCTGCCGGTGAAGACCCGCAACGCGACCGCGGCGTTCATCGCGAAGCTCGGCGCCGGTTATGTCGCGCAGATCGACGCGCAGAAGCGCCCGCTCACCGGCACCTGGCGCAACAACTGGCAGAGCCACCGGATCAAGCTGATCGCGCTGTCCGCGTTCACGCTCGGCGACCGCAGGATGATGAACGCCGCGCAGCGGCTGTTTGTCGAGCATCTGGCGGACAACATCGGCCCGGACGGCAAGACGTGGGACTTCGAGGAGCGCGATGCGCTGCACTACGCGGTCTACGACCTGCAGCCGCTGGTGACGGCCGCGCTCGCCGCGCGCCGCTTCAACCGCAACTGGCTGCGCGAGCGCGGCACGAACGGTGCGACCCTGGAGGCCGCGCTCGACTGGCTCGTGCCGTACGCGCTCGGCGAGAAAACGCACGAGGAATTCGTGAATTCGCCGGTGCCGTTCGACGCGAAGCGCCGCGAAGCCGGCCTGCCGGGCTACACGGGGCAGTGGGACCCGAAAAACGCCACCGAACTCTTTCATCTGGCCGCGCGGCTCGACGGGCGCTATGCCCGCGTCGCGCAGCAACTTTCCCCAACGCCGCCCGCATGGCTCGCCGCGTGCCTGCCATTGCAGGCGCGCTAGCACTACTCTTAAAGCAAGGCAGGAATCGAAATGGCAGTCAGCGTCTTTGACCTCTTCAAGATCGGTATCGGTCCATCCAGTTCGCATACGGTCGGGCCGATGCGCGCGGCGCTGATGTTCGTCCAGGGCCTCGAGCGCGACGGGATGCTCGACGCGACCGCCCACGTGAAGGTCGAGCTGTACGGCTCGCTCGGCGCCACCGGCAAGGGCCACGGCACCGACCGCGGCGTGATGCTCGGCCTGCTCGGCGACGCGCCCGACACCGTCGATCCCGACACGATCGACGCGCGGCTGGAAGACGTCCGCCAGTCGAAGAAGCTCGCGCTGCTCGGCACGCACCCGGTGCCGTTCGTGCTGAAGGAGAACATCGCGTTCTACCGCCAGGCGCTGCCCGAGCATCCGAACGGGATGAAGCTGCGCGCGAGCGACGCGAACGGCGCGGTGCTGGTCGAGCGCACCTACCTGTCGGTCGGCGGCGGTTTCGTCGTGACGGCCGGCGCGCCGAACACGAAGGTGCTGAGCGCGGCCGAGCAGATGACGCACCCGTTCCGCACCGGCGCCGAGCTGCTCGCGCTGACCGAGTCGACCGGCAAGTCGATCGCGCAGCTGATGTGGGAAAACGAGCGCGCGTGGCACACCGAGGAAGAGACGCGCGACGGCCTGCTGAAGATCTGGGCGGTGATGCAGTCGTGCGTGTCGCGCGGCTGCGGAATCGGCAACCCGGATGCCGACGGCAACCTGCCCGGCCCGTTCCAGGTCAAGCGCCGCGCGCCGCAGCTGTACCGCACGCTGACGGGCAGCCCGGAGCGTGCGCTGCAGGATCCGCTGTCGATGATCGACTGGATCAACCTGTACGCGATCGCGGTCAACGAGGAAAACGCGGCCGGCGGGCGCGTCGTGACCGCGCCGACCAACGGCGCGGCCGGCATCATCCCCGCCGTGCTGCACTACTACACGCGCTTCACGCCGGGCGCGAACGAGCAGGGCGTGATCGACTTCCTGCTCACCGCCGCCGCGATCGGCATTCTCTACAAGCTGAATGCGTCGATCTCCGGCGCGGAAGTCGGCTGCCAGGGTGAAGTGGGCGTCGCGTGCTCGATGGCCGCGGGCGCGCTCGCGGCCGTGCTCGGCGGCACGCCGCAACAGGTCGAGAACGCGGCCGAGATCGGGATGGAGCACAACCTCGGCCTCACCTGCGACCCGGTCGGCGGGATGGTGCAGATTCCCTGCATCGAGCGCAACGCGATGGCGTCGGTGAAGGCGGTCAACGCGGCGCGCATGGCGTTGCGCGGCGACGGCTCGCACTACGTGTCGCTCGATTCGGTGATCAAGACGATGCGCGAGACCGGTGCCGACATGAAGACGAAGTACAAGGAAACGTCGCGCGGCGGGCTCGCGGTGAACATCGTCGAGTGCTGATGCCGGTTCGGCGGTCATGCGGGGCGGATCGATGTCCCGCCTGACCGCCGGGCTCGATGCCCGACATCAATCGTTCAGCCAGTTCTCCAGCCGCAATCCCGGATAGCTGACGAAATCCCGCTCGTTGTTGGTCACGAGCGCAACGTCGAGCGACACCGCGTGCGCGGCGATCAGCTTGTCGAGATGATCCCTCTTCCGCTCGCGGGTTGCGTCGCGGACCGGACCGTACGCTTGCGCCGCCGCGACGTCGAACGGCGCAACGGGGATATCGTCGATCAGCGCGGCGAGATGGCGACGCTCCCGCGCAGGATTCGCACATGCGGCGACGCCGTACTCGAGCTCGGCATACGTGATCGCCGACATCACCACATCCCCCGTGTAGCACTGCGCAAATCGTTTCGCGACTTGCTCGGGCTGGTTCTTCATCAGATAGATGCACATGTTGGTGTCGAGCATGTAGCGCGGCATTACAGCTCCTCGCGATCGGCCTGCTCCTGGTCGCCGCGCCCTGCGGCCATGAAATCCGGCCCGAATTTCGCGAACTTCTCGAGTACGCGGGTCAACGGCCGCCGCATCGGTCGAATACGGATTTCGTCACCGATACGCTCGATTTCCAGTTCGATATCGTTACGCTCATAGGCGAGGTCGGCAGGAATTCGCACGGCCTGCGAGTTGCCGTTCCGAAATACCTTCGTCGTGTGCATGTCGATCTCCGCACGGATGTACATGGGATGTACATTATCCGATGCGGTCTGCGATGTAAATCCATGTGTGTACATAACATGCGTTCCCGTGAAATCCTTCATCCGCTGCTCGACGCCGACTTGCGGATATCGGGCATCACGGCCACTGCCGTCGCGCATGCAGCACGCGGAGGATCTCGACGATCCCCTCAGCCGGTCTGATGCGATACACGAGCACGTAGTTCGGCGCGACCACCAGTTCGCGCGTGCCGGCCACTCGCCCTTGCCGATACAGCTCTGCACGGGCCGGCAACGTGGCGGCCCTTTGTTCCAGCAGTTCGTCGAGTTCGATTGCGGCCTGCGGGTCGTCCTCGCCGATGTGGTCCATGATCGCGGCGCGATCCTCGTACGCCTTCGGATTCCAGTGCAGCGCGAGGGTCAAGAAGCATCCCCTCGCCTGCCCGCGAGCCGTTCACGCAGCGCCGCACGGCGCGACGCGAAGTCGGCGCTCACCTCCGCGTCGGGAATCGACGCGCGCGGGTCGTCCAGCGCCTGCTGCACCTGCTCGCGAAACCAGCGATCGTGGGCCGCTGCCTCGTGTGCCGCCTTCAGCGCAGCTGCGCGATCGGGCCGGGTCGCGCGGCAGGCCGCATCCGGGTCGAACGTGGACGCGTCCACATCGAACCGGCTGATGCCGATGTCGCGCAGAAAGCCGACCAGCGTTTCAAAGCGGCGAAACACCCGCACGTCGCCGCGTTTCGCCGACAGGAAACGTTCGTGCGCACCGCAACGGGCGGAAAGTGCCCAACCGTTGCCGCACCCCACCACGCGGGCCGCGCTTACGGCGCCGGCTTTGACAAGCTCCGTCAGCATCTTTTGATCGATCGTTTCGGTTGTCATGGCGATCCTCGATCCCTTTATCCATCGTTCGTTGAAATTTTACTATTGCCTGGCTGCCCATTTTATTGTTAATCGGCGCCCACTTTCAGCGGACAAACAGGTATTGGGTCCAGCTTCGCATCCATGGCAATCACTTTTCACCTTCGCGCACGCCGACACAAGCCGGCCGTTCGGCCACCCGAAGCCACGACGCGCGCCACGAACCGCTCCGCGTTCCGACACTTTTCTCCGGCCGGCGTACCGGCGCCCCGCCGACAGGCGTAAGCTGTACGTCCCGCTACCCAGGGAGACGGCAGCCCATGTCGCATTCCAAGGATCTCGAGCAGCCCGCCACCACCGGCGCGCGACTGCTCGTCGATGCGTTGCTCGCCAATCACGTCGAACGCGTGTTCTGCGTGCCCGGCGAGAGTTTCCTCGCCGTACTCGATGCGCTGGCGGACGACACCGCGCGCATCCAGACCGTCGTCTGCCGCCACGAGGCGGCCGCCGCGAACATGGCCGAGGCGGTCGGCAAGCTGACCGGCCGCCCCGGCATCGCGTTCGTCACGCGCGGGCCCGGCGCGACCCATGCGTCGATCGGCGTGCACACCGCGTTCCAGGATTCGACGCCGATGATCCTGTTCGTCGGCCAGTGCGCGCGCGAGCACCTCGACCGCGAAGCCTTCCAGGAAATCGACTACCGGCGGATGTTCGGCCAGATGGCGAAATGGGTCGCGCAGATCGACGATCCGCGCCGCATTCCCGAGTACCTGAGCCATGCGTTCCACGTCGCGACCGCCGGCCGGCCCGGCCCGGTCGTGCTCGCGTTGCCGGAGGACGTGCTGTCCGAAGCCTGCGCGCCGCAGCCCGTCGTGCCGGCCGCGAAACGCGTCGCGGCCGCGCCGTCGGCCGCGCAGCTCGACGAGCTGCGCGAGCGGCTCGCGCGCGCCGAACGTCCGTTCGCGATCGTCGGCGGCAGCGGCTGGACGCCCGACGCGTGCGCGAACCTGCGCACCTTCGTCGAGCGCTGGCAGTTGCCGGTGGCCTGCGCGTTCCGCTACCAGGACACGATCGACAACGCGCACCCGAACTATGCGGGCGACGTCGGGCTCGGGATCAACCCCGCGCTCGCGAAGCGCATCCGCGACGCCGACCTGCTGCTCGTGATCGGGCCGCGCCTCGGCGAAGCGACGACCGGCGGCTACACGCTGCTCGACATCCCGAAGACACGCCAGACGCTGGTTCACGTGCACCAGGGCGCGGACGAGCTCGGCCGCGTGTATGCGGCCGACCTGCCGATCGTGTCCGGGATGCCCGAGATCGCCGCGCCGCTCGCCGCGCTCGAGCCGCCCGAGCACCCCGCATGGGCCGGCAGCGCCGCCGACGCGCATCGCGCGTATCGCGAATGGCATGCACCGCTGCCGATGCCCGGCGACGTCCAGCTCGGCGACGTGATGGTGCAGTTGCGCGAGCGCCTGCCGCACGACGCGATCCTCACCAACGGCGCGGGCAACTATGCGATCTGGCTGCATCGCCACTTCGCGTACCGGCACTTCCGCTCGCAGCTCGCGCCGACGAGCGGCGCGATGGGCTACGGGCTGCCGGCCGCGCTCGCCGCGAAGTCGCTGTACCCGTCGCGCGCCGTCGTCGCGCTCGCGGGAGACGGCTGCTTCATGATGGCCGGCAACGAGCTCGCGACCGCGATGCAGTACGGGCTGAACATCGTGGCAATCGTCGTCAACAACGGGCATTTCGGCACGATCCGCATGCATCAGGAGCGCAACTACCCGGGCCGCGTGCACGGCACGGGGCTCACGAATCCCGATTTCGCCGCGTATGCGCGCGCATTCGGCGCGCATGGCGAGACCGTCGAGCGCACCGCCGATTTCGCGCCCGCGCTCGAACGCGCGCTGACCTGCGGGCTGCCCGCGCTGATCGAGATCCGCATCCCGCAGGACGCCAGCACGCCGGCCGCGACCCTCGAGCAGATCCGCGAACAGGGCCGCCGCGCGCGCGGCGGATGACGGTGAGCACGCACGCCGCGCCGCCTGCCGGCGCGCTGTCGCACGACGACGCGCTCGCGCTCCCCGGCACGCTGCTCGCACCGGACGGCACGCTCGTCGCGCCCTACGACCTCGAGCACGGCGACGCGCGTGCCGCCGGCCACGTCGCGGCCGCGCCCGCGCGCGGCCTGCTGCACGCGGCGCACCGGCCGTTCCGGCTCGACTATGGCCGCGCACGGCAGGTGCACGTGATCAACGGGATGGGGGTCACGCTCGGCGATTCGGTGATCGGGCTCACCGCCCTCGCCGCGCTGCGCGCAGCGCACCCGGGCCTGGGCTTCACGCTGTACCGGCCTGCCCGCGCGCCGCGCTACGTCGATGCGCTGTACGCGCTCGCGGCCGACATCGTCGCGCCGTCGCGCGCGCTGCCGTACCCCGCCGACGCGCTGCCGGCGGACGCGCCGTGCATCGACGTCGGCAATCACCTGTACTGGCCCGCGTTCGCGCGGTTGCCGATGATCGATTTCTTCCTCGACGCGCTCGGCGTGGAGCCTGCCTCGGTGCCGGCGTCGGCCAGGCGCAACCGCTGGCTCGCGCGGCTGCCGTTGCCCGCGTTGCCCGCGCAATGGCAGCGTCCGTACGTGCTGTTCTGTCCGAACGCGAGCACCGCGTTGCGCAGCGTGCCGCCTGCCCTTCGGGCAACGTTCGTCGAACAGCTGTCCCGGCGCTACGGCTTGCCGGTGGCCGGGTTCGGGCCGGTCGCGCATCCCGCGTATGTCGACGTGAGCGCCGATGCGGCAGGCGATACGGCCCGGTTCATCGCATGGGTCAAGGGCGCCAGCCTGCTGTTCGCGCCCGACACGGCCGCGCTGCACCTCGCCGACGGTTTCGACGTGCCGACGCTCGCGTGCTTCACGACGATCGGGCCGGCGCTGCGTGTGCGCGACTATCCGCATTGCGTGCCGGTCGCGCTCGACGTGCCGGCCGAATTGCGCGGGCTGCATCGCAGCGAGCGGCCGGCCGATCTCGCGGCGGTCGAGGCCGCTTACCGGGCGATCGACTGGGACGCGCTGGCCTGGCCCGCGCCGCGCAAAGCCGCGGCGACCGCCGCACGGGAAAACCGGACGCCAGCATCCGCTGCGTGGCCGAAAGCGCAATAGCGTGCCCGCGCCGCCTGAGCCTGAGCCTGAGCCTGAGCCTGAGCCTGAGCCTGAGCCTGAGCCTGAGCCTGAGCCTGAGCCTGAGCCTGAGTCCGAGTCCGAGTCCGAGTCCGAGTCCGAGTCCGAGCCTGAGCCCGAGCCAGGCTCACCCCGACTGCCGCCCCGCGCTCACCCCGCCACCATCACCGCGCGATCGCGCAGCGTCTCCGACGGCCGCTTGCCGAACAGCCGCCGGTAATCGGTCGCGAACTGGCTGAGATGCCAGAAGCCCCACGCCTCCGCAACGTCCTGCACCGAACCGGCCGCGCGGCCGCACAGGTCGCGCCGCGCGCCGTTCAGCCGCAGCGTGCGCAGGTAGGTGGCGGGCGCCATGCCGAGCACGTCCTGGAAGCAGTACTGCAGCGTGCGCCGGCTCACGTGCAACTGCTCGCACAGTTCGGGCACGCCGACCGGGCGCGTGCGATGCGCGAGCACGTAGTCACGCGCCTGTTCGACGATCCAGCGGCGCATCGACGGCGCGCGGCCGGCATCGTCGTCGGCCGGTTGCGCGCACACGTCGAACAGCGCGGCCAGCACCTCGGCCTGCAGGTCGTCGCGCTGCGCATCGGCCAGCGGGCCGGCCATCGCCACCGCCCCGTCGAGCCGGCGGCCGAGCAGCGCGCACAGGCGCGCGAGCCGCGCATCGCCGACCTGCATCACGCGCTGCGTGAACAGCCGCTCGTCGAGCGCGCGGTGTTCGACCTCCTCCGCATAACGGCGCAGCACGTCGCCGCGCACGACGATCCCGTAGATCGAGAACTGCGCGGGCGTCACCAGTTCGAATTCGACGTTACCGGGCCGGAACGCGAGCGCGCCGGGCCCGATGCGGCACGCATCGACGCGCGCGGTGCCGTCGCTCACGAGCGGGATGCCGAACCAGTACGCATCGCCGCGCACCTCGCATGCCTGGCGCAGCAGGTGGCTCGTCGATTCCCGAAACAGTTTCATCGTGTCGAGCGGCAGCTCGGTCAGCGTGCCGACGAAACGGCCGGCCGCGAGCTGGTCGTAGGTCTGCCGCCAGCCGATCAGGTTGCGCGCCTGCTCGTCGGCGTCGTGCGCGACGCTGACGACCGCCTGCCCGGCCAGCGCATCGTCGCCCTGCGCGTTGCGCCGCGTGTCTTCGGCCGTCGGTTCTTCGCTATACGCCACGTGTTGGTCCATCGTGTCCTCCCTCACCTGCCCGGAACCGCGTCTGTCACGCAAGTCCCGTGCCGAACCGCACGGTTCGGCGCACGGCCCGTCATTCCACGTTGCCCGGCCGTTGCGCGCCATCCGGGCGCACCCGAAGGCGGCGTGCCGCGCACGCCGCCGGTGCGATCCGCGCGACGACCGCGCATCTCGACCGCCGCCGGCCACCGAATCCCGGCTACCCGGCCGGCTTCAGCCGGACGACCCGCGTGCCGCAATTGCCATACGCCTGCGCGACCGCCAGCTCGACGATCGCGCTTCCGGCCGGCCAGGGCGCCGCGTCGGCTTCGGGCAAATCGGCGCGCAGCGTCGCGCGACCGTTGATCCGGTAGCGGATGCCGCGCACGAAGTCGACGAACAGCAACCCGACGCCGCTGCCGTCGCATGCCGCCGCATCGATCCGGCCCCCGGCGCCGGGGGCGGCGGGCAACGCGAACCGCAGCGTCTTCGTGTCGATCACGCGGACGACCGGCAGCAGATCGCCGTTCGCATCGCGCATGCCCGGCACGATGTCGCAGCTCACGGATGTGCGCGAGCCGCCTGCGGTGGCGATGAACATGAACGGCTGAGATTCGACGAACTGCCGCACGCCGATGCTCACGCGTGTCGTCACCACGTCGCTCATCCGCTCGGCTTCGTCGGCCACGCCGAAGCGGTGCTGCGCGTCGAGTTCGCCCGCATGGAACACGGGGTGACGCGGAAAGGATCGGGGCAGTTCTGCCATGCTGGTTTTCGTTACACGCATCGGCGCGCCCTGCCGCAGCGACGACACGACGGCCGGTATCGTTTCCGGCGCCGGCCGCGACGATGCTCGGCCGGCGCCGGGGGTCGGATGTCGAAGTCGAAAATGGCGAAGTGCCGGGTGGCCGGGTGGGCCGACGGCCACCAGCCGATAGCCGGTAGCCGCCGCATCGCACCCGCATGTGCAACGCCCGACGGACGGGCAAACGTCACCCGGCCATCGAACATTGAACGCAGCCCGCGCGCCCCACCAACGAACCCCGGCGATCGTCCCGGCCGGCGCTGCCCTGCCGGCCGGCCGATCCCGGCGCCCCGCCACTGCGTCGACGCCCCGGGTCAGAAGAACCCGAGCGCCTCGGCTTGGTAGCTGACCAGCAGGCACTTCGTCTGCTGATAGTTCGACAGCGCCATCTTGTGCGTCTCGCGGCCGATCCCCGACTGCTTGTAGCCGCCGAACGCCGCGTGCGCGGGGTACAGGTGGTAGCAGTTGGTCCACACGCGGCCGGCCTCGACCTCGCGGCCCATCCGGTACGCCCGCGTGCCGTTGCGCGTCCACACACCCGCGCCGAGCCCGTAGAACGTGTCGTTCGCGAGTTCGATCGCCTCCTGCTCGTCCTTGAACGTCATCACCGACGCGACCGGCCCGAAGATCTCTTCCTGGAACACGCGCATCTTGTTGTTGCCGAGCAGCATCGTCGGCTTCACGTAGTAGCCCGTGTCGAGGCCGGCGGCCGGCGCCGTGCGTTCGCCGCCCGTCAGGCATTGCGCGCCTTCGCCGCGGCCGATGTCGATGTACGACAGGATCTTGTCGAGCTGCTGCTGCGACGCCTGCGCACCGATCATCGTCTGCAGGTCGAGCGGGTGGCCGGCCTTGATGCGCTCGACGCGCGCGACCGCCTTCTCGATGAACTTCTCGTAGATCGATTCCTGGATCAGGATCCGCGACGGGCACGTGCACACCTCGCCCTGGTTCAGCGCGAACATCGCGAGCCCTTCGAGCGCCTTGTCGAGGAACGCGTCGTCCTGGTCGAGCACGTCGGCGAAGAAGATGTTCGGGCTCTTGCCGCCGAGTTCGACCGTCGACGGGATCAGGCTGTCGGCCGCCGCGCGCAGGATGTGCTTGCCGACCGGCGTCGAGCCCGTGAACGCGATCTTCGCGATCCGCTTGCTGGTCGCGAGCGCTTCGCCCGCTTCCTTGCCGAAGCCGTTCACGATGTTGATCGTGCCGGCCGGGAACAGGTCGCCGATCAGCTCCATCAGCACGAGCACCGACGCGGGCGTCTGCTCGGCGGGCTTCATCACGACGCAGCAGCCGGCCGCGAGCGCCGGCGCGAGCTTCCATGCGGCCATCAGCAGCGGGAAGTTCCACGGGATGATCTGGCCGACGACGCCGAGCGGCTCGTGGAAGTGGTACGCGACGGTGTTGTCGTCGATCTCGGAGATGCCGCCTTCCTGCGCGCGGATGCAGCCCGCGAAGTAGCGGAAGTGGTCGATCGCGAGCGGCAGGTCGGCCGCCATCGTCTCGCGCAGTGGCTTGCCGTTGTCGATCGTCTCGGCCACGGCCAGCAGCTTCAGGTTCTTTTCCATCCGGTCGGCGGCGGCGAGCAGCAGGTTCGCGCGCTCGGCCACGGACGTCTTGCCCCACTTGCGGCGCGCGGCATGCGCGGCGTCGAGCGCCAGCTCGATGTCGTCGGCGCCCGAGCGCGGAATGCGGCAGAACGGCTGGCCGTTGATCGGCGACACGTTCTCGAAATACTCGCCTTTCACCGGCGGAACCCACTTGCCGCCGATGTAGTTGTCGTATTGCTGACGGTACGGGTATTCGACGTCGAGGCCCAGTTGCTTCAGGTCAAACGGGTTCATACATGTCTCCTGTTCATCGTGCTTGTGTGCGTACAGCGCCGGTTGGATCGCGCTGCATCCGTTTACGCAACATGCGTGCCAAACCGGACGGAAGCACGGCGACCACGGCCGGCCCGCGTGCGCACCGTGCCGTGTTCACCCATGCAGCACGGCGGGTGTACCCATTCTGAACAGCGCGATTGCGCAGCAGCCAGGCCGGTGTGCGAAATTTCCACAGTGCGCGGGCGCGCGTGCAGGCGGACGCCGGCCGCGACGCGTGGCATGTCGCTTGCGTGCGCATCGTGCATTCCCACGCAACGGCGAGTGCGCCGACCGACACCATGAACGACCGCGGCCCCCTGACCGACGACGCCATCGCGTTCATCCGCGAGCAGGCGTTCCTGATCGTCGCGACCGCCGACGAAGGCGGCAACAGCGACTGCTCGTACCGCGGCCGCCAGCCGCGCGCCGACGGCTCGTTCGAACCGCTCGTCGACATCCCCGACCGCCGCACGCTCGTGCTGCCCGACTTCGCGGGCAACAACCTGTTCAACACGATCGGCAACCTGCTCGTGAATCCGGCCGTCGCGCTGCTGTTCGTCGATTTCGTGCGCCAGACGACCTGGCTCGTGCAGGGCCGCGCGACGATCGACGAGGATGCGCAAGGCCGTGCCCACCTGTGGCCGGACGCGCAGCGCTATGTGGTGGTTGAAGTGGAACGGGCGCAGGCGCGCGCGGATGCGGCGCTGCCGCCGCTGGTGCTGGCGTGATTCACGGGATGCACTGAACGGATCGTCGACTTGCGATGCAAACGACGATGAAACGACGCGGCGCTCCGGCTGCCGTGACCGAAGCGCCCGTGCATGGCGATACGCCGCTCAACGCCCGTGCGTTTCCGTGCAGGCCGCATCGATCCGGTTGCGCACCGGCACGTCGGCATGGGCGTGCCCGTCGGCGCCGTCGCCCGCTTCCGCAGCCACCCGCCGCCCGCCGAGAAACACGAACACCACCACCGCACACAGCACGGTGACGACCGCCAGCCCGATCAGCAACCGGTCGAATGCATGCGCGTAACTCGCGAGCAGCGCCGCCTCGCCGACACCCGGCAATGCAGCCGCCGCGCCCGCGAGATCGCCGGTCGCGAGCCGCGCGGCCGCACGCAGCGTCGCATCGGGCGTGCCGGCGGCGCCCGCCGCCTGTCGCAGCCCCGTCTGCGCGAGTGCGGCCAGTACCGCGCCGACGATCGCGAGCGCGATCCCTTCGCCGGCCACGCGCGTCGTGCTGAAGATGCCCGTCGCCATCCCCGCGCGCTCCTTCGGCACAACGCTCACCGACAGCCCGTCCATCAGCCCCCACGGCATGCCGGCCCCGACGCCGATCGCGAGCATCGGCGCGATCGCCGCCGGCCCCGCACCGCCGCGCAGCGCGACGTCCAGCCACACCAGCCCGGCCGCCGCGATCAGCAACCCGAGCCCCGAGATCACGCCGGCCGTCAGCCAGCGCGTGAGCGTCGCCGCGACCAGCGGCACGACCAGCATCGGCGCGGAAATCGCGAGCATCAGCCAGCCGGCGTCGATCTCGCTGAAGCCGTCGATGCCGATGAAGCGCAGCGGCAGCACGACGAGCAGCACGATGTAGCAGCAGCAGGTCGACACCGGCAGTACCTGCACGCCGACGAAGCGCGCGATCCGGAACAACGACAGGTCGAGCATCGGCCGCGCGACCCGCGTCTCGATCGCCACGAACGCGCAGGCGCCGAGCGCCGCGCCGGCCAGCAGCGCGATCACGAGCGCGTTCGACCATCCGCGTGCGGGGGCCTCGATCACGCCGAACGTGAACAGCGTCAGCGCGGCGGTGAACGCGGCCGTGCCGGGCCAGTCGAGCCCCGTCGCGTGCGGGTCGCGCGACTCGTGCATGCGCGGCAGCCCGAAGCCGAGCGACAGCCCGCCGGCCACCGCGCTCGTCACGAAGATCGTGCGCCAGCCGCCGTGCCCGATCAGCGCGCCGGCCAGCACGGGCCCGAACGCGAGCCCGATGCCGAAGGTCGTGCCGAGCAGGCTGAATGCGCGTGTGCGCGCCGCGCCGTCGAACTCCTGCGCGAGCGCGGCCGTGCCGCCCGCGAGCGCCGCGGCCGCCGCGAGCCCCTGCGCGGCGCGCAGCAGGTCGACCGCGAGCATCGACGGCGCGAACGCGAGCGCGACCGACATCAGCGTGAAACCGCCGACGCCGATCGCGAACACGCGCTTGCGGCCGAACTGGTCGGCCAGCGCGCCCGCCGCCATCAGGCAGCTGCCGAACGCGAGCATGAACGCGTTGGTGATCCAGTTCATCGCGACCGTGCCGCCGTGCAGGTCGCGGCCGATCGCGGGCGTCGCGACCGCGCCGCCCGAAAACGACAACGGCAGCGCGACGGCGGCCATGCAGACGGCGGCCAGCACCCACGCGCGCCGGCGTGCCGACTGCGTCGATGCGGCTGAAAAAGGCTGATCCATCATCGCTCCTCAAAAGGCCGGCGCGGATGCGCCGTCAGAGCGACAGAAGATAAATCCGATTCAATCGAAGAAAAACCACGCGAAGTTCCGCATATACCGGACTAGAATTCCGCAATTCACTTCACCGCGCGCGTCGTCGTGCGCGCTTCGATTCGATGGAAAACCTGTCCGGCATCGTCGCGTTCGTCCGCACCGCCGAAGCGCTGAGCTTCGTCGCGGCGGGCCGCGCGCTCGGCATCTCGGCGTCGGCGGTCGGCAAGACGATCGCGAAACTCGAACAGTCGCTGGGCGTGCGCCTGTTCAACCGCACGACCCGCCGCGTCACGCTCACCGAAGAGGGGCGCCACTTCTACGAACGTTGCCAGCGGATCCTCGAGGATTTCCGCGACGCGGAAGCGACCGTGACGGCGTCGGCGCAGCGCCCGCGCGGCAGGCTGCGCGTGAGCCTGCCGGTGATCGGCTACCGGTTCCTGCTGCCGGTGCTGCCCGAGTTCCGGCAGCGCTACCCGGACGTCGAGCTCGATCTCGATTTCAACGACCGGATGGTGGATGTCGTCGAAGGCGGCTTCGACGCGGCGATCCGTAGCGGCCCGCTGTCCGATTCGAGCCTGATGTCACGGCGGCTCGGCCCGTTTGCGTTCGTGCTGTGCGCGACGCCCGCGTATCTCGCGCGGGCCGGCACGCCGCGCGCGCCGCGCGATCTCGAAGCGCACGAATGCGTGCGCTACTGCTTCCCGACCACCGGCAAGCTGCAGGACTGGGCGCTCTCGGCCGCCGACGGCACGCCGCCGAAGCTGCGCACCGCGCTGACCTGCAACAACATGGAAGCCCTGCGCGGCACCGTGCTCGCGGGGCTCGGCATCGGCTACATGCCCGACTTCCTCGCGCGCGACGCGCTCGAACACGGCGCGCTCGTCACCGTGCTCGACGACTACCGGATCGCGCCGGGGCAGTTCTCGATCGTGTGGCCGTCGAGCCGGCAGTTGTCGCCGAAGCTGCGCGTGTTCGTCGATTTTCTGTGCGAGCGGCTGTTCAGGTAGCCGGGTAGCGGGCACCTCGACAGCCGCCCTCGTGCCGCTCCTGCCGCCCGAAAAGCACGCAACCCGCGATGCGGGAGCGGCCCGCGCGCGACCGTTTTCAGTCCGCCCCGATCCGCTCCGCTTCCGCCTGCGGCAACAGCGCGTCGCTGTCGTCCTTCAGCCCGACGCCCGTCAGCTGGAGCCGGCGCGCATGCGTCATCAGGTAATGCAGCTTGTGCGCGGCCGCCGCGTACGGCAGCCCTTCGGGCCGCACGTTCGAGATGCAGTTGCGCAGCGCATCGTGGCAGCCGACCTTCGGCGCCCACGTCAGGTACACGCCGAGGCTGTCCGGCGAGCTGAGCCCCGGCCGTTCGCCGATCAGCATCGCCACGACCTTCGCGCGCAGCAGCTCGCCGATCTCGTCGCCGAGGGCGACGCGCGCCTGCGTCGCGACCACCACCGGGCCGATCCGCCAGCCGTCCGCGTCGAGCCGCGGCCGCACGGCCTGCAGCAGCGGCAGTGCCTGCTTCGCGGCCGCGAACGCCGAGAGCCCGTCGCCGACCACGAACACGACATCGGGCGCGTCGTCGAGCGCCGCGCCGTAACCGGCGAGCAGCCCGCGGCTGTCGTCCGACAGCTTGCGGCCGAGATCGGGCCGGCGCAGATAGTGGTCACGGTCGGGCGCGGCGCTCTGCACGCCGAGCGTCGGCAGCAGGCCGGCCGCCTCGATCTCGCGCCGCAGCGCGTCCGAGTCGAGCGGCTGGTGCACCGCGTCGCGCGCCTGCGCGTGCGACAGGTTGAAGGCCAGCAGCGGCGCGGTCGGCAGGCTGTTGCCCGCGCGGCCGAGCGCGATCCGCGCGTTCGTGAACGACTTCAACTGGCCCCACGGATTCTTTTCGACGGCGTCGCTCATGCCGAAATCCCCATCCAGTCGTTCGCGCCCGCGAGCAGCGGCACGCGCGAGCTCGCGGCGCGCAATGCACCGTGCGCGTCGGCGATCTCCATCGTCTCCAGCCACTCCTCGAATTCCGGCGCGCGGCGCAGGCCGAGCACCTCGCGCACGTAGAGCTGGTCGTGAAACGACGTGCTCTGGTAGTTCAGCATCACGTCGTCCGCGCCCGGAATCCCCATGATGAAGTTGATGCCGGCCGCGCCCAGCAGCGTCAGCAGCGTGTCCATGTCGTCCTGGTCGGCTTCCGCGTGGTTCGTGTAGCAGATGTCGCAGCCCATCGGCACGCCGAGCAGCTTCCCGCAGAAGTGATCCTCGAGCCCCGCGCGGATGATCTGCTTGCCGTCGTACAGGTATTCGGGCCCGATGAAGCCGACCACCGTGTTCACGAGGAACGGCTCGAACTTGCGCGCCACCGCATACGCGCGCACTTCGCAGGTCTGCTGGTCGACGCCGAAATGCGCGTTCGCCGACAACGCACTGCCCTGCCCCGTCTCGAAGTACATGAGATTGTTGCCGACGGTGCCGCGCTTGAGCGACAGCGCGGCCTCGCGCGCCTCGCCGAGCAGCGCGAGCGAGATGCCGAAGCTCGCGTTCGCCTTCTCGGTGCCCGCGATCGACTGGAACACCAGATCGACCGGCGCGCCCTTCTCGACCGCCGCGATCGTGTTGGTCACGTGCGTGAGCACGCACGACTGCGTCGGCACGCCGTAGCGTTCGCGGAACCCGTCGATCATCGCGAGCAGCTTCACGATCGCCGCGAGGCTGTCGGTGGCCGGGTTGATGCCGATCATCGCGTCGCCGCAGCCGTACATCAGCCCGTCGAGCATCGACGCGGCGATCCCCTTCACGTCGTCGGTCGGGTGGTTCGGCTGCAGCCGCACCGACATCCGGCCCGGCAGCCCGACCGTGTTGCGAAAGCGCGTGACGACGCGGCGCTTTCGCGCCGCCGCGATCAGGTCCTGGTTGCGCATCAGCTTCGACACGGCGGCGACCATCTCGGGCGTGAGGCCCGGCGCGATCCGTTCGAGCGCCGCGCCGTCGGCGGCGGGCGACAGCAGCCAGTTGCGGAAGTCGCCGACGGTGAGATGCGAGATTTCCGCGAACGCCGCCGCATCGTGATCGTCGAGGATCAGGCGCGTGACCTCGTCGTGTTCGTACGGAATCACCGCCTCGTTCAGGAACGCCTTCAGCGGCACGCCCGCGAGCGCGATCTTCGCGGCCACGCGCTCCTCCTCGCTCGCCGCCGCGACACCGGCGAGCTGGTCGCCGGAACGCAGCGGGCTCGCTTTCGCGAGCAGCGTCTTCAGGTCCGCGAAACGGTACGTGCGCGGGCCGATCGTCTCCGTATAGGACATCGTGCGAGTCTCCTTGCCTTGCCAAAAGCTGACGGCGCGCCCGTTCGACGGGGCGCGCCGGATGCCGTCAGGAACGGCCGTTCACCTTCACCTGCTCACTCCTCCAGCAGCGCGTCGCCCGGCGCGCTCGCCCGCTGCGAACGCGTCGCGAGGAAGTACGCGTAGCCGACCGCGAGGAAGCCGACGAACACCAGCGCGACCAGCCCGTTGAAATACACCATCGTAGCGAGGCAGACGAGCGCCGCGAGGATCGCGAAGGCCGGGAAGACCGGGTACAGCGGCGCGCGGAACGGCCGCGCCATGTTCGGCTGCGTGCGGCGCAGCTTGAACAGCGACGCCATGCTCACGATATACATCACGATCGCGCCGAATACCGACATCGTCACGATATTCGCGGTCAGCGTCTGCCCGCCGAACTGGATCAGCTCGTCGCTGTAGATCGCCGCGATGCCGACCACGCCGCCCGCGAGAATCGCACGGTGCGGGGTCTTGAAGCGCGGATGCACCTTGCCGAGCCACTCCGGCAGGTAGCCTTCGCGGGCCAGCGCGAAGATCTGGCGCGAATAACCGAGGATGATCCCGTGGAACGACGCGACGAGGCCGAACAGGCCGAGCCACACGAGCATGTGCATCCAGCCGCTGTTCTCGCCGACGATGTACTTCATCGCCTGCGGCAGCGGGTCGTTGATGTTCGCGAGCTTGGTCCAGTCGCCCGCGCCGCCGGCGAACACCATCACGCCGATCGCGAGAATGACGAGCGTCAGGATCCCGGCCACGTACGCGATCGGGATCGAGCGCTTCGGGTTCTTCGCCTCTTCGGCGGCCATCGCTACGCCTTCGATCGCGAGGAAGAACCAGATCGCGAACGGGATCGCCGCGAACATCCCATGGAACGCGCCCAGGCTGAAATGATCGGCACCCGACCAGCCGCCCTTCATGAAGTTGCTCCACGCGAAGCCCGGCGACACGACGCCCATGAACACCAGCAGCTCGAAGATCGCGAACAGCGTGACGACCAGCTCGAAGGTCGCGGCGATCTGCACGCCGACGATGTTCAGCGCCATGAACACGAGATACGCGCCCATCGCCGCGTGCTTCGGTTCGAGCCCCGGAAACTGCACGTGCAGGTACGCGCCGATCGCGAGCGCGATCGCGGGCGGCGCGAACACGAATTCGACGAGCGTCGCCGCGCCGGCGAGATAACCGCCGGTCGGGCCGAACGCGCGGCGCGCATACGCGAACGGGCCGCCCGCGTGCGGGATCGACGTCGTCAGCTCGGTGAAACTGAAGATGAAGGTCGTGTACATCGCCGCGACGAACAGCGCGGTGATGACGAAACCCAGCGTGCCGGCGCTCGCCCAGCCGTAACTCCAGCCGAAGTATTCGCCGGAAATCACGAGGCCGACCGCGATGCCCCACAGTTGCCAGGTCCCGAGCGTCTGCTGCAGCGCGGGCTGGCCGGACGACTTGGCGCCGGCGGCGGGCCGGCCATTCGACTCTGCTTTCATCGGACTCTCTCCTCAAATGCGCCGGGCCTGGCGGCCTGCGCGACTGAGAATCGATGCTAGAGAGTCATTAAACGACGTGTTATCGAAATTCGGCAAAGATCGCGGCTGACATTTCGCTGACGGAAACGCCTGTTCCGGGCGTGTACGGCCTCCCGATGCGCGAAAGGCGCCGATGCCGGGCCCGCCCCGCTGCGACCGCCGCCGCCGGCCGCACGAAGCGGCCGGACGGATGATCGACGCACAAGACTTATTGCCCGCCGCCGCGCTGGTTGAACCAGCGGTCGAGCAGCTTGCCGGCCGCTTCGCGGCCGCCGAGGCCGAACGACAGCGCCACCGCCACCGCGATCGCACCGAGCACGAGGCCGAACGCGAGCTGCACGATCTCGTTCGCGATGCCCATCGCGCGCAGCCCCATCGCGAACACGAGGCCGAGGATCGCGAATTGCGCGATGCGCGCGAACAGCACGCTGTGCTCGCGGTCGGCCTGCTCGATCACGCGGCGCGCGAGGCCCGCGAGCCACACGCCGATCACGAGGATCACGCCGCCCGTCAGCACGTGGCCGCCGAATTCGATGAACAGCGTGACGACGTCGCGCACCTGCGAGAAGCCGAGCCGGTTCGCCGCTTCGACCGAGGCGAACAGCATCGCGAAGAACACGATCAGCCGCGCCACCAGCACCGACGGCTGCAGGATCCCCGAGAACACGCGCTCGACGCCGAGCACGGCCGGGAGCCCGTCGGCGCCCGCGGCTTCCAGCAGCTTCTGCGCGAGCGACGCGACGAAGCGCGCGAAGTAGAACGTCACCAGCACGATCACGATCGCCGCGACGATGTCCGGCACCGCGCCGAGGAACTGGTTCAGCATGTTGGTGGCCGGCACCGAGATCGCGTCGATCTTCAGCGCGTCGAGCGCGGAGATCAGCGTCGGCACGAACACGAACACGTAGACGACCGTGCCGATCAGGCTCGACACGCGCACGGGCGTCGGGCTGTCGAGACGCTGCGTGAGGCGGTCGGCGCCGGCGGCGACGAGCAGGTTCGTCACGAGGCCGCGCAGCACGCGCGCGACGATCCAGCCGACGATGCCGATCACCGCGGCCGCGAACAGGTTCGGCACGATCGCGAGCAGCTTGTCGACCATCCCCTGCACGGGCGTCAGCAGCCCCGACAGCGCGAACGACGCGAGGATCGCCGGCAGGAACATCAGGATCACGAGCCAGAACAGCACGTCGCCGAGATAACCGCTCATCGGCTGCAAGCCGGCGCCTTCGGACAATTTGTCGTCGATCTTGCTCGCCTTCAGCGCGCGGTTCGCGAGGCTGCGCAGCAACGACGCGATGAGCCACGCGATCAGCGTCAGCGCCGCGCCGCCGATCAGGTTCGGCAGGTAGTTGACGATGTGGGTGACGAGCAGCGAGAACGGGTTGGAGACCGCATACAGGTTGAGCACGTTGAAGATGCCCACCGCGGTGACCAGCAGCACGAGCCAGAACAGGCCGCCGGCGATGATGCGCTCGACGCATGCGCCCTGGCCGGTGCTTTCGTTGATCCGCTGATCGACCTTCAGCGCGCCGAGCAGACGCATCGCGCCGGCCCGCACCACGACGGCGATCAGCCAGCCGATCACCAGGATGCCGATCGCGCCGGCAATCTTTGGCAGATACCCCCCTAGCGTGGTCTGCAGCGACGTGATGAAGCTGGAAGCATCCATTTCTTCTTCTCCCGAAAACGTGGTGTTGCGATTGGACATCGACGAACTACCTGCGTACTTCGAAAAGCGTGCTGCCCCGACGGAGCAACTTACCCGAGAAAAATGACGCGATCACCCGATTTCACCGTCTTTAACTTTAGTCATAGATCGCAGAGGGGCAAGACCCCATTTCGTCAAAATGAAAAAGGGCCCGACGGGTCGGCGCGCCTGCGTATTTCCGCAAGATTTATCAATTCGCACCGTGCTACCGTGGCGTCGGTTCCTGCCCGGATACGCCGATGACCGTCGAAACGAAATCCGACCAGCCTGCCTGGGCCCGCTACGCGGCAAGCGTGGCGCGCGTCCACGAATACATCCGCGCGCACCTCGACGGCCCGCTCGACCTGAACCGGCTCGCCGAAGTCGCGTGCCTGTCGCCGTATCACTGGCAGCGCGTCTATCGCGCGCTGTACGGCGAATCGATCGTGCTGACGGTGCGGCGGATGCGGATCGTGCGCGCGTCCGAGGATCTCGTGTGCACGGCGCGGCCAATCGACGAGATCGCGCGGCGCGCGGGCTACGGTTCGACGCACGCGTTCGCGCGGGCGTTTCGCGACGCATACGGTGTGCCGCCCGCGCAGCACCGGCGCACGGGCAGCCACCGGCCCATCTATCCACTACAGAGAGGAGAGGAAGACATGTTCAAGCATGAAGTCGAAATCCGGCGGCTGCCGGAACTGCGTGGCTACGCGGTGGCGCACACGGGCGCGTACATGAAGGTCGGCGACGCGTTCGGGCGGATCGGCGCGTGGGTCGGGCAGCACGGGCTGATCGGCCCGGGCGCGAAGATGATCGGCATTTTCTACGACGATCCGGACACGACGCCCGAAGCGCAGCTGCGCGCGAAGGCGTGTTTCATGCCGGCCGACGGCGCGCCGGACGTCGAGCCCGTGCCGCCGGTCGAACGCGCGACGGTCGCGGGCGGCGAATACGCGGTGCTGCTGCATACGGGGCCGTACGCGGACCTGAAGACGGCCTACCAGTGGCTCTACGGCGACTGGCTGCGTCATTCGGGCCGCGAAGCCGCCGACGCGCCGCCGTTCGAGCTGTACCTCAACACGCCGATGGATGCGGCACCGGCCGACCTGCGTACCGAAATTCATCTGCCGCTGCGCTGAGCAAAGGGGGCGTCGTGGAGCCGTGTAACTGGACGGACCGCGACGATATTGCCGGCGCGAGGATGCCCTGGACGATATCGGGCAGGCTGGTGCGCCGGCCGTCGAACGAAGCGTGCCGGCCTGCGCTCATGCGCAGCCGGCACGAACGCGCGGACGTCTTCAAGCCGCCTGCGTCCCGCAGCCGGGACAGAACCGCGCGTCGGCCGCCAGCGCCGCATGGCAGCGGCTGCAGGCCTTGCCGCGTTGCGCCGCGCCGCACTGCGCGCAGAAGCGCGCATCGGCCCCATTGAGCGCGCCGCAGCCGGCGCACGCGAGCTGGCTCAGCGGCGCGTTGCCGCCCTGGCCGCCTCGCCCGCCACTGGCGTCGGCCGGCGCCTGCCAGCCCCAGCCGTGGCGATCGCGGCCGCGCGCGTCGTGGCCGCCGTGTGCGTCCTGACGCTGCCCGCCGTGATGCCCGCCTCCGCCGCCGTGGCCTCCGCCGCCGTGGCCGCCATTGCCGTGGCCACCGCCATGGCCGCCCAGGATTCGCTTCAGAAAGCTCATCGCCCGCTCCTCAACGCGTGGCCTGCGCGCCGCCGAACGCCCCGGAGGACGACAGCAGCCGCAAGCCGTTGGCCACGACGATCAGGCTGGCGCCCGCGTCGGCGAAGACCGCCATCCACATCGTGCCGAGCCCCGCGACCGTGAGGCCGAGGAACACGACCTTCACGCCGAGCGCGAAGCCGATGTTCTGCACCAGGACGCGATGCGTCGCGCGCGACAGCCGCACGAACGCGGGAATCTTGCGCAGGTCGTCGTCCATCAGCGCGACGTCGGCCGTCTCGATCGCCGTGTCGGTGCCCATCGCCCCCATCGCGAAGCCGATGTCGGCACGGGCGAGCGCCGGTGCGTCGTTGATCCCGTCGCCGACCATCCCGACCGCGCCCGCGCCGCCGGCCGACAGCTCCTCGACCGCCGCGAGCTTGTCTTCCGGCAACTGGTTGCCGCGCGCGTCGTCGATGCCGGCCTGCTTCGCGATCGCCTGCGCGGTATGCGGGTTGTCGCCCGTCAGCATCGCGGTGCGGATGCCGAGCGCGTGCAGATCGGCGATCGCTTCACGGCTCGTGTCCTTGATCGTGTCGGCCACCGCGAAGATGCCGAGCACGCGCGCTTCGTCGACCAGCACCACGACGCTCTTGCCCTGCCGCTCGAGCGCGTCGAGCTTCGCTTCGAGCGCCGTCGAGCAGCGTTCGAGCTCCTCGACGAGCCGGTGGTTGCCGAGCCAGTAGCGCGTGCCGTCGATCGTGCCGCGCACCCCGCGCCCGACGATCGCTTCGAAATCCTGCACATCGGCGAACGCCGTCGTGCCGGCGTCACGGGCCGCGGCGGCGATCGCCTGCGACACCGGGTGATCGGAGCGCGCCGCGAGGCTCGCACCAAGGTGCCGCACCCGCACCGCATCGGCGTCGGTCGCATGCAGGTCGAAGTCGGTCTGCACCGGCTTGCCGTGCGTGATCGTGCCGGTCTTGTCGAGCGCGAGCCAGGCGAGCTTGCGCCCTTCCTCCAGATAGACGCCGCCCTTCACGAGAATCCCGCGTCGCGCCGCGGCCGCGAGCCCCGACACGATCGTCACCGGCGTCGAGATCACCAGCGCGCACGGGCACGCGATCACGAGCAGCACCAGCGCGCGATAGATCCAGTCGTGCCACGCACCGCCCATGACGAGCGGCGGCACCACCGCCACCAGCAGCGCGACCGCGAACACGATCGGCGTGTAGACACGCGCGAACTGGTCGACGAAGCGCTGCGTCGGCGCCTTCGCGCCCTGCGCCTCCTCGACCGCGTGGATGATCCGCGCGAGCGTCGAGTTGGCCGCCACCGCCGTCACGCGGTATTCGAACGAACCCGATTCGTTGATCGTGCCCGCGTACACGGCGTCGCCGGTCGTCTTTTCGACGGGCAGGCTCTCGCCGGTGATCGGCGCCTGGTTCACCGTCGAGCGGCCGGCGACGACCTCGCCGTCCAGCCCGATCCGCTCGCCCGGCTTCACGCGCACGACCGCGCCGAGCGCCACCTGCGCGGCCTCGATCGTGCGCCACGAGCCGTCAGCGTCCTGCACGGTCGCGGTGTCCGGCGCGAGCTGCATCAGGCCCTGGATCGCATTGCGCGCGCGGTCGAGCGACTTCGCCTCGATCAGCTCGGCAATCGTGAACAGCACCATCACCATCGCGGCTTCGGGCCACTGGCCGATCGCCATCGCCCCCGTCACCGCGATGCTCATCAGCGCGTTGATGTTCAGGTTGCCGTTGCGGATCGCGATCCAGCCCTTCTTGTACGTGGTGAGCCCGCACGCGAGCACCGCGGCAAGCGCGAGCGCCGCCGCGAGCCACACCGGCAGCCCGGCCCACGTCGCGCCCTCGGATGCGATCGCGGCGACGCCGGCCAGCGCCAGCGGCCACCACGGCTTCGCGGGCGCGTCGACGACGCGCGACGCCGGCGCGCCGGCCGCCGCGGCCTCGGGCGTCATCCCGAGCGTGCGGATCGCGCCTTCGATCGCCGGCTGGGCGCCCGGCACGTGTTCGACGGTCAACATCCGCTGCATCAGGTTGAATTCGAGCGCCGACACTTCGCTCATCCCGCCGAGCTTCTTGCGGATCAGCGTTTCCTCGGTCGGGCAGTCCATCTGCATGATCCGGAACGCGGAGCGCACGTGGCCCGACGCGGTCGCCTGCGCGACCGGCAGCGGCGCGAGCGTCAGCGCGGCAGGCGCGCAGCAGTCGCCGGCCGCGTGGTCGTGGTCGTGGTCGTGGTCGTGGTCGTGGTCGTGGTCGTGGTCGGCATGGTCGTGCTTGCCGTGGTCGTGAGAGCACGCGTCGCCGTGTACATGGCCGTTGCCTTCCGCATGATCGTGGCCATGACCCGAATGATCGTGCGCGCCGTGGTCGTGCGTGCACGCCGCGCCGTGCCGATGCGCGTCGCCGTGGTCGCCGTGATCATGGTCGTGGCCGTGCGCGCGCTCGCCGGCCGCCGGCACCGCGTCGGCAACGGTCGCCGTCTGCGTGTCGCGCGAATCGGCGCAGCACGCATCGGCGCCGCCGGCATGACGGTGTCGTGGGTCGTGGGTACGCTGGGCATCGGTCATGACAACCTCCTCAATGGCTTTCAATGGCTTGACGGAGTAGAGTTAACACCCTGAAGCCACTACAAGGTCAACCCTTGCACGGGAGAAGGACAATGAAGATCGGCGAACTGGCCAAGGCGGCCCGCTGCACACCCGAGACGATCCGTTTCTACGAGAAAGAGGGGCTGATGCCGGATGCGGAGCGCACCGACTCGAACTACCGCAACTACACCGACGTGCATGTCGAACGGCTGCGCTTCATCCGCAACTGCCGCGCACTCGACATGGCCCACGACGAAATCCGCGCGCTGCTGCAGCTCACCGACACGCCGGCCGATCCCTGCGATTCGATCAATGCGCTGCTCGACGAACACATCGGCCACGTCGATGCGCGCCTCGCGGAACTCACGCATCTGCGCGACCAGCTCACCGAATTGCGCCGACAGTGCGTCGGCGAGCATTCGGTCGAGGATTGCGGCATCGTGCACGGTCTCGCGACGATGGAAACCGTCGCACCGACCGCGAAGCGCTCGCACCTCGGCTGAAATCCTTGTGGAATATGATGGTTTCATCGAGAATAGTTATATTATTACTAGATATGAGATAACTATTCATGTCCACTAGTCGTCCGTCCCCGCTCGCGCTGGCCGTCCTCGCGACGCTCACCGAAACGCCGATGCATCCGTACGGGATGCTGCAGCAACTGAAGGCCCGCGGGTACGACGAAGTCGTCAACGTCCGGCAGCGCACGAGCCTCTACCAGACGATCGACCGGCTGCTGCGCGACGGGCTGATCGCCGTTCACGACACCGAGCGCGACGGCGCGTTTCCCGAGCGCACGCTGTATGCGCTGACCGAGGCCGGGCACACGGCCGGGCAGGCGTGGCTGCATGCGCTGCTCGCGGAGCCCGCGCGCGAATTCCCGGCGTTCGGCGCCGGCCTCGCCTTCCTGCCGCTGCTCGACGCCGAAGATGCCCGCCACCAGCTCGAGCTTCGGATCGCCCGGCTCGACGCCGAACGCGAGCGCCTCGAATCGCTGCGCAACGCCGCGCAGGCCGACCAGGTGCCGCGCCTGTTCCTGCTGCAGAACGAACATGCGCTCGTGCTGCTCAATGCCGAGCTCGGATGGGCGCGCAGCGTCGTCGAACACCTGAAGATCGGCGCGCTGCGCTGGGTGGACGACTGACGAATCACGCAGGCGGGCGCCCGGCGGCGGCAGGCAACGCCGCCGTCAAAGCACCTTGCCCGGATTCAGGATGCCGCCCGGATCGAGCGCGGCCTTCAGGCGTCGCATCAGCCCGATTTCCGCGTCGCTGCGTGTGTGCGCGAGATAGGGCCGCTTGAGCACGCCGATGCCGTGCTCGGCCGACACCGAGCCGCCCATGTCCCGCACCACCGCGTACACGCAGTGATCGAGCGCGTCGGCGTCCGCATCGCTCATCCCGGCCAGTGACACGCCGATATGCACGTTGCCGTCGCCGACGTGCCCGAAGAACAGGCACACGGCATCCGGCCATTGCATGCGCAGCGCCGCTTCGCAGCGTTCGGCGAACACGCCGAGTTCGCCGGTCGGCAAACTCACGTCGAAGTTGACCAGATGCGGCAGTGCGTCGATCGCGAGGCCTTCGCGCAGCGTCCACAAGTCCCGCGCCTGCCGCTCCGACGTCGCGAGCACCGCATCCTCCACGAGCCCGGCCTCGATTCCCGCCGCGAGGCCGGTTTCCAGCGCCTGGTGCGCATCGCCGCCCGGTGCGCTCGTCGCGCATTCGATCAGCACCGCGAAGCCGTCGTCGCCGACAAACGGCGCCGAGACGCCCGGCGTGCGGCGCGCGACGTAGTCGTAGAACGCCGGCCACATCGCCTCGAAACTGACGACCTCCGGCAGCGTGCGCACGCGATTCCACAGCGCGATGACCGCGTCGTAGTCGCGCACGCGGCAGAGCGCCGTGGCCGGCGCGGCGAGCAACGGATGCAGCCGCAGCACGGCGCGCGTGACGACGCCGAGCGTCCCCTCGCTGCCGATGAACAGCTGCTTCAGGTCGTAGCCCGCGTTGTTCTTCAGCATCCGGTTCATCGACGACACGACCGTGCCGTCCGCGAGCACGGCCTCGAGCCCGAGCACCTGCTCGCGCATCATCCCGTAGCGGATCGCGCGCGTGCCGCCCGCGTTGGTCGCGAGCATCCCGCCGATCTGGCACGAGCCGCGAGCGCCGAGATCGACACCGAACGTGAAACCCGCCGCTTCCGCGGCTTCCTGCACCGTCTGCAGCGGCGTCCCGGCGCGCACGGTCATCGTGCCGGCCGCCGCGTCGAGCGCCTCGACGCCCGCGAAGCGTTCCATCGACAGCACGACCTCGCCGCCGAGCGCGACCGCGCCGCGCGCGAGCCCCGTCAGGCCCCCCTGCGGCACGACCGTCTGGCCGAGCCGCGCGCACAGCGCAAGCGTGCGCGACACGTCGCCGACACTGCGCGGGCGCACCAGCGCGCGCGGTCGCGCGCCGGCCGGCTCGTTGTAGGCGGTGAAATAACGCGGATCGATGTCGGCCGCGCGCGTGACGAGCGCATCGCCCAGTTCGGCGACGAGCACGGCTTCGAGCGCGTCGCCCGACAGCGGCGTGCCCGCCGGTTCGGCGCCCGCGGCGGTCGTGTTCCGGTTCTGCATCGCGCGCTGCCCCGCTTACTTCGCCGAAATGTCGATATCGCCGAAATACTTCAGGCCGAGCGACTTCACCGTGCCGTCCGCCTTCAGCTTGTCGATCGCCGCATCGAGTTTCGCCTTCAGCGCGCTGTCGCCCTTGCGCAGCCCGAATGCGATGCCGCTGCCGAGGATCCGGTCGTCGTGCACCGGCTGGCCGACGAACGAAAAGCCCTTGCCGTCCGGACGCGACAGGAAGCCGCGCTGGCCGGACGGTGCGAGCACGAGCGTCGCGTCGAGACGGCCCGCGACCAGATCCGCATACGCCTGGTTCTGGTCCTGGTACGCGACGACCGCGACGCCGGCCGGCTCCCAGTGCGCCTTCGCGAAGGTTTCCTGGATCGACGCCTGCAGCACGCCGACCCGCTTGCCCTTCAGCGATTCCGGCGTCGGCAGCAGGCCGCTGCCGGTGCGCGCGATCAGTTGGGTCGGCACGCGATAGATGATCGTCGTGAAGTCGATCGCCTGGCGCCGCTGCTCGGTCGCATTCATCGCCGAGTTGATCGCGTCGAACTTGCGGCCCTTCAGCGCGGGAATCAGGCCGTCGAACGACGTCTCGACCCATTTGCACGACAGCTTCGCCGTCTGGCAGACGGCGTTGCCGACGTCGATGTCGAAGCCCTGCAGGTCGCCGTTCGGCGCTTTCGATTCGAACGGCGGGTATTGCGCCTCGAGGCCGAAGCGCAGCGTCTGCGCATCGGCGAGCGCCGCGCCGGAACCGATGGCGCACGCGAGTGCGAACGCGAGTTTCAGGGTGGCCGTGTGCTTCATCGTGATCTCCTGTGTCTGGTCGATGCGACGTACCCGTCGCCGGATGCCCGTGGCCGGATGCCGTACGGGGTTTACAGCGAACGCAGCCGCCGCGCGCCTTCGACCAGCGTCGCGTCGTCCTTCGAAAAGCTGAGCCGGATCACGCCGGCGTCGGTGCCGTCGGTGTAGAACGCCGACAGCGGAATCGTCGCGACACGCGCGTCGCGGATCAGGCGCAGCACGAAATCGCTGTCGCTTTCGTCCGAGAAGTGCCGGAAGCGCGCGAGCATGAAGAACGAGCCCTCGCTCGGCAGCAGCTCGAAACGCGAATCGGCCAGCTCGCGCGCGAGCAGGTCGCGCTTGGCCTCGTAGAACGCCGACAGGCCGAGATAGCTGTCCGGCCGCGCGAGGATCTCCGCGAACGCGATCTGCATCGGCGTATCGGCCGAGAACACCATGAACTGGTGCACCTTGCGGATCTCGTCCATCAGTTCGGCCGGCGCGAGGCAATGGCCGACCCGCCAGCCGGTCACGTGGAACGACTTGCCGAACGACGACACGATCACGCTGCGCTCGGCCAGCTCGCGGTGGCGCGCGACGCTCTGGTGCTGCGCGCCGTCGAACACGACGTGCTCGTAGACTTCGTCGGACAGCACGACGATGCCCGTGTCGCGCGTGAGCTGCGCGAGCCGCTCGAGATCGTCGGCCGAGAACACGGTCGCGGTCGGGTTGTGCGGCGTGTTGACGATGATCATCCGCGTGCGCGGCGTGATCGCGGCCGCCACCTCATCCCAGTTCACGCGGAAATGCTCCGGTGACAGCTTGATCGCCACGGGCGTCGCGCCCTGCAGCCGCACGATCGGCGCATAGCTGTCGAACGACGGCTCGAAGTAGATCACCTCGTCGCCCGGATGCACGAGCGCGCTGATCGCCGCGTACAGCCCCTCGCTCGCGCTCGCGATCACCGTGATCTCGGTGGCCGGGTCGTAGCGCGCGCCGTACAGCGCCTCGGTCTTTTCCGCGAGCCGCTCGCGCAGCGCCATCACGCCGGCCATCGGTGCGTACTGGTTGTGCCCGTCGCGCATCGCGCGCGCGACGCCTTCGACGAGCGCCGGATCGGGCGCGAAATTCGGCGCCCCCTGCGACAGGTTCAACGCATCGTGCCGGGCTGCCAGCTGGCCGATCACCGTGAAGATCGTCGTCCCGACGTCGGGCAGTTTCGAACGGGGCGCGGTGGCGCTTCGCATGACTCCTCCTTCTGATGTCCTTCGGGCGGCCCCGCGCGACGCGCGCGGCCTGCATCTGCCGCATGATTTAGCCCGAGCCAATATCGGCGGACAAACGAAAGTTCGTCATGGCGGTCATGTATTTTTCTCATGCCCCATGGAGAGAAGCACGCTGCGGCAAGGCTCGCCTGCCTGGCCGACATGCGAATCCGGCATTTCCCTTAAGGGATGCTACCGGCCGGCCGCCGCCAGATAGGCGAGCAGCACGGCCCGCAATTCGCCACGCAGCGCGGCGATGTCGAACGCGGGCCCGAGCGTCAGCAGCGCCTGCGAGAGCCCGCCGTAGCAGAGCGTGTGCGCCATCCGCGCGATCCCGTCGAGCCGCGCGGCCGGCGGCGGATCGGCCGCATGCGCGAGCGCGTCGCGCCACAGCGCGACGTACGCGTCGTAATGCCGGCGGTAGGCGGCGAGCGGCGACACCTGCCGCTCCAGTGCGAAGAGCGCGCCCCACAGCGCCGCGTCGGCGCCGATCGCGTCGACCTGCAGGTCGACGAGCGCGGCGGCGAGTTCGGCCCGCGGCGCGCCGCGCAGCCCCGCCACCGCGTCGCGCAGCCGGTCGGCCAGCGCCAGCACGTGCCGATGGATGCAGAGCGCCGCGAGGCTCTGCTTGTCGCCGAAATACTCGTAGAAGGTGCCGATGCTGACGCCCGCGACGGCCGCGATCTCGCGGATCGTCGCTTTCGCGTAGCCGCGTTCGAGCAAAAGCTGAACGAACGCCTGCTGCAGCGCGTCGGAACTCGCCTGCGCGCGCGACTGGCGCGGCCGGCGACGCAACGCGGGCGTGGGTTGCGCCGCCGGCTGGCCGGGCGGCGCTGGAACCTGAACATGTCGCGGCGGCATATTTGCTACTCTGGAAATCAGCAGGGCATGCGTTTTACCGGGGGCCGGAACCGGCGCCGAAGCGTCATCCGGGCGGCATGACGCCGGCCGCCCGCGAAGCATGAGACCGGAGACAACTTCGATGACCGAATCGACTCACGCCGTCACGAACCAGTTCGACGAACTGGTCGACTATAACCTCTTCACGACGGACATCGCGCTGCGCGACGCGCTCACCCGCGCGGGCGCCGACTGGGCCGCGCCGCAGCTCGACGCATACGGCGCGTGGCTCGGCAGCGCCGACACCGCGCGGCTTGCCGACGAAGCGAACCGTCACACGCCGGAACTGAACACGTTCGACCGGCGCGGCCGGCGCATCGACCGCGTCGACTTTCACCCGGCGTGGCACGCGCTGCTCGGCCGGTACCGCCGGGAAGGCTTCGTGTCGCTCGCGTTCCGCGAATCGCGCCGCGGCCGCTGGGCCGCGACCGCGGCCGGCTTCTACCTGCATGGCCAGATCGAGGCCGGCACGCTGTGCCCGGCGACGATGACGCAGTCCGCGATCCCCGTGCTGCAGAAGGAGCCCGCGCTGTGGGCGCTGCTGCGCGACAAGCTCTACAGCGACGACTACGATCCGCGCGACGTGCCGGTCGCCGACAAGCGCTCGATCTGGTTCGGCATGGGCATGACCGAGAAACAGGGCGGCTCCGACGTACGCGCGAACACGACGCTCGCGACCGCCGTCGGCGCGGGCGGGCGCGGCGGCGAATACCGGCTGCGCGGCCACAAGTGGTTTTTCTCCGCGCCGATGTGCGATGCGCACCTCGTCGTCGCGCAGACCGAAGGCGGCGGCCCGTCGTGCTTCTACGTGCCGCGCTGGCGGCCGGACGGCACGAAGAACGCGGTCGAGATCCAGCGGCTGAAGGACAAGGTCGGCAACCGCAGCAACTCGAGCAGCGAGATCGAGCTGAACGACGCGTGGGGCATCATGCTCGGCGACGAAGGACGCGGCATTCCGACCATCATCGAAATGGCCACCTACACGCGGCTGAACTGCGTGCTCGGCAGCGCGGCGATGCTGCGCCAGGGCGTCGTGCAGGCGATCGCGTACACGCGCCAGCGCCATGCATTCGGCCGCGCGCTCGCCGAACAGCCGCTGATGCGCACCGTGCTGGCCGATCTCGCGCTCGAAAGCGAAGCCGCGCTCGTGCTGGCGATGCGTCTGGCCGACGCGTTCGAGCGCGACGACTCGCCGCGCGAACGCGCATGGAAGCGCATCGTCACGCCCGCCGCGAAATTCTGGGTGTGCAAGCGCGCGGTCGAGCTGACCGGCGAGGTGATGGAAGTGTTCGGCGGCAACGGCTATGTCGACGACGGCCCGATCGCGCGGCTTTTCCGCGAGGCGCCCGTCAACTCGATCTGGGAAGGCTCGGGCAACGTGATGTGCCTCGACGTGCTGCGCGCGGTGTCGCGCGAGCCCGACGCGGCTGCCGCGCTGTTCACCGAACTCGCCGACCTCGGCGCGGGCGAACCGCGCATCCGCGCGGCGCTCGACGCGCTGCGCGCGATGCTCGACGCACCGGCCGACACGCTCGAGGCGTCGGGCCGCGTGTTCGCACAGCGCCTCGCGCTCGTCGCGCAGGCGTGCCTGCTGCGCCGCGACGCGCCGGCGGCCGTCGCCGACGCGTTCGTCGCGACACGGCTTGCCGCGCCCGACTGGGGCCGCATCGCGGGCGGCTTCGACCCGTACGCGATCGACGTCGCCGCGCTGCTGCAGCGCGCGTACCCGGCCTGACGCCCGTTCGTCCGGCCCGGTTCCCCCCGTTCGCCTTCGTTCGCCCGCCCGGAGCCCCGATGAACCTCGTCGCCGCCCTCGACCGCGCCGCCCGCGCGACGCCCGACAAGCCGTTCCTCGTCAGCGAATCCGCGACGATCACCTATGCCGCCGCGCGCGAGCGCTCGCACCGCGCGGCGGCCGTGCTGAGCGCGCTCGGCGTCGCGGCCGGCGACCGGGTCGCCGCGATGTGCTTCAACACGCCGGCCTTCGTCGACCTGATGTTCGGCGCGTGGCGGCTCGGCGCGACGTTCGTGCCGATCAACCACAAGCTGCAGGCGCCGGAAGTCGACTACGTGCTCGAACACAGCCGCAGCAAGGTGCTGCTGTTCGACGTGACGCTCGCGCCGGTGGTCGAGCGCATCGTGCATCCCGCGCGACGGCTCGTGACCGAAGGCGAGCTCGACGGCGTGCCGTGCTTCGACACGCTGTGCGCAACGATGGATGGCCTCGCGGGCATCGAGCCGGCCGACGGCGACATCGCGCAGATCCTCTATACGTCCGGCACGACCGGCCACCCGAAAGGCTGCGTGCACAGCCACCGCACCGTGACGCTCGCCGCGATGCAGGCGGCCCTCGCGACCGGCATCGGCCGCAACGAGCGCACGCTGATGGCGATGCCGATCTGGCATTCGTCGCCGCTCAACAACTGGTTCGGCGGCACGCTGTATGCGGGCGGCACCGTCGTGCTGCTGCGCGAATACCATCCGCTGCGGTTCCTGCAGGCCGTCGAGCGCGAGCGCGTGACGCTGTATTTCGGCGCGCCGGTGTCGTACCTGCTGCCGCTCGACACGATCGAGGGTTTCGCGGCGTTCGACCTGTCGAGCGTGCGCGCATGGCTGTACGGCGGCGGCCCGATCGGCGCCGCGCAGGCCGAACGGCTCGCGCGCGCGTATCGCAGCGACGCGTTCTTCCAGGTGTACGGCATGACGGAAGCGGGCCCGGCCGGCACGACGCTGTATCCGGACGAGCAGATCGCGAAGGCCGGTTCGATCGGCCGCCACGGCGGCCCGGGCGTCGACCTGCGCGTCGTGCGGATGGACGGCGTCGATGCGCAGCCGGGCGAGACCGGCGAGATCTGGCTGAAGACCGACAGCATGATGCTCGGCTATCTCGACGATGCGGCCGCGACCCGCGCCGCGTTCGCGCCGCACGGCTGGTATCGCACCGGCGACATCGCGCGGATCGATCAGGATGGCTACCTGTTCATCGTCGACCGGCTGAAGGACATGATCGTGACGGGCGGCGAGAACGTCTATTCGAAGGAAGTGGAGGACGTGCTCGGCGCGCACCCGGACATCGCCGAGGCGGCCGTCGTCGGTGTCCCGCATCCCGACTGGGGCGAGACGGTCGTCGCGCACGTGGCGCTGCGCGCGGGCACGGTACCCGACGCGGACGCGCTGCGCGCGTTCTGCGGCGAGCGGCTCGCCGCTTACAAGATTCCGCGTGAGTTCACGTTCGTGCAGGCGCTGCCGCGCACGCCTACGGGCAAGCTGCAGAAGTTCCTGCTGCGTGTGCGTCGCGAATAGGCGCATATGGCCGCTTAAAGCCGCTTAAATCCGCTTGCCCGGCCGCAAAAAAGAAAAAGCCACCCGGCCCGACGGCCAGGTGGCTTTTTCGCATGACCGGCGGGGCAGCGACGTGCGCCGCCGCCCGTTCGTCACGTCACAGGCTGCTTACTTGCCGCCGATGCTCTTCAGCGGCTTCCACTCGCCCTTCTCGACCTTGTACATCGTGATGCCGCCGTTCTTCAGGTCGCCCTTCGCGTCATACGCGACGTGCGTCGACGTCACGCCGGCCATGTCGGTCTTCGCGAGCACCGGCAGGTACTTCGCCGGATCGGTCGAATCGGCCTTCTTCATCGCGTTGAACAGCGCCATCGCGCCGTCGTACGCATACGGCGAGTAGGTCTGCACGTCTTCGCCGAAGCGCTTCTTGTACTTGTCGGCGTACGTCTTGCCGCCCGGCATCTCTTCGAGCGGCAGGCCTGCCAGCGAGGCGATCGTGCCGTCGGCCGCGTTGCCCGCGATCTTCAGGAACGTCGGCGTCTTCACCATTTCGCCGCTCATCAGCGGGGCGGTGATGCCGAGCGTCTTCATCTGCTTGACCATCGGTGCAGCCTGCGAATCCGCGCCGCCGTAGTAGACGAGATCCGGCTTCGCCGCCTTCAGCTTGGTCAGGATCGCCTTGAAGTCCACCGCCTTGTCGTTCGTGAATTCACGGTCGACGATCGTCGCGCCGCCGGCCTTCGCGGCCTTCTCGAACTGGTCGGCGAGACCCTGGCCGTAGGCCGTGCGGTCGTCGACGATCGCGATCTTCTTCATGCCGAGATCCTTCGACGCGAACGTGCCGGCCACCGAGCCCTGCTGCGTGTCGGACGTCATCATGCGGAACGTCGTCTTGTAACCCTGCTGCGTGTATTCCGGTGCGGTCGCCATCGCGATCTGCGGAATGCCCGCGTTCGCGTAGATGCGCGAGGCCGGAATCGTCGTGCCCGAGTTGAAGTGGCCGAGCATGCCCTTGATGCCGTCGTCGACGAGCTTCTGCGCGACCGTCGTGCCGGTGCGCGGGTCAGCCTGGTCGTCCTGCGTATCGAGTGCGAACTTCACCGGCTTGCCGCCGATCTTCGGGCTCGTCGCGTTGAAATCCTCGATCGCGAGCACGATCCCGTTCTGCATATCCTTGCCGTAGTGCGCCTGCGCGCCCGTCATCGGCCCTGCGTAACCGATCTTCACGTCATCCGCATGGGCCGTCCCCGCCAGCGACATGACCGCGACGAACGTCGCGCCTGCCACCTTTTTCATCGTGTGTTGCATAGCATCTCCTTGGTACCAGGGTAAATGGAGCGGCTTCGGGATCGCCTAGCCGCTTCCTTTGTTTGATCCGAACGGCAAGGATGCTCAGCCGATCGTCATCAAATTCGCATTGCCGCCCGCCGCGGCCGTGTTCACGCTCACCGAGCGCTCCGTCAACAGCCGTTCCAGCGCGTAATCTTCCGCATCGCCGTTCTCGAACGCGCCCACCGACACGCCCTGCACCGACACGATCGGGCCCGGTCGCTGCGCGACGTCCTTCACGAGCGTCTGCAGTTCGTCGCTGTCGCCTTCGAACAGCACCGCGTCGAACGGCGTATCGGCCTGCTTGCGCACGGTCGCATGCGCCTTCAGCGACGCCGGCAGCGCGGCGACCAGCGCCTCGCCGGCCGCGCCCGCGAACAGCGCGCGGTTGCCGGTCGCCAGCACTGCCGCGAACTGCGCGCGCGCGCCGCCCGGCGTCGCCGCGACACACAGCACCGTGCCGCGCGGGCCGAGTGTATACGTGTTTCGCTCGCCCGTCGGGCCGGTCAGCACGGCGGTCGCACCGGCCGGCACCTGCGCCAGGTAGCCGTCGCAACGCGCGGCCAGTGCCGGCTCGCGCTGCTCGATCAGCCAGTCGCGCAGCGTCGTGAGCGCTGCCGCCGGGTTGCCGCGCGCATCGCCTTCGACCGCGCCGTCCGCGATCAGCGTCTGCGCGAGCGAACGCGGCAGGCCCGACGGACGCGTCGCGAGCAGGCGCTGCAGGTACAGCGCGCCGCCGGCCTTCGGGCCCGTGCCCGACAGCCCCTCGCCGCCGAACGGCTGCACGCCGACCACCGCGCCGATCACGTTGCGGTTCACGTAGATGTTGCCGACGTGCGCATTCGAGATCACGTGCGCGATCGTCTCGTCGATCCGCGTGTGGATGCCGAGCGTCAGACCGTAGCCGGTCGCGCGGATCTGCTCCAGCAGCTTGTCGAGCTGGCTGCGGCGGTAGCGCACCACGTGCAGCACGGGGCCGAACACTTCGCGCTTCAGCTCGTCGATGCTGCCGATCTCGATCAGCGTCGGCGGCACGAACGTGCCGTGCGCGCAGGCTTCCGGCGCCGGCAGCTGCGTGACCGCGTGGCCCTTCTCCTTCATCGCCGCGACGTGCGTGTCGATCGTCTGCTTCGCTTCACCGTCGATCACCGGGCCGACGTCCGTCGACAGCCGGTCGGGGTTGCCGAGCGCCAGCTCGTGCATCGCGCCCTTCAGCATCGTCAGCGTGCGGTCCGCGACATCGTCCTGCAGACACAGAACGCGCAGCGCCGAACACCGTTGACCGGCCGAGTCGAACGACGACTGCATCACGTCCGCGACCACCTGCTCCGCGAGCGCCGACGAGTCGACGATCATCGCGTTCTGGCCGCCCGTTTCCGCGATCAGCGGGATCGGCTTGCCGTCCGGGTCGAGGCGCGCCGACAGCGTCTTGTTGATCAGGCGCGCGACTTCGGTCGAACCGGTGAACATCACCGCACGCGTGCGCGGATCGGCGACCAGCGCCGCACCGACGGTCTCGCCGTCGCCCGGCAGCAGCTGCACCGCGCCGGCCGGCACGCCGGCCTCGCGCAGCAGGCGCACGGCCTGGGCGGCGATCAGCGGCGTCTGTTCGGCCGGCTTCGCGAGCACCGTGTTGCCAGCCGCGAGCGCGGCGGCCACCTGGCCCATGAAGATCGCGAGCGGGAAGTTCCACGGGCTGATGCAGACCACGGGACCGAGCGGGCGGTGCGTGTCGTTCGAGAATTCGTCGCGGATCTGCGCGGCGTAATAGCGCAGGAAGTCGACCGCTTCGCGGATCTCGGCGATCGCGTTCGGCAGCGACTTGCCGGCTTCGCGCACGATCAGGCCCATCAGCGTGTGCATCTGCGCTTCGAGCAGGTCGGCCGCGCGCACCAGGCAATCGGCGCGTGCGTCGACCGGCGTCGCCTGCCAGATCGGCGCGGCGGCCACCGCGTGCGCGAGTGCCGCGCTCACGTGTTCGGCCGTCGCTTCGCTGACGGTGCCGACCGTGTCGCGCTGGTCGGCCGGGTTGCGCACGTCGCGGGCCGGCGCGTCGGCGAGCGTGTCGTCGGCGAGCATCGGCGCCGCGCGCCACGGGAAGTGCGCGCTCGCGAGCAGCGCGGACGACAGCGACGCGAGGCGGTGTTCGTTCGACAGGTCGAGGCCCATCGAGTTGGGACGCTCGTCGCCGTACAGGTTGCGCGGCAGCGGGATCTTCGCGTGCGGCGCGCCGAGCGGCACGACCTTCGACGCTTCGTCGACCGGATCGGCGACCAGTTCCTTCACCGACACGGTCTTGTCCGCGATGCGGTTCACGAACGACGTGTTCGCGCCGTTTTCCAGCAGGCGGCGCACCAGGTACGCGAGCAGCGTCTCGTGCGTGCCGACCGGCGCGTACACCCGGCACGGCCGGTTCAGCTTGTCGCGGCCGGTGACTTCCTCGTACAGCGGCTCGCCCATCCCGTGCAGGCACTGGAATTCGTACTGGCCCGGGTAGTAGTTCTGGCCCGCGAGCTGGTAGATCGCGGCGAGCGTGTACGCGTTGTGCGTCGCGAACTGCGGATAGACGGCGTCGGGGGCGGCGAGCAGCTTCTTCGCGCACGCGAGGTACGACACGTCCGTGTAGATCTTGCGCGTATAGACCGGATAGCCTTCGAGGCCGTCGACCTGCGCACGCTTGATCTCGGTATCCCAGTACGCGCCCTTGACCAGACGGATCATCAGGCGGTGACGGCTGCGGCGCGCGAGATCGATCAGGTAGTCGATCACGAACGGGCAGCGCTTCTGGTAGCCCTGCACCACGAAGCCGATGCCGTTCCAGCCCGCGAGATCCGGATCGAAGCACAGCGCCTCGAGCAGGTCGAGCGACAGTTCGAGGCGGTCGGCTTCTTCCGCGTCGATGTTCAGGCCGATGTCGTAGCGGCGGGCGAGCAGCGCGAGCGCGCGCACGCGCGGCAGCAGCTCGCTCATCGTGCGGTCCTGCTGCGAGCGCGAGTAGCGTGCGTGCAGCGCCGACAGCTTGATCGAGATGCCCGGGCCTTCGTAGATGCCGCGGCCGCCGGCCGCCTTGCCGATCGCGTGGATCGCCTGTTCGTACGACGCGTAGTAGCGCTGCGCGTCCTCTTCGGTCGTCGCCGCTTCGCCGAGCATGTCGTACGAGTAGCGGAAGCCGCGCGCTTCGTACTTGCGGCTGTTGGCCAGCGCTTCGGAAATCGTCTCGCCGGTGACGAACTGCTCGCCCATCAGGCGCATCGCCATGTCGACGCCCTTGCGGATCAGCGGCTCGCCGCCGCGGCCGATCAGGCGCGTGAGCGCCGACGACAGCCCCGCTTCGCTGTTGGTCGTCACGAGCTTGCCGGTGATCATCAACCCCCAGGTCGCCGCGTTCACGAACAGCGACGGCGCATGGCCGACGTGCGAGCGCCAGTCGCCCTTGCTGATCTTGTCGCGAATCAGTGCATCGCGCGTCGCGCGATCGGGAATGCGCAGCAGCGCCTCGGCGAGGCACATCAGCGCGACGCCTTCCTGGCTCGACAGCGAGAATTCGTGGATCAGCCCTTCGACGCCGCCGCCCGAGCTCTTCTCGCGCAGCGCCTCGACGAGCTTCGTCGCGAGCGCCTGCACGTCAGCCTGCAGGTTCGCGGGCAGGCGCGCCTGGCCGAGCAGGAACGGCACGCATTCCGGCTCGGGGCGGCGGTACGCGGCCGTGATCGCCGCGCGCAGCACCGATTGCGGCTGCACGTTCTGCGCGAATTCGAGGAACGGGTGCGGCGAGTTGTCGTCGTCGCCGTCCGCGGCCTGGCCGTCGGCGAGCTCCGTGACGCCGCTGTGGCCCGACAGCTCGGGCGGCAACTGGCCGTGCTCGATCCGCTCGAGATACGCGAAGATCGCCTGCTTGATCAGCCAGTGGGGAGTGCGCTCGAGACGCGCGGCTGCGTCCTTGAGGCGCGAGCGGAGAAGGTCGTCGACCTTGACGCCGAGAGTCGTGCTTGCCATGGTGGGTTCGTGCGCCGGTGCGAGCCCGGCAATGTGGTGTGAGAGGATGCGCGAAATCCTACGGCACGCAATAAAAAGGTGCAACCAAATTGCAAGATGGGTTGCACCCTTTGGTTAGTCAATATAATCAACCACTTATGCGGTTGCAACCTAGGAGTTGCCCGTGGTCGGGGGATCGGTGTTTTCCCTGAGCAGGCCGGTTTGGCGTGCGTGCGCAACCTTCCCCGCGCGTGGCGGTGGACGAAAACGGGTTGCACTGGGGTGGCGGCGGATGAGGTGGCCGGGGGTGGCCGTGCCGCAAGAGACGGTTCGGGGCTGCCCGACGGCCCGGGCGTCGACGCAGCGGCACGTGGTGTGCGGTGTGCGGTGTGCGGTGTGCGGCACGACGGCCGCATGGCGCGCCGCTCAGATATCCAGCGGATCGACCTCGACACTCCACCGCAGCACGCCCTTCAGCGCGCGCAACTCCGGCTGCCATGCGCGCAGCGCATGCTGCAGCGCCGCCCGCGACGCGCTTTCGAGCAGCAACTGCGCGCGGTGGACGTTCGCGACCTTGACGATCGTCATCGGCACCGCGTCGTACACGGTCACGCGATCGGCGCCCGGCAGCCCAGGCAACGCGGCCGCGGCTTGCAGCAGGAACGCGAGCGCCGCGTCGAGCGTGCGCCCCTCGGCGCGCAGCAGCGCCTGATAGACGAACGGCGGCAGGTGCGCGTCGCGGCGCTCGCCGAGCGTCGAATTCGCGAAGCCGACATAGTCCTGCCGCCCGAGCGCGTGATACAGCGCGTGACGCGGGTAGCGCGTCTGCACGAGCACCTCGCCCGGCAGCCCCGCGCGCCCCGCGCGGCCGCTCACCTGCATCAGTTGCGCGAACAGCCGTTCGCTCGCGCGGAAGTCATGCGAGAACAACGCCGTGTCGGCATTGAGCACACCGACGAGCGACACGCGCTGGAAGTCGTGCCCCTTCGCGATCATCTGCGTGCCGACGAGGATATCGACCTCGCCCGCGTGCACATCGGAAAAGAGCGCCTGCGCACTGCCCTTGCGGCGCGTGCTGTCCGCGTCGATCCGCAGCACGCGCGCGCCCGGCACGGCCTCGGCGAGCGCCTCCTCGATGCGTTGCGTGCCGCGCCCGAGCGGCGCGATGTCGACGTTCCCGCACTCGGGGCACGATCGCGGAATGCGGGCTTCCCAGCCGCAGTGATGGCAGCGCAGCGCATGCTCGGGCTTGTGCAGCACGACGTACGCGCTGCAGCGCGGGCAGCCTGCGACCCAGCCGCATGCGTCGCACGCGAGCTGCGGCGCGTAGCCGCGCCGGTTCAGGAACACGAGGCTCTGCTCGCCGCGTTCGAGCCGCGCCTTCAGCGCCGCGACGAGCGGCCCCGACAGCCCGCCCATCGACGCGCGGCCGCGCCGCCGCTCCTCTTCGAGGTCGATCAGCCGCACGGTCGGCAGCGTCGCGTCGGCCACCGCGCGGCGCGACAGCGTGAGTCGCGTGTAGCGGCCCTGCTCCGCCTGCCACCAGCTTTCGAGCGACGGCGTGGCCGAGCCGAGCACGACCGTGATGCCGAGCTGCTTCGCGCGCCACACGGCGAGATCGCGTGCCGAATAGCGCAGCCCTTCCTGCTGCTTGTACGCGGGCTCGTGCTCCTCGTCGACGACGATCAGCGCGAGCGCCGGCATCGACGCGAGCACCGCGAGGCGTGTGCCGAGCACGATCCGCGCACGCCCCGTATGCGCGGCGAGCCAGTTGCGCGCCCGCTCGCCCTCGGCGAGCCCGCTGTGCAGCGTGACGATCGCGTCGTCGGCGAGCGCACCCGCGAAGCGCGCGCGAAACGCGGCCTCGAACTGCGGCGTCAGGTTGATTTCGGGGACGAGCACGAGCGCCTGCGCGTCCGGCCGGGCGTCGAGCAGCGACGCGAGCGCGTGCAGATAGACCTCGGTCTTGCCGCTGCCCGTCACGCCGTGCAGCAGGAACGGCGCAAAGCCCTGCGCGGCGCGGATCGCGTCGAGCGCCTCGGCCTGCTGATCCGTGAGCGCCGGCGGCACAGTTCGTCCACCGGCTGCCAACAGGTTATCCACAGCTTTGGGCACAGGCGCATCGGCCCAGCCGATCTCCTCGACGTCGACCCAGCCGCGCGCCGCCCAGTCGTCGAGCGTCGCGGCCGCCTTCGGGTGCAGCGCGCGTGCATCGGGGAGCGCGAGCGAGCCGGTGTCGACCAGCGCCTGCGCGAGCCGCCGCAGCGCGGCCCCGCGTGCGGGCAACGCATCGGGCAGCGCCGCGCGGCCGGCCTCCGTCGGCCGGTAGCGCACCTCGGGCGCGAGCAGCCGCCCCCAGCGCCCCGCATCGCGCAGCGCCTGCGGCAGCGCCGGCAGCGCGACCTCGCCGCGCCCGCGCTGGTAGTAATCGGCAGCGAACGACACGAGCGCGAGCCAGTCCGGCGACAACGGCGGCAGGTCGGTGCAGATCGCGTCGACCGCACGCAGCCGGGACGGCGGCACGTCGGTGTGAGTCGTCACTTCGCAGACGAGCCCGACCGCCTGCCGCTTGCCGAACGGCACCTGCACAAGCGTGCCCGGCACGGGCGCCGGTTGCGCGTCGCAGCGATAGTCGAACAGGGTGGCGAGCGGATGGTCGAGCGCGACGCGCAGGTAGGTGCCGCTCATCGCGGCGCTCCGGCGACGGCATGCACCGCATCGAGACGGGCGGCCGGCATCCGCGCCCGCATCGTGGCGGCGGACTTAAAGTAAAACGTCAGATTCGGCGCTAAGTTTTGGATTCGCATTAGGAATCGCCGTATACCCTGCCCAGCCTGTGGATAACTTTGTTGAGAACTCGCCGCTCACGGGCCGCAACGCACGCGGGGCCGCGCTTTCCGCTGATTTTCGCCGTTTGTGGCGGTCCCCCGCGGAGCCTTATTCCATAAGGCTGCTATTCAAATTACCGAACCATAGCGAGGCAATTTGACCGACACAGGGCTCTACCGCGCTGCAACGAGGAAAATGTGTATAAGTCAAGTCTTGACAAGCACTGAATCGGCAACCGGTGCGGGGTTGCGCCCTGTTTAGCGCCGAAAACGAAACGCTGTCACCCCGCAGTGCAGCATGACAGCGCTTGCGTTCAGCCGGCGGCTCCGCTACGGATCGCGCGGCTGTGGTTATGCACCTCGTCGACGAGTTCAGCGACGTGATCGGGCGACGTGAATTGCGAAATACCGTGCCCGAGGTTGAATACGTGGCCCGGATGGTTGCCGTAGCTGTCGAGCACCGCGCGCGCCTGCTCGCGCACCGCGGCGGGCGGCGCAAACAGGATCGTCGGGTCGAGGTTGCCCTGCAGCGCGACACGCCCCGCGACGCGCTCGCGCGCGGCGCCGAGGTTGACCGTCCAGTCGAGCCCGACCGCGTCGACGCCGGTCGCCGCGATCTCCTCGAGCCACAGCCCGCCGCCCTTCGTGAACGTGATGACCGGCACGCGCTCGCCGTCATGCTCGCGCTTGAGCTGCGCCACCACGCGGCGGATGTAGTCCAGCGAGAAGCGCTGGTACGCGCCGTCCGCCAGCGCGCCGCCCCATGTATCGAAGATCATCACGGCCTGCGCGCCCGCTTCGATCTGCGCGTTCAGGTAGGCCGCCACGGCCTGCGCGTTCACGTCGAGGATCCGGTGCATCAGGTCGGGGCGCGAATACGCCATCGACTTCACCGTGCGGAAATCGTCCGACCCGCCGCCTTCGACCATGTAGCACGCGAGCGTCCACGGGCTGCCCGAAAAGCCGATCAGCGGCACGCGCTGGCGGCCCTGGCCGTCGGTAAGCGCGCGGCGGATCTCGCGCACCGCGCCCGTCACGTAGCCGAGCGTCTCCTCGATGTCCGGCACCGCGAGCCTGGCGACGTCGGCCTCGGTACGCACCGGATGCGCGAACTTCGGCCCTTCGCCGACCTGGAAGTCGAGGCCGAGGCCCATCGCGTCCGGAATCGTCAGGATGTCCGAGAACAGGATCGCGGCGTCGAGCGGAAAGCGCTCGAGCGGCTGCAGCGTCACTTCGGTCGCGTAGTCGGGATTCTTCGCGAGACCGAGGAAGCTGCCGGCGCGTGCGCGCGTCGCGTTGTATTCGGGCAGGTAGCGGCCGGCCTGGCGCATCAGCCAGATCGGCGTGTAGTCGGTCGGCTCGCGCAGAAGCGCACGCAGGAAGGTGTCGTTGAGCAGGGTATGGGCCACGGTAGGAGCGACGGTGCGAAGGCAAAGCGGCATTTTACCGGACAGCCGCCGCAAGGCTGCGCATGCCGACACGATGGCGGCCATATGACGCGCGCGATGGCTCCGTTATGATCGGACGCTCATATCGAACGAAACGAAGGAGGAGACCGATGAAACCATTCGCCACGCTCGCTGCCGCCGCGTTGTTTTGCTGCGCCGCCGCGCACGCGCAGACCGCCGCAGGCGCCGCCGCCGCCGCACCGGGCGCCGGCTCGCGGCTCGACGACGTGCTCGCGCGCGGCACGCTGCGCGTCTGCACGACGGGCGACTACAAGCCGTATTCGTACTACCGTGCGGACGGCCGCTTCGAGGGCATCGACATCGACATGGCCGAATCGCTCGCGAAATCGCTCGGCGTGAAGACCGACTACGTGAAGACGAGCTGGCCGAACCTGACCGGCGACTTCGTCTCGAAATGCGACATCGCGGTGGGCGGCGTCTCGACGACGCTCGAGCGCCAGAAGCGCGTGTTCTTCACGCAGCCGTACGTCGTGGACGGCAAGACGCCGATCGTGCGCTGCGCGGACGCCGACAAATACCAGACCGTCGCGCAGATCGACCGGCCGGAAACGCGCGTGATCGTGAACCCGGGCGGCACCAACGAGCGTTTCGCGAAGCAGTATTTCACGCACGCGAACCTCACGGTCTATCCGGACAACGTAACGATCTTCAAGCAAATCCTCGCGGGCAAGGCGGACGTGATGGTGACGGATGCGTCCGAAACGCTGCTGCAGCAAAAGCTGAATCCGGGCCTGTGCTCGGTGCATCCGGACAAGCCGTTCCAGTTCGGCGAGAAGGCGTACATGGTGCCGCGCGGCGACGTCGCGTTCCAGCAGTACGTCGATCAGTGGCTGCATCTCGCGCTGTCGACCGGCGAATACCAGGCGATTTCGGACAAATGGCTGAAGTAAGCGGGTTCGCACGCGGCGGCCCGCAGTGACTTTAGCGGGCACCGACCCCGCGGCCACCGCCCGCGAAAATCGCTGCACGGTGGCGGCCGAATCGCCGCCGTTACACTTCGACGCAGCTCGCCGGCGCCGGCAAAATCGGCCCGATGCCGGCGAACTGGCCGAACGGTCGACTTCCGCGCCGCCCAATCACGTTTCAAAATCTTTCTGACGAATGAATCGTCATGCGCGGCATCTGCCGAACCGCGCATTTTCTCGCGTGTAAATCGGCAATTCGTCGAGCCTGATACGCATGAAAAACGCATCGTGCGCACGCGCTGAAAACGCTGCGGAAAATATGGGTAAAAATGACCTTTTTCGGGCCCTCAAAAACAGCAAAAAATCCCGGAAAGCCTTATCTGGCGGGCGTTACAACCTGAAACACTTTGTTACCGCGAGGGGTCATTAATTCGCCCACAATGGCCTCAACGGTTTCAACACGGATGCGGTCTCGTGTGCCAAGTGTGAGCGGACGCGAAGCGCTGCGAGCCAGTCGGTCACGTACCGAAGCCCTTCCAAGGGGCATCCCTGTTGGAGTCGTTTCCGGCCCCCCGCCGGACTCGGTTTCATCTTTGGTCTCCTCGCGCTAACCCCGTAGCGTGTGGTTTTTAGCGGGCTAATAAGCCCGCTTTTTTTCGTCCATCGAAAACGCAACGGCCCGCAGGCCGCCGCGTTTTTCCAGCTCATTTTCCCTTCTTCATGCCGCGCTAAGCGGTCTTCTGCACGTCGAGCTTCAGCTCCTCGATCATCCGGTCGCGCATCACGAACTTCTGCACCTTGCCTGTCACCGTCATCGGCAGCTCGTCGACGAAGCGGATGTAGCGCGGGATCTTGTAGTGGGCGATCTGCCCGTTGCAGAACGCACGCACGTCGTCCTCTGTCATCTGCTCGTCCGCGCGCAGCACGATCCACGCGCACAGCTCCTCGCCGTACTTCGCATCGGGTACGCCGAATACCTGCGCGCTCTGAATCTTCGGATGCCGAAACAGGAATTCCTCGATCTCGCGCGGATAGACGTTCTCGCCGCCGCGAATCACCATGTCCTTCAACCGGCCGACGATGTTGCAGTAACCGTCCGCATCGAGCGTCGCGAGGTCGCCCGTATGCATCCAGCCGTCCACGAGCACCTCGCGCGTCTTCGTGTCGTCGTCCCAGTAGCCGAGCATCACCGAATAGCCCTTCGTGCACAGCTCGCCCGTCGCGCCGACCGGCACGATATCGCCGCCCGGATCGACGATCTTCACTTCCAGGTGCGGCTGGATGCGGCCGACCGTCGTCGTGCGCTTCTCGAGCGGGTCGTCGGTCGAGCTCTGGAACGACACGGGGCTCGTCTCCGTCATCCCGTACGCGATCGTGATTTCGGACAGGTGCATCTGCGACACGACGCGCTTCATCGTCTCGATCGGGCACGGCGAGCCGGCCATGATCCCGGTGCGCAGCGTCGACAGGTCGAATTGCGCGAACGCCGGATGATCGAGCTCCGCGATGAACATCGTCGGCACGCCGTGCAGCGCGGTGCAACGCTCGTCGGCCACCGCCGCGAGCGTCGCGACCGGGTCGAATGCTTCGCCCGGGAACACCATCGCCGCCCCCTTCGACACGCACGCGAGCACTGCGAGCACCATCCCGAAGCAGTGATACAGCGGCACCGGGATGCACAGCGTGTCCTGTTCGGTGAAGCGCATCGCGGTCGCGATCGAGCGGCCGTTGTTGACGACGTTGCGATGCGTGAGCGTCGCGCCCTTCGGGCTGCCCGTCGTGCCGCTCGTGAACTGGATGTTGATCGGCTCATGGGCCTCGAGCGTCGCGCCGATCGCATCGAGCAGCGCGGGATCGACGGCCTGGCGGCCGCGCGCCATCACGTCCGCGAAGCGGAACATGCCGGCCGGCGCGACGTCGCCCATCGACACGACCGTGCGCAGGCTCGGCACGCGCGCCGCATGCAGGTCGCCCGGCGTCGCGGTCGCGAGTTCCGGCGCGATGGTCTGCAGCATCTCGACGTACGCGGACGTCTTGAAGCGCTCGGCGGCGATCACGGCTTTACAGCCGACCTTGTTCAGCGCGTATTCGAGCTCCGCGAGCCGGTAGGCCGGATTGATGTTGACGAGCACCGCGCCGATCCGCGCGGTCGCGAACTGCGTGAGCAGCCATTCGCTGCGGTTCGGCGACCAGATGCCGACGCGATCGCCCTTCACGATGCCGAGCGAGGCCAGCCCGGTCGCCAGCACGTCGACCTCGTTCGCGAACTCGCGCCAGGTCCAGCGCACCTGCTGCTCGCGGAACACGACGGCCGGCCGATCGGGAAAGCGGCCCGCCGTGTCGAGCAGGAACCGGCCGATCGTCGCTTCGGAGAGCGGCACGTCGGTCGTGCCGCGCACGTACGACAATCCGTTTTCGGGCGCGATCAGCGCCCCCACGCCAAGGTCTGCTGCCATGAATGTCTCCGTCCGTTTTTGTCTGACCGGCCCGACATGCGGCTCACGCGTGTCTGCTCCGCCGCCGTCGCGACGGATAGCCTCTCCGGGATGATGCCGTGCGCGGCTGACGACACTCTGACATCGAATTACTGCGGACGGGTGAAATAGCACGACCGGACGGTATGATCCGACCCGTAAAAACAGACGAAACCGACGGCCGAAAAAAAAGCAGCCCGAAGGCTGCTTTCTTTCGCGGGATACGCGGCGCGGCTCAGTGCCGGCTGCGGATCTTCGCCAGACGCTGGATCGCTTCGAGCTGCGCCATCGCGGTCGCGAGCTCGGATTGCGCCTTCGCAAGGTCGAGATCCGACTTCGCGTTCTGCAGCGTTTCCTCGGCACGCTTGCGTGCTTCCTCGGCTTTCGCCGCGTCGAGGTCCTTGCCGCGGATCGCGGTGTCGGCGAGCACCGTCACGGCACCCGGCTGCACTTCGAGAATGCCGCCCGCGACGAACACGAATTCGTCGTTGCCGCCCTCGACTTCGATGCGCACCGCACCCGGACGAATCCGCGTGATCAGCGGCGTGTGACCCGGCAGAATACCCAGCTCACCCGTTTCGCCCGGCAGCGCGACGAATTTCGCCTCGCCCGAGAAGATCTGCTCTTCCGCGCTGACGACGTCTACTTTGATGGTTGCCATATCGACTCCTGTCGATCGGAACGAGCGCTTCAGCGCCTGCTCCGATCCCATGCACGGCGGGTTGAGCGTATTACGTGAGCGCCTGTCCGCGAACGGATACCATCAAGGTATCCCTCACGGACGTAGCGGCGCCCGCTGCGTTACGCCTGACCCTTACGAGATCTTCTTGGCCTTTTCGAAGGCTTCGTCGATCGTGCCGACCATGTAGAACGCCTGTTCCGGCAGGTGGTCGCACTCGCCGTCGACGATCATCTTGAAGCCACGGATCGTTTCCTTCAGCGGCACGTACTTGCCCGGCGAGCCCGTGAACACTTCAGCGACGTGGAACGGCTGCGACAGGAAACGCTGGATCTTACGCGCGCGTGCGACCGACAGCTTGTCTTCAGGCGACAGTTCGTCCATGCCCAGAATCGCGATGATGTCGCGCAGTTCCTTGTAGCGCTGCAGCGTCTGCTGAACGCGACGGGTGATCGAGTAGTGCTCTTCACCGATCACGTTCGGGTCGATCTGGCGCGACGTCGAGTCGAGCGGGTCGACCGCCGGGTAGATACCCAGCGAAGCGATGTCACGCGACAGAACGACGGTTGCGTCCAGGTGGCCGAAGGTCGTAGCCGGCGACGGGTCGGTCAAGTCGTCCGCAGGGACGTACACGGCCTGGACCGACGTAATCGAGCCCTTCTTGGTCGACGTGATGCGCTCTTGCAGCTTGCCCATTTCTTCAGCCAGCGTCGGCTGATAGCCCACTGCCGACGGCATACGGCCGAGCAGTGCCGACACTTCGGTACCGGCCAGCGTGAAACGGTAGATGTTGTCGACGAAGAACAGCACGTCGAGGCCTTCGTCACGGAAGTGCTCGGCCATCGTCAGGCCGGTCAGCGCGACGCGCAGACGGTTGCCCGGCGGCTCGTTCATCTGGCCGTACACCAGCGCGACCTTGTCGAGAACGTTCGAGTCCTTCATTTCGTGGTAGAAGTCGTTCCCTTCACGGGTACGCTCGCCCACGCCCGCGAACACGGAGTAACCGCCGTGCTCCTTCGCGATGTTGTTGATGAGCTCCATCATGTTGACGGTCTTGCCCACGCCAGCACCGCCGAACAGGCCAACCTTGCCGCCCTTTGCGAACGGGCAGATCAGGTCGATAACCTTGATACCCGTTTCGAGCAGTTCGGTCGACGGCGACAGTTCGTCGAACGCCGGAGCCTTCTGGTGGATCGAACGCGTCGTTTCGCTTTCGATCGGGCCGGCTTCGTCGATCGGACGGCCGAGGACGTCCATGATTCGGCCGAGGGTCGGCTTGCCGACCGGCACCGAGATCGGCTTTGCCGTGTTCTTCACGGTCAGGCCGCGGCGCAGGCCGTCGGATGCACCCAGACAAATGGTACGGACCACGCCGTCGCCCAGCTGCTGCTGGACTTCGAGCGTCAGTTCCGAGCCATCGAGAATGAGCGCGTCGTAGATCTTCGGCATGCTGTCGCGCGGGAATTCCACGTCGATAACGGCGCCGATGCACTGTACGATCTTGCCTTCTACCAAAGCAGCAGTACTCATCGCTTTTCCTTTAAATACCTGATTCTTTACTCGCGCAAAGGCGCAGTTGTCGTCCGTGGCGCGCGCTTAAACAGCGGCTGCGCCGCCGACGATCTCCGACAGTTCTTTCGTGATCGCGGCCTGGCGGCTCTTGTTGTACACGAGCTGCAGTTCGCTGATCACCGTCTTCGCGTTGTCGGACGCGGCCTTCATCGCGACCATGCGCGCCGATTGCTCGGACGCCATGTTTTCCGCGACGGCCTGGTACACCAGCGCCTCGACGTAACGCACGAGCAGTTCGTCGACGACTGCCTGCGCGTCCGGCTCGTAGATGTAGTCCCACGACGTGGCCGGCGTACCGTCATCGGCTTCGAAGTGTTCCGACGACAGCGGCAGCAACTGCTCGATCACGGCTTCCTGCTTCATCGTGTTGACGAAGCGCGTGTAAGCGATATAAACCGCCGACAGCTTGCCTTCCGAGTACAGATCGAGCTGCGTCTTCACGGCGCCGATCAGCTTGTCCAGATGCGGGGTGTCGCCGAGGTGCACGACCTGCGACATCACCTTCGCGCCGAAGCGGTTCAGGAACCCGAGGCCCTTGCTACCGATCGCGGTAGCTTCGACCTTCTGGCCCTTCTCTTCCAGCTCCTTGAACTTCTGAACCGTCGCACGCAGCACGTTGGTGTTCAAACCGCCGCACAGACCCTTGTCCGTCGTGACGAGAATGATGCCGGCCGTGTTCGCGCCTTCGTTCGCCACCATGAACGGGTGACGGTACTCCGGGTTCGCGCGGCTCATGTGCGCGGCGATGGCACGGACCTTGTCCGCATACGGACGAGCGGCGCGCATGCGTTCCTGCGCGCGACGCATCTTCGATGCGGCCACCATCTCCATCGCCTTCGTGATCTTGCGCGTGTTCTGCACGCTCTTGATCTTCCCGCGAATTTCCTTCATTCCAGCCATAGCTTGCTCCTTGACCGAAGCGGCGCGGGCGCATCAGCACCCACGCGGCCTCAGTGTGTCACTCGCGGATCAATAGGCACCGGACTTCTTGAAGGATTCGATCGCCGAGCGCAGTGCGCCTTCGTCGTCCTTCGAGAGATCCTTGGTGTCTTCGATGCGCTTGATGAGGTCAGCGTGGCTGGTCTTCAGGTATTCGCGCAGGCCCTTCTCGAACGACAGCACTTGCTTGACGTCGAGGTCGTCGAGGTAGCCGTTGTTCGCGGCGTACAGCGACACGGCCAGTTCCCAGACCTGCAGCGGCTGGTACTGCGGCTGCTTCAGCAGTTCCGTCACGCGGCGGCCGCGCTCGAGCTGCTTGCGGGTCGCTTCGTCGAGGTCCGATGCGAACTGGGCGAATGCCGCCAGTTCACGGTACTGCGCGAGGTCGGTACGGATACCGCCCGACAGCTTCTTCACGACCTTCGTCTGAGCGGCGCCACCGACTCGCGACACCGACACGCCGGCGTTGATTGCCGGGCGGATGCCTGCGTTGAACAGGTCGGTTTCCAGGAAGATCTGGCCGTCGGTAATCGAGATCACGTTCGTCGGAACGAATGCGGTCACGTCGCCAGCTTGCGTTTCGATGACCGGCAGTGCCGTCAGCGAGCCGCTCTTGCCCTTCACTTCGCCGTTCGTGAACTTCTCGACATACTCTTCCGACACGCGAGCTGCACGCTCGAGCAGACGCGAGTGCAGATAGAACACGTCGCCCGGGTACGCTTCACGGCCCGGCGGGCGGCGCAGCAGCAGCGAGATCTGACGGTATGCCCAGGCCTGCTTGGTCAAGTCGTCATAGATGATCAGCGCGTCTTGACCGCGGTCGCGGAAGTATTCGCCCATCGTGCAGCCGGCGTACGGTGCGAGGTACTGCATCGCTGCCGAATCCGAAGCCGAAGCGGCGACGACGATCGTGTATTCCATCGCGCCCGTTTCTTCGAGCTTGCGAACCACGTTCATGATCGACGAAGCCTTCTGGCCGATCGCGACGTAGATACAGATCAGGTCCTTGCCCTTCTGGTTGATGATCGCGTCGAGCGCCACCGCGGTCTTGCCGCACTGACGGTCGCCGATGATCAGCTCACGCTGGCCACGGCCGATCGGCACCATCGCGTCGATCGACTTGATGCCCGTCTGCACCGGCTGCGACACCGACTTACGCCAGATCACGCCCGGGGCGATCTTTTCGATCGCATCGGTCAGCTTCGCATTGACCGGGCCCTTGCCGTCGATCGGGTTGCCGAGCGCATCGACCACGCGGCCGACGAGTTCCGGGCCAACCGGGACTTCGAGAATGCGGCCCGTCGTCTTGACGATGTCGCCTTCCGAGATGTGTTCGTATTCGCCGAGAATCACCGCGCCGACCGAGTCGCGCTCGAGGTTCAGCGCGAGGCCGAACGTGTTGCCCGGAAACTCGAGCATTTCGCCCTGCATCACGTCCGACAGGCCGTGGATACGCACGATACCGTCGGTCACGGAGATCACGGTGCCCTGGTTGCGAACGTCTGCGCTCGCTTCAAGGCCCTGGATCCGGCTCTTGATCAGCTCGCTGATCTCAGAGGGATTGAGTTGCATTATTCGCTCCTGATAGTCAATTCTGTTGCGTGCCGGCGTGGCGCTCAGGCGGTCAAGGCAGCCTGCATCGATGCGAGGCGCGCGCGAACCGAGGTGTCGAGCACTTCGTCGCCGACCGTCACGCGCACGCCGCCGATCAGCGACGAATCGACTTCGACCGTCGGTTTCAGCTTGCGCTTGAACTTGCGTTCGAGGCCCGAGACGAGACTGTCGAGATCCGCGCCGTTCAGCGGGAACGCGCTCACGATCTCGGCGTCGGCGGCACCTTCACGTTCGTTCTTGAGCGCCTCGAACTGCTCGGCAATTTCCGGCAGCAGCGCGATGCGATGATTGTCGACCAGCATCTGCACGAAGTTCTTCGCTTCGGCGCCGGCCGCGAGCGGCGACTTCGCAGCAGCAAGCAGCAACTCGGCTACTTGCGTGCGCGTCACCTTCGGGCTCGACGCGACCGACAGCACTTCCGGCAGACGCGCAACCTGGGCCAGCTCTTGCACGAGCGTGGACCAGGCGGCGATGTCACCGCCCTCGGCCACGCGGAACAGCGCTTCTGCGTAAGGGCGGGCGATGGTTGCAAGTTCGGCCATGATCAGAGCTCGGCTTTCAGTTGATTCAGCAGTTGGGCGTGGGCCGTTTGATCGACTTCGCGCTTCAGGATCTGCTCGGCGCCCTTCACGGCCAGCGTAGCGACTTCGCCACGCAGCGCTTCGCGCGCCTTCACGATTTGCTGTTCTGCTTCCGCCTTCGCCTGGGCGACGATGCGGGCGGCTTCAGCCTGGGCGTTGGCCTTGATTTCCTCGGCGACCGCCTGGGCACGCTTTTCAGCGTCGGCGATGCGCTGCTGGCCGTCATTGCGGGCCTGCGCGAGTTCCTGGTCCACGCGCTTGTGCGCTGCGTCGAGTTCTGCCTTGCCCTTCTCGGCGGCGGCGAGGCCGTCGGCGATCTTCTTCGAACGTTCGTCGAGGGCGTTGATCAACGGCGGCCACACGAACTTCATCGTGAACCACGCGAGGACCAGGAACACGACCATTTGCGCAAACAGAGTTGCGTTGAGATTCACGGTGTTTCCTTATCTGCTATTCCGGAAAAATGAAACGGTAAGGCGCTCATCGAGTTGCATTCGATCAGCGCCCCAAGTCTCCGTTCCGCCCTGCGCCGGCTCACGCCGGACGCATATTTCCGAGGAACCTTAGCCTGCGACGAGCTTCGACAGGAGCGGGTTCGCGAACGCGAACAGCATTGCAACACCCACGCCGATCAGGAATGCCGCGTCGATCAGACCAGCCAGCAGGAACATCTTCGTTTGCAGCGGGTTGATGAGTTCCGGCTGACGTGCGCAGGCTTCGATGTACTTACCACCCATCAGCGCGATACCGATACAGGCGCCGATTGCACCCAGGCCGATGATGATGCCGATACCGATGGCGGTCAGACCCTGGATGTTGGCGATGTAAGCTTGCATGATCACTCCTTTGTGAAAAGACTTGGAACTGAGATTTAAAAAACTAAAACGGAAACTCTTTTTTGCACGCCGCGCTTAGTGCTTGTCGTGCGCCTGGCCGAGATACACCAGCGTCAGCATCATGAAAATGAATGCCTGCAACAGAACAATCAGGATGTGGAAGATTGCCCAGACGCTGCCCGCGATCACGTGGCCAACGAAGCCGAGGAACGTTGCGTCGCCACCGAAGCTCCACATGCTGCCGAGCAGGGCGATCAACAGGAACAACAGCTCACCCGCGTACATGTTGCCGAACAGCCGCATACCGAGGGAGACGGTCTTGGCGAGATATTCGACGATGTTGAGCGCGAGGTTAGGGATCCACAGCAGCGGGTGGGCGCCGAACGGTGCCGACAGCAGCTCATGCACAAAGCCGCCCGCGCCCTTGATCTTGATGCTGTAGTAGATCATCAGGACGAACACGCCGAGCGCGATGCCGAGCGTGCCGTTCAGGTCGGCCGTCGGGACGATGCGATGGTGGGAAATCACGTCCGACAGACCGAGCAGGCCGATCACGCGGCCCGGCAGGTCGACCGGGAGGAAGTCGAGGGAGTTCATCAGCGCGACCCACACGAACACCGTGAGCGCGAGCGGAGCGATGAAGGTACGATTGCCGTGAACGATGGCCTTCGATTGGTCTTCGACCATCTCGACGAGCATCTCGATCGCGCACTGGAAACGGCCCGGCACGCCCGACGTCGCCTTGCGGGCAGCCAGACGCAGCAGGACGATCGTCACGATGCCGCAAACGATCGACCAGAACAGCGTGTCGAGATTCCAGACGTGGATGTCGAAAATCGACGTCTGATGCGAGGTGGAGAAATTCTGCAAGTGGTGCGCAATGTACTCGGACGGATCCGGACCGCGCGTGCCTTCGCTAGCTGCCATATCGTTAATGCCACCCAAATTGTCGAAAATCGTTTTGCCAGTTCCGCAACACGCTATTGCGGGAACGGGCCGGCGCGGTTCGTTGTCGAAACCGCACGCTGCTTGTTCCTTACCGCCAGGCCAGTGCGATCCAGTACGTCTTCAGCACGACGAGGTACGTGACGAGGAACGGCACCCAGTGCACGCCGGCCCAGCCGAACGCCACTGCAGTGAACATCCCGATCGTCAGAGCGAGCTTCAGGGCTTCGCCCATCACCCAGCTCATCACGGTGGCCGAACCACCTGCCTTCAGTCGTGCCACGAATACCGCACTTGGCACCCAGCCGATCGCTCCGCCCAGAAACGCGGATTGCGCAGCGGCGCCCGGCGACTTCGAAAACAGCCACCACGCCAGCGTTGCAACCAGGGACAGAACCACTTGCGCGAATACCACCTTATAGGGGGTCACGCGCGAGGGCTTGCTCACGTTCGGGCCGAACAGCTTTTCGGCTTCTGCCCGCGTGAGCGGAACGATGTTGTTATCTTGCTGCTCGGCGTCCCAGTCATCGTCGGATTCGCGCCGCTCGCCGGCCGCCGAAGCGGTGCGTTGCGTGCGCTGATCATCGTGCCTGTCGTCCGGCGCCTGACCCGCCATCGCAATCTTCCGCAAAATCCTTGAACCCGGCCCCAAGCTTTCTGAAAGCTTTCAGGGGTGCCTAGCTAACAAATCCGGGCGATTGTAAGCGATAGTTGCAAGTGATTCAAGGCTTTAGACGCGACAAAAACCTGCGTAAAACGACGCCTCATCATGTGAAAAAACACGCGATTCGACGACGTACGATGACAGTTGTAAGGTCGCTTTTTTGCGCCGGTATTTCTTGCTCGAAAAAATCCGGCGACGAGGAAATGACAAGGAAACGAGGCCCGATGCGGATGCCGGCGGGACGGCTCGAACGCCACCCGGAATCCACGCCGTGACGCGGCCCCGGGCTCACGCCAAGCACGAAGCGCCGAGCACGAAAAACCTGTGACCATCCGGCGGCACCGGATGCCCGAAATCGGGGCCGACGCCGACGCGTCGAATCATCCAATCAGTTGTCATGCCACCACAGGCGATCGACTGTGAATTGCCGGACTTATCAACAGCCCCGCAACCAGCGCGAATACTGTGCACCTGCCCCGCCACCCGAATCGCACGGCTGTGCCACACGCAGCCGCGTCACTCAACCGTGAACGAGCAGCCACGCGCCGACCGCCGCGCTGGCGAGTGCGAACGGAATCGAGACCAGATGGAACGGCAGCCACATGCGCGGCTCCTTCGCGAGACGCACCGCGATCAGGTTCGCAAGCGAGCCGATCGCGAAACCGAAGCCGCCGACCGATACGCCGAACGCGAGCGCACGCCAGTCGTGCGTGAACTCCGACAGCAGGATCGCGGCCGGTACATTGCTGATGACCTGTGACAACAGCGCGCCGGCCGCGTAGACGCGCAGCGGCGAATCGAGTTGCGCATTCGCAATCGTGTCGTGCACGACGGGCAGCGCAGCCGCGCTACGCAGCACGACGAACATCAGTACGAAGATCAGCAGCAGCAGCCAGTCGATCTTCAGGACTGCGTCGCGTTTGACGGCGAGCAGCACGATGGCGACACCGACGAGACCGGGCAGCGGATGATGCGCATCGGCGAGCAGCACGAACGCGGCGAACAGCACCGCCGCGATCAGCGCGTGCATGCGTTGCACGGGCAGCGCTGTAACATCGCCGGACAAGTCGAGCGGCTTCGCGCGAAACGCGCATGCGGTCAGCACGAGCAGCAGCGCCATCAGCGCGATCGCGAGCGGCCCGAGCGTGACCACGAAGCGGCCGAACGACGCACCGCTCAATTGCCACAGGAATAGATTCTGGGGATTGCCGAGCGGCGTCGCGACGGACCCCGCGTTGACCGCCAGCGCGACGACGATCACGAGCCGCCGGAACGGCAGTGGCGTCAGCGCACGCAACGAGACCATCAACGGCACGACGACGAACAGCGCGACGTCGTTGGTGAGCCACATCGACAACAACGCGGCGAACCCCACGAGCAACAACGCGAGCCCGCGTTCGGAATGCACGTGATGCACGATGCGGTGTGCGAGCCACATCAGGCAGCCGGACAATTCGAGCGCCTTGGTCAGCATCAGCAGGCCCGCCAGCGTCGCGACCGTCTGCCAGTCGACGCGACCGGCCAACACGGAAAATGGTTGCGGACGCACCCATTGCAGCACGATCAGGCCAAGTACGAGCACCGACAGCACCGGCTCCTGCGCAAGCCATCCCAGCCACCGGCGCGGCGTCGGCGCGCCCGTCTTCTCCATCGGCACCGCGTTACTCTTCGGTCGCGACGTTGCCGCGCAGCCGCACGAGAATGCCCTCGAGCGCGTCGAGGTTGCCGAAGTCGATCGTGACCTGCCCTCGTCCGCGGCGGCCGAGCTTGATCTTCACCGTCGACGCGAGCAGGTCGGACAACTCCTCCTCGAGACGGCGCGTATCGCGCCCGCCGTCGTCCTTCGCGCGCGCCTTCACGGCCGGCGCTTCCTTCGTCGTGTGCGTGACGAGCTTCTCGGTCTCCCGCACCGACATGCGCTTGTTGACGACCTGATGGGCGAGCGTGATCTGCGTGGCCGCATCGACGGCGAGCAGCGCGCGTGCGTGCCCCATGTCGAGATCACCGGCCAGCAGCATCGTCTGCACCGGCGAAGCCAGGTTCAGCAGGCGCAGCAGGTTCGACACCGCGCTGCGCGAACGGCCGACCGATTCGGCCGCCTGTTCGTGCGTGAAACCGAACTCGTCGAGCAGGCGCTGGATACCGTGCGCCTCTTCGAGCGGGTTCAGATCCTCGCGCTGGATGTTCTCGATCAGCGCCATCGCCGCGGCGGCCTGGTCGGACACATCCTTCACGAGCACCGGCACTTCATCGAGGCCCGCGAGGCGTGCCGCGCGGAAACGGCGCTCGCCCGCGATGATCTCGTATTTGTCTGACGAAATGGGCCGTACCAGGATCGGCTGCATCACGCCCTGCGCGCGAATGCTCGCCGCGAGCTCCTGCAGGCTGCCTTCGTCCATCCGCGTCCGCGGCTGGTACTTGCCGGCCTGCAGCTTGCCGAGCGCGAGCGTGTTCGGTGCCCCTTCGATCTTCACCGCTTCGGTGATATCGGCACTGCCGCCGAGCAGCGCTTCGAGGCCACGTCCCAAGCCCTTCTTCTTTGGTACCGCGTTCATGTCTTTCTTCCTCGCTTCGCTCATGTCCGGATCACGACACCTCGAACGCGCGAACGCGGTCGATCATCTCGGCACCGAACTGGAGATACGCTTGCGCACCGCGCGAGCTGCGGTCGAACACGACGCCCGGCAGCCCGTAACTCGGCGCTTCCGCCAGGCGCACGTTGCGCGGAATCACCGCGTCGAACACCTTGTCGCCGAAGTGCGCTTTCAGTTGATCGGAGACTTGCTGCTGCAGCGTGATGCGCGGATCGAACATCACACGCAGCAAGCCGATGATCTTCAGGTCGCGGTTCATGTTCGCGTGAACCTGCTTGATCGTGTTGACGAGGTCCGACAACCCCTCCAGTGCAAAGTATTCGCACTGCATGGGGATCACGACGCCATGTGCCGCGCACAAGCCGTTCAGCGTCAGCAGCGACAGCGTCGGCGGGCAATCGATCAGCACGAAATCGTAATCGTCGGCCACTTGCTCGAGCGCGGCCTTCAGCCGGCGCTCGCGGTTGTCGATGCTGATCAGTTCGATCTCGGCACCGGACAGCTCGCGGTTCGCGGGCAGCACGTCGTAGGTGACGCCTTCCGGCCGGATGCGCGCGTCGGTCACCGACACGCCGTCGACCAGCACCTCGTACACGGTCGCTTCGCAAGCAGCCTTGTCGATCCCGCTGCCCATCGTCGCGTTACCCTGAGGGTCGAGATCGATCAGCAGGACTCGTTGCTCCTGCGCTGCAAGGCTTGCGGCGAGATTGACCGATGTCGTCGTCTTGCCGACGCCCCCCTTCTGGTTCGCAACGCAGAAGATCTTTGCCATCGTTGGTGTGTTCCCTTTACCTTCAAACAAACGGCGCGCCATCGCGCGCCGGCCCTTCAATTCGCTTCGTCGACGGCCACTTCGATCAGATGCCGTTCGGCATCGAGCAACGGCACCGCCAGCCGTATCGTCTGCTTCACGCGGCTGCCTTCCGGCAACCGAGCAATCTCGTCGTCCGGATGAACGCCCTTCATTGCCCAGATCGATCCGCCCGGCGCAACCAGGTGTCGAGCAAGTTTAACGAAGTCGGACAGATCCGCGAAAGCGCGGGATACGATCATGTCGAATTTTTCCGGCACTTCGACACCCGGCTGCAGCGATTCGACCCGCCCCGTGACCACCGACAGGTTCGCGAGCTTCAGCTCCGCACGCATCTGGGTCTGGAATGCAGACTTCTTCTGCACGATATCGTTCAGCGTGATCTGCCAATCCGGCTCGACGATCGCCAGCACGATACCGGGCAATCCGCCGCCCGAGCCGACGTCGAGCACGCGGGCCGATGCACGGCCACGCAGATGCGGAACGATGGAAAGCGAATCGAGGATGTGCTGGATCAGCATCTGCTTCGGGTCGCGGATCGCGGTCAGGTTGTAGACCGCGTTCCACTTGCCGAGCAGCGCGACATAGTCGAGCAGCTGGTTGCGTTGTGCATCCGTCAGCGTGAGGTCGAGCGCCGTCGTGCCTTCGACGAGCATCTGTTCCAGTACGTCCCGATTAACCGCCGGCGCGCGACGCGCCGTCATTGTCGCGTCGGGACGGCGCCGTCCCCCTGCTCCGCTGCCGCTTCGGCCGTGCCATTACGGCGGCCCAGGCCGCGACGCTTCAGGTGCACCATCAGCAGCGAGATTGCCGCCGGCGTGACACCCGAGATGCGCGACGCCTGCCCGATCGTTTCCGGTCGGAACTCGTTGAGCTTCTGGCTCACCTCGAACGACAGGCCGCGGACTTCGCGGTAATCGATACCGTCGGGCAGGCGCGTGTTCTCGTTCGCATCGTTGCGTTCGATTTCCGATGCCTGCCGCTCGATGTAGCCCTGATACTTGATGCCGATCTCGACCTGCTCCTTGATCTGCTCGAGCAGCACCGGATCGTCGGCCAGCGGCTCGGCGGGGCCGCACTCGCCACCCTTCAGTCCGCACACACCGTCGTAGCTGATACCCGGACGGCGCAGCAGTTCGGCGAGGCTGTATTCGTGGTCGATCGCCTTGCCGAGGAGCGCGGTCGCCTCTTCCGGCGGCAACGTCTTCGGCGTGACCCACGTCGACTTCAGGCGTTCGGTTTCACGTGAAACAGCGTCGCGCTTCCGGCTGAATGCGTCCCAGCGTGCGTCGTCGACGAGCCCCAGTTCGCGGCCGATCTCGGTCAAGCGCATGTCGGCATTGTCTTCACGCAGGCTGAGGCGATACTCGGCGCGGCTCGTGAACATCCGGTACGGCTCGGCCACACCGCGCGTCACGAGATCGTCGACCAGCACGCCAAGGTAGGCCTGGTCACGGCGCGGGCACCATGCGTCCTTCTCCTGCACGTAGCGGCCAGCGTTGAGACCGGCCAGCAGACCCTGCGCGGCCGCTTCTTCATAGCCCGTCGTCCCGTTGATCTGGCCCGCAAAGAACAGCCCGTTGATCGCCTTCGTTTCGAGCGACGCCTTCAGCGCACGCGGGTCGAAGTAGTCGTACTCGATCGCGTAGCCGGGGCGCAGGATATGCGCGTTCTCGAGACCGCGCATCGAGTGCACGAGCTCGAGCTGGACGTCGAACGGCAGGCTCGTCGAGATCCCGTTCGGGTAGAACTCGTTGGTCGTCAGCCCTTCCGGTTCCAGGAAGATCTGGTGCGATTCCTTCGAAGCGAACCGGTGAATCTTGTCCTCGATCGACGGGCAATAGCGCGGCCCGACGCCTTCGATCACGCCTGTATACATAGGCGAACGGTCGAGGCCGCCACGAATGATGTCGTGCGTGCGCTCGTTCGTATGCGTGACCCAGCACGGCAGTTGCTGCGGATGCTGCTCCGCACGGCCCAGGAACGAGAAGACGGGGATCGGATCGAGATCGCCCGGCTGTTCATCCAGCTGCGAGAAGTCGATCGAGCGACCATCGATACGCGGCGGCGTACCGGTCTTCAGGCGGCCCTGCGGCAGCTTCAGCTCCTTCAGGCGCGACGACAGCGACACGGCCGCCGGATCGCCCGCGCGGCCACCCGTATAGTTGTTCAGGCCGACGTGAATCTTGCCGTCGAGGAACGTACCGGCGGTCAGCACGACCGCACGCGCACGGAAGCGGATGCCGATCTGCGTGACGGCGCCCACCACCCGGTCGCCTTCGACCATCAGGTCGTCGACAGCCTGCTGGAACAGCCACAGGTTCGGCTGATTCTCGAGCCGGTGGCGAATCGCGGCCTTGTACAGGATGCGATCGGCCTGCGCACGCGTCGCGCGCACGGCCGGCCCCTTCGACGAATTGAGGATCCGGAACTGAATACCGCTCTCGTCGGTCGCGGCTGCCATTGCGCCACCCAGCGCATCGACTTCCTTGACCAGATGGCCCTTGCCAATGCCGCCGATCGACGGATTGCAGCTCATCTGCCCAAGCGTTTCGATGTTGTGGGTCAGCAGTAATGTCTTTGCGCCCATGCGGGCGGACGCCAGCGCGGCTTCCGTGCCGGCATGACCGCCACCGACAACGATGACGTCAAATTCTGTGGGAAAAAGCATGGTGGATTCCGTACGCAGGACGGCGCACGAACCTATCTGAGAAATGTATGGGCCGAATTATAGCGGGTTCGCTTTTCACCCGAAGGCCGTCCGAATGGTAGGGTCTGTGCATTTCGGCGATTTTTCTGTGCTCGGCCGAAGAATCCGTGGCGCAGAGCCCACTCCGGCAACGCTTCCGGCCCGCCGGCAGCACATCGTCGTGCCTGTGCAAAAAATTCTCTTGCCGGGGAATTTCACGCGGAACACACACCCGTTCGATGCCTGTGCCCCGCACGGCAACCTGGACGGAACACCCTGTGCGACCGCACCCACCCTCTCCCTCACAGAATTTCAGACAGTTCGCCCGACACTTATCCCCTGTGATCCGGCACAACATCCCCAGTGTGCGGAACAGGCGACAGCCATCGGCGAACGATGCTCCGGATCGTCGTCCGCGCTGCACAGAGCTTCCGATTGTTTACCTTGCACTTATCCCCCGGCCGCTAGCCGTTGCGTGCCGGGGTCACATCTCACCAAAAAACAAAAACGGCGTGTTTCACGTGAAACACGCCGCCCGTTTCCCGCCCATCACGCCACCGATCAGGCCGTTTTCTTCGCCAGCCCGAGGTACGTCTCGATCACGCGTGGATTCTGCGCGAGTTCGGCCGCCGGCCCTTCCAGCGCAAATTCGCCTGTCTCCAGCACATAGCCGTAATCGGAGATCTGCAGTGCAGCCCGGGCGTTCTGCTCGATCAGCAGTGTCGCCACGCCCGTACCGCGCAACGCGCTGATGATATGAAAAATCTCCTTCACGATCAGCGGCGCCAGCCCGAGGCTCGGCTCGTCGAGCATCAGCAGATCGGGCTTGCCCATCAGTGCGCGTCCAACCGCAAGCATCTGCCGCTCGCCGCCGGATAGCGTGCCGGCCGCCTGCTTGCGGCGCTCCTTCAGCCGCGGAAACAGGGCGAACACATGATCGAGCTGGTCGAGGAAGTTCGCTTCACCGGCCTGCTTGCGCCGATACGCGCCCAATACGAGGTTGTCTTCGACCGTCATCGTGCTGAACAGCTCACGCTTTTCCGGTACGAGGCACATCCCGCGTGCGACGCGCTGTTCGACCGGCAATGCGCCGACGTCGTGCCCGCGGTACACGATCGCACCCGATGCATGCCCGGTCACCGGCAGCGCGCCCATGATCGCGTTCAGCAGCGTCGATTTGCCGGCGCCGTTCGGGCCGATCACGCTGACGATCTGCCCCGCGCCAACCTTGATCGCCGCGCCGTGCAGCGCCTCCACCTTCCCGTACCGGACCGCCAGCCCGCGCACTTCGAGAATCGGCATCGTCGTGTCCGTCATCACTCCACCCCGCCCAGATACGCTTCCAGCACCGCCGGATCCTGCTGCACGTCTTGCGGCAGTCCTTCCGCGATCCGCGTGCCGAACTCCATCACCACCAAACGGTCGGTGAGATTCATCACGAAATCCATGTCGTGTTCCACGAGCAACACGCTCATGCCTTCCGCCTTCAGCCGTCGCAGCAGATCGGCGAGTTGCTGCTTCTCCTGGTAACGCAGCCCGGCGGCCGGCTCGTCGAGCAGCAGCAGCGTCGGATCGCAGCACAGCGCCCGCGCGATTTCGAGAATCCGCTGCTGCCCCAGCGCGAGGCTGCCCGCTTCGTCGTACATGTGCTTTTCAAGCCCGACGCGGCGGATCTGGCGTGCGGCCTCAGCCAGCAGCTGCGCTTCCTCATGTGCATTGAGCCGCGCGACGCTGCGCCACACGCCCGTACGGCCACGCAGGTGCGCACCGATCGCGACGTTCTCGAGCACCGTCATCGCCGGCAACAGCTTCACGTGCTGGAACGTCCGGCCGATGCCGCGGCGGACGATCTGGCGCGATGTGAGCCCGTCGATACGCTCGCCACGGAATGTGATCGTGCCGCCCGTCGGCTTCAGCACACCCGTCACGAGGTTGAACGTGGTCGACTTGCCGGCGCCGTTCGGGCCGATCAGCCCGATGATCTGCCCCGCTTTCACGTCGAAGCTGACGTCGTTGACGGCCACGAGCCCGCCGAACTGCTTGCGCGCGTTGTCGACGACGAGCAGCGGCTCGCCGGCCGTCGGCTTCGCGCGTTGCGGCAACGGATCCGCGTGCTCGGGCACATGCGCGCGCGGCCCACGCGGGAACAGCCTCGCGACGAACGGCCACACGCCCTGACGCGCGTACTGCAGCAGCAGCACCATCAGCACGCCGAACACGATGATCTCGAAGTTGCCTTCCGAGCCGAGCAGCTTCGGCAGCAGCGTCTGCAGATAGTCCTGCAGCACGGTCAGGATCGCCGCGCCGAGCACCGCGCCCCACACGTGCGACACGCCGCCGACCACGGCCATAAACAGGAACTCGATCCCGTGGTTCAGCCCGAACGGCGTCGGGTTCACCGCGCGCTGCAGGTGCGCGTACAGGAAGCCCGATACGGCCGCGAGCACGGCCGCATAGACGAAGATCACGACGCGCATCCACGCGGTATTCACGCCCATCGCCTCGGCCATCACGCCGCCGCCGCGCAGCGCGCGGATCGCACGGCCCGGGCGGCTGTTCAGCAGGTTCTGCACCGACACGATCGCAGCCAGCACGACGGCCCAGATCAGGAAATACAGGCTGCGCCCGCTTCCAAGCTCGACGCCGAACAGGTTCAGTGCCGGAATCCCGTTGATGCCGTCGTACTTGCCGAGCAGTTCGAGGTTGCCGAACAGGTAGAACAGCGCAAGGCCCCACGCGATCGTGCCGAGCGGCAGGAAGTGGCCGGACAGCCGCATCGTGACCGCGCCGAGCACGAGCGCGACGAGCGCCGTCAGTACGACGCCGACGATCAGCGCGAGCCACGGCGACACGCCGTATCGCGTCGTCAGGAACGCGGTCGCATAGGCGCCGATGCCGACGAACGCGGCCTGCCCGAAGCTCGTCATCCCGCCGACGCCCGTCAGCAGCACGAGCCCGATCGCGACGATCGCGTAGAGGCCGATGTAGTTCAGCAGCGTGATCCAGTATTCGGGCACCTGCAGCGCACCAGGCAGCACCGGCAGCGCGAACAGCACCACGAGAAACACCCAGAAGGTCTTGTTGCGTACCATCGTCTTCATCGTGTCACTCCTCTTCCTCTTCCGCGTGCGGCGTCGCGAAGCTCCGCCACAGCAGCACCGGAATGATCAGCGTGAACACGATCACCTCCTTGTACGCGCTCGCCCAGAACGACGAATACGATTCGAGCACGCCGACGAGCAGCGAGCCGGCGGCCGCGAGCGGATAGCTGACGAGCCCGCCGATGATCGCGCCGACGAAACCCTTCAGGCCGATCAGGAAGCCCGAGTCGTAGTAGATCGTCGTCAGCGGGCCGACGAGGATCCCGGACAGCACGCCGAGCCCCGCCGCGAACGTGAACGCGAGCCGCCCTGCCTCGGTCGTGCCGATGCCGACGAGCCGCGCGCCGAGCCGGTTCACCGACGTCGCGCGCAGCGCCTTGCCGGCGATCGTGCGGCCGAAGTACACGTAGAGCGCACCGATCAGCACGAGTGCCGTCACGACGACCAGGATGCTCTGCACCGACACAGTCATGCTGCCGATCGCGAGCGACGCATCCGAGAACCCGTTGGTGCGCGAACCTTCCGCGCCGAACATCACGAGCCCGAGGCCGACCATCGCGAAGTGGACGGCGACCGACACGATCAGCAGCAGCAGCGTCGTGCCTTCGGCGATCGGCTGGTACACGAGCCGGTAGACGAACGGCCCCATCGGCACGACGATCGCAAGCGTCAGCGCGATCTGCGCGAGCATTGGCAGCGGCTGCGCGGCAAAGCTGCGCGTGATCGCGAACACCGCGAGCGGCAGCAGGACGTAGCGGCTGCCGAGTGTCGCGAGTGTGCGGCCGAGCTGATGGCGACGTTCGCGATGCCGGATCAGGCCGCCGACTTCGAGCAGGAAGCACGCGATGCCCATCACGAACAACAGCCAGCAGGTGGCGGGAAATTTCTGCGCCTGCAACGCGGCAAGCGTCAGCGCACCGTAGGCGACGAATTCGCCCTGGGGAATGAAGATCACCCGCGTGACGGAAAACACCAGCACGAGCGCCAGCGACAGCAATGCATATATGGCGCCGGTCGTGATGCCGTCTTGCGCGAGGATCGCTGCAATCGAGAGATCCATACGTTTCGTGTATCGAGAATGCTGCGGAGAAACGAAAGACGGAAACGGCCGGGGCGCGCGGACGGCAAGACCGGTGCGCAGGCACCCGGCGACGGGCCCCGGCGGTTCCAGGCGGCATGGGCGCGACCCGTCGGGCCGCGCACCCTGCCGACGGCACGCACGGCGCCGTTCGCGCCGCGCACGCCGGTTTCACGTGATGCTTACTCGGCCTGCAGCTTCCACTTGCCGTCGACGATCTGCACCATCACGCGTGCACGCGTATCGAAGCCGTTGTGATCGGTCGGCGTCATGTTGATCACGCCGTGCGACACGGGCAGGTCCTTCACGCTTTCGAGCGACGCGCGCAGCGCTTCGCGGAACGCCTCGGTGCCCGGCTGGCCCTTCTTCAGCGCTTCCGGAATCGCGCGCTGCAGCAGCAGCCCCGCATCCCACGCATGGCCGCCGAACGTCGCCAGCGAGCCCGCGCCGTAGGCCTTCTCGTACGCGGCCTTGTACCCGAGCGCCGGCTTCTTCACCGGATTCGAATCGGGCAGCTGGTCGGTCACGAGCACCGGGCCGGCCGGCAGGATCTCGCCTTCGCAGTCCTTGCCGCACACACGCAGGAAGTCGTTGTTCGCGACGCCGTGCGTCTGGTACACCTTGCCCTTGTAGCCGCGCTCCTTCAGCGTCTTCGCCGGCAGCGCCGCCGGCGTGCCCGAGCCGGCGATCAGCACCGCATCCGGATTCGAGCCCATCAGCTTCAGCACCTGCCCCATCACCGACGCGTCGGTACGGTTGAAGCGCTCGTTCGACACGACCTTCAGGCCGTTCTTCGCGGCCGCCGCGTTGAACGTGTTGTACCAGCTGTCGCCGTACGCATCGGCGAAGCCGATGAAGCCGACCGTCTTCACGCCGTGCTTCGCCATGTAGCCGGCGATCGCGTCGGCCATCAGCTGGTCGTTCTGCGGCACCTTGAACATCCAGGCGCGCTTCGCATCCATCGGCGAGATGATCTGCGCGCTCGCCGCGAGCGAGATCGTCGGCGTCTTGCCCTGCGACACGGGATCGAGCATCGCGAGCGAGTTCGGCGTGACGGACGAACCGATGATCGCGTCGACGTGATCCTCGTCGATCAGCTTGCGCACGTTCTGCACCGCGCGGCTCGTGTCGGATGCGTCGTCGAGCACGATGTACTGCACGCTCTTGCCGGCGATTTCCTTCGGCAGCAGCGCGATCGTGTTCTTTTCCGGAATCCCGAGCGACGCGGCCGGCCCGGTGGCCGACAGCGTCACGCCGATCTTCACCTGCGCCGACGCCGTGGCGGCCGCGCACACGAGGCCCGCGGCAAGCAGAACTTCCATCCATCGATTCATCTTCATTTATGTCGTCTCCAAACGCTGCTCGAAAAAGCCACGGGTCGCTCGGGCGGCTCCCGGTCTCCAAACAAGTTAATAATTTAACTATCTCGCCTTGCCCCGCCTACACTCGTTTTCCCGTGAAACGCCGGCGCCGCCATCGAGCCCCGGCGATACCGCACATGCACGCGCCGCAGCGCGTGCCGAAACGGTCGTTCGACCGCCACGATGCGCGGCGGCAATGTCGTCAGGATGAAGGAAACGGAGAAAAGCGGCGCTGTGCGAAACGCGATCGATGCGGGCGCAACGATCGCCGGAAGGTCGGCCGGCGGGCCTGATACGGCTCCATGCGCGGGCAATGCAGGATCGGAAAAACGGCCGTTCATGCGAATGCGAACGACGCATCGAATGCGAACGCAACGACCGGACAGACCATCGTGCCGGCAAATTGCATCGGAACGCACATGCCGGCCGCAGAGCGGCTCGTGAAAGCCGGGGCATACCGATGCACGTCCGCCCCCGAACGAGCGGCGCCAGCCGCCCCTCCCGCCCCGATCCTTCGTCCCGCGCTTCTCATCCAACCGCACTCCCTCTTCTGCATTTTGCTTGTAGGAGAACTGCCGACCGTTTTCCCGACCGCACGGTCGGCGAAAGCTGAGTGTAACGGACGCTTTTTGCGCACGCCAACCGGGTAAGCCCGGACGGCATGCACACGGCTGCGCGCCGGCGGCGATCGACCGGCAGGAACGGATGAAATCGGGGGGACGGGATGACGCGCGAGTGACGCGAGGCAGAACACGGGCGCGCGGAACGCAGCGCGGTTCGCCTGCACCATCGATGAAAATTCGTGCACCAAATGAAAAAGCGCTGTTGGATTCCGTCCAACAGCGCTTTAGGGTCCGGGCACTTTGTGCCTCGATTGTCTCCTCGTTCTCCACCTGCAAATTCGTTTCGCGGTGCATCAGAACTAGGGTGAATCTTAAAGAGGCTTAAGCACCACGGCAACTTAGCATTTACCCCTATGGTGCATCGCCGCACGAAAATGGGGCAGCAGCCAGCCGCGCGGTGCCGCCCCGAGCGCGCTGCGACGCGCTTCACGCGCATGCCGGATGGTGCTTCGCATCAACCGGCGGCGACGTGCGCGGCATGCGCTCAGGAGGCCCTGAGCGGCTTGATCCGCGCGACCATCTCGCCGACGATGCCGCGCCGGAACGCGAGCACGCACACGATGAAGATCAGCCCCGTGACGATCGTCGCCGATTCGCCGAGCGAATGGAACCACGCGACGCCCGTCGCCGATGCGAGCCATTCGCCGATGTCGCCGAGCCGGTCTTCGAGCGCGACGATCAGCGCCGCGCCGAGCAGCGGCCCGAACAGCGTGCCCATGCCGCCGACGAGCGTCATCAGCACGACCAGGCCCGACATCGTCCAGTACGCGTCCGACAGCGTCTCGAAGCCGAGCACGAGCACCTTCAGCGAGCCGGCCAGCCCCGCGATGCCCGCCGACAGGATGAACGCGAGCAGCTTGAAACGGTCGGTGTCGTAGCCGAGCGAGATCGCGCGCGCCTCGTTCTCCTTGATCGCGACGAGCACCTGGCCGAACGGCGAATGCACGACCCGCACGATGAACGCGCACGCGGCAACGACCACCGCCACCACGACGTAGTACAGCGCGACGTCGTTCGACAGGTCGAGCAGCCCGAACAGGTGACCGCGCGGCACGCCCTGCAACCCGTCTTCGCCGTGCGTGAACGGCGCCTGCAGGTAGATGAAATAGACCATCTGCGCGAACGCGAGCGTGATCATCGCGAAGTAGATGCCCTGCCGGCGGATCGCGAACAGCCCGACGACGAGCCCGAGCAGCGTCGCGGCAACGGTGCCGACGAGCACCCCGAGTTCCGGCGTGAAGCCGAGCGTCTGCATCGAATAACCGGTCGCATAACCGGCGGTCGCGAGGAACATCGCATGACCGAACGACAGCAGCCCCGTATAGCCGATCAGCAGGTTGAATGCGGCCGCGAACAGCGCGAACGTGAGCACCTTCATCACGAACACCGGGTACGCGCCGATGAACGGCGCGGCGAGCAGTGCGGCAAGCAGCACGCCGTAGAGCACTTTTCTCTGCATCATTTTTCCTTGCCGAAGAGGCCCGCCGGGCGGAACAGCAGCACGATCGCCATGATCACGAACACGACGGTGGCCGACGCTTCGGGGTAGAACACGCGCGTGAAACCCTCGATCACGCCGAGCATCAGGCCCGTGACGATCGAGCCGAGGATCGACCCCATCCCGCCGATCACGACCACCGCGAACACGGTGATGATCATCGGCTGGCCCATCAGCGGCGACACCTGGATCACCGGCGCGGCCAGCACGCCCGCGAACGCCGCGAGCGCGACGCCGAAGCCGTACGTGAGCGTGATCATCATCGGCACGTTCACGCCGAATGCCTCGACGAGCTTCGGGTTCTCGGTGCCCGCGCGCAGGTAGGCGCCCAGGCGCGTCTTCTCGATCACGAACCAGGTCACGAGACACACCGCGAGCGACGCGACGACCACCCACGCGCGGTAGTTCGGCAGGAACATGAAGCCGAGGTTGGTGGCGCCGGACAGCTGCGACGGCACGTCGTACGGCTGGCCGGACGAGCCGTAGATCGACCGGAACACGCCTTCGACGACCAGCGTGAGCCCGAACGTGAGCAGCAGCCCGTACAGGTGATCGAGCTTGTACAGCCAGCGCAGCATCGAGCGCTCGATCAGGATCCCGAACGCACCGACGACCAGCGGCGCGATCACGAGCATCGCCCAGTACGGCAGCCCGAAGTACGACAGGCCCATCCACGCGAGCATCGCGCCCAGCATGAACAGCGCGCCGTGCGCGAAGTTGATCACGTTGAGCAGCCCGAAGATCACCGCGAGCCCGAGGCTCAGGATCGCGTAGAACGAGCCGTTGACGAGCCCGAGCAGCAACTGGCTCAGCATCGCCGGCAACGGAATGCCAAAGATTTCCATCGACTTAGCCGTCAGTATGAGTTTCGTTGCGCGCGCAACCTTCTCGGGATGCGCACGCGGGCGGCGCAGCGGGGCACATCGCTGCGGCCGCCACCGTGCGGCGCGCAACTCGCGCGCCGCCAAGCCCCGCTTACTTCCACAACGCGCAGCGCGATTCCTGCTTGGTCCCGAACGCCTGTTCGCCCGGAATCGTCGCGAGCACCTTGTAGTAATCCCACGGCTCCTTCGATTCAGCAGGCTTCTTCACTTCCATCAGGTACATGTCGTGGATCATGCTGCCGTCCGTGCGGATGTAGCCCTTCGCGTAGAAGTCGTTGATCTTGATCTTCTTCAGCTCGGCCATCACCTTGTCGGAATCGGTCGTGCCGGCAGCCTGGACCGCCTTCAGGTAGGTCGTCACCGACGAGTAGTCGGCCGCCTGCAGGCTCGACGGCATCTTCTTCATCTTGCCGAAGTAGCGTTGCGCCCACTGGCGCGACGCCGCATCGCGGTTCCAGTACCAGCTGTCGGTCAGCACAAGGCCCTGCGTCGTCTCGAGGCCGAGGCTGTGCACGTCGTCGATGAACATCAGCAGCGCGGCGAGCTTCATCGTCTTCGTGATGCCGAACTCCTTCGCGGCCTTGATCGAGTTGATCGTGTCGCCGCCCGCGTTCGCGAGCCCGAGGATCTGCGCCTTCGACGCCTGCGCCTGCAGCAGGAACGACGAGAAATCCGACGCGGACAGCGGGTGACGCACCGCGCCGAGCACCTGCCCGCCGTTCGCCTTCACGACGTCCGACGTGTTCTTCTCGAGCGCCTTGCCGAACGCGTAGTCGGCGGTCAGGAAGAACCAGCTCTTGCCGCCCTGCTTCACCACCGCCGAACCGGTGCCCTTCGCGAGCGCCATCGTGTCGTATGCGTAGTGCACCGTGTACGGCGTGCACTGCTCGTTCGTCAGCGTGTCGGCGCCCGCGCCGATGTTGATGTAGACCTTCTTCTTCTCGGCCGCGACCTGGTTCATCGACAGCGCGGTGGCGGAGTTCGTGCCGCCGACCAGCAGGTCGAGCCCGCCGCGGTCCATCCATTCACGCGCCTTCGACGCGGCGATGTCGGCCTTGTTCTGGTGATCGGCATAGACGACCTCGATCGGCTTGCCGAGCACCTTGCCGCCGAAATCGGCGACCGCCATGCGGATCGCCTCGAGGCCGCCCTGCCCGTCGATGTCCGCGTAAAGCCCCGACATGTCGGTGATGAAGCCGATCTTCACGGTATCCGCGGCCTGCGCGGCGCCGGTGGTGAACGCGGCCGCCGCGAGCGCGAGACAGGCGTGTGCGAGGGTCTTCATTTTCATTGACGTCTCCTGTTGTTCTGATGCGTTGTGGTTGTTCGAAGCCGCCACGGCTAGCGGCGAAAGAGACGGGGCGGCGTCACACCCCGAGCAGGTCGTGCAGGGTCGGCATCTTGCTTTCCAGTTCGGCCGCCTGGAAATGTTCGACGATGCTGCCGTGCTCCATCACGTAGAACCGGTCGGCGAGCGGCGCCGCGAAGCGGAAATTCTGTTCGACCATCACGATCGTGTAGCCGCGCGCCTTCAGCGCGACGATCATCCGCGCCAGCGACTGCACGATTACCGGCGCGAGGCCTTCGGAGATCTCGTCGAGCAGCAGCAGGTTCGCGCCGGTGCGCAGGATCCGCGCGACCGCGAGCATCTGCTGCTCGCCGCCGGACAGCCGCGTGCCCTGGCTCTGCCGGCGCGATGCGAGGTTCGGAAACATCGTGTAGATCTCGTCGATCGACATCGCGTGATCGCGCGGCCCGATCGGCGGCGGCAGCATCAGGTTCTCCTCGCACGACAGGCTCGAGAAGATCCCGCGCTCCTCCGGGCAGTAGCCGACACCGAAATGCGCGATGCGGTGTGTCGCGAGGCCGATCGTCTCGTTGCCCGCAACCTTGATCGACCCGCTGCGGCGACCCGTGAGGCCCATGATCGCGCGCAGCGTCGTCGTGCGGCCTGCGCCGTTGCGGCCGAGCAGCGTGACGACCTCGCCGCGATGCACCGTCAGGTCGACACCGTGCAATATGTGGGATTCCCCGTACCAGGCCTCCAGGCCCGTAATCTCCAGCGCGGGCGTACCGCTTTCGACGCCGCTCAATTCGCGTTCCTCCCGTTCGCTGTGCTTCATGCGTGCGCCCCCGCGAGCGCCGCGTCGGCGCTGCCCATGTAGGCCTCGATGACGAGCGGATTCTTCGACACTTCCGCATACGAGCCTTCGGCCAGCACCTCGCCGCGTTGCAGGACGGTGATCGTGTCGGAGATGCCCGCGATCACGTTCATGTTGTGCTCGACCATCAGGATCGTGCGGCCGCTCGCGACCTTCTTGATCAGTGCGGTCACGCGATCGACGTCCTCGTGGCCCATCCCTTGCGTGGGCTCGTCGAGCAGCATCAGCTCGGGCTCCATCGCGAGCGTGGTCGCGATCTCCAGCGCGCGCTTGCGGCCGTATGCGAGTTCGACGGTCGGCACCTGCGCGAAATCGGTGAGGCCGACCTGCGTGAGCAGATCCATCGCACGGTCGTCGAGCCGCTTGAGCGTGCGTTCGCTGCGCCAGAAATGGAATTCGGTGCCGAGCGCGCGCTGCAGGCCGATGCGCACGTTCTGCAATGCGGTCAGGTGCGGAAAGACGGCCGAGATCTGGAACGAACGGATGATGCCGCGCCGCGCGACCTGCGCGGGCCGCTCGTCGGTGATGTCGATCCCGTTGAAGACGATCTGCCCGGCCGTCGGCGTCAGGAATTTGGTGAGGAGGTTGAAGCAGGTCGTCTTGCCTGCGCCGTTCGGTCCGATCAACGCATGGATCGCACCGCGACGCACACGCAGGTTCACGCCGTTGACGGCCGTGAAACCCCTGAATTCCTTGGTCAGTCCGCGTGTTTCCAGAATCGTGTCGCCGAGAATCATGTTCCCTTCCATACGAAGTCAGGCGAAGCACCGGGAAGATTCGCGCGAAGCGGCCGCGAAACACGTCAGCGGATGAGCAGGCTGCCCCGGGCGCCGTGTTACGCCTCGAGGGTGGTCTCCCGCGCCGACGCGTATGCACACTGCGCCACATTGTCTCGCCGTTGGTGCAGTGCAATCATCGGGATTTGCACTTATAGGGCTGGCCGCCATGTCGCGTGCGGTTGTGCTCGGTTTTTCGCCACGTTTTTTTGACACGTGCATCATCGACCGTTGCGTCTTCGCACGCGCGGCAGGCACGCAACAGGAAAGCCGTGCGGCTGCACGGCTTGCATGGATCTTGCCGGTGAAGCGACCCAATCGACACGATCGGCACCGGCAGCTTGTTTCGCATATCGAATCAGCGGGCGTCATCATGACGGCCCGCTGTCGTGCGTGTCAGCGTTCCGTCACGCGGCCGTCGCCGCGGGCTCCGTTCGCACCGGCGTCGCTTCGCGCGCCGCGCGGCGATCGGCACGGATCATGTCGCTCGCGCGCTCGGCGATCATCAGCGTCGGCGAATTGGTATTGCCCGATGTAATGAAGGGCATCACCGACGCATCGACGATCCGCAGCCCGGCGATGCCGCGTACGCGCAGCCGGCTGTCGACAACCGCATGCTCGTCGTCGGCCCGCCCCATCCGGCAGGTGCCGACCGGGTGGAAGATCGTCGTGCCGACGGCGCCCGCCGCGTCGATCAGCTCGGCTTCGCTGCGGTACTGCGTGCCGGGCAGGATTTCCTCGGGCCGATAACGCGCGAGCGCCGGCGCGGACGCGATCCGGCGCGTGAGGCGCAACGCGTTCGCGGCGACGTGGCGATCGTGGTCGGTCGACAGATAGTTCGGCGCGATTGCGGGTGCGACACCCGGATCGGCGCTCACGACATGCACGCTGCCGCGCGACGTCGGCCGCAGATGGCACACGGACGCCGTAAATGCATTGAAGCTGTGCAGCGGCTCGCCGAAACGTTCGAGCGACAGCGGCTGCACGTGGTATTCGAGATCGGGGCGCGTGAGTGCCGGATCGTCGGGATCGGATTTCGCGAATGCGCCGAGCTGCGACGGCGCCATCGACATCGGCCCGCGCTGCAGCAACGCATATTCCGCGCCGATCATCAGCTTGCCCCACCAGTGCGCGGACAGCGTGTTGAGCGTGCGCACGCCTTCGACGCGAAACGCCATCCGCAATTGCAGGTGATCCTGCAGGTTTTCGCCGACGCCCGGCAGATCCTGCACGACGTCGATGCCGAGCGCCTGCAGCCGCCGGCCGTCGCCGATGCCCGACAGTTCGAGCAGCTGCGGCGAATTCACGGCGCCGGATGTCAGCAGCACCTCCGAGCGCGCCCGCGCAACGTAATCGGTGCCGCCGCCGCGATATTCGACACCGACCGCGCGCCGCCCGTCGAAAATCACGCGCTGCGCGTGCGCGCCGGTGATCACGGTCAGGTTCGGGCGCGCCATCGCGGGCCGCAGGAACGCCTTCGACGTATTCCAGCGCACGCCGCGCTTCTGGTTCACCTCGAAATAACCGACCCCGGAATTGTCGCCGCGGTTGAAGTCGTCGGTTGCCGGGATGCCCGTCTGCTGCGCGGCCTGCGCGAACGATTCGAGGATCTCCCAGCGCAGCCGCTGCTTCTCGACGCGCCAGTAACCGCCCGCGCCGTGTGCGTCGCTCGCGCCCGCATGGTGGTCCTCGCTGCGCTTGAAGATCGGCAGCACGCTGTCCCACGACCAGCCGGCGTCGCCGGTTTCCTGCGCCCAGCTGTCGTAATCCTCGCGCTGGCCGCGCATGTAGATCATCCCGTTGATCGACGAGCAGCCGCCGAGCACGCGGCCGCGCGGATACGACAGCGCCCGGCCGTTGAGCGCCGCTTCGGGTTGGGTCTTGTACAGCCAGTCGGTGCGCGGGTTGCCGATGCAATACAGGTAGCCGACCGGGATGTGGATCCAGTGATAGTCGTCCTTGCCGCCTGCTTCGAGCAGCAGCACGCGGATGTCGGGATCCTCGGTCAGGCGGTTCGCGAGCACGCAGCCTGCGGTGCCCGCACCGACGATCACGTAGTCGAATTCGCCTTCGAGCGTGCGTGGAGTACTCACGGCGTGTCCCCTTCTTCGTTGTTGTGCGCCGCGCGGCGCGGTGCCGCGCGCATTTTCAGCATAGTGCGTCGCGGCCCGCGCTGGCGGCCGCGCGACACGACCGATGAAGCGTACTCCCGCCGCCGGCTGCCGATCCAATGAGTTATGCTGAACTGCGTTATAAGCCGCGCTCATATCACGACGATGGATCTCACCCTGCTCCGTGCGTTCGCGACGGTCGCACGCGAAGGCAACCTGACACGCGCCGCCGTGCAGCTGCACCTGACGCAGCCGGCCGTCAGCCTGCAGATCAAGCATCTGCAGGAAACGCTCGGCGTCACGCTGTTTACGCGCACGTCGCGCGGGCTCGCGCTCACGCGCGACGGCCAGACCCTGCTGCCGCATGCGGAACGCGCGCTCGCCGCGGCCGCCGACGTGCAGCGCGCCGCTGCTGCGCTGCGGCACGAGGTGCGCGGCCGGCTGCGGATCGGCACGATCCTCGATCCGGGCTTCCTGCGGCTCGGCGGCTTCCTGCGCGCGCTCGTCGAAACCCATCCGCAGATCGAAACGGCGCTGCGGCACGGGATGTCGGGGTGGGTCATCGAACAGGTGCGCACGCAGGCGCTCGACGTCGGCTATTACATCGGCCGGCCGGGCGAGGACGATCCGCTCGACGGCGCACTGTTCCACACCGTCACGCTCACGCATTTCGAGTACCGCGTGCTCGCGCCGGCCGGCTGGAAGGAGCGCGTACAGCGCGTGAACGACTGGCGCTCGCTTGCCACGCTGCCGTGGATCTGGACGCCGCCGGCATCCGCGCACCACCGGCTGCTGTCGCGGCGCTTCGCCGACGCCGGCGCGCAGCCGCTCAAGGTTGCCGAGGTCGACCAGGAGCAGTCGATGCTCGATCTCGTCAAATCGGGCATCGGATTGACGCTCGCGCGCGATTCGACCGCGCTGGCCGAAGCGCACGCGCATGCGCTGACGATCGTCGAACGCGTGACGGTGCCGACCGAGCTCACCTTCGTGACGCTCGCCGAGCGGCGCGACGAACCGGCGATCGCGGCGGCGCTGCGGCTGATCGAAGCGCAGTGGGCGATATGAGCGGTGCTGATGAAAGTGCGCGTGCCGGGCGTCGGGCGTCGGGCATCCCGTTGCCGGGCACGACACGCGTCATCACGCCGCACCCCGCCCCCGCCGTCACGCCACCGTCTCCACGTTTTTGCTAGATTGTGCGTTCGCACACCGCGAGACCCCGATTGAAGGAGACCCGCATGGCCCGCAACATCGAGATCAAAGCCCGCGCCCGCGAATTCGACCAGCTGCGCGAACAGGCGGCCAAACTCGCGACCGAAGCGCCGCTCTTCTATCGCCAGCAGGATTTCTTCTACGACGTGCCGCGCGGCCGGCTGAAGCTGCGCCGCTTCGAGGACGGCACGCCGGCCGAACTGATCTTCTACCAGCGCGACGACCGCGACGGCCCGAAGGCGTCGTACTACACGCGCAGCCCGGTGACGAACCCCGACGCGATGCACGCGCTGCTCGCCACCGCGCTGACCACGCGCGGGATCGTGACGAAGGAACGGCACGTGTACCTGGCGGGCCGCACGCGCATCCATCTCGACCGCGTCGACGGCCTCGGCGATTTCATCGAACTGGAAGTCGTGCTCGGCCCCGACGACGACGAAGCAGGCGGCGAAGCCGAAGCGCACGACGTGTTCGCGAAGCTCGGCGTGTCGCCGGACGATCTCGTCGCGGTCGCATACGTCGACCTGCTGAACGCCGACACGCAGCACGAAGCGGCCTGATCCGGCCCCGCCCCGGGGCAGCGCAACCCGCGCCGCCTTCGGCCCTGCCGCGCCGTCGCCGCCCTGCCGCCGTGTCAGGCCGCGCCGGGCGCCAGGTGCGCGAGCGGCAGCGCGCCGTTGCGCTTGAAGGTCGTCAGCACGATGTTCGAGCGCACACTGTCGACGCCCGGCACGCGCATCAGCTTCTTCATCACGAACTGCGACAGCGCGTTCAGGTCGGGCGCAACGATCCGCAGCAGGTAGTCCGCGTCGCCCACCACCGCATGGCATTCGAGCACTTCGGGCAGCACGTCGATCTGCTGCTGGAACTGCTCGATGATCGAATCGCCGTGGTGCTTGAGCTTGAGGCTCGTGAACGCGGTGACGCCGAGCCCGAGCTTTTCGGGCCGGAGCATCACGCGGTAGCCTTCGATCACGCCGGCCGCCTCGAGCCGCTGCAGCCGCCGGCCGATCTGCGACGGCGACAGCGGCACCTCCTCGCCGAGCTGCTGATGCGTCGCGCGGCCAAAGCGCTGCAGCACGTCCAGCAGCGCGAGATCGAAGTGATCGAGTTCCAGCATGAGCATTCTCCGCATTGATCCTTGATTTGATGCGCGATTATCGCATCATCGTGCGAATCAACGCCAATATTGCGCCCATTCCGCGCGCAGCCCGCTCTACACTTGCATGGTTCACAACCGCCGCGTGCAGAGCCAGATCATGTCCACCGTCGTCACCGCGAAACTGCAGGAGCAGTTCGATGCGGGCCTCGAAACCCGCGCCGATTTCACCATCGACCAGCCGCTCGCGCGATACGGCCAGGTCGACCACGCGGTGTGGAAGCAGCTCTATGCACGCCAGTCGGCGCTGCTGCGCGGGCGCGCGTGCGACGCGTTCGTCGCGGGGCTCGGGAAGATCGACCTGCCGGCCGATCGCGTGCCGTCGTTCGCCGACGTGAACCGCCAGCTGAAGCCGGCAACGGGCTGGGAGATCGTCGCCGTGCCGGGCCTCGTGCCCGACCGCGTGTTCTTCGAGCATCTCGCGAACCGGCGCTTCCCGGTCACCTGGTGGATGCGCCGCCCCGACCAGCTCGACTACCTGCAGGAACCCGACTGCTTCCACGATCTCTTCGGCCACGTGCCGCTGCTGATCGACCCGGTGTTCGCCGACTACATGCAGGCGTACGGCCGCACCGCGCTCGCGGTCGCCGACGACGAAGCGGCGCTGGCGCGGCTCGCGCGACTCTATTGGTATACGGTGGAATTCGGGTTGATCCGCGATTCGCGCGGCACGAACGGCCTGTCGATCTACGGCGCCGGGATCGTATCGAGCAAGGGCGAAAGCCTGTACAGCCTCGAAAGCGCGGCGCCGAACCGGCTCGGCTTCGACCTCGAGCGCGTGATGCGCACGAAGTACCGGATCGACACGTTCCAGAAGACCTACTTCGTGATCGACGATTTCGCGCAACTGTTCGCGCTCGCCGACGTCGACGGCCGCGCGCTGGCCGACCGGCTGGCGGCGCTGCCCGAGTTCGCGGCCGGCGCGGTGCTCGACACCGATCGCGTGCTGCATCGCGGCACCGGCGAAGGCTGGCCCGACGACGCCGACGCGTAACCCGCGAACGCGCCGATGGTCGCCGGATGGCCGTCCCCGGATGGCCGTCCCACAACTATGAAACAATGACCGGTGCCGGCTTCGTCGCGCGGCGCAGCCGCGCGCGGGCGCCGTTACCGAACGAGAGGTGCAAGATGATCCACAAGCTCACATCAGAAGAACGCAAGACCCGGCTCGAAGGCCTGCCGCTCTGGTCGGCCGTACCGGGCCGCGACGCGATCCAGCGCAGCCTGCGCTTCGCCGATTTCAACGAAGCCTTCGGCTTCATGACGCGCGTCGCGATCAAGGCGCAGGAAATGAACCACCATCCGGAATGGTTCAACGTGTACAACCGCGTCGACATCACGCTGTCGACCCACGACGCCGACGGCCTGACCGAACGCGACATCGAACTGGCGCTTTTCATCGACCTTGCCGGCGCGCACGCGAAACCGGCCGCCTGACACCTTCCCCTACCGCCGCGCGTCCTTTGATGCGCGGCGCGTCAACTTTTCATTTCGATGAACGTTTTCTAGGATGTAGTCAGCGAAAGCCTTCAGCTTTCCAAGCCATCCTTAAGGCGCACGTAAGTCTCGTACGCATTCCGTGCCTTGGGGTCCAAACCTTCCAGTTGCAGCGCGCCTTGGCGCTGTACAATCAGCAGCGCATACGGCTTGGAAAGCGCGCTGGCCTCTTCGCAGAGTTTGAGTTCGTCGCCGCTCGACGGCGAGCGGGCGCGCCAGAAATTGATCGCGGCTTCTAGGTCGTTGATCGAAATATCGGACATGATTGGATTTAATCGTTCGCTGGCCGCCATGCTTGATGTCAGGTGTCGCGGCACCCCTGTGGAAACGGCGTCGTGCTGTCCGCGTGCCTGAACCGCCAACCCATTGTACTTGAGCGAACTTCATGCGACTCCTTCTGATCGAAGACGACCGCCCCATCGCACGCGGTATCCAGAGCAGCCTCGAGCAGGCTGGCTTCACCGTCGACATGGTGCATGACGGCATCTTTGCCGAACAGGCGCTGGCACAGAATCGCCACGAACTCGTGATCCTCGACCTCGGCCTGCCGGGCATCGACGGGATGACGCTGCTCACGCGCTTCCGCCAGACCAACCGCCACACGCCCGTCATCGTGCTGACCGCACGCGACGAGCTGAACGACCGGATCCAGGGCCTGAACTCCGGCGCCGACGACTATATGCTCAAGCCGTTCGAGCCGGCCGAGCTCGAAGCGCGCATCCGCGCGGTGATGCGCCGCAGCGGCCCGCACAGCGACATGCCGCGCCCGGAAGTGTCGCTCGGCGGCGTCCGCCTGTCGGGCGTCGATCGCCGCATCTTCAACGACGACAAGCCGCTCGAACTGTCGCCGCGTGAATTCGCGGTGCTCGAGATGCTGCTGCTGCGTCACGGCCGCGTCGTCAGCAAGGCCCAGCTGCAGGATCACCTCACGCACTTCGGCGGCGATCTCGGCGACACCGCGATCGAAGTCTACGTGCACCGCGTGCGCAAGAAACTCGAGCAGTGCCGCGTCGAAATCGTCACGGTGCGCGGCTTCGGCTACCTGCTGCAGGAAATCCGCCAGACGGCGAGCGTCTGAACGGCGGTGCGGCGCACCGGCCGGCCTGGCCCGCCGGCGCGCCCACCCTGCCCGCATCGCCGCCCGGCGTACGACCGCGCCGCTCCCCGTGAGCGGCGCTTATCCATTTGCCCGTCGAAATGTCACCTGATCCGGCTGTGACCACCAGCCTGCGCCGCTCGCTGCTTCGGCGCCTCGCCGCCCCGCTGTCGATGCTCGCACTGATGAGCGGCCTGATCGCCTACTGGCTCGCGTGGCAATACACGCAGCACGTGATCGACCGCTCGCTCGCCGATCTCGCGACCGCCATTTCCAAACAGATCCAGATCGCCGGCCCCGACGCGCCGTTTACGGTGCCGCCGCTCGCGCAGGCGATGTTCTCCGATCCCGCCGAAGCGCTGATCTACCGGATCAGCGACGGCGAACAGGAACTCGCCGGCGATCCGAAGCTGCCGCTGCGGGGCATCAACGTGCGCCGCATGCATCACGCGTACGTGTTCGAGGCCGAATACGACAATCGCGCGGTACGGGTCGCGCAGGTGCGCGTCGACAACGTCGAAGGCGGCAAGCCGATGGTCGTCGAGGTCGCGCAGCCGGTGCGGCACCGCTACCGGATCGCGGCCGAATTCCTCGTCGCGATCATGATGCCGCTGCTGCTGCTGCTGCTTGCGGGCTGGGGCATCGTGTGGCGCGTCGTCAACCAGCAGCTCGGCCCGCTCACGCATCTGGCCGATTCACTGAACCGGCAGACCCACACGTCGCTGGAACCGGTCGACGAAACCGAGGTGCCGCTGGAAATCCGGCCGCTGACGAGCGCGATGAACGCCCTGCTCGGCCGCCTGAAAACCGCGCTCGACGCGCAGCGCAAGTTCATCGCCGATGCCGCGCACCAGTTGCGCACGCCGCTCACGGCCGTGAAGCTGCACGCGGAGCAAGCGGCCGTGGCACGCGACCCGCACCAGACCTTCGCCGCGGTGCGCGAGCTGCGCGCGGCCGCCGACCGCGCGGTACGACTGTCGAACCAGTTGCTGTCGCTCGCGCGCGCGGAACCGGGCGAGCAGGCCGCGCGGTTCGTCGACGTCGACCTCGCGGCGATGGCATTCGAGACGGGTGCCGAATGGGTGCCGCGCGCACTCGCGTCGCACGTCGACCTCGGCTTCCAGCGCACCGACGATCCGGGTGACGACGAGAAGCTGGTCGTGCGCGGCAACCCCGTGCTGTTGCGCGAGGTGATCGCGAACCTGCTCGACAATGCGCTGAAGTACGTGCCGCTCGCGCGGCCGGACGGTGCGCGGATCACGGTGAACGTCGCGCGCGGCGCGCTCGAGGACGGCCAGCCGGCCGCCGAGATCGTCGTCGAGGACAACGGCCCCGGCGTGCCCGCCAACCAGCAGGCCGACCTGTTCAAGCGCTTCTTCCGCGGCGACGCGCAAAACGGCAACGGCGTCGAGACGGGCGCCGGGCTCGGCCTCGCGATCGTGCACGACATCATCGCGATGCACGGCGGCACCGTATCGTACGAGGATGCGTCGGAAGGCGGCTCGCGCTTCGTGGTGAGGGTGCCGCTGGCTGCACGCACGGACAAGCCGGCCAGCGAAACCCCGGCCACCGCGTCGACGCACTGAGCGATTCGCGGCGGGCGGCCCCTGGCCGGGTCGCACGCCGGATGACGAAGGCGGAAAACCCGGCCGCATGATGCAGCAGCCGGGCGCTGAAACGGCAGCGGCAGCGCACGATGCACCGCCGCCTGCGTCACTTCCTGTTTTTCTTGTCCTTCGAACGGGACTCGGACTTGCCGTCCTTCTTGTCCTTCTTCTTTTTCTTCTTCTTGCCGCCGTCGTCGGACGTCGCAAGCAGCGTGCCGCGGCACGACGATGCGCCGCAATGGCACGCGTATTCGCGCTTGAGCGACTTCGTCAGCTTCGCATCGATCACGAGGCCGTAGTCGTAGAACAGTTCCTCTTCCGGCCCGATGTCGCGCAGCGCGTGGATGTACACGCGGCCTTTGACTTCCTCGGCTTCGCAGTTCGGTGCGCACGAGTGGTTGATCCAGCGCGCGCTGTTGCCGTCGATCTTGCCGTCGATCACCCCGCCCTCGTCCAGTGCGAAGTAGAACGTATGGTTCGGTTCGCTCGGGTCGTGCGGATGGCGACGCAGCGCTTCCTTCCACGAAATTCGTTCGCCCTTGTATTCCACTACGCGCTCGCCGGCCTTGATCGGCGCCACGGCGAACACGCCCTTGCCGTGTACTCCCGAGCGGCGCACCGCGATCCTGCGTGAACTCATCGAACGAATCCTTGTGAAAACGACTTGAATGGGGCGGCCGCGATCGCGGCCTGGCGTCGCGCAAAACGAAAACGCGGCACCAGTCGGTGCCGCGTCGGGACATGCGGCGAATCACCCGCATCCTACACGTTCACGATTGCTTCGTTCAACATCACGCGCAATATTGCGCGTGCATTGCTCAACGCTGGCCGAAGGCAACGTCGCCGAACAACGCCTTGTGCTCGCGCGGCTGCGAACGCCAGTACTGCGGCGGCGCCGTCACCTGCGCACCGAGCTCGGCCGCCGCGTGCCACGGCCAGCGCGGGTCGTACAGCATCGCACGCGCCATCGCGACGAAATCGGCATCGCCGGCCTCGATCAGCCGGTTCGCATGCGCGGGTTCGTTGATCAGCCCGACGGCAACCGTCGGCATGCCGACCGCGCGCTTCACCGCCTGCGCGAACGGCACCTGGTAGCCGGGCGACAGCGGGATTTTCTGCAGCGGCGACACGCCGCCGGACGACACGTCGATCCAGTCGCAGCCGCGGCGCTTCAGTTCGTGCGCGAACGCGATCGTATCGTCGAGCTCCCAGCCGCCTTCGACCCAGTCGGTGGCCGACACGCGCACGCCGACCGGCCGGTCCTCCGGAAACGCCGCGCGCACGATCTCGAAGATCTCGAGCGGAAAGCGCATCCGGTTTTCGAGCGAGCCGCCGTATTCGTCGGTGCGCTGGTTCGCGAGCGGCGACAGGAACTGGTGCAGCAGGTAGCCATGTGCCGCATGCACCTCGATCGCGTCGATGCCGAGCCGTGCGGCACGCTTCGCCGAGGCCGCGAATGCTTCGCGGATCCGGTTCAGGCCGGCGGCATCAAGGGCGAGGGGCGGCGTCTCGCCGTCCTTGTGCGGCACGGCCGACGGTGCATGCGGCAACCAGCCGCCGTCGGCGACCGACACGAGCTGACCGCCCTGCCACGGCACGTTGCTCGACGCCTTGCGCCCCGCATGCGACAACTGCATCGCGACGCGGATCGGCGAATGCTTGCGGATCGCGGTCAGCACGGGCTTCAGCGCGGCTTCGGTCACGTCGTCCCAGAGGCCGAGGTCGCCCTGCGTGATGCGCCCGTCGGGTTCCACCGCGGTCGCCTCGATGCAGAGCAGCCCCGCGCCCGACAGCGCGAGATGGCCGAGGTGAATCATGTGCCAGTCGGTCGCTTCACCGCGCTCGGCCGAATACTGGCACATCGGGGAGATCACGATCCGGTTCGGAAGAGTCACGCCGCGCAGCGTGAACGGGGAAAACAGCGCAGTCATGGAGGCCGCTCGCCAGGAAAGGAAAGAGCGAACGAGCGTAGCACGCAGGCCGCAAGCGTGCTGACGGTGCACGCGGCAGTAAGCGGATGGTCAGGTACGGCCCGCGGCGGGTTGCGGGCGACGCGGCAAACAGCGCGCATACGGCGATGCGCCGGCCTGCAACGGATGCGGGCCGGGCAACCGCTTCGCGGCAAACGGCAGTGCCGCTTGCCGCGTCAGAGTCCGACGCCGTCGAGCCACTCCGCAAACATCCGTCGCGCGGCCGCCTCGAGCGCGGGGCCGTGCTGCGCGGTATCGGCGCGCAACTGGCGCGCGTCGATGCCGGGCGCGGCCGCGATTTCGCCGGCGTTGGCGATCAGCCACGGTTCGAAGCGGTCGGTGCGGATTTCCGGATGGCATTGCAGCGCCAGCACATGCTGGCCCCACGCGAATGCCTGGTGGCGGCAGGCGGGTGTCGACGCGAGATGAATCGCACCGCCCGGCAGGTCGAACGTGTCGCCATGCCAGTGCAGCATCGACGTCGCCGCGCCATCGAGATGGCGCAGCGGCGATGCGCGGCCGGCATCGGTGAGCGTCAACGGCGTCCAGCCGAGTTCGTGCTGAGCGGCCGGGTAGACGCGCGCGCCGAGCGCCCGGGCGATGAACTGCGCGCCGAGGCAGATGCCGAGGATCGGCAGCCCGGCGTCGATGCGCGTGCGCACGAGCGCCGCGAGCGGCGCGATCGTCGGATACTGCGCGTCGTCGTACACGCTGAGCGGCCCGCCGAGCACGACGATGAGCGACGGTTCGAGTACGTCGAGCACCTCGAAGCGCGACGACCCGACGTCGACGTAGCGCACCCGCCGGCCCCGTTCGCCGAGCACCTGCTCGAAACTCCCGAGATCCTCGAAGTGCACGTGGCGGATCGCCACGACTTCAGCGTTCATCATCGGCCTCCCGGTCGATCGACGGACGTCAGCCGGCGAAAATCTTCCAGGTCTTCTTCTGCGTCGCCGCGTCGGCTTCTTCCTGCACCGAGCAGTCGAGACGCAGATCGCTGTCGGACATCGAGATGTCGAGCGCCGCGCAATGATGCACGGTCTTCTTCGACAGCTTGCCCGGCTGGAAGTGGGCGCACGTCAAGCACATGCGCTGCGGCGGCGTCGCACCGGCCACCTGCAGTTCGCGCAGCGTCTTCAGCAGCGCGCGATACAGTGCGCCCTGCTCGTCCGCACCGAGCTTGCCGACGGCTTTCGTCAGGAATTCAGGCCATTGCAGCGCCTTCTTCGCGGCCGTGCGGCCACGAGCCGACAGGCGCACGGCCAGTGCGCGGCCGTCGTCCAGCGCGCGGCGCTTCTCGACGAGCCCCTTCGTCTCGAGCGTGCTGACCGCATCGCTCGTGGTCGCCGCGGTCAGCTGCGTCTCGCGCGCGATCTCGCCGAGCCGCATCGGGCCCTTGCGCTGCAGCAGCAGCACGAGAATCTCGCCCTGCGTCGGCGTGAGGCCAGCGCCTTCCGCCCAATCCCATGCCTGGCTTCGCATGGCCGTACTCAACCGCAGCAGGCTGTGGGTCACACGTCCCGAAGCCTGATTCCCGTAAACGCCTTCGCTCATAGTCTTTTCGCTTTGCCGCCGCCCGGTTTGCCGAGCGGCCGTAGTGTGGAGATCGAATGTCTATCTCAAAACAGACACGCTCTTGCGAGTGCGTCAGCACGGCCGTCGCGAGGGCACACGCGGCGGTCGCGTTCGCGGCGACCGGTAAGACACGCATCGTTCCGGTGTCCGCAAAGCCGACATTCTAAGCGAGAGCGGAAAATCGCACAGCTAAGTTATCCCCTTCATTCTGTGGAAAATCACTGGATAACCAAAATTTTTCGTTGTGCCTGCAATGCCGAACGCCCGCGCAGCGGGGTGTCGGGACATTTTCCTGTTCGGATCGGCCATCGGGCCGACCGCAATGATCCACCGGGTTATCCCGCGCACAGATCGTTGACTTTGCAGTGGAATATCGGGTTATCCACAGATTTTCAGGACAACCGGCAACGATTTCGGCGTCAATCGAGGCCGCGAGCCATTCAGTGAATCGCGACTCGGTCGACCCCGTAATCTGCAAAACATTTTTTCATTCGCGCCAACGTAAGCACTGCTGGCGGACCGTCTCGTTGAGCGATTTTTCCTGTTTGAAAACGGTTCTCAACCACGAGGCGTCGTTCACGCGCGCCTGGGCCAGTGCGCCGATCTCGTCGAGCGCCGCGCGCGAACCGAGCGCGGCCGCATGCGGCGCGATCCGGTCGAGCGTGTCGAGGATGTCCTCGGCGATGGTACGGCGCTCACCCGTCTGAGGATTCACGCAGGTGCCCTCGAGCCCGAAGCGGCACGCCTCGAAACGGTTGAACGTGTAGACGAGGTAGTCGTCCTCCGACAGCTTCAGCGGCCGGTCGGTCAGCAGGTAGCGTGCGAGCGTCTGGATGTAGCAGGCGATCGCCGCCGCGCGGTCGACCGACAGCGGCGTGTCCATCACGCGCACCTCGATCGTCCCGTAGCCGGGTTTCGGGCGGATGTCCCAGTAGAAGTCCTTCATCGAGTTGACGACACCCGTGTTCACCATCTTCGTGAAGTACTCCTCGAAGCTGTCCCAGGTCAGCACGAACGGTGCGCGGCCCGACAGCGGGAACGCGAACACCGAATTCAGGCGGGCCGAATGGAAGCCGGTGTCGACGTTCTGCACGAACGGCGACGACGCGGACAGCGCGATGAAATGCGGAATGAAGCGCGACATCGAGTGCAGCAGGAACAGCGCACTGTCGGGATCGGGGCAGCCGATGTGCACGTGCTGGCCGAACACGGTGAACTGTTTGGCCAGGTAACCGTACAGTTCGGAGATGTACTGGAAGCGCGGCGCATCGTAGATCTGCCGGTCGCTCCATTGCTGGAACGCATGCGTGCCGCCGCCGGCCAGCCCGACGTTGAGCTGGTCGGCCGCCTTCACGAGCACGTCGCGGATCGCGTGCAGCTCGCTCACCGCCTGCTCGTGCGAATGGCAGATGCCGGTCGACAGCTCGATCATGCTCTCGGTGATTTCCGGCGTGATGTTGCCCGGAAAGGTCTCGCCCTGGATCAGGCGCATCAGGTCGGATGCCGCTTTGGTCAGGTCGTAGTTGTGCGTGTTGACGACCTGGATCTCCAGTTCGACGCCGAACGTGAACGGCTCGGAATTGACGAAGGTTTCGAGTGCCATGGCAGGTTCCGGAATCAGTTGCTGTCGCTGCGCTCACCGACCGCCGACAGGCAGCGGTAGACGATGAACGGGCTGACGAGCTGCAGGATCACGATCGTGCACATCACGATCGCGCGCAGGTGCGGGTCGAAATTCGGATAGAGCTGGTAGGTGTCGTCGACGAGCAGGTACGACAGCGCGGACATCGGCGTGAGCGCGATGCCGAGCGCGATGCCCTGCTTCATCCCGATGCCGCTCGGCTTCGCGAACGCGACGACACCGGCCAGCTTCGCGACGAGCCGCGTGACGATCAGCACGATCGCGAGCAAGCCGCCGAGCGCGATGTCGCCCCATGTGAACGACGTGAGCGTGAGCACGAACAGGACCACCGTCAGCAGCCAGCCGGCCGTGCCGAAATGCTCGGGCCACAGCTGCGGGCGCGCCTCGAGGTTCTTCACGATGATGCCGGCGAGCAGCAGCGTGAGCAGCGTCGACAGCTTCAGTGCCTGGGCCACCGCGATCGCGAGCATCACGAGCCCGAACAGCGCGACGAACGAATGCTCGTCGCGCATCGTCGACGTCATGTGGCGGAACAGGAAATTGCACGAACGCGCGACGAGATACGCGACGATGAACGAACCAGCGAGCAGGTAGAGCGGCTGCAGGATCGTCGCGAAAACGTTGCCGTACGCTTCCTGGTGGAGCCAGCTCGTCACGAGCTTGGTCAGCACGATCGCATAGACGCTGTTGAGCGCGGTGAGCGTGATGAGGCGTTGCGACACCTGCCCTTCCGCGCGCAGTTCGGTCTTCAGCTGGATCACCATCGATGGCGATGTCGCGATCGCGATCGCCGACAGCACGAGCGCGACCATCCCCGATACGCCGAGCGCCAGCATCACGAACAGCACCAGCACGAACGTCAGCGTGGCTTCGGCGAGGCTCGACGCGACGAGCCACGGATTGCGCCGGATCCAGCGCAGGTCGAGACGGCTGCCGAGCTCGAACAGCAGCAGGCCGAGCGCGACGTCGATCAGCAGCCGCGAGGTTTCGTCGGTGCTTGCATCGATCACGCCGAATCCGAACGATCCGGCGACGAGACCGATTACCGCATAACCGGTGATGCGCGGCAGCCGCCATGCGCGGTAGCACAGCTCGCCGCACAGGCCGGCCGCGAACAGCGCGAGCCCGGCCCAGAACACGGCATCAGGCGTAAGCGGCCAGTTGGGCAGGAATGAGAACGCCGACTTCATCGTGGTGACTTCTCCTTTGGAAGCGACCGCCAGCGACACAGGGTCAAGCGTCAGAAATGGATGCGCGCCGGCTGGGTATCGCCCCGAATGTGATTGTTGTGTCGACGACGGCGGGACATGGGATCCGCCTGCTCCGCCACAGGGCGGAAAGTCGCTCAGGTTGCCGATCTGGATTGTCGGCCTGGTGTGTGAACGGACTGCGCAGTCTCGAAGATTCAGATTCGAAATCGTGCCGACCGTTCCATTGAAGCATGTCCGGCGCCTGGCCGGATGAACGCGAAGGAAACCGATTGTGCCACAGCTTTTTCGGTCTGGAACCCATTGATTCGACTCGCGGCGCTGTGCGGCACCCCAGGTCTTTGGTTTCAAAGGTTTACTTGTATATATACGTAGTAGAAGTTAACAAGGCGCGCACAGTTCTGTGGATAACTTCAGTTTACGTCGACGGATCAAGGTGTTGGAGAGTCCATAACCCGTTGCACAGGCTGTTCGTGCACAGAAGTTTCGATTGAGCAACTTTCGGGCCGTTTCACAGCTGTGCCGAGTTGCCCAGTTTACGTCCACTGTGATTGCACATGAAGTGCGTGCGGATTCCGCGCAGTTATCCACAGCGTCGAGTGGATAACCTTGCGCGAAAAAATCGGGAAACTGTGATCAGGCTCGGGGGCCGGTCAGCCGGCCTGGCTGACGCGGCGCGCGCGCAATGCGCGGATCAAGAAGCGTGCGGGATCGACGGCGTCGGCGAGTTCGCGTTCGAGCGGCCACGGCTCGCCTTCGAGTTGCGATGCGATCAGTTCGGCGCCGAGTGCGGCCCATACGAGGCCGCGCGAACCGAAACCGAATGCGCCGTAGAGTCCGGGCATGCGCGGCAGGTCGCGTGCCTGCGCGCCGCTCAGCGCGCGTGCTTTGGCGACGGCTCCCGCTTCGTCCGCGAGCGGGCCGATGAGCGGCAGTCGATCGCCGACAACCCAGCGGAACGCAACGCGGCCGCGCAGCGTGCCGGGATCCGGCACGTCGCCGATCAGGCCCGGCAGCAGACGGCGCACGCGCTCGAGGTTTTCGGCGTGACCGGCCGCGCGCATCGCGGGATCGACGTCGTCGGGCTCGAACGTTGCGCCGATCAGCAGCGTGCCGTCGTCGAGCGGTACCGCGTAACCGTCGCCGATCGCCGGGCACGGCAGCGGTGCCGTGCTGCCGGGGGGCAGCAACGTGAGCTGGCCACGCACCGGTTGCAGCGCGACGTGCTGCAGCCCGGCGAGGCGTGCGGCATCGCCGGCATTCGCGAGCACGACGACGGGCGCTTCGGCCAGTGTGCCGCCCGCATCGTCGAGCGCATGCCAAGCATCGCCCCGCCGTTCGAGTCGTGCCACGGCGGTGGACGCGAGCAAGCGCACGCGCTCGCCGGCCGCCTCGCACTGGGCCGCGCAAAGGCCGGCCGGCCAGACGGCGCCGCCGTGCGGAAACAGCAGGCCGCCGTGCGCGACCGGCAGGTTCAGATGGGTGCGCGCGGCATCGGCGTCGAGCAGCGATACGTAGTCGGACGGTGCGCCGAACGCATCGAAAGCATCACGCATCCGCGCGAAGTCGTCGGCCGATTCGGCGAGATGAATCATCCCGTGCGTGCTGCGCGCGAATGCATGGCCCGCGCGTTCGAGTGCGCGCCAGCGCGCGATCGCGTGCAGGAAGCCGCCGCGCGTGAGCCGGCTCGCGACGTTGTCGTCGCGCGTCATCAGCGGATGGAACACGCCGGCCGGATTGCCCGACGCCTCGCTCGCGATCCGCTCGTGCCGTTCGATCAGCGTGACCTCCCAGCCGCGCGCGGCGAGACGTTCGACGACCGCGCAGCCCGCCAGGCCCGCGCCGATCACGATCGCGCGGCGTGCCGCAACGGGCAATGCGAGCGGCGGCTCGTGCCGGCGCGCGCGCCAGCGCGGCGCGTATTCGCCGACGAGCATCACGAACTTGCCGGCAAACCCGTCGACCTTGCGATACGTGAAACCCGCGTCGGTGAGCGCCTGTTTCACGACGCCCGAACTCGAATACGTCGCGAAGGTCGCGCCTTCGGCAGCGAGGCGTCCGAGGGCGCGGAACACGTCGGCCGACCACATGTCCGGGTTTTTCGCCGGCGCGAAACCGTCCAGATAAAACGCATCGGCACGTGCGACGAGTTTCGGCAGCATCTCGCGCGCGTCGCCGAATGCAAGCGTGAGCACGACCCGCCCGTCGTCGAATTCGAGCCGGTGCAAACCCGGCACGAGCGTCGGCCACGCATCGGCAAGCATCGCGGCTTCGGCCGACATGGTTGTGTTCGCAACGATATGGGAAAGCGCCTTGCGCAAGTCGTCGCGCGAGAACGGGTGCTTCTCGACCGACACGAAATGCAGCCGCTCGCAGCGTGCGGGATCCTCGCGCCACGCGGCCCAGGTCGCGAGGAAGTTGGCGCCCGTGCCGAACCCCGTCTCGACGATCGTGAACGTGCGGCGGCCTTGCCAGCGCGCCGGCAGCCGGTTGCCCGCGACGGACACGTAGTTCGCCTGCGCGAGCGCGCCCGCGACGTTGTGATAGATGTCGCCGAACTCGGGCGACACGAGCGTGCCGTCGTCGCGGATGGCGAACGTGGCGGGAACAAGTCGGTCGGTCATGCGAAACAAAAAACGTGGCAGCCAAGCCTGGCAAGGGATTGCGCGGGGCCGTCCGTCCGGCCGTTGGAAAAAGCCAACGGGGCGGCGTACGGGCGGACCGCGCTGCGTATCCTGTCCGGTTGGCGCTGGTCAAAAAATGGGCAGTCCGTGATTCATTCGGCGAAATACCGATGAAAATCTTTGAAACCCTTGTCGTTATTGGGTTTGCGCTGCGCTATCATAGCAACGCCGTACCGCGGGGTGGCCGCCGGCATACCGGAGGGCGCGTCGCGCGGGCCAGGATTCGGCGCTGTGTCGTCGGAGTCTGACTCTCGACGGCACGGTTCGCGCACGTATAATCGGCGCGTTCGCGCTGTTCGTGTCAACCTAACCTGATAAAGGAACCTTAATGAACAAACAGGAACTGATCGACGCCGTCGCCGCCCAAACGGGCGCCAGCAAGGCTCAAACCGGCGAAACGCTGGACACGCTGCTCGAAGTCATCAAGAAGGCCGTGTCGAAGGGTGATGCGGTTCAGCTGATCGGCTTCGGCAGCTTCGGTTCGGGCAAGCGCGCAGCACGTACGGGCCGCAACCCGAAGACGGGCGAAACCATCAAGATCCCGGCAGCCAAGACGGTCAAGTTCACGGCTGGCAAGGCGTTCAAGGACGCCGTCAACAAGCGTTAATCCAGCGCCTGTTCCAAGAAAAACCCGCCTTTCGGCGGGTTTTTTGTTGGGCGCGCGCGGCATTTTCGCCACAGTCCGCGCCACTCTTGCAAGATTTAACGGTTGTTTTTACAACGCGTTACACGTGCACGATCTGCGTGTCGCCGTGATCGTCGTCGTCGTGCGAATCGATATCCCACACCGGGAACGGATCGTCGAACGCGTGCCATCCCGCCGCGCCGAGCGCGAATTCCGCATCGGTCAGCAGGCACGCATCGAGTTTCTCGCGCCACGCATCCGCGTCGAGCGCGATGCCGATCAGCACGAGTTCCTGCCGGCGATCGCCCACTGCGCGATCGTCGAGATCGCCGTGCCATTCGGCGCGGATTTCCGCGAGCAGTTCGTCGTCGTCCGGCCATTCCGCGCGATCCTGCGCCGCCCACCACAGACCCGCCGGGCCATGGCGGCATACGCCGCCCGCCTGCGACAGCGAGCCCGCGATGTCGTTGCGCGTCGCGAGCCAGAAGAAGCCCTTGCTGCGCAGCACGCCCGGCCACTCCTGGTGCAGCAGCGCCCAGAGCCGTGCCGGATGAAACGGCCGGCGCGCGCGGTAAACAAAATTGCCGATGCCGAATTCGTCGGCTTCGCCGTGCACGTGCGCATGATGTTCGTCATGGCAGTCCGGGTCGTCGCAATGCGTGTGATCGTGATCGAGCGATGCGAGCCAGCCCGGCGCGTTCGCGGCCTCGTCGAAATCGAAACGGCCCGTGTTCAGCACTTCGTCGAGCGGCACGTTGCCGAACGTCGACACGACCTGGTGCGCGCGCGGGTTGAGGCGCGCGAGGATGTGCTGCAGGCGTGCGAGTTCGTCGGCGCCGACGAGGTCGGCCTTGTTGATCACCAGCACGTCGCAGAATTCGATCTGCTCGATCAGCAGCTCGACGAGCGTGCGGTCGTCCTCCTCCGAGGCGGCGATGCCGCGGGTTGCGAGCGCGTCGTCCGAGCCGTAGTCGCGGAGGAAGTTGTACGCGTCGACCACGGTGACGAGCGTGTCGAGCCGCGCGATCGCGGACAGCGACGTGCCGTCGTCGTCGACGAACGTGAAGGTTTCGGCGATCGGCATCGGCTCCGCGATACCGGTCGATTCGATCATGATCGCGTCGAAGCGGCCCTCGGACGCGAGGTTGCGGATCTCGACGAGCAGGTCGTCGCGCAGCGTGCAGCAGATGCAGCCGTTCGACATCTCGACGAGGCGTTCCTCGACGTGCGACAGCGCCTGCGCGTCACGCACGAGCGATGCGTCGATGTTGACCGCAGCGAGATCGTTGACGATCACGGCGACTTTCAGGCCCGCGCGGTTCGCGAGGACATGGTTGAGCAGCGTGGTCTTGCCGGCGCCGAGGAAACCGGACAGCACGGTGACGGGCAACGGCTGGTTCATAGCCGGATTCATAGCGATACGCACCAACGGAAAAATTGAACAAGCGGCCGCGGCGCCCTTCCGGGGCGCGATCGTCCCGCGGACGGGCGAAATTGCGGCGTGAGATCCGCATTGTGCATCAAACGCGCGCCGGCCGGCCGGTACGGCGTCAGGCCGCGCCGGGCCGCAGCGTCATTGCACGGGCGGCAACAGCTTCCACTGCGTCAGGATGGCGGCAATCTGCCGCGCGTACTTGTCGCGCAGCGACGGTGTTTCCGAATGATAGGCGCCGACCGCCTGCCACGTGTTGCCGTAGCGGTTCATCTTCTGCTTGAGATGCCACGCGGCGATGTAGACGTTCTTGCACGGCTCCATCAGCGTGTCGCGGCCGATCCCGTAGCGCGACAGCGTCGGCAGGTGGATCGAATTGATCTGCATCAGGCCGTAGTCGACCGAGCCGTTCGTGTTCTTGTTCAGCGCGCCGGGCCGGTTGCGCGACTCCTGCCACGCGATCGCGCGCAGGATCAGCGGATTGACCTGCTGATATTTTGCCGCCTCGTCGAAACAGTCCGCGCGAGCGTTCGCGCTGGCGAAACACGCGCCGGCGGCGATCAACGCAATCGAGGCCAACCGTCTGTTCATGGTGCGGAATCGATAATAAATTGCGCGAAGGTCGGGAAAACCCGTGCCTGTTATTCGTGCGATGAGAAACGCGCCGCCCGTATCATACCGACAGTCCGTCAGCTTGCGACATACAGGAATACGGCAGCCCGGTTATACCGCATTTCCGTGTCGGTTCATCGTGAAACGGGGGCGATGGCCGGGATGCAGAGCATAGCGCCGAACATTACATATTGCATACGGCTCGCAGAATACATGTCGTATGTGAGACAGTCCTCGGGTCAATGTGATATTTCGGACATGAAAAACTGCTAATGTCGCCTCTTTAGGACTTGGATCCCAAGCACTACCGCCGGAAGTGGCCTGAGCCGGCATCGACCCATTCATCCATGACAAGAAATCGCTTCGTTATGCGGCGTGTCGCCACGACCCTGATCGTCGCCGGCCTCATCGTTTCGCAGGCCGCCTACGCTCAGGTCACGCTCAACTTCGTGAATGCGGATATCGACCAGGTCGCCAAGGCGATCGGCGCCGCAACCGGCAAGACCATCATCGTCGACCCCCGCGTGAAGGGGCAGCTCAACCTCGTGGCCGAACGGCCGGTGCCGGAAGACCAGGCGCTGAAGACGCTGCAGTCGGCGCTGCGGATGCAGGGCTTCGCGCTCGTGCAGGATCACGGCGTGCTGAAGGTCGTGCCCGAGGCCGACGCGAAGCTGCAGGGCGTGCCGACCTACGTCGGCAACGCGCCGCAGGCGCGCGGCGACCAGGTGATCACGCAGGTGTTCGAGCTGCACAACGAATCGGCGAACAACCTGCTGCCCGTGCTGCGGCCGCTGATCTCGCCGAACAACACGGTGACGGCCTACCCGGCGAACAACACGATCGTCGTCACCGACTACGCGGACAACGTGCGGCGCATCGCGCAGATCATCGCCGGCGTCGACAGCGCCGCGGGCGCGCAGGTGCAGGTCGTTCCGCTGCGCAACGCGAACGCGATCGACCTCGCCGCGCAGCTGCAGAAAATGCTCGACCCCGGCGCGATCGGCAACAGCGACGCAACGCTGAAGGTGTCGGTCACGGCCGACCCGCGGACCAACTCGCTGCTGCTGCGCGCGTCGAGCGCGTCGCGCCTCGCGGCCGCGAAGCGCCTCGTGCAGCAGCTCGACGCGCCGAGCGGGGTGCCCGGCAACATGCATGTCGTGCCGCTGCGCAATGCCGATGCGGTGAAGCTGGCGAAGACGCTGCGCGGCATGCTCGGCAAGGGGAGCGGCAGCGACAGCGGCTCGTCGGCATCGTCCAACGATGCGAACAGCTTCAACCAGAACGGCGGCTCGTCGTCGAGCGGCAACTTCTCGACCGGCACGTCCGGCACCCCGCCGCTGCCGTCGGGCGGCCTCGGCGGTTCGTCGTCCTCGTCGGGGTACGGCGGTTCGTCGGGCAGCGGCGGCGGTCTCGGCAGCGCCGGCCTGCTCGGCGGCGACAAGGACAAAGGCGACGACAACCAGCCGGGCGGCATGATCCAGGCCGACGCGGCGACCAACTCGCTGATCATCACCGCGTCGGATCCGGTGTACCGGAACCTGCGCTCGGTGATCGACCAGCTCGACGCGCGGCGCGCGCAGGTCTATATCGAAGCGCTGATCGTCGAGCTGAACTCGAATACGTCCGGCAACCTCGGTATCCAGTGGCAGGTCGCGAGCGGCCAGTTTCTCGGCGGCACGAACCTGAACCCCACTGGCGGTCTGGGCAACAGCATCATCAACCTGACGGCGGGCGGCGTGGCCAACGCCGCCGGCGGCATCACCGGCGGCGGGCTGGCCAACAATCTCGGGGCGCTGAGCCAGGGGCTCAACATCGGCTGGCTGCACAACATGTTCGGCGTGCAGGGGCTCGGTGCACTGCTGCAGTATTTCTCGGGCGTGAGCGACGCGAACGTGCTGTCGACACCGAACCTGATCACGCTCGACAACGAGGAAGCGAAGATCGTCGTCGGCCAGAACGTGCCGATCGCGACCGGTTCGTATTCGAACCTGACGAGCGGCAACACGAACAATGCGTTCAACACCTACGACCGTCGCGACGTTGGCCTGACGCTGCACGTGAAGCCGCAGATCACCGACGGCGGGATCCTCAAGCTGCAGCTCTATACCGAGGATTCGGCGGTGGTCGCCGGCACGACCAGCGCGCAGACCGGCCCGACCTTCACGAAGCGCTCGATCCAGTCGACGATCCTCGCGGACAACGGCGAGATCATCGTGCTCGGCGGCTTGATGCAGGACAACTACCAGGTGTCGAACAGCAAGGTGCCGCTGCTCGGCGACATTCCGTGGATCGGCCAGCTGTTCCGTTCCGAAACGAAGCTGCGCCAGAAAACCAACCTGATGGTATTCCTGCGCCCGGTGATCATTTCCGATCGCAATACCGCGCAGGAAGTCACGGCCAATCGTTACGACTACATCCAGGGCGTGACGGGCGCGTACAAGTCCGACAACAACGTGATGCGCGACAAGGACGATCCGGTCGTCCCGCCGATGCCGATCGGCCCGAGCCAGGGTGGCACGGCCGCGGGCAACCTGTTCGATCTCGACAAGATGCGTCGCCAGCAGGTACAGCGCCAGGTGGTGCCGGTCCCGGCCCAGCCGTTGCCGGAGGCGACGCCCGCGCAGCCGCAGAGCGTGCCGCAGCAGGCGGTGCCGCAACAGCCGCTGACGGCCACGCCGGGAGCCTCGCAGTGAGCGACGTGCTCGCCTCTTCCGCCCACGACGGCGCGCCGGGCGAACGCCAGCCGCCGTCGCCGCTCGCCGCGCGGCTGCTGCCGTACGGCTTCGCGAAGAGCGGCCAGGTGCTGATCGCGCACCAGCTCGACGACACGCTCGAGGTGTGGATCAGCGAACGCACGAGCGATGCCGCGCTCGCGGAGATCGCGCGCAACTTCGGCTCGATCTCCGTGCATCGCGTGCCGGCCGACGAGCTCGCGCAGGCGATCAACCACGCGTACGCGCGCCAGGACGGCAGCGCCGCGCAGGTGGTCGGCGAGGTCGAAGGCGAAGTCGACCTGTCGCGGCTGATGCAGGACATCCCCGAAGTCGAGGATCTGCTCGAATCGGAGGACGACGCGCCGATCATCCGGATGATCAACGCGCTGCTCACGCAAGCGGCGCGCGAACAGGCATCGGACATCCACATCGAGCCGTTCGAGAATGCTTCCGTCGTGCGCTTTCGCGTCGACGGCACGCTGCGTGACGTCGTGCGGCCGAAGAAAGCGCTGCACGGTGCGCTGATCTCGCGGATCAAGATCATGGCGCAGCTCGACATCGCGGAGAAGCGCCTGCCGCAGGACGGCCGCATCACGCTGCGCGTCGGCGGCCGGCCGGTGGACGTGCGCGTGTCGACGCTGCCGACCGGGCACGGCGAGCGCGCGGTGCTGCGTCTGCTGGAAAAGGATGCGCAGCGGCTGAACCTCGAGGCGCTCGGGATGGGCCGCGACACGCTCGTCCAGTTCGACAAGCTGATCGCCCGCCCGCACGGCATCGTGCTCGTCACCGGCCCGACCGGCTCGGGCAAGACGACCACGCTGTATGCGTCGATGTCGCGGCTCGAAACCGCGACGACCAACATCATGACCGTCGAGGACCCGATCGAATACGACCTCGGCGGCATCGGCCAGACGCAGGTGAACGAGCGGATCGGGATGACCTTTGCCCGTGCGCTGCGCTCGATCCTGCGCCAGGATCCGGACGTGATCATGATCGGCGAGATCCGCGACCTCGAAACCGCGCAGATCGCGGTGCAGGCGTCGCTGACGGGCCACCTCGTGCTCGCGACGCTGCACACGAACGATGCGGCATCGGCCGTCACGCGTCTGACCGACATGGGCGTCGAACCCTACCTGCTCGCGTCGTCGCTGCTCGGCGTGCTCGCGCAGCGGCTCGTGCGCCAGCTCTGCCCCGTCTGCAAGGAAGAACGCCAGGAAGAAGGCCGCACCGTGTGGCATCCGGTCGGCTGCGACAAGTGCGGTCATTCGGGCTACGCGGGCCGGCGCGGGGTATACGAACTGCTGCTGGTCGACGAGTCGATCCGCTCGCTGATCCACCGCAACGCGGCCGACGCGGAGATTCTCGCCGCCGGTCGTGCGGAAGGGATGCGCACGCTGCGCGACGACGCCGAGCGCTGGCTCGCGTCCGGCGCGACGTCGCTCGAGGAAGTGTTGCGCGTGACGGGAGGCGCATAGCGCGATGCCGGCATTCCGTTTCGAAGCAATCGATTCGGCGGGACGCGCGCAGAAGGGCGTCATCGACGCCGACAGCGCGCGTGCCGCGCGCGGCCAGCTGCGTACGCAGGGGCTGACGCCGCTCGTCGTCGAGCCGGCCGCCAGCGCGACGCGCGGGGCGCGGTCGCAGCGGCTCGCGTTCGGCCGCAAGCTGTCGCAGCGCGAACAGGCGATCCTGACGCGCCAGCTCGCGAGCCTGCTGATCGCTGGGCTGCCGCTCGACGAGGCGCTCGGCGTGCTGACCGAGCAGGCCGAGCGCGACTACATCCGCGAACTGATGGCCGCGATCCGCGCGGAAGTGCTCGGCGGCCATTCGCTCGCGAACGCGCTGGGCCAGCATCCGCGCGACTTCCCCGAAATCTATCGCGCGCTCGTCGCGGCCGGCGAGCACACCGGCAAGCTCGGCATCGTGCTGTCGCGCCTCGCCGACTACATCGAGCAAAGCAACGCGCTGAAGCAGAAGATCCTGCTGGCGTTCACGTATCCGGGGATCGTCACGCTGATCGCATTCGGCATCGTCACGTTCCTGCTGAGCTATGTCGTGCCCCAGGTCGTCAACGTGTTCGCGAGCACGAAGCAGCAGCTGCCCGTACTGACGATCGTGATGATGGCGCTGTCGGATTTCGTGCGGCACTGGTGGTGGGCGATCCTGATCGCGGTCGTGCTCGTCGTGTGGTTCGTGAAGGCGACGCTGTCGCGTGACGGCCCGCGGCTGCGCTTCGACCGCTGGGTGCTGACCGCGCCGCTGGCAGGCAAGCTCGTGCGCGGCTACAACACGGTGCGGTTCGCGAGCACGCTCGGCATCCTCACCGCGGCGGGCGTGCCGATCCTGCGCGCGTTGCAGGCGGCCGGCGAGACGCTGTCGAACCGCGCGATGCGCGCGAACATCGACGACGCGATCGTGCGCGTGCGCGAAGGCTCCGCGCTGTCGCGCGCGCTGAACAACGTGAAGACGTTTCCGCCGGTGCTCGTGCACCTGATCCGTTCCGGCGAAGCGACGGGCGACGTGACGACGATGCTGGATCGTGCGGCCGAAGGCGAAGCGCGCGAGCTCGAGCGCCGCACGATGTTCCTGACGAGCCTGCTCGAGCCGCTCCTGATCCTGGCGATGGGCGGCATCGTGCTCGTGATCGTGCTGGCCGTGATGCTGCCGATCATCGAGCTGAACAACATGGTGCAGTAACGGCCCGACAGTCGATCGGGCCGCTACCGTTCAGCGCATGTAGATCGCGGGGGACGGCGTGTTCGCCGGCAGCTGGATTTCGGCGCGGGCGCCGTTGCGGTCGACGACGATCGAGCGGGGGCGGACTTCGGCGAGCTTCGCGCCGGGCGTGACCTCCGCACCGAGCGACACGGCGCGCGGCGGTTCGCCGCCGACGCCGACGATCGCGGCGGCACCGCGATCGAGCGAGAGGATGCCGAACAGGTGGATGTCCTGCACGGGATTCTTGTCGAGCTGACCGCCGAAGAGCGCCGCGGCGTCCTCGGTACGGATCGGCAGCCGCGCGGCGGCGGCGGGCAGCGGCGCTTCACGGGCTGACAGCGTGACGACCCAGTAGGTGGCCGTCGCGCACAAACCCGCGAAGAGGGCTAGGGAGAGGATCCGGATCGAGAGCGCGTTCATGCGCGCTATTGTACGGATCTATGTGAAATTTGCGTTGGGTGAAAGCCCTCGGCAATGCGCGCCTTACAATGCGTGCTCCGCGCCCGCGGGTCCGGAAGGTTGCCGTCAGGCAATCGTCCGGTGCACCGGGCGCGTCACGCAACCAACGACATTTTTTGGAAAGAGGTAGTCAGTCATGCAAACGTGGATCACTCGCCGCAACGCGGCCGTGCGTCGTCAGCGCGGTTTCACGCTGATCGAGATCATGGTGGTGGTCGCGATCCTCGGGATCCTGGCGGCGCTGATCGTGCCGAAGATCATGAGCCGCCCGGACGAGGCGCGCCGCATCGCCGCGAAACAGGACATCGGCACGATCATGCAGGCGCTCAAGCTGTACCGTCTCGACAACGGCCGCTACCCGACCCAGGATCAGGGCCTGAACGCACTGATCCAGAAGCCGTCCACCGATCCGATCCCGAACAACTGGAAGGACGGCGGTTATCTCGAGCGCCTGCCGAACGATCCGTGGGGCAACGGGTACAAGTACCTGAACCCGGGCGTGCACGGCGAGATCGACGTGTTCAGCTACGGCGCCGACGGCAAGGAAGGCGGCGACGGCAACGATACCGACATCGGTTCGTGGCAATAAGCGCTCACTGACCGGCCCGACGCTTCGTTCCCGTTCTTCATGCTCGCCATTCGCACGACCTCCCGCTGCGGTCGCGACCGCCGTGTGCGTCGCGGCGCGGCTTCGTCCGTGCCGGCGCATGCCGACGGCGGGCCGACGAAGCACGGTGCGCGGCGGCGTCGCACGCGCGGCTTCACGCTGCTCGAAATGCTGGTCGTGCTCGTGATCGCGGGCCTGCTCGTGTCGCTCGCGTCGCTGTCGCTCACGCGCAATCCGCGTACCGACCTGCGCGAGGAAGCGCAGCGCATCGCGCTGCTGTTCGAGACCGCCGGCGACGAGGCGCAGGTGCGTGCACGGCCGATCGCATGGCAGCCGACCGCACACGGCTTCCGTTTCGACGTGAGCTCGCCCGACGGCTGGCGCACGCTGCGCGACGACCTGCTGCGCCCGCGTGACTGGGACGGCGGCGTCACGGGCGCCGACATCGACTATCCGGGGTCCGACACGCGCGCGAGCCGCGTCGTGTTCGGCACCGAGAGCATCGACACGCCGGTGCGCGTGACGCTGCATTCGGCCGCCGGCAGCGCGACGATCGTCGGCACCGGCAACGGCCGCTACGAGGTGCAATGACGATGCGTCGTCGCCTGCCCTTCCCCGTTGCTTCATCGCACCGCCATGCCCCAACGGGACTGCATGCGCGGCGCGGTTTCACGATGATCGAGGTGCTGGTCGCGCTCGCGATCATCGCGGTCGCGCTCGCCGCGTCGATCCGCGCGGTCGGGACGATGGCGACCAACGCCTCCGATCTTCATCGCCGGCTGCTCGCCGGCTGGAGCGCCGACAACGCGCTCGCGCAGATGCGGCTCACGCATGCGTGGCCGGAGATCGGCGAGCAGAGTTTCGACTGCTCGCAAGGCAACGTGCAGCTCGTCTGCACGCAGCGCGTGAGCACCACGCCCAACCCGGTGTTCCGGCGCGTCCGGATTTCGGTGAGCACGCCCGGGCAGGCCGGCGTGCTCGCGCAGATGGTGACGGTGGTCGCGAATGAAACCAGCCGTCCGCTCTGACGCGCCGATGCGACGCCCGTTCGCCCGCCCCGCCCGCGGCTTCACGCTGATCGAGCTGATGATCGCGATCGCGATCCTCGCGGTGGTCGCGATCCTCGCGTGGCGCGGGCTCGACCAGATCATGCGCGGTCGCGACAAGGTCGCGGCCGCGATGGAAGACGAACGCGTGTTCGCGCAGATGTTCGACCAGATGCGCATCGACGCGCGGCTCGCCGCGACCGACGACGAAGCCGGCCTGCCGGCGATCGGCGTCGCCGGCAACACGCTGCAGATCGTCCGCGAACTCGAGGTGCCGGGCGTCGCGCCGCGGCTGCAGGTGGTCCGCTACCGGATCGCCGGCGGGCGGGTCGTGCGCTACGCGTCGCCGCCGATCGACGACGCGAACCGGCTGCGCGGCATGCTGAAGGACAGCAGCGTCGAAGGCTGGAGCTGGGTCGCGCTGATGGGCGGCGTCGGCGCGATCGACGCGAAGCTGTACGTGCCGCGCGTGGGCTGGACCACCAACCTGCAGACGGCCGACGACGCGCTCGCGCAGAACAACGATGCGCTCAAGGTGCCGCAGCTCGGCAACGCGCCGCCGACGCGCGCGGTGACGGGGCTGCAGGTCAGCATCGGTGCGACGTCGCTGCGCGTGCCGGTCACGCGCATCTTCCTCGTCGGGGAATGACGATGCGCGCACGCCCTCCCCGTTCATTGCCTGCCGCCCGTGCTGCCGGTCACGCACGGGCACGCGGCCGCCAGCGCGGCGCGGCGATCATCACCGCGCTGCTCGTCGTCGCGCTGTCGGCGATCCTCGTCTCGGGGATGCTGTGGCGCCAGCAGGTGCAGATCCGCCGCATCGAGAACCAGCGCGAGATCGCGCAGGCGCAGTGGGTCGCGCGCGGCGCGCTCGACTGGACGCGGATGATCCTGCGCTCCGAAGGCGATACGGCGCCCGGCATCACGTACCTCGGCGGCATCTGGGGCGTGCCGATCGCGAAGACGAAACTGTCGGACTTCCTCGGGCGGATCGGCGCGCCCAACGACACCGGCGGCGAAGACACCTATATCTCCGGCTCGATCGAGGACGCCCAGGCGAAGTTCAACCTGCGCAACCTCGTGGCGTCGCCGGCGCCCGGCGTGCTGCAGTTGAACGTCACGCAGGTCCAGGCGTTCCAGCGCCTGCTGACGACGCTCGGCTACGACGGCGCGTTCGCGAAACGCGTCGCGCTACAGGTGCGCGCGGGCCTGCTGAATTCGGCGACGCGTTTCCAGATGCCCACGCTGCCGGGCGGCGGCACGGCGCCGCCGGTCACCGCGCCGGTGGCGACCGATCAGCAGGGCGGCGGCGGCTTCACCGACGATCCCGGCATGACGGGCGGCGACCGCGGGCCCGCGCCGCTGATGATGACGGGTGTCGACAGCCTGCTCGACGTCGACGGCGTGACGCCCGAGATGGTCGCGCGGCTGCGCCCGTTCGTCACCGTGCTGCCGACCACGACGCCCGTGAACATGAACACCGCGCCGGCCGAGGTGATCGCGGCGCTGATCCCGGGGATGAGCGTGTCGTCCGCGCAGGCGCTCGTGTCGCGCCGCGAGACCGTGTTTTTCCGCAACGTCGCCGATGTGCAGCTCGCGCTGCGCGGCGCCGGTGCGCCGCCGAACGTGACGCTCGACTCGAGTCTCGTCGACGTCAATTCGAGCTATTTCATCGTGCATGGCCGGATCCAGCACGAACGCGCGGAGGTCGATCGCACCTCGCTCGTGTATCGTGATCCGACCACGCATTCGACACGGGTCGTGCGCATTCGCGACCAGCTATAACGACGCCATTCGGGAGAGGAGCTCTTGTGAGCACGTTGATTGTTTCTTTGCCGCCGCGCGAGCCTGCCGTGCCGTTGCAGGAATGGCAGTGGCCCGAGCTGCCGTTCACGCTCGTCGACAAGGCCGGCCACGTGCAGCGCGCCGGCCGCGCCGCGCTGGCGCTGCTGCCGCGCGCGAATGCGACGGTGCTGATCGTCGCCGCGCGCGACGTGCTGCTGCTGGCCGCGACCGTGCCGCCGCTCAAGGGTCCGAAGCTGCGCCAGGCGCTGCCCAACATCGTCGAGGATCAGCTGATCCAGGATCCGCTCGGCTGTCACATCGCGCTCGATCCGGATGCGCTGCCCGACGGGCGCCGCGTGCTGGCCGTCGTCGATCGCGCGTGGTTCCGCACGATCTGCGAAGCGTTCACGGCGGCCGGCCACCGGCACCTGAGCGCGGTGCCCGCGACACGCTGCCTGCCGGCGCCGCACGCACCGGCCGCGCCGGCCGACGGCGAGGTCGATGTCGTGGCGGTTGCCGCGGACGCCGTCGACACGCCGCCGGCCCGCCCGGCGACGGTGGCCGCGGTGCTCGGCCTCGCGGCGCCGGTCGAACCGGTGCTCGTCGAGGCCGGCGCGCTGCCGGCCACGGCCGGTGCGCCGCGCCTCGAACTCGCGGTCGCGCGCGGTGCGCTCGGCGAAGGCTTCGCGGCACCCGCGTCGCGCGCGGCCGGCACGCTGGCCGCGCTCGCGGGCGGCGGTGACGTCGAACTGTACGAACTCGGCGAGCCGGGCGCGGAGCTGCGGCTCGCGTCGGTCGGCCGCGCCGACGGCCCGCTGCTGCCGGGTGCCGCGCCGCTGTCGTTCGACGCGTTCGCACGGCGCGCGCTGACCGAGAAGTTCGACCTGTGCCAGTTCGAATTCGAATCGCAGCCGTGGCGCTTCGACCGCGCGACGGTGAAGCGCCTGCGCGTGCCGCTCGCACTCGCCGCGGCGACGCTCGGCGTGGCGGTGATCGGGATGAACCTGCACTGGTGGAAGCTGTCGCGCGAGCGCGATGCGCTGTCGGCACAGATCACCGAGACGCTGCTGTCCGCATTCCCGAAGACGACGACGGTGCTCGATCCGCCCGCGCAGATGCAGCGCCAGCTCGACCAGTTGCGCGTGGCGGCCGGCGAGCTGTCGCCGAACGATTTCCTCGCGCTGTCGAGCGGGCTGTCGCGATCGATGGGTGCGCTGCCGCTGAACGGCATCGCGTCGCTCGACTATCACGACCGGCGGCTCGACGTCGGCTTCAAGCCGGAGGTCAAGGTCGATCCCGATTTCACGCAGCGCCTCGCGCGTAACGGACTGTCCGGCGAAGTCGACAGCAACACGGGCAAATGGACGATCCGGAGCCGCTCATGAAGACGGAACAACTGAACCAGACGCTGGCCCAGTTCTGGGGCGAGCGCTCGCCGCGCGAAAAAATGCTGCTCGGCTGGGGTGGCGCCGTGCTGGCGGTCGCGATCGCGTATTCGGTGCTGTGGTCGCCCGCGCAGGAAGGCCGCGCGCGGATCCAGCGCGAGCTGCCGACGATGCGCCGCGAGCTTGCGCAGATGACCGCGCAGGCGAACGAGGCGAAGTCGCTGGCGGCCGCCGCGCAAGGCGTGGCACCGACCGGCCTCGCGCTGAAGGATGCGCTGACCGCGTCGCTGTCCGATCACGGAATGCAGGGTGCGCAGGTGCAGATCGTCGGCAACGGCGTGCAGATCCAGATGAAGAACGTGTCGTTCCCGGCGTGGACGCAGTGGCTCGACGATGCGCGCCGGCAGTTCAAGGTGCAGGTCGGCGAGGCGCATGCCACCGCGCTGAAGGACGACGGCCAGGTCGACCTGACGGCCGTGATGCAACCGTCTACGCAGAAATGACGCAGTGGATGACGCAAGTGGCGGTCGGCCGATGAGGCCGGGGATCAAGCGGCTCGCCACCGCATTGCCGTGGGTACTGGCGGGCGGACTGGCGACGGCGGTGACGCTCGTCGCGCTCGCGCCGGCCGCGTGGATCGCGCCGCAGTTCGCGCGCGCGACCGGCGGGCACGTGAATCTCGTCGATCCGGACGGGTCGCTGTGGCACGGTTCGGGCACGCTGATGCTCGCGCCGGGGGCCGACCAGAGCGCGGCGACGCTGCTGCCGGGCCGGGTCGAATGGACCACGGGATTCTGGCCGCTCCTGACCGGGCGCGTGCAGATGCGCATGCGGCAGACCGAGGCGATGCCGGATGCGGTCACGCTCGATGCGACGTGGCGCGGCGCGGTGCTGTCGGCGGGCACGATGGCCGTGCCGGCGTCGCTGCTCGCGGGGCTCGGCACGCCGTTCAACACGCTCGACCTGCAAGGCGACGTGCGGCTCGGCTGGAGCGACTGGCGCCTGATCGGCAACAACGCGTTCGGCCAGCTGACGGTGACGATCGACTCGATGAGTTCGCGCATCTCGCGCGTGAAGCCGCTCGGTTCGTACCGCGCGGTGCTGCAGGCGAAGGGAGCCGGCGCCGATCTCGACCTGTCGACGACGCAGGGCCCGCTGTTTCTCGACGGCCACGGCAACTTCGGGCCCGGCCAGGGATCGTTCCGCGGCACCGCGCATTCGGCGCCCGAGCAGCAGGCGAACCTCGCCGGGCTGCTGAACCTGCTCGGTCATCCGATCGGCAACAACGAGGTTTCGCTGATCTTCGGCGACGCGCAGCGCTGACGCGCGCGTCGCCCTTTCCTTCCTACTTCTGCGCGAGCGGCGCGGCCGCACCGGACGCCGGCACGGGTGCGGGCGCGGCCATGTCGCCGTTCTCGCGCGCCATCTCCGCGACGTTCCACCCGCCGCCGAGCGCCTTCACGAGCCCGACCGACGACACCATCCGCTGCCCGGCGATCGTCGCGAGCTTCTGCTGCGCGGTGAACGCGGTGGTCTGCGCGGTCAGCACGTTCAGGTAGGCGACCGTGCCGGCCTTGTACTGGTTCGTGACGATCGCGAGCGCGTGCTCGGCGCTGTCGACGGCCTGTCGCTGCACGTCGATTTCCTGCGCGAGGATGCGTTGCGACGCGAGGTTGTCCTCGACGTCCTGGAATGCGGTGAGCACCGCGAGGCGGTATGCGGCGACGTCCTGGTCGTAGGTCGCACGCGCGGCGTCGGTCTGCGCGGCGCGCAGACCTGCGTCGAACAGCGTGGCCGCGAGCTGCGGGCCGACCGTCCAGAAGCGGGCCGGCAGCGTGAACAGCTGCGACCACACCGAGCTCTGGACGCCGCCGGTGGCCGACAGCGTGAGGGTCGGGAAGAACGCCGAGATCGCGACGCCGATCTGCTCGTTCGCGGCCGCCGCACGGCGCTCGGCCGCCGCGATGTCGGGCCGGCGCTCGAGGATCGCGGACGGCACGTCGACCGGCGTGATCGGCGGCTCGGCTGCGAGCGGATTCGGCGGCAGCGAGAAGGTCGACGCCGGTTCGCCGATCAGCGTCGCGATCGCGTGCTCGTACTGCGCGCGTGCGACGCCGTTGTCGATCGACGCCGCCTGCGCGCTCTGCAGCTGCGTCTGCGCCTGGATCACGTCCGCGCGCGCGGCGACGCCCTGCGCGTACTGGTTCTGCGTGAGCGTCAGCGACCGCTGGTACGACTTCACGGTGTCGTCGAGCAGCTTCTGCAGCGCATCGGACGTGCGCAGCTGGTAATAGGTTTGCGCGAGCAGCGCCTGCTGCGACAGCCGCGCGTTCGCGAGATCGGCCGCGGCGGCCGCTTCGCCGGCGCGCTGCGCGCTGACGGTACGGCTCACCTTGCCCCACAGGTCGGGTTCCCAGCTCGCGTCGAGGCCGACGCTGTAGTTGTTGTTGATCGAACCGGACGAACCGCTGCCGAAACCCGACGACGAACCCGACGATATCGACGTGCGCGGCGTGCGGGCGCGCGAGCCCGACGCGGTCAGCCCGACGGTCGGGAAATACGCGGCACGCGCCTCGGTGACGAGCGCGCGCGCCTGCCGGTAAGCGGCCGCCGATTGCGCGATGGTCTGGTTCGAGGCGTTGAGCTTGCCGATCAGCGCATCGAGCTGCGGATCGTTGTAGACCGTCCACCACGGGCCGCGATCGGTGCGGTCGGCGGGTTGCGCGACCTTCCAGCCGGCCGGCGCTTCCTTGTATGCGGCGGGGATCGACGTGTCGGGCCGGTGATAGTCGGGCCCGACGGCGCAGCCGGCGAGCAGCACGGCCGTCGCGACGGCGACGGCGGCGCTCAGCGGGCGAAGGGCGCGCGGGAGGGAGGCGTACGGCATGGTGATATTCCTGTCTGGGCGCGACGTCCGGCGAGCGGCGTCGCGCGATGCGGTCGTCGTGCCGCTGGCGGACAAATGGTAACTGACGGCGGGATAGCTGCGCAGCCCAAAGGGTACGGTGCGCGGCGACAGGAATGTGTTACCGGCGCGAGCGGCCGGTTTACCGGCCATTACGGCTCGCTGGCCGGAAGACGGGCGGGCGATGCCGGCCGTGCGGGGCTGCGGCCGGGGTTCGGACGGAACAGTCAGGAAGACAGGCGGGAGGGCGCGCCGTCAGTGGCAGCGCGCGGGCAGCGGGAGCGGTTCGGCGGCGGGCCGCCATGTCGACGGCTCCGTCGCGGCCGGCTGGCCCGTGCGGCGCGCACCGTCTTTCGCGTTGCGCTGCCGGCGATGATCGAACCATGCCACCCCGAGCGCCGCGAGCGAGCCGCCCGGCACCACCAGCATCGTCACGTACAGCGCGATCTTCCAGCCGCGGTGCGGCCCGGAAAACACATGGTGAGCGGTATCGGTCAGGTTGCGGCGCAGCGCGCCGGCGGCATTTTTCAGGAACAGCATCGCGAACATCCTCGGGTGCCCGGCAGCGCGGGCGAATCGGTCAGAACATAGTCTCCGGCAGTGCAACATGCACGTCGTAACTGGTAGTCTCGAATAATATTGACTAAGCAATCAATTTTCAAGATACTGGGCGCGTCCAAATCCGAAACGCACTATTGCTGCGCGCGCAATCGCATGACCGGCGGCCTCTACGATCCCGAGAACATCACGCTGGAAACGAGCCTCGGCTATTACCTGTCGAAGGCGAAGCAGGCGCTCGTCGAGCGGATGGATCGCGCGCTCGAGCCGCTCGACCTCACCGCGCAGCAGATCGGCGTGATCCTGCTGCTGGCGCGCGGTTATGCGCGTACACCGTTCGAGCTGTCCCGCAAGATGTCGTACGACAGCGGCTCGATGACCCGAATGCTCGACCGGCTCGAACGCAAGGGGCTGATTGCCCGTTCGCGCAGCGAGCAGGACCGCCGGATGATCGAGCTGACGCTGACCGAACGCGGCGCCGAAGCCGCCCGTGCGCTGCCGTCGCTGATCGCGACCGCGCTCAACGCGCAGCTCGACGGTTTCTCGGCCGACGAGCTTGCGACGCTCACCGGCCTGCTGCAACGCTTCATCGCCAACGGGCCCGGCACGGCCGGCTGCCCGAAACCCGACGACGAAGCGGACTGCTGATGTGCGCGGAGGCCCCCATGTCTAGGTTAAGCGTTCGCTTATTTATCTGTCTGGGCAGAAGATGACAGGGCACGCGCTCCCCTTTTCCCTTTATCCGTTCCACCCGGCCGGGCTGCGCTGCGGCGCACACCCGTGCGTTGTGCCGGCGCGTCGCGCGCGCCGCGTCTAGGAGATTTCGATGTCCGCCACCACGGCATCCGCCGCCTCCCCCGCCGCCGAACCCGCGCCGCTGTCCGGCGGCGCACTCGCGCTACTCACCGTCGGGCTGGCGCTCGGCACCTTCATGGAAGTGCTCGACACGTCGATCGCGAACGTCGCGGTGCCGACCATCTCGGGCAGCCTCGGCGTCGCGACGAGCGAAGGCACCTGGGTGATCTCGTCGTACTCGGTCGCGTCCGCGATCGCGGTGCCGCTTACCGGCTGGCTCGCGCGGCGCGTCGGCGAGGTGCGGCTGTTCACGCTGTCGGTGCTCGCGTTCACGATCGCGTCGGCGCTGTGCGGCCTGGCGACCAACTTCGAGACGCTGATCGCGTTCCGGCTGCTGCAGGGCCTCGTGTCGGGGCCGATGGTGCCGCTGTCGCAGACGATCCTGATGCGCAGCTACCCGCCCGCGAAGCGCGGGCTCGCACTCGGGTTATGGGCGATGACGGTGATCGTCGCGCCGATCTTCGGCCCGCTGCTGGGCGGCTGGATCAGCGACAACTACACGTGGCCGTGGATCTTCTACATCAACCTGCCGATCGGCATCTTCTCGGCGACCTGCGCGTATTTCCTGCTGCGCGGCCGCGAGACGAAGACGACGAAGCAGCGGATCGACGCGATCGGCCTCGCGCTGCTCGTGATCGGCGTGTCGTGCCTGCAGATGATGCTCGACCTCGGCAAGGACCGCGACTGGTTCAACTCGACGTTCATCGTCGCACTCGCGCTGATCGCGGTCGTGTCGCTCGCGTTCATGCTCGTGTGGGAGGCGACCGAGAAGGAGCCGGTGGTCGACCTGTCGCTCTTCAAGGACCGCAACTTCGCGCTCGGCGCGCTGATCATCTCGTTCGGCTTCATGGCGTTCTTCGGCTCGGTCGTGATCTTCCCGCTGTGGCTGCAGACGGTGATGGGCTACACGGCGGGCAAGGCCGGCCTCGCGACCGCGCCGGTCGGGCTGCTCGCGCTCGTGCTGTCGCCGCTGATCGGCCGCAACATGCACCGGCTCGACCTGCGGATGGTCGCGAGCTTCGCGTTCATCGTGTTCGCCGGCGTGTCGATCTGGAACTCGACGTTTACGCTCGACGTGCCGTTCAACCATGTGATCCTGCCGCGTCTCGTGCAGGGGATCGGCGTGGCGTGCTTCTTCGTGCCGATGACGACGATCACGCTGTCGAGCATCTCCGACGAGCGGCTCGCGAGCGCGTCGGGGCTGTCGAACTTCCTGCGCACGCTGTCGGGCGCGATCGGCACCGCGGCCAGCTCGACGTTCTGGGAGAACGACGCGATCTACCACCACGCGCGGCTGTCGGAGTCGGTGAGCGTGTATGCGCAGAGCACGACCGACTACCAGGGCGCGCTGTCGCAGCTCGGCATCGTCGGCCAGACAGCCAACGCGCAGCTCAACCAGCTCGTCACGCAGCAGGGCTTCATGATGGCGACCAACGACTTCTTCCTGCTGTCGGCCTTCATGTTCGGCGCGCTCGCGGCGCTCGTGTGGATCACGAAGCCGAGGAAGGGGGCGGGGCCGGCGATGGGGCATTGAAATCGGCAAGCGGTTCGAGGGTGACGCATGAAGTTGCTGCTCGACACACGCCTGCTTCTTCGGGCGGCAGCCGGTGCGGCCGAGCTGCCCGCCCGCGCCGGTGCGCTCATCGAGGATCCCGCCTGTACACCGCTTTTCAGCGTCGCGAGCCTCTGGAAGATCGTCATCAAGCGTGGTCTGGATCGCGACGATTTCCAGGTGGACCCAAACGTGCTCCGCCGCAATCTCCTCGATGTCGGCTACGTGGAATTGCCGATCACGAGCGCACACGCACTTGCAGTCGAACAACTGCCGCCGATCCATCGAAATCCGTTTGACCGTCTCCTGGTCGCGCAGGCGATCTCGGAAGGCATTACGCTGCTTGCGCACGACCCTGCCGTCGCCTGCTATCCGGGCCCGATCAGGCACGTCCGAGTGCGCCGGGCATCGCCCGGCCGTCACGCCCTCGCCCGCAACCCGCCGAACGCCAGATCGTCGCCGGGCGCGATGGGCAGCGTCGCCCGCGCGACGTCGAGCCACGCGCGCGCCGCGTGCGACAGATACCCCTTCTTCAGCCAGCCGAGCGCAATCGCCCACGTGATTTCCGGCTCGACGATCGGCCGGCACGTGAACTGGCCCGCGTCGAGCCGCCGGCAATACGGCTCGGGCAGCAGCGCGATGCCGACCCCCGCATGCACGAGCGCGGCCATGAAATCCCAGTGGCCGCTGCGGCTCACGATCGACGGCGTGAAGCCGGCCTGCCGGCACGCGTCCAGCACCGCGTCGTGCAGCGCGAGGCTTTCCGCGTAGAACACGAACGACTCGCGCGCGAGATCCGCGAGCGGCACAGCCGCGTGATCCTCCCAGCGCGACTCGCGCGGTGCGACGAGCCACAACGGCGCACGCACCATCGGCAGCCGTTCGAAGGTGCCGGGATCCACCGGCTCCAGCAGCCCGCCGAGTTCCAGTTCACCCGACGTCAGCGCGGCCTCGATCATCCGCGCGCCCTGCTCGAACAGCTTCAGCTCGATGTTCGGGTAGCGCTGCTTGTACGCGGCGATGATCGGCGTGAACAGCGAGCCGCCGAGCGGCGGGATGCCGATCGTCAGCTCGCCGCGCCCGAGCGTGCCGAGATCGTTCAGCTCCGACTGCAGCTGCGCCTGCGCGGCGAGCACGTCCTGGCCGCGCTGGAACACGATCCGCCCGGCGTCGGTCAGCACCATCTGCCGGCCGTCCCGCAGCAGCAGCGGCGAACCGATCTCGTCCTCCAGCGCCTTCACCATCTTGCTGATGGTCGGCTGGGTCACGAACAGCCTGTCGGCGGCCGCCGTGAAGCTCTGCTGGCGAACCACCTCGACGAAGTACCGCAGTGCGCGCAATTCCATCGATCACTCCCCAGATTGGTGCAACAAACTCAATCAGAATTCCGAATTGGAATGATAAGGATAGAGACAAGTCATTTTATTTATGGTTAGGGGAAACCCTATACTCCTCCCATCGACGCAATATCTGTATGGAGCCTGCCATGACCAAGACGACCGCTACCGCCGCCGCCCGCCCCGCCGCTTCGGGCAGCATCGCGCACACGGGCCGGATCGTGCTGCAGGCCGCCGCGCTCGGCGTGCTGTGGATGGCGGTCGACTGGGCCGTGCGCAGGATCGGGCTGCCGATTCCGTCCGGCGTGATCGGCCTCGCGGTGCTCCTCGTGCTGCTGTTCTCGGGCCGTGTCGCGCCCGCGTGGGTGAAGGACGGCGCGAACTGGCTGCTGTCCGACATGCTGCTGTTCTTCGTGCCGGCCGCCGTCGCGGCCGTGCAGTACGGCGGGTTGTTCCGCGAGGACGGCTGGCGCATCGCGCTGGTGATGCTCGCCGGCACCGCGTTCGTGATGGTCGCGGTGGCCGTCGCGGTCGACCTCGCCGCGAAGCTCGAGCGCCGGCTCGCCGCGCAGCGCGTGTTCGCCGAACGCCGCCGCGCGCGCCTCGCCACCGTGTCCGCCCACTGAGCCGGAGCCTGCCATGTTGCCGCTGCTGTCGAGCCTGTCCGTCGACCAGGTGAATACCGCGATCTCCGTCGGCTGCTTCGTGCTGACGGTCGCGCTGTATTTCGCGTCGAAGCGGCTCTACGCGTACAGGAAGACGCTGCTGTTCTCGCCGCTCGTGTTCGTGCCGGGCGTGCTGGTGCTGCTCGTGCTGCTGACCGGCATCCCGTATTCGGTCTACTTCCGCGACACGCGCTGGCTGATGTGGCTGCTCGGCCCGGCGACGATCGCGTTCGCGGTGCCGATCTACGACTATCGCGACCTGATCCGCCGCCACTGGCTGTCGCTGTCGGTCGGCGTCGCGGTCGGGATCGGCGCGGGCGTGTGCGGCTCGCTGCTGCTCGCGAAGCTGCTGCACCTGTCGCCCGAGCTGCAGCGCTCGCTGATGACACGCTCGGTCTCGACCCCGTTCGCGCTCGCCGTCTCCGACAAGATCCACGCGCCCAAGGACCTCACCGCCCTCTTCGTGATCGCGACCGGCATCTGCGGGATGCTGCTCGGCGAGATCGTGCTCGCGCTGGTGCCGATGCGCACGCGGCTCGCGCGCGGTGCGCTGTTCGGCGCGGCCGCCCACGGCGTGGGCACCGCGAAGGCGCGCGAGATCGGCAGCGAGGAAGGCGTCGTGTCGAGCCTCACGATGATGATCGCGGGCGTCGCGATGGTGCTGATCGCGCCGCTGCTGTCGCTGTTGCCGATCTGACGTTGTCCGGGCGGGCGCCACGGCTCGCCCGCCCCACCGCTCCTCGCCTTTCCTGCCTGACGGAGCGCCGGCCCGCCGCCCCCGGCCGGTTTCCCCCGCCGTTCCTGCCCTGCACCGAGCCGCGCCGGCCGACAATCGGCTGAGATAGCCGCAAATCCCCCCTCTTTTCCGCCCATCAGGCTCGGCCCGGATGCCGAACAATGCATGCTACGAGACATCACGCACGCATCCACATGGCCTCCACGACCGCAAACCCGACCGCCGACAAGCCGGCTTCGTCCGGCAAGTTCAAGCGCATCGCGCTCATCGCCGTCATCGCGCTGGGCGCGGCGGCCGCCGCAGCCGGCGGCATGTACGTGTTCCTGAGCAAGGAAGGCGTCGGCCATGCGAGCGCGCCCGCCGAGCCGGCGCCGCTGGCCGCACCGGTGTTCTTCCCGCTCGACCCGCTGACCGTGAACCTGCAGTCCGACGACGGCGCGCAGCACTACCTGCGCGTCGGCCTGTCGCTGAAGCTCACCGACCCGAAGGCGCAGGAGCAGCTGACCGCGCGGATGCCGGAGATCCGCAGCCGGATCCTGCTCGCGCTGTCGAACAAGCATCCCGAGGATCTCGCGACGCCGGACGGCAAACGTTCGCTCGCGAAGGAACTGCGGGAACTGATCGAGCAGCCGACGCAGCCGGGCAACCAGCGCGCGAAGGTCGACGACGTGCTGTTCACCGAATTCGTCGTCCAGTAACGCGGCCGCGAAAGGAGCGCGTATGGGCCACCAGGAGTTCATGTCCCAGGAGGAGGTCGATGCCCTCCTCAAGGGCGTCACGGGCGAAACCGATTCAGTCGACGAGCAGCGCGACACGTCGGGCGTCCGCCCCTACAACATCGCGACGCAGGAGCGGATCGTCCGCGGCCGGATGCCCGGCCTCGAGATCATCAACGACCGCTTCGCGCGCCTGTTGCGGATCGGCATCTTCAACTTCATGCGGCGCACGGCGGAAATCTCCGTCAGCCAGGTGAAGGTGCAGAAGTACAGCGAATTCACCCGCAACCTGCCGATCCCGACGAACCTGAACCTCGTGCACGTGAAGCCGCTGCGCGGCACGTCCCTGTTCGTGTTCGACCCGAACCTCGTGTTCTTCGTCGTCGACAACCTGTTCGGCGGCGACGGGCGCTTCCACACGCGCGTCGAGGGCCGCGATTTCACGGCCACCGAGCAGCGGATCATCGGCAAGCTGCTGAACCTCGTGTTCGAGCACTACACGACCGCGTGGAAGAGCGTGCGGCCGCTGCAGTTCGAATTCGTGCGCTCGGAGATGCACACGCAGTTCGCGAACGTCGCGACGCCGAACGAGATCGTGATCGTCACGCAGTTCTCGATCGAGTTCGGGCCGACGGGCGGCACGCTGCACATCTGCATGCCGTACTCGATGGTCGAGCCGATCCGCGACGTGCTCGCATCGCCGATCCAGGGCGAGGCGCTCGAAGTCGACCGCCGCTGGGTGCGCGTGCTGTCGCAGCAGGTGCAGGCCGCCGAGGTCGAGCTGACCGCGAATCTCGCCGAGATCTCGTCGACCTTCGAGAAGATCCTGAACCTGCGCGCGGGCGACGTACTGCCGCTGGAGATCGAGGACACGATCACCGCGAAGGTCGACGGCGTGCCGGTGATGGAATGCGGCTACGGAATTTTCAATGGTCAATATGCGTTGCGCGTGCAGAAGATGATCAGCGCGGGCGACTCGATGAAGGAAGGTGGATATGAGTGAGCTGAACCAGACGCCCGAGGACGACGCGCAAGCGATGGCCGACGCGGCCCTCGCGGCCTCGGCCGCCGCCGCGCAGGCGGCGCCGGCCGCAGCGGAGGAAGATCCGGGCATGGACGACTGGGCCGCCGCGCTCGCCGAGCAGAACCAGCAGCCGGTGCAGCCGGGCGCGACGGGCGCCGGCGTGTTCCAGCCGCTGTCGAAGGCCGCGGCCAGCTCGACACACAACGACATCGAGATGATCCTCGACATCCCGGTCAAGATGACCGTGGAGCTCGGCCGCACGAAGATCGCGATCCGCAACCTGCTGCAGCTCGCGCAGGGTTCGGTCGTCGAGCTGGACGGCATGGCCGGCGAGCCGATGGACGTGCTCGTGAACGGCTGCCTGATCGCGCAGGGCGAGGTGGTGGTCGTCAACGACAAGTTCGGCATCCGCCTGACCGACATCATCACGCCGGCCGAACGCATCCGGAAGCTGAATCGATGAACGTGGCGAAGCCCGGCCGCCGTGCGCGCGTCGCGAGCGCGGTGGCGGCTGTCGCGGCCATCGCGGCGTCGCTCGCGTGCGCACCGGCCGGTGCCGCCGACATGAACGCGGTGAACAACGCCGGGGCGATCGCGTCGAGCGTGACCGTCGGTTCGGCCGCGCCGTCGCTGGGCATCGGCGCGGTGCTGCAGACCCTCGTCGGGCTCGCGGTCGTGATCGGTCTCGTGTTCGCGTGCGCGTGGCTCGCGCGCCGCTTCGGCTTCCAGCACGTGCGCCGCGGCGGCCCGCTGAAGGTCGTGTCGAGCGTCGCGGTGGGCGCCAAGGAAAGCGCGACGATCGTCGAGATCGGCGACACCTGGCTCGTGCTCGGCGTCGCGCCGGGCAACGTGCGACTGCTGCATGCGCTGCCGGCCGGTTCGGCGGCGGCCGGCGCGACGACCGCCTCGACCGGCGCACCTTCCGGCGCCGCACCGTCCGACGGCGGCCTGCCCGGCACGTTTGGCTCGCGGTTTCGCGACGCGCTCGCGGGCGAAGCCGCGAAGCGCCTCGGTCGCGGCAAGGACCGCTGACATGGCGCCGCGCCCTCTTTCCGACCCCGCATTTCGATGAAACACGCATTCCTGCATCGCGCGGCGCGCTTCGCGCCCGTGCTGATCCTCTGCCTCGCCCCCGCGCTCGCGTGCGCGCAGGCGAACGGCCTGCCCGCGTTCAACGCGAGCCCGGGCCCGCACGGCGGCACCACCTATTCGCTGAGCGTGCAGACGATGCTGCTGCTCACGATGCTGTCGTTCCTGCCGGCGATGCTGCTGATGATGACGAGCTTCACGCGCATCATCATCGTGCTGTCGCTGCTGCGCCAGGCGCTCGGCACCGCGACGACGCCGCCGAACCAGGTGCTCGTCGGCCTTGCGATGTTCCTCACCTTCTTCGTGATGTCGCCGGTGCTCGACCGGGCCTACAACGACGGCTACAAGCCGTTTTCCGACGGCTCGATGCCGATGGAGCAGGCCGTGCAGCGCGGCGTCGCGCCGTTCAAGACCTTCATGCTGAAGCAGACCCGCGAGACCGATCTCGCGCTGTTCGCGAAGATCTCGAAGGCCGCGCCGATGCAGGGCCCGGAAGACGTGCCGCTGTCGCTGCTGGTGCCCGCGTTCGTCACGAGCGAGCTGAAGACCGGCTTCCAGATCGGCTTCACGGTCTTCATCCCGTTCCTGATCATCGACATGGTCGTCGCGAGCGTGCTGATGTCGATGGGGATGATGATGGTGTCGCCGTCTACCGTGTCGCTGCCGTTCAAGCTGATGCTGTTCGTGCTGGTCGACGGCTGGCAGCTGCTGATCGGCTCGCTCGCGCAGAGCTTCACGTAAGGCGCGGAGGAAACGCACGATGACGCCCGAACAGGTGATGACCCTCGCGCACCAGGCCATGATGGTCGGCCTGCTGCTCTCCGCCCCGCTGCTGCTGGTCGCGCTCGCGGTCGGCCTCGTCGTGAGCCTGTTCCAGGCCGCGACGCAGATCAACGAAGCGACGCTGTCGTTCATCCCGAAGCTGCTCGCGGTCGCCGCGACGCTCGTGATCGCCGGCCCGTGGATGATGACGACGATGCTCGACTACCTGCGGCAGACGCTGCTGCACGTCGCGACGCTCGGCGTCGGCTGAGCCGCGCGCGCACGATCCGGCGGCGATGTTCTCGGTTACCTACGCGCAGCTCAACGGCTGGCTCACGGCGTTCCTGTGGCCGTTCGTGCGGATGCTCGCGCTCGTCGCGACCGCGCCCGTCGTGGGCCACGCATCGGTGCCCGCGCGCGTGAAAATCGGCCTGGCCGCGTTCATGGCGCTGGTCGTCGCGCCGACGCTCGGCGCGATGCCGGACGTCACCGTGTTTTCCGCGCAGGGCATCTGGATCCTCGTCACGCAGTTCCTGATCGGCGCCGCGATGGGCTTCACGATGCAGATCGTGTTCGCGGCCGTCGAGGCGGCCGGCGACTTCATCGGGTTGTCGATGGGGCTCGGCTTCGCCACCTTCTTCGATCCGCACACGAGCGGCGCGACGCCCGTGATGGGGCGCTTCCTGAACGCGGTCGCGATGCTCGCGTTCCTCGCGGTGGACGGCCACCTGCAGGTGTTCGCCGCGCTCACCGCGTCGTTCCAGTCGCTGCCGGTGTCGGCCGACCTGCTGCACGCGCCCGGCTGGCGCACGCTCGCCGCGTTCGGCACGACGGTGTTCGAGATGGGGCTGCTGCTCTCGCTGCCGGTGGTCGCGGCGCTCCTGATCACGAACCTCGCGCTCGGCATCCTGAACCGCGCGGCACCGCAGATCGGCGTGTTCCAGATCGGCTTTCCCGTCACGATGCTCGTCGGGCTGTTGCTCGTGCAGCTGATGGTGCCGAACCTCGTGCCGTTCGTGTCGCACCTGTTCGACATGGGGATCGATGCGATGGGGCGCGTGCTGACCGGCTGGCGCTGAGCGCATCCCGCCCCCGTTGGCTGCCTGTTCCGGCCCCCCGTTGCTGGAAAACCCCTAACGGTTCCACTGTCCCGCGAAAGGTTGCGGAAGGTTTCACGTCCCTATACTCGTCGCAACGATGCAGCAAGCATCGCGCCTGACGAATACAACGAACGGAGACAACCCGATGCGACCCATCCTGCGCACCCTCGCCGTGGCAGCCAGCCTGAGCTGCGCGCTTGCCGCCCACCCCGCCCTCGCCGACGACGGCGGCAAGATCACGATCATGGTCGGCGGGATCGCGAAGCTCATCTACCTGCCCGCGCGGCTCACGCAGGAACTCGGCTACTTCAAGGACGAAGGGCTCGACGTCGAGCTGCTGTCGCAGCCGGCCGGCGTCGACGCGGAAAACGAGCTGCTCGCGGGCGCCGTGCAGGGCGTCGTCGGCTTCTACGACCACACGATCGACCTGCAGAGCAAGGGCAAGGACGTGAAGGCGATCGCCGTGTTCGGCCAGGTGCCGGGCGAAGTCGAGATGGTGTCGACCAAGGCCGCGCCGACCTTCAAGTCGATGGCCGATTCGAAGGGCAAGACGCTCGGCGTGACGGGCCTCGGCTCGTCGACCAGCTTCCTCACGCAATATCTCGCGCTGCAGCACGGCGTGCCGTCGACGCAGTACACGATGCTGCCGGTCGGCGCCGACGCGAGCTTCATCGCCGCGATCAAGCAGGGCCGCATCGACGCCGGCATGACGACCGAGCCGACGGTATCCGCGCTCGAGAAGATGGGCGACGCGAAGGTGCTGGTCGACCTGCGCACGCTGGAAGGCACGCGCGCGGCGCTCGGCGGCACCTACCCGGCCGCGAGCCTGTACGTGCAGTCGGCCTGGGCCGATTCGCACAAGGCGCAGGCGACCAGGCTGGCGCATGCGTTCGCGAAGACGATGCAGTTCATCCACACGCACAGCGCCGAGGAAATCGCCGCGAAGATGCCGGCCGACTATCAGAAGGACAAGGCGCTGTACGTGAGCGCGCTGAAGGCGTCGCTGCCGATGTACACCGCCGACGGCAAGATGCCGGCCGACGGCCCGGCCACCGTGCTGAAGGTGTTGTCGGCGTTCAACCCGTCGGTGAAGGGCAAGCATATCGACCTGGCGCGCACCTACACGAACGATTTCGTGAACGCGAAGTGATCGATCCCGAAAGCGGCGCGGGCGGCGGCGATCCCGCCGCCTTGCGTGCCCCGTTCCGGCCCGGTTGACCGGCCCGGCGTCGCCACGATGCGGCGCCCTCCTCACCCGCAGGACGAATGCGATGAACCAGGCAGTCTCCCCGAGCACACCGGCGATCGAGTTTCGCAACGTGTCGTGCCGCTTCATTTCGCCGGAAGGCAAGGCCACCGTCGCGCTGCGCGACTTCAGCATGAGCGTCGCGCGCGGCGAGTTCATCGCGATCGTCGGGCCGACCGGGTGCGGCAAGTCGACGACGCTGAACCTGATCACCGGGCTGCTCAAGCCCGCGTCGGGCGACGTGCGCGTGATGGGCCGCCCGGTCGACGGGATCGATCCGCGCATCGGCTTCGTGTTCCAGGCCGACGCGGTGTTCCCGTGGCGCAACGTGATCGACAACGTCGCGGCGGGCCCGCTGTTTCGCGGCCGCTCGAAGGACGTCGCGTATGCGCAGGCCGAGGAATGGATCCGCAAGGTCGGTCTCGACAAGTTCACGAAGCACTACCCGCACCAGCTCTCCGGCGGGATGAGAAAGCGCGTCGCGCTCGCGCAGACCTTCATCAACCAGCCGGAAATCCTGCTGATGGACGAGCCGTTCTCCGCGCTCGACATGCAGACGCGCACGCTGATGCAGGACGAGCTGCTGCAGCTCTGGTCCGCGAACAAGGGCTCGGTCGTGTTCGTCACGCACGATCTCGAGGAAGCGATCGCGCTCGCCGACCGCGTGTTCGTGCTGACCGCGCGCCCCGCGACGCTCAAGCGCGTGTACGAGATCGACCTGCCGCGCCCGCGCGTCACGTCGGAAATCCGCTACGACACGCGCTTCATCGAAATTTCCAAGGACATCTGGCACGACCTGCGCGAAGAAGTGCAGATCGGCTGACGCATACGCCGCACGGCAAGGACAGCAAGGACAGGAGCATGACCGACATGACGCTTCCCCCCACCGCCATCCCGGCGAAGTCGCTCGACGACGAGTCGCGCGCCGCGCAAACCCGGCTGCGCCGCCGCCGGCAACTGATCATCGGCCTGCGGATCGCGGTGCTCGTCGTCGTGCTCGGCGGCTGGGAACTCGCCGCGCGGCTCAAGTGGATCGACCCGTTCTTCTTTTCGCAGCCGACGCTGATCTTCGCGCAGATCCAGGACTGGTTCGTCAACGGCACGTCGCAAGGGCCGCTGCTCACGCAGGTGTGGGTGACGCTCGAGGAAACCACGATCGGCTTCCTGATCGGCTCGGTGGCCGGCGTGATCTGCGGGATCGTGCTCGGCCGCAACAAGCTGATGGCCGACGTGTTCGGCCTGTACATCCAGATCGCGAACTCGATTCCGCGCGTCGTGCTCGGCTCGATCTTCGTGATCGCGCTCGGCCTCGGGATGGCGTCGAAGATCGCGCTGGCCGTCGTGATGGTGTTCTTCGTCGTGTTCGGCAACGCGTTCCAGGGCGTGCGCGAAGCCGACCGCTACCTGATCGCGAACGCGCAGATCCTCGGCGCGTCGCGCCGGCAGATCACGACGTCGGTCGTGATCCCGTCCGCGCTGAGCTGGATTCTCGCGAGCCTGCACGTGAGCTTCGGTTTCGCGCTGGTCGGCGCGGTCGTCGGCGAATTCCTGGGTTCCAAGCAGGGCATCGGTTTGCTAATCTCCACCGCCCAGGGCGCGTTCAACGCGAGCGGCGTGTTCGCGGCGATGATCGTGCTGGCCGTGGTCGCGCTGGCCGCCGACTACCTGCTGACCTGGCTCGAGAAGCGGCTGCTGAAGTGGCGCCCCGCGGCGTTCTGAACGCCGCCGGCGCACGCCTGACATGACACTTCCGACCGCGCCGGCGCTCCCGGCGCGGTTCGGCATTCCGGAGAAGGAGCGCAACAGGATGGCGCACAGCCTGCGCGGGCGATTGCTGTGGTGGCTGCTGCTGCCGCTCGCGGTGTTCGTGCTGATCGCGGGCGCGATGTCGTACGACACCGCGCGGACCACGGCCGCGCTCGTGCAGGACAGCGCGCTCGTCGCATCCGCGCGCACGATCGGCGAGGACGTCGAATGGCGCAACGGGCTGCCGGTCGCCGACGTGCCGCCGGCCGCGCTGGAGATCTTCGAATCGCCGTCGCGCGATTCGGTGTTCTACAAGGTGATCGACGGGCACGACCGCCTGCTCGCGGGCACGCCGGCACTCGACGTGCCCGCACGGCACGCCGTCGAGCCGACGCTGTACGACACGTCGCTCGACGGCGTGCCGCTGCGCGCGGTGGCCTACGATCGCCAGCTGTACGACGAAGGGCAGGTCGAGACGGTCACGGTGGTCGTCGCGAAGACGACGCGCTCGCATCGCGCGATGATCGCCACGATCTGGCGGCCGCAGCTCGTGCGCCTGTCGCTGATGCTGATGCTCGCGATGGGGCTCGTGTACCTCGGCCTCACCTTCGAGATGCGCCCGCTGATGAAGCTGAAGGACGACGTGGCCGACCGCGGGCCGATGGAGCTGGAGCCGATCCGCCCCGAGCGGCTGCAGAACGAGCTGCGGCCGATCGTCGATGCGATCAACCAGTGCATCGCGCGCCTGAACATGCACACGGCCACGCAGCGCCGCTTCATCGCGGATGCCGCGCACCAGTTGCGCACGCCGATCGCGGTGCTCGACACGCAGATCCAGTACGCGCAGCGGCGCGGGCACGACGATCCGGAGCTCGCGTCGGTGCTCGACAGCATGCAGCGCAGCAGCCGCAAGATGGCCGACGTGACCGACAAGCTGCTGCTGCTCGCGCATGCGGAGGCCACGCCGTCGACGCTGCTGACCCAGCGCGTCGATCTCGCGGCCGTCGTATCGAGCGTGCTTGAGGAAACGATCGTGCTCGCGCAGCGGCGCCATATCGATCTCGGCGCCGATCTCGGCGAGCGGCTCGACGTCGCGGGCAGCGACAGCCTGCTGACCGCGCTGGTGATGAACCTCGTCGACAACGCGGTGCGCTACACGCAGCCCGGCGGCTGCGTGACGGTGGCCGCACGCCGCGACGGCGACGCGATCGTGCTCGACGTGATCGACAACGGCCCCGGCATCCCGGCCGAAGCGCGGCCGCACGTGTTCAAGCGGTTCTACCGCGTGTCGGCCGACACCGAAGGCTCGGGCCTCGGGCTTGCGATCGTCCGTGAAATCGCGCAGGCGCACGGCGGCAGCGCGTCGCTCGCGCCGGGGGCCGGCAATCGCGGTATCGTCGTGACCGTGCGGCTGCCCGCCTACGCCTGAAGAGAAGTCGCCATGAAACTCCTGCTGGTCGAAGACAACGCCGAACTCGCGCACTGGATCGTGAACCTGCTGCGCGGCGAGGACTTCGCGGTCGATTCCGTCGGCGACGGCGAGCGCGCCGACACGGTGCTGAAGACCGAACGCTACGACGCGGTGCTGCTCGACATGCGCCTGCCCGGCATCAGCGGCAAGGAAGTGCTCGCGCGGCTGCGCCGCCGCAACGACAACGTGCCGGTGCTGATGCTGACCGCGCACGGTTCGGTCGACGACAAGGTCGACTGCTTCGGCGCGGGCGCCGACGATTACGTCGTGAAGCCGTTCGAATCGCGCGAACTGGTCGCACGGATTCGCGCGCTGATCCGCCGGCAGGCCGGCGTCGGCACGACGCAGCTCGTGTGCGGCGATCTCGTCTATGCGTTCGGCACGCGCGAATTCCGCTGCGGCGAAACGGTGCTCGCGCTGCGCCGCCGCGAGCACGCGATCCTCGAGACGCTGATGCTGCAGCAGAACAAGACGGTATCGAAGGCGCGGCTGATGGACAGCGTGTTCGCACTCGACGACGAGCCCAGCGCCGACGCGATCGACATCTATATTCACAGGCTGCGCAAGCATCTCGCGGGCAGCACGGCCGAGATCATCACGCTGCGCGGGCTGGGTTACATCCTGCGCATGAAGAGCGCGCACGACTGACGGGCACGCACCCGCCGCACCGGACGTCGATTCGTAGCACGAAAGGTTGACCAGGCCAGCCGGATGCCCGGCAGGCCCGCTTGTGCACGTGCGCCCGAGCCGTGATCGTTGCGCGTTCGGTGTTTTCACCGATCCGATTCCCGAGTCCGGGAAAGCGGCGTGAAGGATTGCCCCCTCTACGATGCTAGATGTCGGCCCCCTCGCTGTGGCCGTCAACATCCGGCATACATTGCGTACTGCCAACGAACAGATTTCAATGCGGCAGCTCGGAGGAGACGATCTTGAAACGAAAAACCCTTGCCCTTTCCATCGCGGCGGCAGGCCTGTGCGCCGGCACCCAGGCACATGCGCAGTCGAGCGTGCAGCTCTACGGCCTGATGGACCTGAGCTTTCCGACCTACCGGACCCACGCCGACGCGAACGGCAAGCACGTGATCGGGATGGGCAACGAAGGCGAGCCGTGGTTCAGCGGCAGCCGCTGGGGCCTGCGCGGCGCAGAAGACATCGGCGGCGGCACGAAGATCATCTTCCGCCTCGAAAGCGAATTCGTGGTCGCGAACGGCCAGATGGAGGATGAAGGCCAGATCTTCGACCGCGACGCATGGGTGGGCGTCGAGGACGAGCGCTTCGGCAAGCTGACGGCCGGCTTCCAGAACACGATCGCGCGCGACTCGGCGGCGATCTACGGCGATGCGTACGGTTCCGCGAGGCTGTCGACCGAGGAAGGCGGCTGGACCAACTCGAACAACTTCAAGCAGATGATCTTCTACGCGGCCGGCCCGACCGGCACGCGCTACAACAACGGCGTCGCGTGGAAGAAGCTGTTCAGCAACGGCATCTTCGCGAGCGCCGGCTACCAGTTCAGCAACTCGACCTCGTTCGCGACCGGCTCCGCGTATCAGGCCGCGCTCGGCTACAACGGCGGGCCGTTCAACGTGTCGGGCTTCTACAACCACGTGAACCACAACGGCTTCAGGAACCAGACGTTCTCGGTCGGCGGCAACTACACGTTCGACATCGTGCGCCTGAACGCCGGCTACTTCCGCTACAACGGCGACCAGGGCCCGCTCGGCCAGCGTCACGACGATTCGTGGACGGTGTCGATGAAGATCGCGCCGAAGGGCGCGCTCGACTACGAGCTCGGCTACCAGCAGATGCGCATCAAGAACGCCGCGAACAACGCCGACGGCTTCACGCCGAACGCGAACCTCGGCGCGTTCAGCCTGACCAACGGCGTCGCCAACGGCTTCAAGGAGACGATCTACGGGTCGGTGTTCTATCACCTGAGCAAGCGCACCGAGGTGTACCTGGCCGGCGACTACATGAAGCTGCACGGCGGCTACACGGTGTCGTCGACGTTCGGCGCGAAGAACCAGCTCGAACTGACGTCGGGCATCCGCACGCGTTTCTGACCTGCGGGCCGGACATCCGGGCGGGGCTTGCGGTACCCCGCCTTTCCCTCCCTCCGGGATGTCTCCATGCGGGCACGCCGGCACTTCGCGCCGACCGTGCCCTTTTTTTCGTCCTTTCCGCGGCGCTCCGGAGTGCCCGGACAACGGCCGCCGGCCGCCCGTGCGACAACCGGCCCGAAGCCGCTTGCGGCCCGTGGGGCGGGCGATCGCGGCCGATGCCCGCACGATCGGGCCACATCGGCGCTTGACCTCGGCCGGTCGACTCGATAGCGTTTCGGGTTTGCCCGGGTGGCCATTGCCGCCGGTGCCGTGAGCGCGCCCGACGTCCTGGCGCGCGCGGCCGGGCTCCGATGGAAAAGACGATGCAGAAACTCGATGCGGCCAGCCCGCAGGCGATGTCGACCGATTTCACCGCCGACAACGTCGCGCGCCTGAAGGCGCTGTTCCCCGAACTCGTGACCGAAGGCCCCGGCGGCGCGTCGGTCGACATCGACGTGCTGAAGGCGCTGGTCGGCGATCGCACGGTCGGCGACGCCGAAGAACGCTACGGCTTCCACTGGCATGGCAAGCGCAGCGCGCGCCAGGCCGCGCTCACGCCGTCGACCGGCACGCTGCGGCCCTGCCCCGACGACAGCGTCGCGTGGGACGACACGCGCCATCTCGTGATCGAGGGCGACAACCTCGACGTGATGAAGCTGCTGCACAAGAGTTACGCCGGCAAGGTGAAGCTCGTCTACATCGACCCGCCGTACAACACCGGCAGCGATTTCGTCTATCCGGACGACTTCAGCGACAGCATCCGCCACTACCTGGCGATGACCGGGCAGACCCAGGGCGGCGTGAAGCGCAGCACCAACACCGAGGCGAACGGCCGGTTCCATACCGACTGGCTGAACATGATGTATCCGCGCCTGAAGCTCGCGCACGCGCTGCTGTCCGACGAAGGGCTGATCGCGGTGCACATCGACGAGCACGAAGTGCATGCGCTGGTGCTGATGCTGCGCGAGATCTTCGGCGAGGAGAACGAACTGGGCGTCGCCGTGTGGGACAAGCGCAACCCGAAGGGCGACGCACGCGGCGTCGCGTACCAGCACGAATCGCTGGTGCTGTTCGCGCGCAACGCCGAGACGCTGCTCGAACGGGCGCCGCTCAAGCGCCCGAAGCGCAATGCGCAGCGCATGCTCGACGCCGCGCACGACGCCGTGTACCGCAGCGGCAACGCGAAGGACGCGCAGAAGGCGTACCGCGCGTGGATGAAGGCGCAGACCAACCTGTCGGGCGGCGAGGTGATGTACGACCGGCTGTCGGCCGACGGGCGCGTGTACCGTCTCGTGTCGATGGCCTGGCCGAACAAGAAGAAGGCGCCGGAAGAGTATTTCACGCCGCTGATCCACCCGGTCACCGGCAAGCCATGCGCGATGCCGGCGCGCGGCTGGCGCAACCCGCCCGCGACGATGCAGGCGCTGATCGAGCGCGGCCAGATCGAGTTCGGCGCGGATGAAACCACGCAGCCGCAGCGGATCTACTACCTCGACGAGAACATGTACGAGAACGTGCCGTCGGTGCTGCCGTTCGCCGGCTCCGACGACGCGCTCCTGAAGACGCTCGGCATCCCGTTCGACCTGCCGAAGCCGGTCGATTTCGCGGCGGCCGTGATCGGCTGGTGCACGCGCGGCGACGACATCGTGCTCGACTGCTTCGCGGGCTCCGGCTCGACCGGCCACGCGGTGATGCAGGTGAACGCGACCGACGGCGGCGCGCGCCGCTACGTGCTCGTGCAATTGCCCGAAGCGCTCGACCGCCGCGACAAGACGCAGCTGGCGGCCGCCGATTTCTGCGCGAAGCTGAAAAAGCCGCTGACGCTCGCCGAAATCACCAAGGAACGCCTGCGCCGCGCCGCGCAGCAGGTCGCGCGCGATTACCCGGAAAGCTATGGCGACCTCGGTTTCCGCGTGTACCGGCTCGACACGACCAACGTGATCGAGTGGGACCCGCGCCGCGACGACTTCGACCACGCGCTGTTCGCATCCGTCGAGCACGTGAAGACCGGCCGCACCGAAGACGACCTGCTCGCCGAACTGACGCTGAAGCTTGGCCTCGACCTGTGCACGCCGGTCGAGCATCACCAGGTGGCGGGCAAGACCGTGCACCTGATCGGCCGCGCGATCGTCGCGTGCTTCGATGCGCGCATCTCGCGCGACGACGCGGGCCCGCTCGCCGACGGCATCGTCGACCTGCTCGACGCGACCGGCACGACGCACGACGTCACGTGCCTGTTCCGCGACAGCGGCTTCGTCGACGACGTCGCGAAGCTCAATCTCGCCGCGCTGCTCGAACAGCACGGCGTGAAGCGCGTGCGGAGCCTGTGATGCGGCTGCATTTCGAAGCGGATCTCGACTACCAGCGCGAGGCGATCGACGCCGTCTGCGACCTGTTTCGCGGCCAGGAATCGTATCGCGGCGACTTCAGCGTGCTCGCGAACGCCGCGCCCGGCACGACGGCCGCCGCGCAAGGTTCGCTCGGCTTCGCGGTGTCGGAACAGGGCGTCGGCAACCGGCTGTCGCTGACCGACGACGCGCTCGCGCGCAATCTCGCCGACGTGCAGCTGCGCGGCGGGCTGCCGCCGTCCGGCCTGCCCGGCTCGCGCGACTTCACCGTCGAGATGGAGACCGGCACCGGCAAGACCTACGTGTACCTGCGCACGATCTTCGAGCTCAACCGCCGCTACGGCTTCACGAAGTTCGTGATCGTCGTGCCGTCGATCGCGATCAAGGAAGGCGTGCACAAGACGCTTTCCATCACCGAGGATCACTTCCGCGCGCTGTACGCGGGCGTGCCGTACGACTACTTCCTGTACGACTCCGCGAAGCTCGGCCAGGTGCGCCACTTCGCGGCGAGCGCGGCGATCCAGATCATGGTGATGACGGTTGCCGCGATCAACAAGAAGGAAATCAACAACCTCTACAAGGACAGCGAGAAGACCGGCGGCGAGAAGCCGATCGACCTGATCCGTGCGACGCGGCCGATCGTGATCGTCGACGAGCCGCAAAGCGTCGACGGCGGGCTCGAGGGGCGCGGGCGCGAAGCGCTCGCCGCGATGGCGCCGCTCTGCACGCTGCGCTATTCGGCCACGCACGTCGACCGTCACCACATGGTGTACCGGCTCGACGCGGTCGACGCTTACGAACGCAAGCTCGTGAAGCAGATCGAGATCGCGTCGGCGATCGTCGAGGATGCGCACAACAAGCCGTATGTGCGGCTCGTCGGCGTGTCGAACCGGCGCGGCGCGATCAGCGCGCGCGTCGAGCTCGACGTCGCGACGGCGGCCGGCGTGAAGCGCCAGATCGTGACGGCCACCGACGGCGACGATCTCGAACGCCTGACCCGGCGCGCGCTGTATGCGGGGCTGCGGATCGGCGAGGTGCATGCGGTGAAGGGCGCCGAGTACGTCGAGTTGCGCCATCCGGAAGGCGAGGCGTTCCTGTCGCTCGGCGAGGCGTTCGGCGACATCGATACGCTCGCCGTGCAGCGCGAGATGATCCGCCGCACGATCCGCGAGCATCTCGACAAGGAACTGCGCCTCGCGGAGCGCGGGGTGAAGGTGCTGTCGCTGTTCTTCGTCGATTCGGTCGAGCGTTATCGCCGCTACGACGAGAACGGTGTGCCCGTGAAGGGCGACTACGCGCTGATCTTCGAAGAGGAATATGCGCGCGCGGCGCGCGTGCCGGCCTACCGTGCGCTGTTCGACGGCGTCGACGTCGCACTCGAAGTCGAGCGTGCGCACAACGGCTACTTCTCGATCGACCGCAAGGGCGGCTGGACCGATACGAGCGAAAGCAGCGCGGCGGCCCGTGAGAACGCGGAACGCGCGTACGGCCTGATCATGCGCGAGAAGGAAGCGCTGCTGTCGTTCGACACGCCGCTGAAGTTCATCTTCTCGCACTCGGCGCTGAAGGAAGGCTGGGACAACCCGAACGTGTTCCAGATCTGCACGCTGCGCGACATCCAGACCGAGCGCGAGCGCCGTCAGACGCTCGGCCGCGGGTTGCGCCTTGCCGTCGACCAGGACGGCGAACGCGTGCGCGACCCGGGCGTGAACACGCTCACCGTGATCGCGACCGAGCGCTACGAGTCGTTCGCGGAGAACCTGCAGAAGGAAATCGAGGCCGATACGGGCATCCGTTTCGGGATCGTCGAGGAACACCAGTTCGCGGCGCTGCCCGTCCAGGAAGGCGACGCGCCCGCGCATGCGCTCGGCATCGAGCTGTCGCGCGTGCTGTGGAGTCATCTGCACGAGCAGGGTTACGTCGATGCGCAGGGCAAGGTGCTCGACCGGCTGAAGGATGCGCTGCGCCAGAGCGCGCTCGTGCTGCCCGAGGCGTTCGAGATGCTGCGCGCGCCGATCGTCGCGACGCTGCGCAAGCTGTCGGGCCGTTTTGCCGTGCGCAACGCGGACGAGCGCCGTGCGATCGCGCTGCGGCGCGATGCGTCGGGCAAGGCCGTCGTGTTCGGCGAGGATTTCCGCGCGTTGTGGGACCGCATCCGTCATCGCACCGTGTACCGCGTCGAATTCGACAACGCGAAGCTCGTGCGCGACTGCGCGGCCGCGCTGCACGACGCGCCGGATATCGCGCGCGCCCGGCTGCAGTGGCGCAAGGCCGAGATCGATATCGGCAAGGCCGGCATCGAGGCGATCGAGGTGGCCGGCGCCGGCACGGTGCTGCTCGACGAAGGCGAACTGCCGCTGCCCGACCTGCTCACCGAGCTGCAGGACCGCACGCAGCTCACGCGCCGTTCGCTTGCGACGATCCTGGCCGACAGCGGCCGGCTCGACGATTTCCGCGTGAATCCGCAGCAGTTCATCGCGGTCGCGGCCGATGCGATCAACCGCTGCAAGCGGCTCGCGCTCGTCGCGGGCATCGCGTATCGCAAGCTCGGCGAGCGCCATGTGCATGCGCTCGAATCGTTCGAAAGCGAGGCGCTGACGGGTTACCTGCGCAACCTGCGGCCCGACGCGCAGAAGTCGATCCACGAAGCGGTCGTGTGCGAGACGGACGCGGAGCGCGCGTTCGCCGATGCGCTCGAGGCGCACGACGGCGTGAAGCTGTACGCGAAGCTGCCCGCGTGGTTCCGCGTGCAGACACCGCTCGGCAGCTATCACCCGGACTGGGCCGTGCTCGCGGAGCAGGACGGCGGCGAGCGGCTGTACTTCGTCGTCGATACGCCGAATACGGACGGCCATGTGCCGAGCGAGCACGAGCGTGCGAAGCTCGCGTGCGGCGAAGCGCATTTCCGTGCACTGGTGGACGGCGACGGCGCGGCGCGCTTCGTGCGCGTCAGGCAGGCCGATGCGTTGTTCGAACCTGCGGTGCCGCTGGCAGGCGCCGGGCGGTGATACGAAGGGCGGCGATGAGCCGCCCTTTTTTCTGCGTTGGTGAGCGTGCCGGACACCCTCGCGGCGCCCTCTTCACGCGACGGATTCTCTTCCGTCATCCGCGTGAAGGCGATCCGTGTTCCTGCGCGAGTACGACGCGGTTACGGCTGGTTGCAAATCGGGTCGGCACGACGTTTCCGCGCGACGGCGGCGATGCGGTGCCTCGATGAAAAAAAGGGCGCCGAAGCGCCCTTTTCCCGCATGCGTGTGCCGCGCTTACAGCGTGCGGCCGAATGCGTTGTGATGCGAACGATGCGTGGACGTCGACGCATGCGCGGCATGGCCATGCGTTTGCCCATGCGTGTGACCGCGACCCGGTTGCACGCCGGCGCGATCGGCGATCGTATCCGAGCGGTCGGCTGCGCGCGACAGGCCCTTGTCGCGGTCCCCCGCGTGCATGCCGTTCGAGTTGCTCAGCGCCTGGCCGCTCATGTGGCCGCCGGACATGCCGCCCGCGTTGCCGCCCGAGCCGCCTGCGCCATGACCGCCACCGTTGCCACCGCCATTGCCGCCGGCCGCCGCGTAGGCGGACACCGAGCCGAGCGCGAGCAGCGCGGCCGTCAATACGGACAGATATCGTTGCTGTTTCATCTTGTGCTCCCTGGAGCGCGTTCGTGTGACTGCATTCTATGAACGCGCCAAATTTGCGCCACACGACGTTGTAAATGATCGTAACGGTGCGCGCGGTGCACATTCGTCGGATCAATCCGGGTGTTGCATGAACGGGGAACGAAGCAGGCGGTGGCGGCGCGTGGGCGCCGCCCCGGTGGTGAAGTGCTTACTGCGGCGGCTGCATGCCCTGCGCGGCGGCCTTGTGCTGCGCGGCCTGCTCCTGCGCCTGCTTCTTCGCCATGTGGTGGCCGACGATACAGCCGCCGACCGCACCGACGACCGCGTGGTGCCCCGCGTAGTGGCCGGCGACCCCGCCGACCACCGCACCCTTCATGCAGCCCGCCGCATGCGCGCTGCCGATCGTTGCGAGCGCCACGACAGCAGCGGCGGCACACAGCCTGATGTGACGAATGGGCGTCATGTTGTCACTCTCCTCTCGTGGTGATCAGCCGGGCCGCTTAGTCCCAGCGGCCGCCGCGCCAGCCGCCGCGGTCGCGCCACTCGTGCTCGCGCCATTCACGGCGGCGCCACTCGTGTTCGCGCCATTCGCGCCGACGCCAGCCATCGTCACGCCAGCCGTCATCGCGGTAGCCGACCGGCGCGTACATGACAGGCGGCGGCGGCGCGACGTAGACCGGTGCCGGCGCCGCGTAGACGCCCGGCACGCCGATGCCGACCGACAGGTCGACGTGGGCCGACGCGACCCCCGAAGCTGCCAGCGCCGCTACACCGAGAACTGCACCGAGAATAAGTTTCTTGCTCATCTCGCGACTCCCTGCACGTGTCGTGCGTCATGTGAATACGGTTCGGAGTCTAGGCACCGGACACAGACACAGGTGAAACGGGTATGCGAGACAGGTAACGGACGTTTACGGATGCCCGCAAAGCCTTGCGGGACAAGGGCGAGGCCGTGCTCGAAACACCGTTGCGGCGATGCATCGGGCCGGTAAAAAGGGCGTTTCGGCACGAAACCGGGCGATTCGATCGAGCTCGCCGGCGTGCGCGGGACGCGAACCGCCCGCACCGCGCGGCGCGAGCGGTTCGCAACAGCGGGCGTTACGCGCGGATATCGTCGACGCTGCGCAGCCAGTGCACGCTGAACAGGTTGTCCGCGTCGGTCCACACGGTATCGGGCGCGAATCCCGCGCGGCGCGCGATCGCATGGAAGCCGTCGATCGTGAACTTGTGCGAATTCTCCGTATGGATGCGCTCGCCGGCGTCGAAGCGGAACGCGTGGCCGCGCACGTGCACCGTCTGCGCGACATCGCTGACGAGATGCATCTCGATGCGCTGCCGCGCGCTGTCGTAGAACGCGCAATGCGAGAACGCGTCGACGTCGAAATCCGCGCCGAGCTCCGCGTTCGCGCGCACCAGCAGGTTCAGGTTGAACTGCGCGGTGACGCCCTGCGCATCGTTGTACGCGTCGTGCAGCGTGCGCGCGTCCTTCACGAGATCGGCGCCGACCAGCAGGCCGCCGCCGCGCAGCAGCCGTGCGGCATCGCGCAGGAATGCGTCGGCTTCGTCCCGCGAGAAATTGCCGATCGTCGAGCCCGGAAAGAAACCGATGCGCCGCGCCGGTGTCGCGGTCAGCGCGGCCAGTTGCTCGGCCTTCGTGTAGTCGGCGGCGATCGGCGCGACGTCGAGCCACGGATAGGCCGACCGCAGCCGCGCGGCTGCGCCGTGCAGGTAGTCCGCCGAGATGTCGACCGGCACGTAGCGCGCCGGCGCGTTCGCATAGTTGCCCGCGAACGCGTCGAGCAACACGCGGATCTTCTCGAGCGAGCCCGCGCCGAATTCGACGAGTTCCGCATGCGGGCCGACGCGCCGCACGATCTCGGCCGCGCGATCGCGCAGGATGCCGAGCTCGGTACGGGTCGGGTAATACTCGGGCAGTTCGCAGATGCGATCGAACAGCGCGGAGCCGGCCGCATCGTAGAAGTATTTCGGCGGAATGCTGCGCGGCGTACGCGACAGTCCGTCGATCAGGTCGCGCTCGAACGCGCTCGGCCGCGAATCGCGGGCGGGTTGCTGGCCACCGCTCGTGGCCGTCTGGTCAGACGTCTCGCGCAAGTCGCACCCCCGTGAATTGCCAGCGCGCGGCCGGCGGAAAGAAATTGCGGTACGTCGGCCGTTCGTGCCCGGGCGGCGTCGCGATGCTGCTGCCGCGCAGGACCTGCTGGCCGACCATGAACTTGCCGTTGTATTCGGCGGCGACGCCCGCGAGCGGCCGAAAGCCCGGGTACGGCTCGTAGGACGAGCGCGTCCATTGCCACACGTGCCCGAGCATCTGCCGGATGCCTTCGGCGGGGAACGCGGCTTCCCATTCGAATTCGGTCGGCAGGCGGGCGCCGGCCCATTCCGCGTATGCGGCCGCTTCGTAGAAGCTCACGTGGCACACCGGTGCGTCGGGCGCGAGCGGTTCGATGCCGTGCAGGCCGAACGTGCGACGGACGCGCGTGGCGGCCGCATCGTCGTCGTCGGGCATCCAGTACGCGGGCCCTTGCCACCCTTCCCGCTGCACCGTGGCCCAGCCGTCGGACAGCCAGAACTCGGGGCGGGTGTAGCCGCCGTCGGCGACGAACGCCGCGAACTCCGCGTTCGTCACGAGGCGGTTCGCGATCTCGTACGGCCGCACGAGCGCCGTATGACGCGGCCGTTCGTTGTCGAACGAGAACGCATCGCCGTCGTGGCCGATCTCGACGAGCCCGCCCGGCTGGTGAAGCCAGTGCAGCGCGCCCGCATCGCCCGCGGCCATCGCGTCCGCGTCCGTCCCGTTGCGCGGCCGGAACGCCGGCTTCAGCGGGTTGCACGAGAACGCGTGCAGCATGTCGGTGACGATCAGTTCCTGGTGCTGCTGCTCGTGATGCAGGCCGAGCACGATCTCGGGTGCGATCGTATCGAGCAGCGCCGCATCGGCGCCGGCCAGCGCGCGCAGCATCGCGTCGTCGACGTATTGCCGGTACGCATGCACCTCGTCGAGCGACGGGCGCGTGAGCAGCCCGCGCTGCGGCCGCGGATGGCGCGGGCCGAGCGCTTCGTAATAGGAATTGAAGAGGAACTGGAATGCGTCGTCGAACGGCGCGTAGCCGGGCACGCGGCGCATCAGCACGACGGTTTCGAAGAACCAGGTCGTGTGCGCGAGATGCCATTTCGTCGGACTCGCGTCGGGCATCGACTGCACGGCCTGGTCTTCGGCGGACAGCGTCGCGGTCAACGCGACGCTATGGGTGCGCACGTCCTGGTAACGGCGCTGAAGCTGTGATGCAAGGAGGCTCATCGGTTTACCGTCCACGTCGCGATTCGCTGCGTTGCGTTGCCGGAAAAGGGAAAGCCTTGCGCATGATGCGCGCGGCTGACGTGCAACCTGCTGCTGCGTCGACGGGCAGCCGGCGCGCGCGCCGGGCCGCGAATGCGGCGTCACTTCATCTGCCCGTGCAGAACAGTATGGTCCAGAAATGTGAATGCTGCGAATCGGGATGCCGGTGAAACGCGAACGAAAGAGAAATGAAAGTGTTGGCTGCGCGCGTGTCGCACGCGTGACACGCCGGGCAGGCCTGCCGGTTCGGGCGTGAACGCCGTGCACGACGCGCCGGTCCGCGCAGGCGGGCTGCTGACGCCCCATGACATCCGCGCAGCGATCGTGAGTGAATGCCCCGAGATGCCCGGATTTGTCTGACGAACGTGTGCGTGCGCCGCGACCGGCACGACGATGAACCGCCCCGCCCTTCGTCCGGATCCGCGGCCAAACGCGCTTCGAAAAAATTTTTCGCCGATGTCACACACGCGGGGAGCTCGCTCGTCATGTCACCGGAACCCACACGAAAGGAGAAGGACCATGACTGCGAAACTCAATCCGTTTGCCGCCGCCCCCGCGCTGATGAAGAACTGGATGACCGTATCGGTCGCCGCTGCCGGGAGCCTCGAGCCGACGCTGATCGAGCTCGTCAAGATCCGCGCATCGCAGGTCAACGCGTGCGCGAACTGCATTAACATGCACACGGCCGAGGCGCGCGAGCAAGGCGAGACCGAGCAGCGCATCTATCTGCTTGCCGCGTGGCGCGAAGCGCCCTGCTACACCGACCGCGAACGCGCGGCGCTCGGCTGGACCGAAGCGCTCACGCGGTTGTCGGAGGGCCACGCCGCACACGAAGCAGCCTACGCGGCGCTGAACGACCACTTCAGCCAGGAGGAACAGGTGAAGCTCACGCTGATGATCAACGTGATCAACGGCTGGAACCGGCTCGCCGTCGGCTTCGGGCTGTGGATTGACCCGGCCGACGCGAAGGCCGCCGCCGCGAAGATGGTGGCCTGATGCCGACCCTCGACCCGGCCAGGGGCAGCGCCGAAGCACAGGCCGACGCGGCGGCGAGCTTCGACCCGCTGCGTCGCACGCTGATCCGCGTTGCGTACCGGATGCTCGGTTCCGTCGCGGATGCCGAGGACATGGTGCAGGAAGCGTTCATCCGCTGGATGGACGTCGACCGTACCGAGGTGCGCGTGCCCGAGGCGTTCCTGCGCCGCATGGTGATGCGCATGTGCCTCGACCAGCTGAAGTCCGCACGGCACCAGCGCGAGACCTATATCGGCCCGTGGCTGCCCGAGCCGGTCGTCGAGGAAGACGAACAGGAAGACGTCACGCTGCCGCTGCTGCTCGCGCTCGAACGGCTCTCGCCGCTCGAACGCGCGGCGTTCCTGCTGCACGACGTGTTCGGCCTCGAGTTCGACGAAGTGGCCACGACGATCCAGCGCGACCCGGCCGCGTGCCGGCAGCTCGCCGCGCGGGCCCGCACGCATGTGCGCGAGGCGCGGCCGCGCTTCCATGTCGAGAAACAGCGCGGGATCGAATTGGCGGAAGCGTTTTTTGCCGCGTCACGCAGCGGCGACATGCGCACGCTCGGCGCGATGCTCGCCGAGGACGTGAGCCTGCATTCGGACGGTGGCGGCAAGCGCTCGGCGGCGGGCAAGCCGGTGTTCGGCTTCGAACGCGTGATGAAGGTGCACGAGTATCTGGCCGAGCTGTTTGCGACACATGCATCGAAGCTCGTGCGTGCCGGGTTCATCAACGGGCTGCCGGGTTTCGTCACGCTGGAATCCGATGGCGAGCTGCAGACCACGGCGCTCGAGATCGAGGACGGAAAGATCGTCGCGATCTATGTCGTGCGCAATCCTGACAAGTTGAAGCATCTGCACTGAAGGTGGCGGGATCGCGCGTCGGGTGCCATGCGCAGGCACGGCCGCGATGCGCGCTGTTCACCGTCCTGCCGCCCTGCTTTACCGGCCGCCGGTGCGTGCTCGCGCTCGTACTCGTGCGATCAATACGTGCCGACCACGACGTTGCGGATCACGATCATCAGGAAGCCGAGCAACGGCGTCGCGATCGCGAAACCGGTCGCCGCGAGCCAGTTCGTGCCGCCCTGCGCTTCCAGCAACGCGAGAAACGATTCGCGCGACGTCGCGTTCGGGCGCAGCTTGTCGATCCGGCGCTCGACGTGCGCCTTGTAGAGGCCGTTCCCGTACCAGCCGAGCGAAACCGCGATCCCGATCGTGACCGGATCGAGCGTGCTCGATTCGAAGTATGTCGGGAAGAACAGCAGCTCGACCAGCGTGATCGCGAGCGACGCGCCGAGGACGGCCGCGGCCTGCCAGTACATGCATCGATACGCCATCCAGACCGGGCCCAGGAAACAGGCTGCCCAGTTCCACGACTGCCGGTTCTTGCGCGACGCGGCGATCGTCCATTTCCGCTCGAACCAGGCAGCCTTCTTGCCGACATAAGCGGCGATTTCGTCGTTGCTCGCGGACGATGCGGCGGTCGTGACGTCGGACATGGTCGGGTGCTCTCAGTCGCGCGGGTCGCGCGTTGTTGTTTTGATGTGGTCGGGTGCGGTGAAAATCGAACGGAGCAGCCGCTTCGGTCGCACACGATTCTACCCGCCGTGCAGCGCAGGTCGTAGTGTCACGGGCCAGGATGTCGGTGGAGATGCGATGCCGTGGATCGCGCAACGCATCGGGGCGATATGCGTCGTTTCGCGTTGTTTCGGCCGGAAAAAGAAAAACGCCACGCGAGGTTGCCGCGTGGCGTTTGTATGTTTGGCGAGCCGCGTTGCCTGTAGGCAATTTGCGCTGCCGGACCCCTTCATTTTGTTCGTTGGTAGGCTCGATTGGATTCGAACCAACGACCCCCACCATGTCAAGGTGGTGCTCTAACCAACTGAGCTACGAGCCTAAGAAGCCGCGAATTATAGAGAGGGTTTTTGAGGAGCACAAGCCCTTTCGTGAAAATTTTTTGAATCGGCGCGTGCGGGGGCAAACGATCGCTGGCGCCTGGCGATGCCGGGCACGTCGCTTTCACCGCTTCGCATCACAGCAAAACGCGTCGATGCGCGGTGATGTTATCCACATTGCCCTCTGGATAACCGTCCGGCAAGCCTCTGGATTCACAGTGGAACGATTGAGGATATGTCGGCGAGTCTGTGAATCGACGAAAAGTTGTTCTGTGCTGCGCGGAGCTGTTCACGTGCGACACCCATGGTTATGCATCCCGCTTCGCGCTGAAAATTCAGTGCGTTACGGAGGTTATCCACTGTGAGGCACAGCGCTTGTTAACTATCACTACGTATATATACGAACCCTGTTAACACCTTTGGATAAGCACAGTCCGTCGACTGTGATCCGCCCGGGATATGCACTGCGTGCGGCGAACAGAAGAACGAATCGGGAAGCTGTGAAGCGCGTGGGTGATGTGCGAACCGTCATGTCTGTAGAATCGCCGGCATCGAGGATGCAAAGACCCGGCGGACAGGCTCACGACACATGACCGATTCTTCGTTGTCCAGGCTCGACACGCTCGACACGCTCGACATCGACACAGTCGTACATCGAATGCAGCAACATCCGGGCGACATCGTGTTCGAGCAACGCGTGTCGATCCCGGAAGCCGACGTCCTGTGCTGCCGCTACAAAGGCGAGCGATTCAACGTGAAGTTCGATCTCGGCTACGGGGTGTTTGTCGATCGCGTCGGAAAGCTGTCTCGCCAAGACATCGAAGACATCGTCAGATGGCTCGCAACGGTGTGAACCGGATGACGAGGGACACAGGCACATGATTGATTCTTTGACTGCGCTGCAGCGCTGGTACGAATCGCGTTGCGATGGCGTCTGGGAACACGCGCACGGCATCGAGGTCGTCACGCTGGACAATCCGGGATGGAAGGTGAAGCTCGACGGCGCGACGTCCGGCAAGGTGATCGATCTGTCGATCGAGCGCAACGAGTCGGACTGGATATCCGTGCGCGCGACCAGCGCTGAATTCGCCGGCTACGGCGGCCAGGGCAATTTGCCGGAGCTCCTCGCGCTCGCGGTCGAGTGGATTGACTGGCGCGCGACGAACGACGAAGGTCGAAGCGATCGACGAAGGCACCTGTCGACGAAATGCTGGCGACGGAGATTGCCGGCCATGTTGCGGTTGTCGTGGCCAAGGTGGTCGCCGCCGATGAGCTGGCACGGTTGGGCTTCGCTCGGCAATCCGGTCGCGGGGAATGTGCGATCGCCTGGCGCGGGCCGAGACAGTGCGTCATCGAAACGCGATGAATGTGGTGTGCGATCGCTCGATGTCTTCCACGGCGCGACGAAACCGAAGAAAGAACAGGGCGACGCAAGCGGCGCTCGCAACTGGAGTGAGTAATGGGACCGATCGTTTGCCATCGACACGGACGCGCTTCCACGGCGACAACATCGAAGGGTGTGGACGCACGCATCAGGTTGCGCGGGCAGTGTGTGCCCGGTGAACTCGTGAAGGTCTCGCTCGACCGGCCGAGATACAGCCGGGAGATGTGGATGTTGCGCGCCGAACTCGACGAGCACGAGGTCGATGCGATCTTCGTCGATCGGGTCGCGCACGTGAAGGCATTTCCGAAGATCGCGGCATTGGAGCGCATGCGCGCGTATGTCTGTCTGGCGTGTCTGGACGAACTGCTCGTGCGTTCCGGCGAGGTGCCTCATCAACCGACGACGAAAGAGCAGGCGTTCGATACGTCCGTCGTCGCGGCGAATGCAAAGTGGCCGAGCGATTTCGCGCGATGCGAACTTCACGGGCTGATCCGGCCGACGCGGGCGTCGCCGGATATCGAAACGGCGATTCTCACGATCGATGTGATCCGTGATTGTCACGTCGTGCGGGTGATCGATGCCCGTGTGAAGCACGAGCCCAAGTATTGGTTCGACGAAGCGTTTTTGCGCAAGGTGCTCGGGCCGGATATCGACATCGTCGATTCGACGTTCCGGATCGACGATCCGGCCATGTTCGTGCGGCTGTGGGACGCCGGTGAGTATGTGTGTCCGGTGTGCCTGCGGGAGGTGTTGAAACGCAGCGGCCTGGGCGATGACGCTGCGCCAGCGTGAACGCAAAGGAGAGGGCATGACGGGCAGGCAACCGGTGCCGTTGCGAGACGATCAATGATGACCGACACGATCGAGCAGTACGACATGACGGACGACGCCACCCGGCGCAAGATTTTCTGGCTGCTGCAACGCCTGACGAGCCTGTCGCTCTGGACGCGCAAGCGCGAGGCATTCGAGCGCTTCGCGAACGCGTACGAGCATGCAGTGAACACGTGGCCCGATGGTGATCCGGAGGCCATCCAGCGCACCCACTTTCCGATCATCGCCGACATTCTCGCGGCTTACGATCGAGGGCTGACCGAGCTGGCCCGAGGGAACCGGCTCGGCTGGCGGAGCGGTGGGCCGTTCAAGCACGTGTACCGGCAATACCATCTTCTGGACGCGTATTTCTACCCGAATCCCGATTACTGGGATCGCGGTGGGCAGGTTGCCCCATACCCGCCGAAGATCGACGCGCTGGCCCGACTGCTGCACGCATCGGAATACCAGATGGAGTCTGCGCCGTTCGATCCGGACGATCGATTCGGCAACCTCGCACGTCTGCGCTCGGCGAGACAGCTGTTGTCCCCGAATGCCTATGAGCGCAACTTCCACACGCTTTCGTATCCGGTGTTTCCGGAGGAGCTGCCTGCGGTTCCAGAAGCGGTTGGCCCGATCGTCTGGACCGGCCGGAAAGTGCCTTGCGACGGCATCTGGGAGCCTGTCGTCGTCAAGTGGTCGAGGCGGCCGGGCCTCGTGCCGATCGTCATGCCCGGCTTGCGTAATGGAGGTTGCTTCAATTACTTCACTCGGGGCACGCGTGCGCCGCACCAGACGGACGATTTCCCGGGATTGTTCATCCCGACGTGCTGGCGATTGTTATGGGAAGACCGGCGTTACGTGAACGGCGTCGTTCCCGACGAATCGCAGTATTTCCTCGAGCCACGGCAAGCGCCGCAGACGAACCCGAACCCGTGATATCCGGAGAACACCATGAGCAAGCTGAATTTCGGCGAGGTCGATCGATGTTCCGTCCGGCTCAATACCGCGACGCTGCTCGGCCTGAAGGCCGCCTATGACGACTTCGCGAAAACCGGGCAGGATCTGCACAACTTCGAGATCTGCATCACGGACGAAAGTGCCGCGAGGGTCGATCCGAAACCGGGCGACCGCGTCATCGGCGTGACGTTTCTGGCGAAGATGCCTCCCGGCATGCGCGGGCTCGGCAATGCGAGTCCGCTCGGAACGTCGACGGGATACGTCATCTCCCCGGAGACCGGCGAGATTCTCAAGGTTCATCTGACCAAGTGACCTGGGCGGCGGTGAAGGTGGTCAGCCTTCGTATGTGGGTAACCGCGGCGCAAATGACGTGAAATGCTGTGCGAGCAATAGGTGAGCATGCGCTCGGATCGCAAGCGGAGGGCGGATCCCGGCGAATTCTGACCGTGACAAGCCGATCCGGATACGTGAGCCCGCGACTGAGTGCAGAAATGCCGGCTCCACGATGCGAGCGCAGGGGAAAGAGCATCACGTTCGTGCGCTTGCCGACGTGCCGCATGTGGACAACCTGCACGCCCAGCCAGTCGAATCGCTGTGCCTCGGACAGGTGAGCGCCATGCACTCGACCATGTGAATCAGCCCGAATGCCTTGTTGGACAGGGTTTTTCCGGAATGGAGCAGGTGATGGGGAGAATGTTCGCGCGATCCGCCGTGATTGAGTGCCATGTGGATATCGAGCAGCCAAGACACTCGAAATCCTGTGCATTCAGCAGGTGAGGGTACGCGAATGTGGTGAGGATGTTTGCGTCACCTCCCGGGTTGTGGATATCACGCTTCCACGCAACTCGAAACGCTGTGCAGACCCAAGGTGAGCGAACCGAACGATATCAGCATGTAGCGTCGCCACGATCAAGCTGACCGGCCTCCACGATTCCCGGTGCGGTTCAGGCACCGACTCGACTGGTGTCGCGAGAGAAGGCGGCATATACCAGGACAAAGTCGCACGGCGAGGATGATCGTTCGCTATGCTGCCGGTGACAACGCACCTATCCATCGGATACACATGAGCGCAACTGCGCGGATCATTCTCAAAGCCATGCTGAGCCTCCCCATTGCCTTTGGGCTCGCCTATCCCCTTGTCCATCCTTCAGAAGACGGTGGCGTTCTCGGCGAAATGGAGAGGCTTGGGACAATCGGCGGCATCGTCGTCATCACGGTTTTCCTGGCTCTGGTCTATGCCTACGCGAGCGACCTGAGGACTACCTTGAAATCGGTCAACCAAGGATCGCGTGCGGCCAAACCCGACAGCGTCTGGCTCATGTTCCTCTTGCCGTACAACTTCATCGAGGATTTCTTCATTATTTCCAACGTTGCGAAGTCCCTGGAAGCAGAGTCCCGTATCAATCCGGCGCTGTCGGGTCTGCGCTCGTTCGGCCGGATCAGTGGCATCGGGTGGTGTCTTGCGCAGGTTGTTTCGTTGATACCCGATACCCTTGGCTCCATCGCCGGTGGCGTTGCAGTTTTCCTCTGGGTTTGGCACTGGGTGTTCGTGCGTCGAGCGAACAAGATGCTTGCCGGCAGCCAGGTCTCGGTGGCGACTCTACCTGGACGGACAGGATCGTAGCCATCCTTGGAAGCCGGATCGCTTACCCGTGATCGATGTGGACATCCTGTTCCGCAGCGACTCGAAACCCTGTGATCCCCAAAGGTGAGGGCGCCGGAGCGGCTTCGATGTGCATAACAGCCAGGGAAAGTCAGTCGAAACACTGTGCAAGCGAGTGGTGAGCGTGCGCCCGTTCAAGTCCGCCGGGCCGCGCCACAAAACACAAAACGCGCTGGCGGCCGCCCCCAACCGCCAACCGGGCGCGCATCCTGCTACTTCAAGTCTGCTGATCGAGCGCCTGCACGACCGCTTTCTCCGCGAGGCTCCCGGCCGGCCCGACCACCGCATAGTTGAGCCCGTTCACCGACCCGTACCGCGCGAGCAACGCGCCATCCACACGTTGCCCGGCCGGCAGCAGGCGATGTTTCGATTCTGCCGGCCGGAGATAGAAGCTGAGCGTCCGCCCGGCCTCGTCTTCATAGAGCACCATCGCAGCCGTGGCCCCGCTGTCCGTCGTGAACAACCGCCCACCGACCGGCCTGAACCCCGCAGCGCTCAGATCCGGCAGCCGCGCCGATGCCCCGACGCGCCGGGTGAGCCACCCCTGCAAATCGCCCGCACCGGTCGGCCGGTAATCCACCTTCGCCGTCTGATCGACCACCATCATCCGGTAAGCCTCGACTGCATCGCTCATCGGTGCGATGGGCGGCGCCGCGTTCCATCCGCGCGCCTGCCATCCGCCGAATGTCCCCAGCCCGACGCAGAACACGAACGAAGCCGCGATCGCGAACCGCATCCGTGTGCGCTCCGCCTGCCTGCCGCGAATGGCGGCAGGATCCAGCGCAAGGTTATCCGCCGGCATCCGCACGCTTTCCAGCGCAGCCCGCAACCGCTGCGCATCCTGCTGCCATTGCTTCACCTGTTCCGCGCGCGCCGGATGCAGCGCGAGATAACGCTCGACCGCGGTGCGCGCATCGTCGTCGAGCTGGCCGTCGACGTAGGCCTGGAGGTCGTGTTCGTTCGGAGGGGTGTTCATTTCTTCATCAGTCGCAAAGAAGGAGCAGGAAGCTCGCCGTCGCTGAGCTGGCGCAGCGCCTGGCGCGCGCGGGAGAGCCGCGACATCACGGTGCCGATCGGCACCTCGAGCAGGTCGGCGACTTCCTGATAGGTAAAGCCCTCGACCGCGACGAGCAGCAGCAGGCTGCGCTGTTCGTCGGAGAGCCGGCCGAACGCTTCGAGCGTCGCGCGCGCCGCGAATTCGCGTTCGGCGGACGGCCAGTGCGCTTCGTCGTCGTCGCGGATGCGCCCGAGCAGCCACGCGTAGCGCTTCGCGCTGCGTTTGCCGTCGAGAAACTGCCGGTACAGGATCGTGAAGAGCCAGCTGCGCAGCGACGCGTCGTCGCGGCGGCTCGTCCAGCGCGACAGTGCGCGCTCGAGCGTCGACTGGACGAGATCGTCGGCGGCGTGGACGTCGCGCGCGAGCCAGAGCGCGAAGCGTCGCAGCCTGGGGATGAGTTCGCGCAGTACGTCGTCGTCGAGGGCGGTAGAGGGCATGGCCGGGCCGGTTGCCGAATGGGTCGGGATGCAGCGTAGGACGCCGGTGGGCGCCGCGTATTCCACCAGCATAGGAAAAAAATTTTCGTGGAATAAAGCGGCGCGGGTGGCGTCCTACGCGGGTTCGACAATGACCTGATGGTCGGGAGCACATTCATGGAGCGATCTTCTTCCTCTTCTTCGCCGCAGCGCGAGCCCGGGCGCGGGTGGTGGCGCTGGGCCGCGATCGGCGGCGCGGTGGCCGGCGTGGCCGTGGCGTTCGGGTATGTCGGCGGATGGCTCGCGCCGGCGCGTCTGACCCCGCACCGGATCGTCGACGCATTGCAGACGGCCGGCGGCGGCATTCACCCGGGCTTCCGGCGCAATCACGCGAAGGGCGTGTGCGTGACCGGTTACTTCGAAGGCAACGGCGCCGCGAGCGCGTATTCGGTCGCGCCGTTCTTCAAGGCGGTGCGCACGCCGGTGGTCGGGCGCTTCGCGTTGCCGGGCGGGAACCCGTACGCGCCCGACAGCAGCGTGCCGATCCGCAGCCTCGCGCTGAAGCTCACCGCGCCCGATGGCGAGCAATGGCGAACCGGGATGAACGCGATGCCCGTGTTTCCGGTGGCGACGCCGCAGGCGTTCTACGCGCAATTGATGGCGACCCGGCCCGATCCGAAGACGGGCAAGCCCGACCCGGCGAAGGTAAAGGCGTTTTTCGGCGCGCACCCGGAGGCGGGCGCGTTCCTGCAATGGGTGAAGGGTGCGAAGCCGAGCGCGAGCTACGTCACCGAAAGCTATTACGGATTGAACGCGTTCTACTTCGTCGACGCGGCCGGCAAGCGCCAGGCGGTGCGGTGGCGCGTTGTGCCGGAGCAGACGGCCGGCGCCGGCGACGTCGCGACGGCGGCGGACCCGAACGTGTTGCAGCAGGACGTGACGCAGCGTATTGCGGCGGGTGCGCAGAAGTGGAAGCTGCTGGTCACGTTGGCGGAGCCCGGCGATCCGGTGGACGACGCCACGAAGGTCTGGCCCGCGCAGCGCACGACGATCGACGCGGGCACGCTCGTGCTCGACCGCGTGGAGGCGCAGGACAGCGGGCCGTGCCGGGATGTGAATTACGACCCGACGGTGCTGCCGCAGGGGATTCAGGTGTCGGGGGATCCGTTGCTGGCGGCGCGCTCGGCTGCCTATGCGGATTCGTATCTGCGCAGGACGAGTGAAGAGGCCGGTGTGGCGGGCGTGGCCAGGTTGAGTTCGGAGGGACGGTGATGAAGACTTCTGCGACGTTTGGTTTGCCCGCGAGGGTGCTGCACTGGGTGATGGCCGCGATGATCATCGCGATGCTGTTCATCGGGGTGGGGATGGTGGCGTCCGTTTCCGGGCGGCACGAGGTTCTGGTGGCGATTCACAAGCCGCTGGGTGTGGCCGTGCTGGTGCTGGTGTGCGTGCGGATCGTGGTGCGGGTGTTGTCGAAGCCGCCGGCGTTGCCCGAGGATCTGCCGTGGTGGCAGAAGGTGGCCGCGCACGGATCGCATCTTGTGCTGTATGCGCTGATGGTCGCGATGCCGCTGATCGGGTGGGCGATGCTGTCGGCGGGCGGGTATCCGGTGACGTTGGGCGGCGGCGTGCAGCTGCCGGCGCTGGTGTCGGCTGATCCGGTGACGTTCGCCTGGCTCAGGGTCGCGCATCGCGTGCTGGCCTATCTGTTCTTCTTGACGTTCCTCGCGCACTTTGCGGCGGCGCTGTATCACGGACTGATTCGGCGGGACGGTGTGGTAAGGGCGATGGTGGGGCGGTAACTGACGGAAGGTTGAGTTCGCGGCGGCGGGGCTGTACACGGGCGACCGGGGCGGCTCTTGCCGTTTCGCTTATATATGACCACTGGGCAGGCTCGGCTGCTCCCGGCATAGCATGTCAAAAATATTTCACGAAAGGGCTTGCGTGGATGGGGGCAGGTGCTTAGAATCACGCCTCTTTCGCGCTAACGGAAACGCAGCGCGGGAGAAGAAGGGAAGCGGTGCTGTTGAAGTTGGTTTTAGCAACTCCAGTACATACGAAATTAAACCGCAGTCGTCGCAACGAAGTAGTTAAAAAAGTTGTTGACGAGTTTTAAAAAACGGTTAATAATCTCGCTTCTCTGCTGCTGAAAATGCAGCGCTGCTGAGAAACACGAAGTTCCTCGCAGATTGCTCTTTAAAAATTAACAGCCGATAAGTGTGGGCGCTTGATGAAAGCGAGCTGATCCTCGGGTCAGATAGCAAAAGTATCAAGAGTCTCACACTAAAGTAAGTCAGGTTTATGAAGTGATTCATATTCCTGTCAGCTTTGAGTGAGCGACCGGTTCTTAACCGAACCGAAAACAGTAACAGGTTTAAACTGAAGAGTTTGATCCTGGCTCAGATTGAACGCTGGCGGCATGCCTTACACATGCAAG
>NZ_JBQEPY010000013.1:0-272945 GCF_052045915.1 Burkholderia sp. 22088
GGTGGGTCTTCCGGTGGTGGGTCTTCCGGTGGTGGGTCTTCCGGCGGTGGCTCTTCCGGCGGTGGGTCTTCCGGCGGTGGGTCTTCCGGCGGTGGCTCTTCCGGCGGTGGGTCTTCCGGCGGTGGCTCTTCCGGCGGTGGGTCTTCCGGCGGTGGCTCTTCCGGCGGTGGGTCTTCCGGTGGTGGCTCTTCCGGTGGTGGCTCTTCCGGCGGCGGTTCTTCCGGCGGCGGTTCTTCCGGCGGCGGCGGTCACGGCAATGGTGGCGGCCACGGCGATGGCGGTGGTCACGGCAATGGCGACGGCGGTGGTCACGGCGATGGGGGCGGCCACGGCAACGGCGGTGGCCATGGCAGCGGTGACGGCGGCGGTCACGGTAACGGCGATGGTGGTGGTCACGGCAACGGCAATGGTGGCGGTCACGGTAACGGCGGTGGCCACGGCAACGGCGATGGTGGTGGCCACGGTAACGGCGGTGGCCACGGCAACGGCGATGGTGGTGGTCACGGCAACGGTGGCGGCCATGGCAACGGCCATGGCAACGGCGATGGCGGCGGTCACGGCAACGGCAATGGTGGTGGCCATGGCAACGGCGATGGCGGCGGTCACGGTAACGGCGGTGGCCACGGCAACGGCGATGGTGGTGGTCACGGCAATGGTGGCGGCCATGGCAACGGCGATGGCGGCGGTCACGGCAACGGCGGTGGCCATGGCGACGGTGGCAACGGTGGCCACGGCAATGGCGGTGGCAACGGCAATGGAAACGGCAGCGGCGGCGCTGGCAATGGCGGGGCCAACGGTGTCGGCAATGGCCATGGCAGCGGAAACGGCAATGGCGGCGGTCACGGCAACGGCGGATCCTCCGGAGGCAACCACTGACCTGCCGCGTTGCCCGGCCGGGCGTCGTCAGAGCATCTCGAGCACGCGCTTGCTGCGTGGCGGACGGAAGTACGCGTCAAGCTGCGCGCGCTCGTCATCGCTGAACACGAAATCGAGCGCGGCCCGGTTGTCGCGCACGTGTTCGATGCGCGACGCCTTCGGGATCGCGAAAACCCCCGGCTGCGCGAGCACCCACGCGAGCGCGACGCGCATCACCGACACCCCGCGCTGCCGTGCGATCTCGTCGAGCGGCGAGCGCTTCGGCAGCCGTCCATGATCGACCGGGCTGTAGGCCATCGCCGGCATCCCGTGCCCGGCAAGCCATGGCAGCAGGTCGAATTCCGGGCCGCGCCGCGCGATGTTGTAGAGGATCTGGTTGGTCGCGCACGCGCCGCCGCCGGCTTCATCGACGAGCTCGGCCATGTCGGCCGTATCGAAGTTGCTGACACCCCAGTGACGGATCTTGCCCGCGCGCTGCAGCGCTTCGAAGCCTTCGACCGTTTCATCGAGCGGCACCGAGCCGCGCCAGTGCAGCAGATACAGGTCGAGGCGATCGGTACGCAGGCGCTTGAGGCTCGCATCGCACGCGGCAACGACGCCGCGCCGGCTCGCATGGTGCGGATAGACCTTGCTGACGAGGAACACGTCGTCGCGCAGGCCCGCGAGCGCCTCGCCGACCAGTTCCTCGGTCGCGCCGTCGCCGTACATCTCGGCCGTGTCGACCAGCGTCATTCCGAGCGCGACGCCTTCGCGCAGCGCGGCGATCTCGTCCGCGCGCCGGGCAGGCCGCTCGCCCATCTCCCACGTGCCCAGGCCAAGCTTCGGAATCGTCTCGCCGTCCGGCAGGACGACCGTGGCGATCGTGTCTGTCATGCGCTCCTCGTTGCGGATTCATGGCCGCGCGCCGCGACCCAGGCATGGAATACGACGCATCAGTGTAGTCAATCGGCGCGCAATTCACCTATTGCACGGCAAAAACCGGCTATAACGGCGCCACGCGATGACTTAGAATGGCCGCAACCTGATCGATACCCACTCCATGAAGGCATCCACGGACGACCGCTGGCAGGACCTGCGCCCCGACCCCGACAACGACACGCCGCTCTACCTGCAGCTCGCCCGCAAGCTCGGCGACGCGATCCACGACAACCGCTGGACAGCCGGTGAGGCATTGCCCTCCGAGCGCGTGCTGTCCGATGCACTCGGCGTATCGCGCATCACCGCGCGCAAGGCGATCGCGCTGCTCGTCGAGCAAGGCCTGATTCGCCGCACGCAGGGCGCCGGCAATTTCATCCAGCCGCGCTACGAGGATCCGCTGTCGCGGCTGTCGAGCTTCAGCGAAATGCTCGAACGGCGCGGCTTCAAGCCGAGCTCGCAATGGCTCGCACGCGAGATCCAGCCGGCGAATCGCGACGAAGTGATCCAGCTCGGGCTGTCGCCGGCCGCATCGGTCACACGCCTGAAACGCCTGCGCCTCGCCGACGGCATCGTGATGGCCGTCGAGAATTCGACGTTTCCCGCGACGCTGATCCCCGATCCGCAGGCAATCGGCGATTCGCTGTACAGCTATCTCGAAGCGCGCGGCACGCCGATCGTGCGCGCGCTGCAGCATTTCCGCGCGGTCAACGCGACCGACGAGATCGCCGAGCAGATGGGCATCGCACCGCACGACGCGCTGCTGCTGATCACACGAATCGGCTATACGTCGGACCAGCGCGCGATCGAACTGACCGATACCTACTGCCGCAACGACTACTACGACTTCGTCGTCGAACTGCGCAAGTAACGCGAGCCGCGCCGCCGGCGCTTACAGCCAGCGCGCATCGTCGGTGCCGGGCGGCACGGACGGGCGCGCAAGCGACGGCGGTGTCACCGATAACCGCTCGGCGGGCCGCACCGCGTCGAGCATGCCGAACGGCGACGCGATGCGCTCGATCCGGTCGCTTACGTCGGCGCGCGCGAAATCGGGTGCCTGCAGGCCGTCCGGCACGATACCGAACGACTGCAGCCAGCGGCCCGTCTGCGCGAGCGACAGTCGCACGTGCCAGCTTCCCCCTTCGCGTGCCCTGCGCGCGAGCGCGATCATCGCGCCGAACGCCGCGAGATAACCCGTTGCATGATCGAGCGCCTGGCACGGCAGGTGGCGCGGCGCGTTCGCGTGCGCGGCCTGCTGTTCCTGCCACGCGATCCCGCTCGCCGACTGCACGAGACTGTCGAAGCCGCGCCGCTGCGCCCACGGCCCCGCATGCCCGTATGCCGATATCGACACGCACACGATGCCGGGCCGCCGCGCCGCCAGCGCGAGCGGTCCGAAGCCGCGCGCCGCGAGCGCGCCGGGCCGGTACGACTGCAGGAACACATCCGCATCGCGTGCGAGCGCGTGCAGCGTATCGACGCCCGCGTCGTCGCGCAGGTCGATCCACGTCGAACGCTTGCCACGCCCGTTGTCGATCACGAGCGGCGCGATGTTCGGCAGGTGCGGGCCGTTGACAAGCAGTGTCTGCGCGCCGTGCGACGCCAGCGTGCGGCCCGCGACCGGCCCCGCGATGATCCGCGTGAGATCGAGCACGCGCACACCGGCAAGCGGCTGGCCGGCGTCGCCCCCGCCGATCGGCTCGACGGGGGCATCGCCGATCCGCTCGATCTCGAACAGCGGCAGCGAGGCGATCGCACGCGCCTGCTCGTGTGCCGCCCACTCGTCAGGCGTTCTGATCAATGCGGCGCACAGCCCGGCCTCGGCCAGCGCGGTGTCGAGTGCTGCGCCGTCCCGCGTGCGGATCGCCGCGGCGACGTCGTCCCGCTGCGCGCCGCAGCCGAGCACGCCGAGCATCCCCCGCAGGTGATGCGGAAAGTTTGCGTGCAACTGGATCCAGCGCCCGTCGCGCGTCTCGTAGAAGCCCGTCACCGGATGACGCAACTCCGGCGGCGGGCCGTCGTCCACGCGCAGATAGCGTTCGCTGCGGAACGCGACGAGCGCGTCGCGCACCGATACGTCGACGGTTTGCGCAACGCCCGTGCGAAGCCGATGGCATTCGGCCGCCGCGAGCCCGGCTGCCGCGATCGTCGCCGCGGCCAGCGTGCCGACCCGGAAGGTCGACGGCAGCGTCGGGTCCTGCCCCGTCACGGTCGCGCGTGCCGGCGCGTCGGGGTCGCCGCGTGCGAGCCGCCACAGATGCGTCAACGCGAGTTCGGGTGTCATGGGGGGACGGGCCGTGGGGGGAGACAGGATCGAGTCTAGAATTCGCGACCGTCGCGAGCAATCCTGGACGAAAGCCGGTCCGCCAGCGCCGGGAGGCTACGTCGGCAACGATGCCGGCGCGTGACGCCGGCCGTCGCGCCATGCGACGAGCGGCCGCCACCACGCCTGCGCGGCGCGCACGGCGGGCGCGTCGAGCGGACCGAATGCGAACGTCGCGCCGTGCGCCCCCGCGCTGACCCAGACGCGCATGCCGGGCGTGAGCGTCAGCGAATCGCCGGCGCCGAGCCAGTGATCGTCGATCCGGCCCTCGATCGTTACCCAGACCTCGCCGTCGGCCACCTCCAGTGCGGTGCGATCGACGATCCGCCACCGACCGGCCGGCTCGTCGCCTTCGATCACGTAAAGTCGCAGTTCGCGCATGGCAGCCTCCTGGTCGCACGGGTCCGATGGCACCAGTATTTCGGACAGCGGCAGCACACGGACAGATACGGCGGCAGACCCTTTCGGCTGAACTGTACCGGTCACTCGACGAGGACAGGCACCCGCAGGCCGGACTTCGCACCGCCCTTGCGCCGAACCTGCACGGCGCGACGGCTTTCCCTACAATGTCGGCTGTCCCGCACCACCGCCCCGCCCCCATGTTCCAGCGCCCGCCTGCCGCCGCTCCCGGCGAAAAGAACCTCACCCTGATGCTCTGGCTCGTCGCAACGGGCTTCTTCATGCAGACGCTCGACTCGACGATCGTCAACACGGCGCTGCCGTCGATGGCCGCGAGCCTCGGCGAATCGCCGCTGCGCATGCAGTCGGTCGTGATCGCGTACTCGCTGACGATGGCGGTGATGATCCCCGTGTCGGGCTGGCTCGCCGATACCTTCGGCACGCGGCGCGTGTTCTTCAGCGCGATCCTGGTGTTCTCGCTCGGCTCGCTGCTGTGCGCGAACGCGCATACGCTGCAGCAACTCGTCGCGTTCCGCGTCGTACAGGGGGTCGGCGGCGCGATGCTGCTGCCGGTCGGGCGACTCGCGGTGCTGCGCACGTTCCCGGCCGAACGCTACCTGTCCGCGCTGTCGTTCGTCGCGATTCCCGGCCTGATCGGCCCGCTGATCGGGCCGACGCTCGGCGGCTGGCTCGTGAAGATCGCGTCGTGGCACTGGATCTTCCTGATCAACGTGCCGGTCGGCGTCGCGGGCTGCATCGCGACCTTCTATTCGATGCCCGATTCGCGCAACCCGGCCGTCGGCCGCTTCGACCTGAAGGGCTATCTGCTGCTGACGATCGGCATGGTCGCGATCTCGCTGTCGCTCGACGGGCTCGCCGATCTCGGCATGCAGCACGCGGCCGTGCTCGTGCTGCTGATCCTGAGCCTTGCGTGCTTCGTCGCATATGGCCTGTATGCGGTGCGCGCGCCGCAGCCGATCTTCTCGCTCGAGCTGTTCAGGATCCACACGTTCAGCGTCGGGCTGCTCGGCAACCTGTTCGCGCGGATCGGCAGCGGCGCGATGCCGTACCTGATCCCGCTGCTGCTGCAGGTGAGCCTCGGCTACTCGGCGTTCGAGGCCGGGCTGATGATGCTGCCGGTGGCGGCGGCCGGGATGTTCTCGAAGCGGATCATCACGCGCCTGATCACGCGCTACGGCTATCGCAAGGTGCTGCTCGTGAACACGATCATGGTCGGCGTGATGATGGCGAGCTTCGCGCTGATGCGCGACACGGTGCCGGTCTGGGTGAAGGTCGTGCATCTCGCGCTGTTCGGCGGCTTCAACTCGATGCAGTTCACCGCGATGAACACGCTGACGCTCAAGGATCTCGGCACGGGCGGCGCGAGCAGCGGCAACAGCCTGTTCTCGCTCGTGCAGATGCTGTCGATGAGCCTCGGCGTCACGGTCGCGGGGGCGCTGCTCGCGACGTTCACGGGCATGCTGCGCACCGTGACGCCGAGCAACACGCTGCCGGCGTTCCATGCGACGTTCATCTGCGTCGGGATCATCACGGCCGCTTCCGCGTGGATTTTTGCGCAGCTCGCGCCCGAGATCCGCAGCACCGCGCGCAAGACCGACCCGTCCGAGCGCGCGTGACGCGCGGCGCGCGCCGAACCGGGTCGGCGCGCACCATTGCGGTGCAGCGCGGGCCGTTCGATGCGCCGGCGATGACCGACGGCCCGGCCGCGACGCGCCGCCGCACGGGGTACGATGCCGTGCACGCTTCTTGCTCGCCTATTCTCTAGGTAAACTGGCAGTCTTCCTTCGGCCGACATCATGAGCATGATCGAAATCGATCCCCCCGGCTTTCAGCCGCCCCGCCCCGTCGCCGGCGACGACGGGAACCGGCGCACCGTGCTGTACGGCGGCTACACCGTGTTCAGCGTGTTCCAGCCCGTTTTCTCGGTGTCGCACCGCCGCGCGATCGGCTATCACGCGTCGCTGCGTGCGCACGACGAGGACAGCCGCCAGGTGGCGTCACACGAGGTGTTCACGCAGGCGGCGCGGCGCGGCGACCTGCTCGAGCTCGGCCGGCTCGCCGAATCGCTGCATCTCGGCAACTTCCACGCGTTCGACAGTCATGACGAATGGCTCTTCCTGAGCCTGCATCCGGCCGCGCTGATGGACACCGTCTACAGCGACGCCCTGCTCGCGAACCTGAAGGCGCTCGGGCTGCCGCCGCATCGCGTGGTGCTCGAAGTGCCCGAGCAGGCGGGCGGCGAAACGCCGCGCTACGCGGCGATCGTCGACGGGCTGCGCAAGGCCGGCTTCCTGATCGCGCTGGTCGGGTTCGGCGCGAAGCATTCGAACATCGACCGCGTGTGGCACCTGCATCCCGACATCGTCACGCTCGATCGCGGCATCCTCGCGCAGGCAAGCGAGCACTCGCATCTCGAACGCGTGCTGCCGGGGCTCGTGTCGCTGCTGCACGAATCCGGCCAGCTCGTGCTGATGGGCGGGCTCGCGACCGAACGCGACGCGCTGATCGCACTCGAGTGCGACGTCGATTTCGTGCAGGGCCAGTATTTCGCGGGGCCGAGCGTCGAACCGGTGCAACCGCAGGCCGCCGCGGGCTGCATGGATACGCTGTCGGCCGCATTGCGGCTGCGCGTCGCGCAACGCGAGCGCACGCAGGCGGAACGGCTCGCACCGTACGTCGCGGCGCTCGAGGAAGCGAGCCGGAAGCTCGGCGCGGGCGAGCCGCTCACCGATGCGGCGGCCGTCGTACTCGGGCTGCCCGAGACCGCCCGGTGTTTCCTGCTCGACGCATCGGGGCGCCAGATCGGCGACAACGTGCTCGCACGCGGCAGCGTATCGCAGCGCGCCAAGCGCTTCCGGCCGCTGCTGCACTCGGAAGGCGCGAGCTGGGAACGGCGCCCGTACTTCATCGACGCGATGCGCGCGCCGGGCCACGTGCACCTGACGTCCCCCTACCTGTCGATCAACGAGGCGCACCTGTGCGTGACCGCGTCGATCGCCGCGCCAGTCGCGACCGGCATGCAGGTGCTGTGCGTCGACATCAACTGGGAAGCGGCACTCAACCGCGAATGAGCGCACCGCCGCGCCGCGCTCACGCGGCGGCGGCCTTGCGCGCGATCAGCCGGTGCACGCGCTTGCCGGACGATGCGCTGACGACCTCGTGCTCGTCGATCACCTGCGTGCCCGCGCCGAGCGCCGCCCGCATCCGCGCCGAATCGAGCGGCGTGTAAAGGCGGCCGCGCTCGTCGCGCAACGCGCCGTTGCCGGCCACCCGCCAGCTCATGTACAACGTGCCGCCCGGCATCAGGAGCTCGGCCAGCCGCGCGGCGGCGGCCGCCGCGTCCGCCTGTTCGAGATGCATCACGACCGTTTCGCACAGCACGTTGCGAAACGCGCCGGACGGCACGCCGGCCAGCGCCGGCAGTGCGGCCAGCTCGAAGGTGAGGTCCGGATGGCGGCGCCGCGCCTCGTCGAGCAGTGCGACGCTCGCGTCGTAGCCGCGCGACGCGAGCCAGGCCGTATCGCGCCCGGCTCCGCAGCCGACGTCCGCGGTCGGCCCCGGCGAGAAATGCTGCTCCAGCAGCGCGTACATGTCGTCTGGCGCGGCCTGGTCGAGCCAGTCCTGCGCGTATTGCGCGGCATGGGCGTCGTAGGCATCGAGAGTCGGGCGATCCACCATGGTGACAGCTCCGCATAAGCGTCGTATGACGCACCCCGCATCTTGGCCGCAGCACCTGCCGTGCGGCCCCCCACGCCCCGCGCGTCGGCTTGCGCGGCCCCTACGCGGCCCGCACGTCGCCCGCGCGCACCGCCTGCGCGGTCAACTCGGCCCACAGCGCGGCGGCGCGCCAGGCCGGGCGCGCCGCCGCACGTTCCGCGTCATGCACGAGCGCGCACAGTCGCGCATTGACGGGCGCCTGCGCGCCGACGCGCGCGGCCAGCCGCACGACCTCGCCGTTGATCCACTCGACTTCCGTCGCACGCTGCGCCGCGAGATCGTCGGACATCGACGAACGCGCGAGCGGGTCGATCGCGAGCATCCGGCCGCCGAGCACGCGGAACGCGAAATCGGGCAAGTCGAGCACGGCCGGGATCCACGCGGCCGGCAACGGCGTCAACCGCGCAGGCCGGATCGCGGCCAGCGCCAGGCAATGCAGCGCTTCGCGCTGCGCGAGCGCGACGCAGCGCCGGTACGCATGTTGCGCGAGTTCGTCGCGCAGCGGCAGGTTCGCGAGTGCATTGACCGCGTTGTTCAGGTTGAGCAGCAGCTTCGCCCACTGCACGGCCCACATGTCGCGATGCAGCGCGAGCGGCAGCCCGGCGCGCGCGAATGCGTCGGCAAACGGCTGCAGCGCGGGAGACGCGTCGGCCGCAAGCGCGCCGGCCGAGCCCTGGTGAAACGCGCCGGGCTCGCGCTCGATCACGTTGAACGGCACCATGCCGGCCAGCACGATTGCTTGCGGCAGCGCCTCGCGCAGCACGTCGGCATTGTGCAGGCCGTTCTGGAAGCTGATCACGACCGTGCCGGGCCGCAGCACGCCGGCAAGTTGCGCCGCGGCCTCACGCGTCGCGGCCGATTTCACCGCCACGAGCACGAGCCGCGCGGCCGCCGCAGCCGCCGGATCGGTCGTGAACACGACATCGGCCGGGGCGAGCGTCGCACGATAGCCGCGCCGGTCGGTCAGCGTCAGCCCGCGCCGACGAATCGCATCGCCGATCCGTGCGCGCCCGACGAGCGTCACATTCGCGCCGGCCGCCGCGAGCCGTCCGCCGAGATAGCAGCCGACGGCGCCCGCGCCGAATACGCAGACCGGTGCGTCAGACATGCGAATGCGCGCCGCCGTGCACGGGGCCGGCCCGCCGCTCGACTTCGCGGCGCACTTCGCCGCGCAGTCCCGCGAAGAACGCGACCTCGGCGACGACGAACAGCGGCCCGACCATCAGGCCGACCAGATCGTCGACGAAGGCGGGCTTGCGCCCTTCGAACCAGTGCCCGACGAACTGGACGATCCAGCCGACGACGAACGCGCCGATGCCGATCGCGAGCCATTGCGCGGTCGGCAGCAACGCGAGCGCCTGCGCGGCCCACAGGCCCAGCGCGAACAGCGCGGTCATCACGATCCCGAACCGCAGGTCGAGCCGCAGGTAGAACACCGCGAACGCGACGGCGAGCAGCAGCGCCGGCGACAGCGCGACCCCGGCCGGCATCCCGAGCGCCGGCCGCGACAGCAGCACCTCGACCGCGAATACGATCATCGGGATCCCGACCAGATGCGTCGCGATGTTGCGCGCGTCGCGGTGGTAGGCCGCATATTGGGAAAGATGGTCTTCGAGCGTCTTCATCGCGTCTCCTGGTCGGTGGTTGAGCGCTATGATGCGCGTCACGCCCGAGAACCTCTGTCAGCTACCCGACATCGCGTGCCCATGCCCTCTTCGCTCGCCCCGTACCTGCCGCAGATCGAAGCGAACCCGTGGTTCGCCGCGCTGCCGCCCGCGTTGCGCGCGGACCTGCTCGCCCGCGCGGCGCTGCGCCGGCTGCCGGCCGGCCATGCGCTGTTCCGGCGCGGCGACCCGCCGTGCGGGCTGTACGCGGTACTGGCCGGTTCACTCACGATAGGTGCGGTCGACCCGCAGGGCAAGGAGGCGCTGCTGACGGTCGCCGAGCCCGTCACGTGGTTCGGCGAAATCGCGCTGTTCGACGGCCAGCCGCGCACGCACGACGCGATCGCGCTCGACGACGCGCTGCTGCTGCACGTCCCGCAGGCCGCGCTGCTCGCGATCCTCGACGCGACGCCGCAATACTGGCGGCAATTCGCGCTGCTGATGGCGCAGAAGCTGCGCCTGAGCTTCCTGACCGTCGAGTCGATGAGCGTGATGCCGGCCGCGCAGCGGCTCGCCGCCCGCCTGCTGATGATCGCCGACGGCTACGGCGGGATCAGCGCCGGCCGCACCCGCATCCGGCTGTCGCAGGAAAAGCTCGCGGCGATGCTGTCGCTGACGCGACAGACCACCAACCAGTTGCTGAAGGCGCTGCAGGCCGACGGTGTCGTGCGGCTGCACGTCGGTGAAATCGAGCTCGTCGACGTCGACGCGCTGCGGCGCGCGAGCGGGCTGCCCGACGGCATGCGCTGAGCCGCGGCAGCGCCGTCACGCGGCCACCCCGCCGTCGCCGCGTTGCGCTATCGTGGCGGCTCGTCCGTTCATCCATCCGCCGCGCCTTGAGCACATCGACCGCCTCCGCTCCCTCCCGCCATCCGTGGCCGGTGTTCATCGCATTCCTGCGGCTCGGCCTTACGTCGTTCGGCGGCCCGGTCGCGCATCTCGGCTACTTCCGCACCGAGTTCGTCACGCGGCGCGCCTGGCTCACCGAGCGCACCTACGCGGATCTCGTCGGGCTGTGCCAGTTCCTGCCGGGCCCTGCGAGCAGCCAGGTCGGGATGGCGATCGGCCTCGCGCGCGCAGGCTACGCGGGGATGTTCGCCGCGTGGCTCGGCTTCACGCTGCCGTCGGCGCTGCTGATGATGCTGTTCGCGCTCGGCGTGCACGCGACGGGCGCGCCGATCGAAGCCGGTGCATTGCACGGGTTGCGCATCGTGTCGGTCGCCGTGATCGCGCAGGCCGTGTGGGGCATGGCACGCACGCTGTGCCCGGATGCGCGCCGCGTCACGCTGATGGCCGCGGCCGCCAGCGTCGCGCTGCTCGCGCCGGCCGCATGGACGCAGGTTGCCGTGATCGTCGCGGCCGGATTGGCCGGCCTCGTGCTGCTGCCGCAGCCGGCGCGCGGCACCCACGATCCGTTGCCGCTGCATGTGTCGCCGCGCGCGGGCGCGCTGTGGCTCGCGCTGTTCGCCGCACTCCTCGTCGTACTGCCGTTCGCGGCCCGCGCGCTGCGCTCCGATACGCTTGCCGTCGTCGATGCGTTCTTCCGTACGGGCGCGCTCGTGTTCGGCGGCGGCCACGTGGTGCTGCCGCTGCTGCAGGCGGCCGTGGTCGCGCCCGGCTGGGTCGGCGATGCGGCGTTCCTGGCCGGTTATGGCGTCGCGCAGGCCGTGCCGGGGCCGCTGTTCACGTTCTCGGCCTTCCTCGGCGCGTCGCTGCGCCAGGCGCCGACCGGCTGGCTCGGCGGCACGATCGCGCTGGTGTCGATCTTCGCGCCGTCGTTCCTGCTGGTGGCCGGCACCGCGCCGTTCTGGGAGCGCCTGCGCCGCAGCACGCGGATGCAGGCCGCGCTCGCGGGCGTGAACGCGGCCGTCGTCGGGCTGCTGCTCGCGGCGCTCTATCACCCGGTCTGGACCGACACGATCATGGCGCCGCGCGACCTGGCCGCGGCGCTCGTCGCATTCGTCGCGCTGGTGTTCTGGCGCGTGCCGCCATGGGCCGTCGTGATCGCGAGCGCGGCGCTCGGCTGGGGGCTCGGCCTCCTCGCCTGATTGGGCACGCGGAGCACGTTCCGCCGCGGCAAAAACAAAAAAGCCCTCGAAACGAGGGCTTTTCTGCTGGGTACCGCGCGCCGTGGCGGCGCGCAGGTGCCGGACCTTACGCGAAGTTCTTCGCTGCGAAGTCCCAGTTCACGATGTTCCAGAACGCTTCGACGAACTTCGGACGTGCGTTGCGGTAGTCGATGTAGTACGCGTGTTCCCACACGTCGATCGTCAGCAGTGCCTTGTCGGCCGTCGTCAGCGGAGTTGCTGCGTTGCTCGTCGACACGATGTCGAGCGAACCGTCAGCCTTCTTCACGAGCCATGCCCAGCCCGAACCGAACGTGCCGACCGCGGCCTTCGTGAACGCTTCCTTGAATGCGTCGTACGAACCCCACTTCGCGTTGATCGCGTCGCCCAGCGCGCCCGTCGGTGCGCCGCCGCCGTTCGGCGACAGGCTGTTCCAGAAGAACGTGTGGTTCCAGATTTGCGCGGCGTTGTTGAAGATGCCACCCGACGACTTCTTCACGATCTCTTCCAGCGACAGGTTTTCGAATTCCGTGCCCGGGATCAGATTGTTCAGGTTCGTCACATAAGCCTGATGGTGCTTGCCGTAGTGGTACTGGATCGTCTCGAGCGAGATGGTCGGCGCGAGTGCGTCTTCAGCGTACGGGAGCGGCGGGAGCGTATGAGCCATGGCGATTCCTTCGTTGAGTATGTAGGGGGGCTTGTGTTGAATGCTGCCGAGCGTCCGATTGTAGGCGAGACCGAATAACCCCGCAAACTCACGGGCCATTTATCCGCGGTATGCGGAAAAGCGATGTTCGCGCATCGTCCACAGGGACGAGCCGATACCGCGCAACCGCCGTTCCCGCGCGTTTTGCCCGGTCGCGGCGCGTGCGCCGCTCACGTCAGATCGTATCGGCGAGGCGCGGCTGCACGTCGGCGAGCGACACGTCGGCCGAGCCTTCGGCGAGATGCACGGTCAGGCGGCGCTGCGGCTTCAATGCGTTCGGCGTGCGCACCGCGCGGCCCGTCTGCGCATCGATCAGCGCCGCATAACCGCGCTCGAGCGTGCGCTGCGGGCTCAACACCTCGAGCCTTGCCGCACAGGCCGACACGCGAGCCGTGTCGCGTTCGTGACGGCGCTGCAATGCAAGCGCAAGACGCTGCGACAGCCCCGCGAGTGCCTGGCGCGCCTGCGACGGATCGGGGCGCGCGCGCTGCCAGCGCAACTGCGCGAGCGCGAACCGCGCGCGCGCGTCGCGCACCGGCCGCGACGCCGCCGACGCCAGCCGCACGGCGAGCTGCTCGACATGCGTGCGCTGCCGCTGCAGCCGCTCGGCCGGGCTCACCAGCCGGCGCGCGAGCCAGTCGAGCTGCTGCGCGCGCTGTTCCAGCCGGCGTTCCATGCCGCGTGCGAGCGCACGCTGGCGCTCGCCGACCTCGCGCAGCAGCAGTGCGCGCTGCGGGCTCGCGAGCTCGGCGGCGCCGGTGGGCGTCGGCGCGCGCAGGTCGGCCGCGAAGTCCGCGATCGTGAAATCGGTCTCGTGCCCGACGCCGCTCACGACCGGCAGTTCGCTCGCCGCGATCGCGCGCGCCAGCGCCTCGTCGTTGAACGACCATAGATCCTCGATCGAGCCGCCGCCGCGACAGACCAGCAGCACGTCGACCTCGCGGCGCGCATTCGCGGTCTCGACGGCCGCGACGAGCTTTTCCGCCGAGCCCGCGCCCTGCACGGGCGCCGGATAGACGATCACCGGAATGTGCGGCGCGCGGCGCGCGAGCGTGGTCAGCACGTCGCGCAGCGCGGCGGCCTGCAGCGACGTGACGATGCCGATCGCGCGCGGGTGGGCCGGCAGCGGCCGCTTGCGCTCGGGGGCGAAGAGCCCCTCGCCCTCGAGCTGCGCCTTCAGCCGCAGGAATGCCTCGTACAGACGCCCCTGGCCCGTGCGCCGCACGGCCTCGACGTTGAGCTGCACTTCGCCGCGCGGCTCGTACATCGTCACGACCGCGCGTACCTCGATCCGGTCGCCTTCGCGCGGCGTGAATTCCGCGTATTGTGCGCGGCCGCGGAACATCACGCAGCGCATCTGCGCCTGCTGGTCCTTGATCGAGAAATACCAGTGGCCGCTCGCGGCGCGCGTGAAATTCGACACTTCGCCCGAAATCCACAGCAGCGGAAACGAGCGCTCGAGCATCGTCGAAATCGCGCGATTGAGCGCCGAAACGGGTATCACTTCGTCGCCGCCGCGGGTGGCGCCCGGCGCGGCAAATGGGGAGTCGGAAGGCATGGACGGTCGGATGAATGCTGGCGGCGACACGATAGTCCGACACGCGCGCGACGTCCAGCGCCGGGTGCGGGCGCGGTGACGCGCGGAAGGTGTCCACATTTTGGCAATCGTCGGCTTGAAACGCCTGAAAACCGCGGAAAAATCCAGACGATTTGCGATAACACATTGATTTTTATATATTTTTAAAACTTTCGAAACGATTCTCATCCGATTCGAGGCCCACCCGGCGGGCGTTTGACTCATTCGAGCGGGGAGTTCTTCACAGAGTTATCCACAAGCCGTCGCGATCCGGCCCCGTGGGCTGCGTCAGCCGGTCGGCTTGCCGCGCCCGCCCGCGGCGCGCTAGAGTGCCGCCTTCCGCAGACCCCGCGGCATGCGCCGCCCAACGGAGAATCCGCCTTGACGAATCCGTCCCACGCCGCGGCGCACGACCTGCCGCGCCCGGCCCGATGAGCGCGCCCGACGGCCCGCTCGCCCGGCTCGAAGCGCGCCTGACGCGCGAATGGCAGCGCCGCGGCGCGCTCGCGTGGGCACTCACGCCGTTCGCGTGCGTGTTCGGCCTGTGCGCGGCGCTGCGGCGCACCGCCTACGCGCAGGGCTGGAAGAAGCCGGTCGACGTCGGCGTGCCCGTCGTCGTGGTCGGCAACGTGACCGTCGGCGGCACCGGCAAGACGCCGACCGTGATCGCGCTCGTCGACGCGTTGCGGGCGGCCGGCTTCACACCCGGCATCGTGTCGCGCGGCTACGGCGCGAACGTGAAGGCGCCCACCGCCGTCACGGCCGCGTCGCGCGCCGGCGCGGGCGGCGACGAGCCGCTCCTGATCGCACGCCGCACCGGTGCGCCCGTCTGGGTCTGCCCGGATCGCGTCGCGGCCGCGCAGGCGCTGCGCGCCGCGCATCCGGACGTCGACGTGATCGTCAGCGACGACGGCCTGCAGCACTACCGCCTCGCGCGCACGGTCGAACTCGTCGTGTTCGACCACCGGCTCGGCGGCAACGGCTTCCTGCTGCCGGCCGGGCCGTTGCGCGAGCCGCTGTCGCGGCACCGCGACGCGACGCTTGTCAACGATCCGTACAGCGGCGCGCTGCCGCCGTGGCCCGACACCTATTCGCTCGCGCTCACGCCGGGTGCCGCGTGGCACCTCGACCAGCCGGCGCTGCGCCGCCCGCTGTCGCAATTCGCGAACGAGCGCGTCCTCGCCGCGGCCGGCATCGGCGCGCCGGAACGCTTCTTCGCGACGCTGCGCGCGGCCGGTCTCGCGCCCGCGACGCGCGCGCTGCCCGATCACTATGCGTTCGCCGACAATCCGTTCGTCGACGACGCCGTCGACGCGATCCTGATCACCGAGAAGGATGCAGTAAAATTGGGCGCTTCCTGGCGCGACGCTCGACTGTGGGTCGTCCCCGTCGAAGCCGCGCTCGACCCTCGCCTCATTGCCCTCGTTGTGGAGAAACTCCGTGGACGCTCGCCTGCTTGAAATCATTGTGTGCCCTATCTGCAAAGGCCCGCTCCACTATGACCGTGCCGCGCAGGAGCTGATCTGCAACGCGGACAAGCTCGCCTACCCGATCCGCGACGGCATCCCCGTGATGCTGGTCGACGAAGCGCGCCAGACCGTCGAAGGCACGCCGGTCGACCCGGCCGGCCGCTAAGCCGCCCGAGCCAGCCCTAGCCGCGGCCCGTCCGCGGCCAGGGCGCCGAACCCTCCGGGCGACCCGCGCCTGACGCGCCGCCCGCTCCGTTCTCTTCACCGCCCGCCCCGATGACTCACCCGCAACCCTTCATCGCCGTCATTCCCGCCCGGCTCGCGTCGACGCGGCTCCCGAACAAGCCGCTCGCCGATCTCGGCGGCAAGCCGATGGTCGTGCGCGTCGCCGAGCGTGCACGTGAAGCGGGCGCGCAGCAGGTGCTCGTCGCGTCCGACGCGCAGAGCGTGCTCGATGCCGCGCGCGATCACGGCTTCGAAGCGGTGCTGACGCGCGCCGACCATCCGTCCGGCACCGACCGTCTCGCGGAAGTCGCGGCGACGTTCGGGTGGAGCGACGACACCGTCGTCGTCAACGTTCAGGGCGACGAGCCGCTGATCGACCCCGTACTCGTGCGCGACGTAGCGTCGCACCTCGCCGCGCATCCGGCGTGCGCGATTGCGACGGCCGCCCACCCGATCCACGACGCGGCCGACGTGTTCAACCCGAACGTCGTGAAGGTCGCGCTCGACGCGCAGAGCGTCGCGCTGTACTTCTCGCGCGCGCCGATTCCATGGAGCCGGGACGCGTACCAGCCGCACTGGCCCGACGTCGCAGCCATGCCTGCGCCTGCTTTCCCGGTCTATCGGCACATCGGCCTCTATGCGTATCGCGCGCGTTTCCTGCGCACGTATCCGACGCTTGCGCAGGCGCCGATCGAACAGGCCGAGCAGCTCGAACAGCTGCGCGCGCTCTGGCACGGCGAGCGCATCGCGGTGCTGATCACCGAGTCCGCGCCCGAAGCCGGCATCGACACGCCGGCCGATCTCGCACGCGTGCAGGCCCTTTTTCAGCCGGGACCAAAATAACCCGTGGCATAATCAGGCGATTGTGCGAGCCGTCCGCGACCAGCGCGTCCTCGCTTGACCCCGCCCGTGGCCCTGCCGGCAGTCGCGCGTCGCCCAACCCGACGCGCCGCATCAGACCGGTCCGCCGCGCGCCAGGCAAGCGCCGCGCACACCGTCGCCGGCGCTTTTCGCGTCTCGCCACACGAATCTACATACTGGAGATATCACCATGCGTTTGATCCTGTTGGGCGCGCCCGGCGCGGGAAAGGGCACCCAGGCAAACTTCATCAAGGAAAAGTTCGGCATCCCGCAAATCTCGACGGGCGACATGCTGCGCGCGGCCGTGAAGGCCGGCACGCCGCTCGGCGTCGAGGCGAAGGGCTACATGGACGCCGGCAAGCTCGTTCCGGATGCGCTGATCATCGGCCTCGTCAAGGAGCGCCTGAAGGAAGCCGACTGCGCGAACGGCTATCTGTTCGACGGCTTCCCGCGCACGATCGCGCAGGCTGACGCCATGAAGGAAGCGGGCGTCGCGATCGACTACGTGCTCGAGATCGACGTGCCGTTCTCGGAAATCATCGAGCGCATGAGCGGCCGCCGTACGCACCCGGCATCGGGCCGCACGTACCACGTCAAGTTCAACCCGCCGAAGGTCGAAGGCCATGACGACGTGACGGGCGAACCGCTGATCCAGCGCGACGACGACAAGGAAGAAACCGTCAAGAAGCGTCTCGAAGTGTACGAAGCGCAGACCAAGCCGCTGATCACGTACTACGGCGACTGGGCGCAGCGCGGCGAGGAAAACGGCCTGAAGGCGCCGCAGTATCGCAAGATCTCGGGCCTCGGCGCCGTCGAGGAAATCCGCGAGCGCGCGTTTGACGCACTGAAGTAAGCAGCGCGTCGCGCACCCGCAAGCCGCCCGCTCCGGGCGGCTTTTTTTTGGTTCATCACGGATTACCGGGGAACGCGAGGCAGACTGCCGGCGATCGGCCGATTCCGTTGGAATACTCGGCTCGGACGACGTCCATAACTCACTTGCACTTGCGATGCGGTTCGGTTGAATCGATGCGCCTGACTTCGAAGAAGCTTTCGCCTCTCATCGCATGGCTACACCGCCATCGCAGTCATCTCGTTGCCGAGCGGCGCCGACCGTTTAGACATTCGTCGAAGGTTTTGCGCAGTTGTTGCCAACAGGAATTCGTCCTGCACTCCGCTCAGCTCTCGTGGCCTCAAGCGATCGAGCTTCAAAATTCGCTTCAGATGCGCGAACAGCATCTCGACCTACTTTCGATCGCGGCGCTATTGTTTGAACTCCGGTGTGCCCATAGCTTCCGCGCCACGTCCCGAGCATTTTCGTGAACGCACGCGCAATCTTGCGAAACGGGGCGGCTTCATGCTCAACGACTGCCGGAGAGATATCGCCGCCCCTTAACGTCAATTGGATTCCCGGCTCAAGCGTGGCAGGTAACTTTCGGGTCCCACTGATAATATCCAATCTTGCCGATATTTCCAGTTCTGCGATCAACCTCCATTAACGCAAACACTATAATATAATTATCTGTGCCAGTGCCAATAACAGAAGAATCGATACGGTTATCCAGAAACTGCTTAATATCGTAAGGCTCACCTTTGTCAATGTTGTAACCCAAATAAGACCCCGGGACATCACGCGGAGGGCCCTTAAATTGAAGGACATGCAGGATCCCGTTAGGTTTGATCGCAACCAGGGCTCCCGCATGGTTGATGTTTCCACTGAAGGAGAGACCGCGCCAACGGACGGTATCGCCGGTAAGGCCATAAATCGTGAGATCCGGTGTCGCGTTTGTTTTGGGATCCACATACTCCTCAGGAGCAACCAGATAGGCATATTTTACTGATTCCGGCCCGTGTTCGATCCACGTGGCGGCCTGAGGAGTATTATTATTCTTTATTGGATAATCGTGCAGAATTAACTCGACGTCAAACAATGCAACAATTTCGATTGTTGCGGGTGCGCCAGCGAGAATTTCTCGATGCCCCATGATTTTCTCCGAATTAAATTTGTGTCAAAGCAAAGGTGCTTGCGGCACCCGTTTCTCTTCTGGATTTAAAATCTTCTCGATCGAAGAATTCGAATCTCTCCAAAGAGTTCTCGCAGCGTAGGCGGAATTGGCGCGCGAATCGATTACACTCGATTACAGTCCGATGTAGCCGATAGAGGAGTATTGCTCACTAGCGGATTCCGCGCGATTCGCAGCAGTGGGACGGACAGCGATATCCACGGAAATTCGCGAAGACCCTTTTTTGCCCGGGCGGAATTCGCACGATCGTTCCGGTCTCGCCGTCACGCGAGGGTGCCCCGTACAATCGGTCGAGTGCGGGCGCCTCCGTTACCGGCGTGCCGGCATTTCAACCGATCACGCGGCAGGAACCAGGCAACCGCCTTGCATGGGATCGCCCCAAGCGCTGAAGCGCCAACGGCGGTCGACCGCCTTGCATGGGACCGCCCCAAGCGCTGAAGCGCCAAGGGCGGTCGACACGGAGACAGTCATGGAAATTCGCGGCAACGTATTTCTGATCACGGGCGGCGCATCCGGCCTCGGTGCCGGCACGGCGCGGATGCTCGCGCAAGCAGGCGGCACGGTCGTGCTCGCCGACCTGAACGACACGGCAGGCACCGCGCTCGCGGCCGAGCTGGGCGGCATCTTCGTGCACTGCGACGTGTCGAGCGAGACCGACGCGCAGGCGGCCGTCGACGCAGCGACGCGCGCGGGCACGCTGCGCGGCCTCGTGAACTGCGCCGGCATCGCGCCCGCCGCGAAGACCGTCGGCAAGGACGGCGCGCATCCGCTCGACGTGTTCGCGAAGACGATCAACGTGAACCTCATTGGCACGTTCAACATGATCCGGCTCGCGGCCGCCGCGATGGCCGCCACCGCGCCGACCGCGGAAGGCGAGCGCGGCGTGATCGTCAGCACCGCGTCGGTCGCCGCATTCGACGGGCAGATCGGCCAGGCCGCGTACGCGGCGTCGAAAGCCGGCGTCGCGGGCATGACGCTGCCGATCGCGCGCGACCTGTCGCGCAACGGCATCCGCGTGATGACGATCGCGCCCGGCCTGTTCGAGACGCCGATGCTGCTCGGCATGCCGCAGGACGTCCAGGACGCGCTCGGCGCGATGGTGCCGTTCCCGCCGCGGCTCGGCAAACCGGCCGAATACGCGCTGCTGGTGCGCCAGATCGTCGAGAATCCGATGCTCAACGGCGAAGTGATCCGCCTCGACGGCGCGATCCGGATGCAGCCGAAATAAGCACGCAAAAAAAACGCCCGCATCGCGGGCGTTTTGTCATTCACGGTTCCGGCAGGCAGCACGGCGGCGGCTCAGTCCTCGCCGTCGCGCTGCATCCGCTGCCGCAACTCGGTTACTTGCGATTCGACGACGGTCGCGTCGTCCGCGTCCGGCCGCTCGCCGAGATACTGCTCGAGATCCTCGAGTGCGGGGCGCAGGTAGTCGAGCCGCGCATACGCGAAACCGCGATCGCGGACTTCGTCGAGATGCTCGGGCAGCAGGATCACGAGCCGCTGCTGCACCGCGAGCAGCCGTTGCCAGCGCTCCGTCTGAAGATAGATCGTCTTCAGGTTGCGCAGCATCCGCGCGATGATCTCGCGGCTCGTCGCCGGCTGCAGCAGTGCGCGCAACGCGCTGTCGACCGCACCGGCCGCACGCGCGACGTACGGCTCGAGCATCTCGACCATCTCGGCTTCGGACAGCGAATGGCCGTTGGCCGGGTCGATGATCAGGTCGCCGTCCGGCAGCGTGACGCGCAGCAGGAAATGGCCGGGGAACGATACACCGCGCGCCGGCACGCCGATCTGCTCGGCAAGCTCCAGGTACAGCACCGACAGCGAGATCGGAATCCCGCGCCGCCGCTTCAGCACGGCGTTCAGGTGGCTGTTATCGGGGTCGTAGTAATCGTTGTGATTGCACGCGAAGCCGAGCTCGCGGAAGAAGAAGTCGTTCAGCGCGGCGACGCGGCCCTTCAGGTCCGTGTCGTCGGCGAGCCGCCGGCGCAGCCGCGCCGCCAGCATGTCGAGTTCGGCCAGCGTGCCCTGCAGGTCGAGGTCGGGATAGGCGTCCTGCGCCAGCGACAGCGCCGCTTCCGTGACGGGCAGGCTGTCGTCGTCCGCCACGAGCGTGCTGAAGTAGTCGAGGACGCGGGTCATTGCGGTCGTCACTTGGCGCGCCTTCTGAAATAAGCGTATTTGAAGCCCATCACCCACAACATACCGAAATATAGTGCAGCGAACAGCACGAGGCACGCGGCCATCAGCGCGATGCGATCGAGCGGCTGCGTACGCATCCCGGTCCAGTCGAAGCTGATCGACAGCCAGTGCATCAGGCCCGCGAGCACGAGCGCCGCGCCGATCAGCTGCACGAAGAAGCGCAGCCAGCCCGGCGACGGCTGGTAGATGCCGCGCTTGCGCAGCCCGAGGAACAGCAGCAGCGAGTTCAGGCACGCGCCGACGCCGATGCTCAGCGTCAGGCCCGCGTGGCCGATCAGCGGCACGAACACGTAGTTCGAGATCTGCGTGACGATCAGCACGCCGATCGCGATTTTAACGGGCGTCTTGATGTCCTGCTTCGCATAGAAGCCCGGCGCGAGGATCTTGATCAGGATGATGCCGACGAGGCCGATCCCGTAGGTCGCGAGCGCGCGCGCGACCATCGTGACGGTATGCCCATCGAACTTGCCGTAGTTGAAGAGGGTCGCCGTGAGCGGCGTCGCGAAGAAGAACAGCGCGAGCGCGCTCGGTGCCGCGAGCAGGAACGTGACGCGCAGCCCCCAGTCGAGCAGCGCCGAATACTCGTGCGAATCGGCGTCGACGTGCGCCTTCGACAGGCTCGGCAGCAGGATCGTGCCGAGCGCGACGCCGAGCAGCGCCGTCGGGAATTCCATCAGGCGGTCGGCGTAGTTGATCCACGACACGGCGCCCTGCCCGAGCCGCGACGCGATGTTGGTGTTGATGATCAGCGACAGTTGCGCGACCGACACCGCGAACGTCGCGGGCACCATCTTCGCGAGCACGCGCTTCACGCCCGGGTGGCGCAGCGCGCGCAGCGGGTTGAGGCCGATCAGCGGCACCATGTCGATCTTCTTCAGGCCCGGCAGCTGCACGAGGAACTGCAGCACGCCGCCGACGATGACGGCCCATGCAAGCGCGAACACCGGCACCTTCAGGTGCGGCGCGACGAACACGGCCGCGGCGATGAACGCGACGTTGAGCAGCACCGGCGCGAACGCGGGCAGCGAGAAGCTCTTGTACGTGTTCAGCACGCCGGATGCGAGCGTCGTCAGCGAGATGAACACGATGTACGGGAACATGATCCGCGTCATCGTGACCGCGAGCGGGAACGCCTGCCCGTCGGTGTGCAGGCCGGACGCGACCGCGAACACGACCCACGATGCGCCGGCGATCCCGAAGACCGACAGCACGGCTAGCGCCCACGCCAGCACCGTCGACATCGCGTCGACGAGCGCTTTCGTCGCATCGTGCCCCTGCTGGTTCTTGAACTCGGCGAGGATCGGCACGAACGCCTGCGAGAACGCGCCTTCGGCGGACAGGCGGCGCAGCAGGTTCGGGATACGGAAGGCGACGTAGAACGCGTCGGTGTATTGACTGGCGCCGAACGCACGGGCGATCAGCGTCTCGCGGGCCAGTCCGGTCACGCGCGACAGCAGCGTGAAGCCGCTGACCGTCAGCAGGGCTCGGAATAGATTCATGGGGCGCTTATTATACGGACGTTGCGTGGCCCGGCCAGCGGCCGATGCCGAAAAGCGCGCACGCCGCCGGTGCCCCGCCCGACGGTTGTCACGTTCAACTTGCCACTCGCTTGATTTTGTTGCTATAATCGCCGGTTTCTGGGCTCGTACATGCACGGCAACTGCCGTTTTCATGTCCCGGCCTCGGTTAAAATCACCGTTTTTTTATGCGCCCCTGGGCAATCGTTCTCAGGGGACGGATCGAAAAGCAGCGCTTGGCCGTCAGGCTCCAAGCTCTGGAAACAGGACAGGATAAGGAACCGTCATGGCTAACTCCGCACAAGCACGCAAGCGCGCCCGCCAGGCCGCGAAGGCAAACTCGCACAACTCGGCGCTGCGCTCGAAATTCCGTACCGCGATCAAGTCGGTTCGCAAGGCTGTTGAAGCCGGCGACCAGGCAAAGGCTGCCGAGCTGTTCAAGGCTGCCGTGAAGACGATCGACACGATCGCCGACAAGAAGATCGTTCACAAGAACAAGGCCGCTCGCAGCAAGAGCCGCCTCGCCGCGGCCGTCAAGGGTCTGCAGGCAGCAGCGTAATTCCGGTGCGCCCGCTCACGCGGGCGCTCCTGTTTCCTGCGATCGCAAAAAAGCCCGCCTAGGCGGGCTTTTTTGTCGCCTGTCGCCGGCGCACATCCTGCGGGCCGGCGACGTGTGCCAGGGCGGGCGCCGCATGCGCCCTCGCCCGTGCCGGCATCACTTCTTCGCGTCGTAGTCCGGCAGTTCGCACGCCTCGGTGACGACGAGGTTGTTGTCCTTCGCGAAATTCAGCACGAAATCGAACGCCATCGGCTCGACGTCGCGCAGCCGGGAATCGAGGATCACGCATTTGAGGTCGCCGAGCATCGTCGGACGCACGTAGAGCGAATACTTGAGACGCGCGTTCGGCCCGCTCGCCCCCGGCCCGAAGCAGGCCATCACACCGGCCAGACGTTCCGACCAGTCGCTCGGGCGAAACTTTTTCCCGTCTTTCGTGATGCCCTGGATGAAGAATTCGGTCGGAGGGGTTTCAGCCATGTGGTTACCCAAGTGACGGCCCGGCGATGTCCAGGCAACGGCGCCTGGATACGCGAACACAAAGCTGAAACGGACGGCGGCACAAGCATTCAGATGCCCCGAAAACGAGACGTCGACGTGTGCCGCCGGCGGACTGCACCGGATTTGTGCAGCGCACGGCTTGTGTCCGGCAGAGCGCGAAGAGGCTTGCCTGCCGGGCTGGAGAAAACTTTTGGATTATACCGCAGCGCGCCATCGCGCGTCGTTCCGACACCCCTCCTCCTGTGCCGCCCGCAACGCACGGCGATCGCGCCCCGCTTCTCTCCCTGGCTCGTCAAAGCACAGAAAATCCTTTATGCTGCTTTGAGTTATCCACACCCGACGGCGGCGCCGTCCGGCCTTGCTGCCGGGTGCAACCCGCCGCATTTCGCTTCATGACCGCCAAAACCATTCGTCACTACCTGCAGTTCAAGGATTTCTCGCTGGAAGACTACGAGTACGTGCTCGAACGCACGGGTATCCTGAAGCGCAAGTTCAAGAACTACGAGACCTATCACCCGCTGCACGACCGCACGCTCGCGATGATCTTCGAGAAGAACTCGACGCGCACGCGCCTGTCGTTCGAAGCCGGGATCTTCCAGCTCGGCGGCCACGCCGTCTTCATGAGCACGCGCGACACGCAGCTCGGTCGCGGCGAACCCGTCGAGGATTCCGCGCAGGTGATCTCGCGGATGGTCGACATCATCATGATCCGCACGTTCGAGCAGGAGATCATCCAGCGCTTCGCGGACAACTCCCGCGTGCCGGTGATCAACGGCCTGACGAACGAATACCACCCGTGCCAGGTGCTCGCCGACATCTTCACGTACTACGAGCACCGCGGCCCGATCGCCGGCAAGACCGTCGCGTGGGTCGGCGACGCGAACAACATGCTCTACACGTGGATCGAAGCCGCGCAAATCCTCGGCTTCAAGCTGCGCCTGTCCACGCCGCCCGGCTATGCGCTCGACATGAAGCTCGTGTCGCCCGACAGCGCGCCGTTCTACGAGGTGTTCGACGATCCGAACGAAGCGTGCAAGGGCGCCGATCTCGTCACCACCGACGTGTGGACGAGCATGGGCTTCGAGGCCGAGAACGAGGCCCGCAAGCAGGCATTCGCCGACTGGTGCGTCGACGAGGAGATGATGGGCCACGCGAACCCGGACGCCCTCTTCATGCACTGCCTGCCCGCGCACCGCGGCGAGGAAGTGACGGCCGGCGTGATCGACGGCCCGCAGAGCGTCGTATGGGATGAAGCCGAAAACCGCCTGCACGTGCAGAAGGCACTGATGGAGTTCCTGCTGCTCGGCCGCCTCAAGCACTGACGCGCCGGCACCCGGCAACCCATGTAAAAAGCGCCGATCGTCGATCGGCGCTTTTTGTTCGGGCCCACGAAAAGCGGTGCGAAACCCCGGTTACAGGCAGACGGGTTCGGGCTCGAGCTCGACGCCGAAATGCGCGCGCACGTCGGCCTGGATCGCCCGCGCCAGCGCGAGCACGTCGGCGCCCGTCGCGCCGCCGCGATTGACGAGCACGAGCGCCTGGCGGTCGTGCACGGCCGCCGCGCCCAGCACGCGCCCCTTCCAGCCGCAGCGGTCGATCAGCCAGCCGGCCGCGAGCTTGACCTGGCCATCCGGCTGCGGATACGACACGATCTCGGGCGCGCGGGCGCGCAGCGCCTCGAATTGCGCGGCATCGATCACCGGATTCTTGAAGAAGCTGCCCGCGTTGCCGAGGACGAGCGGATCGGGCAGCTTCGCGCGGCGGATCGCGACGACGGCGTCGAACACGTCAAGCGGCGCGGCCGCATCGGGTGCGATGCCACGGGCGTCGAGTTCGCGCGTGACGTCCGCGTAGCCGAGCCGCGGCGCCCATTGCTTCGGCAGCCGGAACGTCACCGACACGATCGCGAACCGGCCAGCCCCTTCCCGCTTGAAGAAACTGTCGCGATAGCCGAACGCGCAGCGCGCGGCGTCGAAGCGCTCGCTGCGCCCGGTCGCCAGCTCGACCGCGACCAGCGAGTCGAAATACACCTTCATCTCGAGACCGTATGCGCCGATGTTCTGGATCGGCGCGGCGCCGACCGTACCCGGAATCAGTGCGAGGTTCTCGAGGCCGGGCATCCCGTGCTCGAGCGTCCATGCGACGAATGCGTGCCAGTTCTCGCCGCCGCCGGCCTCGACGTACCACGCATCGTCGTCCTCGCGCACGACGCGGCGGCCCTTGATTTCATCGAGCAGCACGATACCGTCGAAATCGCGTGTGAACACGACGTTGCTGCCGCCGCCGAGCACGAGCCGCGGCAGGTTCGCGACGCGCGGGTCGCGATGGAGCGCCTCGAATTGCGACGCATGCGTGACGCGCGCGGCAAGGCGCGCGGTCGCGGCAATGCCGAACGTGTTGTGCGCGGCGAGCGGATGGTCGGGAAGCAGCGACAGGGTGGAATCGTCAGGAGGCATCGGCATTCGCGGTCACGTCCGCCCGGGCGGCGCATGGCCGGCCTTGGGCAAACGGAGGGGCATCGGTAAAATGGCAAACAGTCCGCAATTATAGCGAGTGCCCGCGCGCGAGCCGGGCGTCCGCATCTCAAGGGAGGAATGCCATGCCATCGTTCGACGTCGTTTCCGAAGCGAACATGATCGAAGTGAAGAACGCCATCGAGCAGTCGAACAAGGAAATTTCGACGCGCTTCGACTTCAAGGGCTCCGACGCGCGCGTCGAGCAGAAGGAGCGCGAGCTGACGCTGTTCGCCGATGACGATTTCAAGCTCGGCCAGGTCAAGGACGTGCTGATCGGCAAGCTGGCCAAGCGCAACGTCGACGTCCGCTTCCTCGACTACGGCAAGGTCGAGAAGATCGGCGGCGACAAGGTCAAGCAGATCGTCACCGTGAAGAAGGGCGTGACCGGCGATCTCGCGAAGAAGATCGTGCGGCTCGTGAAGGACAGCAAGATCAAGGTGCAGGCGAGCATCCAGGGCGACGCGGTGCGCGTGTCGGGCACGAAGCGCGACGACCTGCAGAGCACGATCGCGATGCTGCGCAAGGACGTGACCGACACGCCGCTCGACTTCAACAACTTCCGCGACTGATCGCCGGACGATCCGTCACGTCATCCCGCCGGGCCCCGCACACGCGGCGCGCCCGGCGTGCGGCAAGCGCCGCGCTTTCTCAGGCCTTGCCGCCGTCCTGTGCGCCGCCGTCCGCGGCCGCCTTCTTCTTGTCACCGATCCGGCTCTCCTGCCCCGCCAGCAGCTTCGAAATGTTGCCGCGGTGACGCCACACGAGCAGCACGCTCATCGCGAGCACGGCCCATGCGACCGGGTTGTGGCCCGTGCCGAACAGGAACACGTCGAACACCGGCGCGAACACGGCCGCCACCAGCGCCGCGAGCGACGAATAGCGGAAGAAGAACGCGACGATCAGCCAGGTGAGCGCGGTCGCGAGCCCGAGCACCGGGTGCACGGCGAGCAGCACGCCAGCCGCGGTCGCGACGCCCTTGCCGCCCTGGAAGCGGAAGAACACCGGATACAGGTGGCCAAGGAACACGGCGATCGCGACCCATGCGACCGCGACGTCGGGCAGGCCGAAGCGGCGGGCGAGCCAGACGGCAATCCAGCCCTTGAACGCGTCGCCGACGAGCGTCAGGATCGCGGCCTTCTTGTTGCCGCTGCGCAGCACGTTGGTCGCGCCGGGATTCTTCGACCCGTACGAACGCGGGTCGGCCAGGCCCATCGCGCCACTGACGACGACGGCGAACGACACCGAACCGATCAGGTAGGCAACGAGGGCGGCGAGCAGGATCTGCATGCGGTGGACTCTTCTTTCAACGTATCGGTAAAGGGACGGCTGCGCGGCAAGCCCGCAAGCCGAAACGGCGCCCATTCTACCGAACGGGCGCGGCCTGCCACGAAGGTGAAACCCTCAGTCGACACTGGCGCACTGTACGGGCTGCGCGCCGAGCAGCGACGTGAGCACGGCCGGCGCAAGACTGACGAGGTAGCCGCGGCGGCCGCCGTTCAGGTAGATCGTCGGCAGTTCGAGGATCGTCGCCTCGACGTAGACGGGCATCGTCTTGCGCGTGCCGAACGGCGACGTGCCGCCGACGAGATAGCCCGAATGGCGGTTCGCGACCTCGGGCTTGCACGGTTCGATGCGCTTCGCGCCGATCTGCCGTGCAAGGTTCTTCGTCGATACCGTGCGGTCGCCGTGCATCAGCACGATCAGCGGCTTCGCATGCTCGTCTTCCATCACGAGCGTCTTCACGACGCTGTGCTCGTCGACGCCGAGCTGGCGCGCCGATTCGCCGGTGCCGCCGTGCTCGACGTAGTCGTACGGATGCTCGCCGAACGCCACGCCGTGGCGGCGCAACAGCTGGGTGGCAGGGGTTTCGGACACGTGTCTGGATTTGCTCATGGCGGCATTTTAATGGTGAACGACCGGCTGGCGCGCAATCGCGCCCTTGGGCCCTTGGGCCCTCGCACCCGCGCCGACGGTATACTCGCGGCCCGTTTTCCGCCGGGCGGCCTGCTGCGTCGCCGCAGCGATTCCGCCCATCATCATTGCGGACATCGCGAAGCGCTATTGCCCGAATGGCCGATTGTGGCGCACGCGCCGTCATGGCACGATCGTTCGCCAACCTCGTCGGCCGCCGCCCGCCCCTTTTCTGGAGACGCCATGTCCTCGCCCCTCCGTTCTTCCGAGCCGCTCGACGTCGATGCACTGCTCGCCGCGCTGCCCCGCCGCATCGCCGACGTGCCCGCACGCCGGGCCGCCCAGGCACCCGGGCATCCGGCGCTGATCGAGGACGCACGCAGGCTGTCGTACGGCGACCTGTCGCAAGCCGTCGATGCGGCGGCCGCGCTGCTCGCCGGCCTCGGCGTGCAAGGCGGCGACCGCGTGATGATCGTCGCCGAAAACTGCGTCGCGCAGATCGTGCTGCTGTTCGCGGTCGCCCGCCTCGACGCGTGGGCGCTCGTGTCGAACGCGCGATTGTCGGCCGGCGAACTCGACGCGATCGCCGCGCACGCACGCCCGAAGCTGATCGCGTTCACCACCGACGTATCGCCCGACGCACGCACGCATGCCGCGCGGCACGGCGCGACACCTGCCGGCGCACTGCCGGTCGACATCGGCGCGTGGTCGTATCGCGTCGACGCGAGCGCGCCTGGCGAACCGGTCGCCGCCGACGGCGCCGCGCAATGCGCGGCGCTGATCTACACGACCGGCACGACCGGCACGCCGAAAGGCGTGATGCTGTCGCATCGCAACCTGCTGTTCATCGCGGCGACATCGAGCGCGCTGCGCCGCGTGTCGCCCGACGACGTCGTCTACACGGTACTACCCGTGTCGCACGTGTACGGGCTCGCGTCGGTCTGCCTCGGCAGCCTGTACGCGGGCGCGACGCTGCGGCTTGCGCCGCGCTTCTCGCCGGAAGCCGTGCGCGTCGCGCTCGCCGACGAAGGCGTCACGATCTTCCAGGGCGTGCCCGCGATGCACGCGAAGCTGCTCGAACACCTGCACACGCACGGCCACGCATGGCACGCACCGCGCCTGCGCTTCGCGTATTCGGGCGGCTCGCCGCTCGACACGAACCTGAAGGCACGCGTCGAGCGCCTGTATGGCGTGCCGCTGCACAACGGCTACGGAATGACCGAGAGCAGCCCGACGATCACGCAGACACCGCTCGACGCGCCACGCACCGACAGCTCGGTCGGCGTGCCGATTCCCGGTGTGGAGATGCGGATCGTCGCGCCGGACGGCACCGACGTGCCGCCCGGCGAAGTCGGCGAGATTCGCGTACGCGGGCCGAACGTGATGCTCGGCTACTACCGCAACGCGGACGCCACCCGCGCGGCCGTGTCGCCGGACGGCTGGTTGAGTACCGGCGATCTCGCGCGGCAGGAGGCGGACGGCGCGGTGACGATCGCGGGCCGCAGCAAGGAGCTGATCATCCGCTCGGGCTTCAACGTCTATCCGGTCGAAGTCGAGCAGGTGCTGAACGCGCACCCTGACGTCGTGCAGGCGGCCGTCATCGGCCGTGCGGTCGAAGGCAACGAGGAAGTGCTCGCGTTCGTCGAACAGGTGCCCGGCGCGACCGCCGACGAAGCGGCGCTGCACGCATGGTGCGCGGAGCGGCTCGCGCCTTACAAGCGCCCCGCGCATATCCGCGTCCTCGACGCGTTGCCGGCCGCATCGACGGGCAAGGTGCTGAAGCACAAGCTGCGCGAGTTGGTCTGACGCAGGCAGGCCGGTGCGCACACCGGAGCCTGCGCGGCAAAACGTGCGCTAACCGCGCGGATGGTGTTGCGCGTGCAGCGTCTTCAACCGCTCGCGCGCGACGTGCGTATAGATCTGCGTGGTCGAGATGTCGCTGTGACCGAGCAGCAATTGCACGACGCGCAGGTCGGCGCCGTGGTTCAGCAGGTGCGTCGCGAACGCGTGCCGCAGCGTGTGCGGCGACAGGTGTGCGCGCACGTCCGCGTGCTGCGCGTGACGCTTGATGATGTTCCAGAACTGCTGGCGCGTCATCCCGTCGCCGCGTGCGGTCACGAACAGCGCGTCGGCCGCGCGCGCGCCGAGCAGCGCCGGCCGCGCATCGCGCAGATAGCGCTCGATCCAGCCGTGCGCGACTTCGCCGAACGGCACGAGCCGCTCCTTCGAGCCCTTGCCCATCACGCGCACGACGCCCTCGTTGAGCCCGACCTCGACGGTCTTCAGCGTCACGAGTTCGCTCACGCGCAATCCGCTCGCATACATCAGCTCGAGCATCGTGCGATCGCGCAGGCCGAGCGGCGTGTCGATGTCGGGCGCGCCGAGCAGCGCCTCGACCTGCGCCTCCGACAACGTCGACGGAAACCGGGCCGCCTGTTTCGCGGACGAGATCCGCAGCGTCGGGTCGGCGCTCGCGCGATGCTCGCGCACGGCCCAGCCGTAATAGCGCCGGAACACGGACAGCCGCCGGTTCGACGACGTCGCCTTGCCGTCGCTGCGCGCGGCGATGTAGCCCGTCACCATCGCTTCGTCGACCGAATCGAGCGACGTGTCGTGGGTTGCGGCGAGCCATTGGGAAAACAGCACCAGATCGCGCCGGTAAGCATCGAGCGTGTTGCGCGCGAGCCCGTGCTCGAGCCACAGCGCATCGCAAAACACGTCGATCGATGCGCGGCTCGCGAGCAGCGCGGGGGACGCCGCGGCGGCATCGCCGTCGGGGGAAATCAGCGATTCACTCATCAGTACGGCACGCCCTCGTGCGCCAGCAGCCAGCGCTTCACTTTCTGGTAATACCCGTTGTCGTCGTGGTTCGCGAAACCGCCGAGGCCGCCCGCCGCGACGACGCGATGGCACGGGATCACGAGCGGGAAGTAGTTCGCGCCGCACGCCTGGCCGACCGCGCGCGGCGCGCTGCCGATCCGCTTCGCGACCTGGCCGTAGGTCAGCACCGTGCCGGGCGGGATATCGCTGATCACGTCCCACACGCGGTGCTGGAACGCGCTGCCGACCTCGGCGAGCGGCAGGTCGAAGCGCGCCGACGCGCGCGCGAAGTAACGTTCGATCTGCTTGACCGCGCGCTTCGCGAGCGGCGTATCCGGATCGACCGGCTTCACCGATTCGGGCAGATAGACGATCTCGCGCACCACCGCGGCATCCGTGCGGATGCCGACCTTGCCGAACGGTGCGTCGATGACTGCATTGAACATGGCCCTCTCCTGACCGATGGAAGCGCGCGGCAGCGCCGCGCGCCGACGACACTTTACGCCGCCTTCACACGGCACGCAGCGCCCATTCGACATGCTCGCGCACGACCGGCGACGGATCGTCGGCCCGCGCGCGCAACGCATCGACGATCGCATCGCGCGCCTGCGGCGCGAGCCGGCCCTCACCCGCGCGCAGCGCGTTGCCGAGCCCGACCGCGAGATTGCGCAGCCAGCTTTCGTAGCCGATGCGCCGGATCGCACTGCCCTGCATCCGCGTATCGAACGTGTCCGCATCCCACGCGAACAGCTCGACGAGCGTCGCGCGGTCGAGGCCGTGCCGCACGTCGAAATCGGCGACGGGCGCGGCCTGCGCGAACTTGTTCCACGGGCACACGAGCTGGCAATCGTCGCAGCCGTACACGCGATTGCCGATCATCGGCCGCAGCGGCTCGGGGATGCTGCCTTTCAGTTCGATCGTCAGGTACGAGATGCAGCGGCGCGCGTCGACGCGGTACGGCTCGACGATCGCGCCGGTCGGGCATGCGTCGATGCAGCGCGTGCAACTGCCGCAGTGGGCGCCGGGCGTCTCGGGCGCGGAGTCGGGCGATGTGTGCGCGTCGGTCGGCAGCGGAACGTCGACGTAGATCTCGCCGAGGAAGAACAGCGAACCCGCATCGCGCTGCAGCAGCAGCGTGTGCTTGCCGCGCCAGCCGACGCCGGCCTTCTGCGCAAGCTCGACCTCGAGCACGGGCGCCGAATCGGTGAACACGCGGTAGCCGAACGCGCCGATCGCCTGCTCGATGCGCTCGGCGAGCGTCTGCAGCCGGTTGCGCAGCACCTTGTGATAGTCGCGGCCGCGCGCATAGATCGACACGACGGCCGCCTGCGGATCGTCGAGCCGGGCCCGTTCGCGCGCGCGCCAGTCGTGCGGCACGAGTGCGCCGGGCGCACCGTCAGCGAGTGTTTGAGCCGGCAGATAGGCGAGCCGCGCGGAGATCACGCGTCGCGTACCGGCCACAAGTTCGGCCGGACGCGCGCGTTTCATCCCATGTTTCGCCATATAATCCATTTCGCCGTGGTATCCGGCTTCCAGCCAGGCGGCGAGGCCTGCTTCGGCATCCGAGAGATCGGTATCGCTGATGCCGATCGCCCCGAAACCCAATTCGCGCCCCCACGCCCTGATGCGCGCGGCGAGCGCAGTCAACGCCGCATCGTCGAGCGCACACGGTGCCGCGCCTTCGGCACGAGTCGAAGGCCTGTCGGATGCGGCGAGTTCCGGTAATCGGTTCATCGCACTATTTTACGAGAATGCCAGCCACGCCCAGCCAACCGCCTCACGACGCCATGCTGCCCGCCCTGCTCGCGGAGCGCGTGATCGCGCTCGCCGACGAAGCGGCCACCGAGGCTTTCGGCACCCGCTTCGCGCAAGCGCTCGACGCGGCGCGCATCGAGCTCGCCCGCGCGCACGCGTTCGACGGGCTGCAGATCCAGCTGGTCGGCGACCTCGGCGCGGGCAAGACGTCCCTCGTGCGCGCCATCCTGCGCGGCCTCGGCCACACGGGGCGCGTGCGCAGCCCGACCTATACGCTCGTCGAGCCGTACGCGCTCGAACGCGAGGATGGGGAACTCGAGGTCTATCACTTCGATCTGTATCGTTTCAACGATCCGGCCGAATGGTCCGACGCAGGCTTTCGCGAATATTTCAATTCCAGCGCGATCTGCCTCGTCGAATGGCCACAACAGGCGGGCACGCTGCTCGGCGTACCCGATCTGGTTTTCTCGCTCGACGTGGATGGCGACGGCCGCGTCCTCACCGTCCGGGCGTACAGCGCTTCAGGAAAGGCATGTCTCGAAAGATGTTGATCAAACCGTTCCGCTCGATCGAATCGGCGGCCACCGCGACGCACAACTGGCGGCGTCGCCAGATCCTGCGCGCGGGCGCGTCGACGCTGGTGCTCGGTCTCGTCGCGCCGCGGCTCGCGCACGCGTCGTCGGTGCTCGGCGTGCGCGTGTGGCCCGCACGCGATTACACGCGCGTCACGATCGAATCCGACCAGCCGCTGCAGAATACCCAACAGCTGCTACAGGGTCCCGACCGCCTCGTCGTCGACCTGAGCGGCCTCGATCTCGACCAGGCGCTGCGCGATCTCGTGTCGAAGATCGCGCCGAACGATCCGCAGATCCAGTCGGTGCGCGTCGGCCAGTATCAGCCGCACGTCGTGCGGATGGTGTTCGACCTGAAAGGTTCGGTGAAGCCGCAGGTGTTCACGCTGCCGCCGGTCGGCGCCTACAAGTACCGGCTCGTGTTCGACCTGTATCCGGCCGTCGCGCCCGATCCGCTGTCCGACCTGATCGCGCAGACGGAACGCAAGGAACAGGCGCTCAACGACACCGCGCGCGCGCAGCAGATGCAGCCGCCGTCCACGCTGGCCGGCCCGGGCACCCCGCCGCCCGCCGCGGGCGACAACAGCGATGCGTTCTTCCAGCGCTTCGCGCAGAACACGCCGGCCACGCCGCACACGCCGCACGCCGCCGGCACGCCTTCGACGCCCGCGAAGCCGGCCGTCAAGCCGCCGCCGGTCATCGCGCGCCGCGACGACAGCGACGACGACGGCGACACCTACAAGTTCACCGCACCGAAATCCGGCAAGGGCGGCACCGTGCGCCTGCTGACGGTGGCGATCGATCCGGGCCACGGCGGCGAGGATCCGGGCGCGATCGGCGGCGGCGGCACGTACGAGAAGCACATCGCGCTCGACATCGCGAAGAAGCTGCGCGCGAAGATCGACGGCGCGCCGAACATGCGCGCGATGATGACGCGCGACGCCGACTTCTTCGTGCCGCTGAACGTGCGCGTGCAGAAGGCGCGCCGCGTGGGCGCGGATCTCTTCGTGTCGATCCATGCGGACGCGTTCACGACGCCGTCCGCGCGCGGCTCGTCGGTGTTCGCGCTGTCCGATCACGGCGCGACGAGTGCCGCGGCGCGCTGGATGGCGAACAAGGAAAATTCGTCCGACCTGATCGGCGGCATCAACATCAAGACGGCGGATGCGGCCGTGAACCGCGCGCTGTTCGACATGTCGACGACCGCGCAGATCCGCGACTCGCTGCGCTACGGCAACTATGTGCTGAAGGAAGTCGGCGGCATCAACAAGCTGCACAAGGGCTCGGTCGAACAAGCCGGGTTCGCGGTGCTGAAGGCTCCCGACATTCCGTCGATCCTCGTCGAGACCGCGTTCATCAGCAACCCGGAAGAGGAGAGCCGGCTGAACGACGACAGCTATCGCGACCAGATGGCCGACGCGATCTTCCGCGGCATCAAGCGCTATTTCGCCGCGAATCCGCCGCTCGCGAAGAACCGGATGGCCTGACGGCCGTATCCGGCCATACTCGGCCACCCCGCCCCGCCGCCGGCACGCACTGCGTGCCGGCGCGTCACGATGCCGCGAAGCGGCGCATCAGTTTCCCGCCGAACACGTTCACCGCGAGCCCGCCCATCACGAGCGCCGTGCCGATCAGCTGCGCGCGCGTCAGATGCTCGTCGAGCAGCAGCGCCGACGAAGCCAGGCCGACGATCGGCACCAGCAGCGAGAATTGCGCGACCTGCGCGGCCGGATAGCGCGACAGCAGGCGGCTCCAGAGCCCGTAGCCGAGCAGCGTCGCGACGAACGCGAGATAGACGACCGCGAAGATCGACGCCCCGTTCAGCCCGGCGAGCGCGGTCGCGATCCGCTGCGGCCCTTCGAACCACAGCGACAGCAGGAAGAACGGCACGGGCGGCACGAGGCTCGCCCACACGACGAGCGACACGAGGTTCGCCCGGCCGACCTTCTTCGTGACGATGTTGCCGAACGCCCACATCGCGGCCGAACAGATCGTCAGCAGGAAGCCCGCGAGCGTCATTGCGCGGCCGCCCTGCGCCGCGATCACGACGAGCCCGCCCGCGGCGATCGCGAGCCCGAGCAGGTTCTGCATGCGCAGCCGCTCGCCGAGGAACAGCATCGCGAACACGAGCGTGAAGAATGCCTGCGACTGCAGTACGAGCGACGCGAGGCCGGCCGGCATGCCGACGTACATGCCGGTGAACAGGAACACGAACTGGCCGAGCTGGATCGTCGCGCCGTACAGCACCAGCAGGCGCCACGGAATCTGCGGCCGGCGCACGAAGAACACCGCGGGCACGGCCGCGAGCGTGAAGCGCAGCGCGCCGAGCAGCATCGGCGGCATGCCGTGCAGGCCGACCTTGATCACGACGAAGTTCACGCCCCACGCCAGGATCACGACCAGCGCAAGCAGCAAGTCCTTCGGGGCCATCATCGGCGTCTCCTCGATTGTCGAATCGTTGTGCAAGGTGTTCTCGAACCCTGTCGCTTTGCGCCAGGCGCCCGAGGAGGCGATCCCCCAAAGGGACCGCCTGCGGGGCAGAAAATACCGGGGCGGCCCGGCGTTTTCCTGGGAAGCCGGTCAGTCTACCGGGTTTCGGCACCCGGCCCGATACCCGCGCGGCGCGAATGGAATCGGCGGCGGACGGCCAGTACAATGACCGGCATCTCCCCCGCCGCCCCACAGGATCCGCCATGACCGCCCCGATCAAAGCCCTGCTGAAGCCGCACGTGCGCGACATCGGCAACCTGCAGGTGCGCCGCACGCTGCCCGCGCTCGCCGCACGCCTCGTCGGCCCGTTCATCTTCTTCGATCACATGGGACCCGCCACGCTGCCGCCCGGCACGGGGCTCGACGTGCGCCCGCACCCGCATATCGGTCTCGCCACCGTCACCTACCTGTTCGACGGCGCGATCCTGCACCGCGACAGCCTCGGATCGCTGCAGGAGATCGTGCCGGGCGACGTGAACTGGATGACGGCCGGCCGCGGGATCGTCCACTCCGAACGCACGCCCGACGCGCAGCGCGAAAACGGCCACACCGTGCACGGGATCCAGACCTGGGTCGCCCTGCCGCGCGCGCACGAGACGACCGAGCCGTCGTTCGAGCACCATCCGGCCGACACGCTGCCGAAGCGCAACGAAGACGGCGTGTCGCTGACGGTGATCGCCGGCGATGCGTTCGGGCTGCGCTCGCCGGTGATGACGTTCTCGCGCACGCTGTATGTCGCGGCCGAATTCGCGGCCGGCGGCCGCCTCGAACTCGACGCGTCGCACGAGGAGCGCGCGGTCTACGTGGTCGACGGCGAGCTCGCGATCGACGGCACGCCGGTGCCCGCCGAGCAGATGGCCGTGCTCGCGCCCGGTGCCGCAGTCACGCTGACGAGCGGCAGCGGCGCGCGCGCGATGCTGCTCGGCGGCGACAAGATCGACGGCGAGCGCTTCATCGAATGGAACTTCGTCGCCAGCAGCCGCGAAGCGATCGAACGCGCGAAAGAAGCATGGACGCGCCAGGAAATGGGCAAGGTGCCGGGCGAGACCGAGTGGATTCCGCTGCCCGAGTCGAAGCCGCGTTGAAAAAGGGGCGCGCCGCCCCCATCCTGACGACATTCGAACGAAAGAGAACGACATGGACACCACGCTTGCCACATTCGAGAAAGACGTCATCGAGGCGTCGCTGGACGCCCCCGTGCTGGTCGACTTCTGGGCGCCGTGGTGCGGCCCGTGCAAGACGCTCGGCCCGCTGCTGGAAAAACTCGAAGGCGATTACGAAGGCCGCTGGAAGCTCGTGAAGGTCAACGTCGACGAGAACCAGGAACTCGCCGCGCACTTCCAGACCCGCAGCATCCCGCACGTGATCGCGTTCGCCGACGGGCGCCCGGTCGACCAGTTCGTCGGCGTGCTGCCAGAAGGCCAGCTGCGCGCCTTTCTCGACCGGCTGCTGCCGGCCCCCGAGGAAGCCGAACGGCGCGCCGCGCAATACGCGATCGCCGAAGAGCGCCACGACGACGCGCTCACGCACCTCGAGGCGGCGCTCGCGCTGAATCCCGGCTTCGACGACGCACGCCTCGACCTGATCGAACTGCTGCTCGCGAGCAACCAGGTCGACGCCGCGCGCGCCGAGACGGAACGCCTGTCACCGCAGACCGTGCAAGGCGGCGACCCGCGCTACCAGGCGATCAAGACTCGTTTCGACGCCCTCGAAGCCACGGCCGACCTGCCGCCGACCGACGCACTCGAAGCGCGCATCGCGGCCAACCCGGCCGATCTCGACGCGCGCTTCGATCTCGCGCAGAGCCTGATCGCGCGGCGTGCGTATGAAGGGGCGCTGGAGCAGTTGCTGGAAATCGTCACGCGCGACCGCGCGTACGGCGACGATCTCGGCCGCCGCACGATGATCTCGGTATTCGAGCTGGCCGGCGACCGCCCGGACCTCGTCGCCGGGTGGCGGCGCAAGCTGAGCATGGCGCTCAACTGAGGGACGACCGGCCGGGCCGCAACGGCCCGGCTGCGTAACAGCCCGACTGCATAACAGCCCCGCATCGCATGCGGCGCGGCGCGCATCACGCGCCGCGGCATCGCGCCCGCGCCCGCGTGTCGCGCGCTCAGCCGGCGGCCTGCGCCGCGATCGCCCGCAGCGCATGCGCGGCGGCCGCGAAGCCGAAGCTCGCGGTCACGCACACGCTCGAACCGAATCCCGCACAGTTGAGCCCCGCGACGTGCGCGGCCGCGGACGGCTCCGCACCGTCCTCGAGATCGCAGGCGGCCGCTTCCGGATAGATCAGCGGCTCGTCCGAATACACGGCGCTGACCTTGAAACGCGCCTTCGGCCCGCGCGGAAAGCCGTGCTGCTTGCGCAACTGCGCGCGCACCTTCGACAGCAGCGGATCCTGGATCGTCAGCGCGAGATCGTCGATCCGGATGCGCGTCGGGTCGAGCTGGCCGCCCGCGCCGCCGACCACGACGAGCGGCTGACGCTTCGCGACGCACCACGCGATCAGCGCGACCTTCGTGCGCACGCTGTCGATCGCGTCGACCACGTAGTCGAAACCGCCGCCGAGCAGCGCGTCGAAGTTGTCGGGCTCGACGAAATCCTCGATCCGGTTCACGCGGCACGCGGGATCGATCAGCGCGATCCGCTCGGCCATCGCGTCCACCTTCGGCTTGCCGTAATTGCCGTCGAGCGCGTGGATCTGCCGGTTCGTATTGCTTTCCGCGACGTTGTCGAGATCGATCAGCGTGAGCGTGCCGACCGCGTTGCGTGCGAGCGCTTCGGCCACCCACGACCCGACGCCGCCGATCCCGATCACCGCGACGTGCGCGCGCTCGAACGCGGCGGCGGCCGGCGCGCCGTACAGCCGCGCGACGCCGCCGAAGCGCCGCGCGCGATCCACGTCAAGCTGGATTTCCGGGGTCGGGGTAAGATCAGAAGAACTGGGCGGGGCGGTGTCGGCGGCGGGCATGGCAGCAAGGAAAACGTAAGTCGTGCAGCCCTCTATTTTGCCTGAACTCCCCGCTCGCACGCGCCACTGTGCACGCACGTTTCTTGCGCGTTGGCTACAATGGTTCCAGATTGAAGCGTTTGCATAACATGACGACTCTCGCCGATCTCCGCATCAATTATTCGCGTGCTTCGCTCGACGAAGCCGATGTCGCCCACGACCCCTTCGCCCAGTTCGACCGCTGGTTCAAGGAGGCGCTTGCCGCCAAGCTGCCCGAGCCGAACACGATGACGCTCGCGACCGTCGGCGCCGACGGCCGGCCGTCGGCACGCATCGTGCTCATCAAGGGCGTCGACGAACGCGGGTTCGTCTTCTTCACCAATTACGAAAGCCGCAAGGGGCACGACCTCGCCGCGCATCCGCAGGCAGCGCTGCTGTTCTACTGGATCGAGCTCGAGCGCCAGGTGCGCATCGAAGGCCGGATCGAGAAAACCAGCGCCGAGGAAAGCGACCGCTATTTCGCGTCGCGCCCGCTCGGCTCGCGCATCGGCGCATGGGCGTCCGAGCAGAGCGCGGTGATCGACAGCCGCGCGACGCTCGAAGCGCAGGAAAAGGCCGTCAGCGAACGCTACGGCGACAACCCGCCGCGCCCGCCCCACTGGGGCGGCTACCGCCTCGTGCCCGACTCGATCGAGTTCTGGCAGGGCCGCCCGTCGCGGCTGCACGACCGTCTGCTCTATACGCGCGACGCCAACGCTTCGTCAGGCTGGTCGATCTCGCGCCTGTCGCCGTAAGCGCGGCGCCGGCGCACGCCGGTCGTGTCTCGTGTTGCATCCGGGCGCCCGCCGCGCAAGCGGCGGGCGCCGGTCAAGATACTTGGCTGTATTCGATTCAACGAACAAACGGAGAATCCAAATGTTCTGGGAAAAGAAGCTGGCACAGTGGGCGGACGAAGTACGGGCGAAAGCGAACATACCGGCGCGCCTCGTGCTGTGGAACGGCGACCAACTCGATTTCGGCACCTTCAGCGCGCCGCAGGTCACGCTGAAGGTGAACAGCGCGTCGGCGCTGCCGCTCTTGCTCGAACCGAGCCTCGACAATCTCGGCGAGGCCTACGTGAAGGGCAAGATCGACATCGAAGGCAAGCTGTCGGACATCATCAACATCGGCTACTCGCTCGCGCGCAGCACGGTGACGAGCGCGAGCAAGCTCGCGCGCGTGAAGCGCTACTTCAATCACACGAAGAGCACCGACAAGAAGGCGATCCAGTATCACTACGACGTCTCGAACGAGTTCTACAAGCTGTGGCTCGACGAGAACATGGTGTACTCGTGCGCCTACTTCGAGAACGGCGACGAGGATCTCGCCACCGCGCAGATCAAGAAGATCGACCACATCCTGACGAAGATCCGGCTCGAGCCCGGCCAGCGCCTGCTCGACATCGGCTGCGGCTGGGGTGCGCTCGTGCTGCGCGCCGCGCAGAAATTCGGCGCGCAGTGCCTCGGCGTCACGCTGTCGCAGAACCAGTTCGACCTCGCGACCGCGCGCGTGAAGGCGGCCGGGCTGGAGGACAGGATCGAGATCCGGCTGCAGGACTACCGCGAGATCGACGGCCAGTTCGACCGCATCACGAGTGTCGGAATGTTCGAGCACGTCGGGCGCAAGAACCTGCCGCTCTATTTCACGCGGATTCATGACCTGCTCGTCGACGACGGCATCGCGATGAACCACGGGATCACGTCGACCGACGCGGAAAGCGGCGAAACCGCGCTCGGCGGCGGCGAGTTCATCGACCGCTACGTGTTCCCGGACGGCGAGCTGCCGCACATCAGCCTCGCGCTGGAAGCCGCGCAGCGCGGCGGACTGGAAGCGATTGACGTCGAAAGCCTGCGACGGCACTATGCGCGCACGCTCGACATCTGGACGGAAAACTTCGAAGCGAAGGCAGAAGCGGCGCGACAACTCGTCGACGACGAAAAATTCCGCATCTGGCGCGTGTATCTCGCCGGCTGCGCGTACGCGTTCGAGCACGACGACGTGTCGATCTTCCAGATCGTGTGCCGCAAGGCCGGACGCAGCGCGAAAACGCTGCCGTGGTCGCGGCGCTATATGTACGAACACGCGCTGCCGCGCTAGGCGGCGCTTCACGCTGGGCATGCATGGGTGACGGCAGGACGCGGCGCAAGGGGCCGCCGGAACGACAGCAGCACGACGACGCGCACGCGCCGCACGCCGACGGGCAATTCGACCTGTTCGGCGTGCCGGCCGATGCTGCACGCGCGTCGCCCGAGGACGACGGCCCGCCTGCCCGCACCGACGAACACGTGAAGCCGGACGCGCGTGACGACGCGCAGCCGGCACCGCGCTCCCGCTCCCGTTCTTCCGACGAAACACCGCCTGCCGCTTCCGGCCTGCTGTGGGACGAACCGTCCCCGCCAGCCGCGCCGAAGAAAGGCCGGCGCCGACGCGGCGTGCTGCCCGCGCCGATCGCCCCCGAGGTGGCCGACGCGGCGGCCGGCCTGCCGCCGAACGTTCGGCTCGGCACGTCGTCGTGGTACTTCCCCGGCTGGGACGGCATCGTCTACGACGGCGATTTCGCGCAGACCAAGCTATCGCGCGAAGGGCTCGAAGCGTACGGCGCACATCCGCTGCTGAAGAGCGTGAGCCTCGACCGGTCGTTCTACGGCCCGCTGTCGGTCGCCGATTACCTGCGCTACGCGCAGCAGGTGCCCGACGATTTCCGCTTCGTCGTGAAGGCGCCGGCCTCCGTGACCGACGCGGTCATCCGCGGCCGGCGCGGCGAGCCGTCGGGGCCGAACCCGACCTTCCTCGACGCGCAGCTCGCCACCCGCGAGTTCGTGCAGCCGTGCCTCGAAGGGCTCGGCCGGAAAGCCGGCGTGCTCGTGTTCCAGTTCTCGCCGCTGCCCGACCAGCTGCTCGCGCAGCCGGCCGCGCTGATCGACCGGCTCGCCGCGTTCTTCGCGGCGCTGCCGCCGCTGCCGCCGGACGCCAACGGCACCCGCTATGCGATCGAGATTCGCGACGCGAGCCTGCTCACGCCGCGTTTCATCCGCGCGCTCGCCGCGCTCGGTGTGCGCTACTGCGTCGGCCTGCACGCGCGGATGCCCGACGCGCTGCGCCAGGCGGCCGCGCTCGCCCTGCTCGACGGCGACGCGCCGGGCCCGCTGATCGTACGCTGGAGCCTGCACAGCGGCTTCAAGTACGAACAGGCGAAAGCGAAATACGAGCCGTTCGACAAACTCGTCGACGAGGATCCAGCCACGCGCTCGGCGCTCGCCGAACTGGCCGCGCGCTATGCGCTGGCCGGGCAGCCGGTGATCATCACGATCAACAACAAGGCGGAAGGCTCCGCGCCGCTGTCGTGCATCGCGCTCGCGCGCGAGATCGCCGCCGCGTGCGCGCAGTGGCGCAACGAGGCGGCCTGACGCCCATTTGCGCCGGCTTCCGCCGTTCCGGCGCTTACGCGCCGCGCAGCGACTTCAGCCGGTGCGAGAACTTCTGCCGGAATTTCGCGAGCTTCGGCCCGATCACGACCGAGCAGTAGCCCTGCCCCGGGTTACGCGCGTAATAGTTCTGGTGATAATCCTCGGCCGGCCAGTAGTTGCCGTCGAGCGGCACGACCTGCGTGACGATCGGCTGCCCGAACACCTGCTCGCGCTCCAGCTCGCGGATCACGTCGAGCGCCGTGTCGCGTTGCGCGTCCGAATGCGTGAACACGACCGAACGGTACTGCGTGCCGACGTCGTTGCCCTGCCGGTTCAACTGGGTCGGATCGTGCGTCGCGAAGAAGATCTCGAGGATCTCGCGATAGCCGATACGCGCCGGATCGAACGTCACGTTGACGACTTCCGCGTGGCCCGTGTCGCCTTCGCAGATGTCGCGATAGCCGGGATTGCGCGTATGGCCGCCCGCGTAGCCCGACTGGACGGCCGTCACGCCGTCGACGTCGAGAAACACCGCCTCCGTGCACCAGAAACACCCGCCTCCCAATGTCGCGGTTTCAAGCATCTCGTTCACCATGAAATCAGTCCTTCGTTGATGTCGGCAGCCGGCACGCATGCGCCGGCACCACCGTTCCGTCTCGCCGCTGCCCACCCGGGCGGGTCGCAACGGCACTGCGGCAAGTATCTCACTCGCGCGCGAACCTGACAGGTTGCACAGGTACCGCGCACGACCGGCCGCCCGCTTTCTCGTCTACACTTAGGCACGCGCGAGCGCGGCGGCAAACCCGCTGCCTCGCGCAAAGCGCCCGATGCGTGCCCGACCCTGATGCAAACATCATCTGCCGGAACATCGATATGCATGCCTTAACAGACATCACCCGCATCACTCGCCCGGCCGTCGCCGCATCGCGGGCTGCCGCTTCGACCGTGCCCCCCCCTTGCCGTGCGTCCGTCTCGCCCCGCGTGCGGCGACCCGGAACACCGCCTTTCTCCGCTTTCACGATCTGATGCACGGCGCGCCGCACGTGTCGCCGACGCGTGCATCCGCCTGCCGATCGCGCCTGCCGGCGCCATGCGCGCCGCGCGGCAACCCCGACCCGCACGCCCGCAACGAACGGCCGTGCGTCAACGATCCGAACCCATCGAGAGGGCATCACCATGAGCATGCGACCTGACCCGACGTTTCACGCTTCGCCCGAGCTTGCGATGCAGGCGCCGGCGGAAGAGTTTGCCTATACGTTGTTGCTGAGCCCCGATTTTTCCAGACCCGACGCGCTCGCCGTGATCGACGTGAAGCCCGGCTCGCCGACCTACGGAAAAATCGTGCATACGGTGACGATGCCGAACACCGGCGACGAGTTTCACCACTTCGGCTGGAATGCCTGTTCGTCGTCGCTGTCGCCGCTGACCGGCCATGCGTTCCTCGAACGCCGCTTCCTGATCATCCCCGGCCTGCGCTCGTCGCGCATCTACGTGATCGACACGAAGCCGCATCCGACGCAGGCGCGCATCCACAAGATCGTCGAGCCCGACGAGATCTTCTCGAAAACCGGCTATTCGCGGCCGCACACCGTTCACTGCGGCCCCGAAGGCATCTATGTGAGCACGCTGGGCGGCGCGGGCAAGGACGGCACCGACGGCGCGCCCGGCATCTTCATCATGGATTGCGAAACCTTCGACGTGCTCGGCCGCTGGGAGATCGACCGCGGCCCGCAGGACAAGCACTACGACTTCTGGTGGAACCTGCCGCGCGACTACATGGTGTCGAGCGAATGGGCGCTGCCGCCGCAATTCGAGAACGGCATCGTGCCCGAGGACCTGCTCGCGAACAAATACGGGCACCGGCTGCATTTCTGGGACCTGCGCGCGCGGCGCAACGTGCAGACGATCGATCTCGGCGCACAGCACCAGATGGCGCTCGAAGTGCGGCCCGCGCACGACCCGGTGCGCGAATACGGGTTCGTCGGCGTCGTGGTCGACACGACGAATCTCGAAGGCTCGATCTGGACCTGGTGGCGCGAAGGCGGCAAGTTCCATGTGAAGAAGACCGCGACCATCCCGGCCGAACCGGCCGCGGCCGACGAACTGCCGCCGCTGCTGAAATCGTTCGGCGCGGTGCCGCCGCTCGTGACCGACATCGACCTGTCGCTCGACGACCGCTTCCTCTACGTGTCGTGCTGGGGCACCGGCGAGATGCGCCAGTACGACGTATCGGACCCGCACAACCCGGTGCTCGCGGGGTCGGTCCGCATCGGCGGCATCGCGCGCCGTGCGCCGCACTCGAACGGCCGCGCATTCGCGGGCGGCCCGCAGATGGTCGAGATCAGCCGCGACGGCCGGCGCGTGTACTGGACCAACTCGCTCTATTCGACGTGGGACGACCAGTTTTATCCGGATGGCGTGCCGGCCGCGCAGGTGCTCGCGCATGCGGGGCCGGAAGGCGGGCTGACGCTCGCCGACGATTACTGGGTCGAGTTCCCCGAAGGTTATCGCGCGCACCAGATCCGGCTCGAAGGCGGCGACTGCTCGACCGACTCGTTCTGCTATCCGTCGGTCAAGCGTTGAACGCCGGCCTACACGCCCAGTTCGCGCTGTGGGCGGCCGTGCTCGCGAGCGGGGTGTATCACGGGCTCAACCCCGCGATGGGCTGGCCGCTCGCGGTGTCGAACGCGCTGATGACGCGCCGCGGCGGCGCGCTCGTCGCGGCGCTCGGCTATCTCGCGCTCGGCCATGCGCTCGCGGTCTTCGCGGTGATGCTGCCGTTCGGGCTGCTCGCCGCGCTGCTTGCCTGGCAATCGGCGATCCGGATCGGCGCGAGCGCGCTCGTGATCGGCTTCGGCGCCGTGCTGCTGATCCGGCGCCGGCATCCGCGTGCGCTCGCGCGGATCCCGCCCGCGCGGCTCGGCCTGTGGTCGTTCGCGGTCGCGATCGCACATGGCGCGGGGCTGATGCTGGTGCCGATCTACCTCGGGCTCTGCGGGCTCGACCGGGACGCCGGCCACCGGGCGGCGGCCACGCTCGTCGATGCGCATCTCGGAATGGCGCTCGTCGTCGCGGCCGTGCATGCAATCGCGATGATCGGCGCCGGCGGCGGGCTCGCGTGGCTCGTGTACCGCTATCTCGGGCTGAAGTTCGTGTCGCGGAGCTGGTTCAATCTCGATGCGGTGTGGGCGTCGAGCCTGATCGTGACGGGCGCGCTGTCGCTCGGACTGGCGGCGGCGCGATAGATGGCGCGGGGATCGGCGGCGGGGAGATGCAACTGCGCAGGACCGCGCGGCGGCCCCGTTCGAAAAACGCGACAGAACGGCGTTGCCGGCCGCGCGCGATTGCCCGTCCTGCCGCGCGCCGCAGTGTTCGCTACGTCACCCTGCCCCCTCGATGCGCCGCCTGGCCGGGCCCGGCGGCCCCGATTCCGCTAAAATCGGGCCATGCGCACCCCTTCCCCATCGACCGCCTTGTCGCCTTTCGTCCGCCGTGCCCGCCCCGCTCGCGTCGCGCCGCGCCCGCCCGTCTCGTCCCGGATGGCTGCCCGATGAGCCAGGCCAATCCCCCGGATTTCGACTCGGCCGCTTTCCGGCAAGCGCTCGGCCAGTTCGCAACGGGCGTGACGGTGATCACGACGCGCGCGCCGTCCGGACAGCTGATCGGCATCACCGCCAGCTCGTTCAACTCGGTATCGCTCGATCCGCCGCTCGTGCTGTGGAGCCTCGCGCACAAATCGGCGTCGACGCCCGTGTTCCGCGGCAACAGCCACTATGTGGTGAACGTACTTGCTGCCTCGCAGCTCGACCTGTGCAAGCGCTTCTCGACCTACAAGGGCGACCGCTTCGAAGGAATCGCGCATGCGGCCGGCAACTCCGGGATGCCCGTGCTCGACGGCGCGCTCGCATGGTTCGAATGCCACAACCGCAGCCGCTATGACGAAGGCGACCACGTGATCTTCGTCGGCGAGGTCGAACGCTGCGGCGTGCGCGCCGCATCGGACACGACGCCGCCGCTCGTGTTCCACGGCGGCGGCTTCCACGGCCTTACACCGCTTTGATCGCTCCCGTGCGCGCCAGCCCGACCGGCGCGCCGGCTTCGTCCTTCAGCGTCTGCAGCACGATGTTCGAACGGATGTCCATGACGCCCGGCGCCTTGTAGAGCCGGTTCAGCACGAAATCCGAGTAGTGCTTGAGGTTGTGCGCGAGCACGCGCAGCAGATAGTGGCTCTCGCCCGTCACGACGAACGCGCCGACCACCTCCGGCCATTCGCGCAGCGCTTCCGCGAAGCGCTCGTGCCATTGATTTTCTTCGTTGCGCATCGATACCTGCACGAACGCCTCGAGCTCGAAGCCGAGCTTCTCGCGGCTCAGGCACGCGCGATAGTGCTCGATCACACCTTGCTCCTCGAGCAGGCGCATGCGGCGCAGGCAGGCAGATGGCGAAAGCGAAATGCGTTCCGCCAGGTCGAGATTGCTGATTCTGCCCTCTTCCTGCAGTACCGCCAGAATCCGGCAGTCGGTGGCATCGAGCGTGATCGCGTGCATTTTTGGTCCCCGTTTTCCCTCTGAGTCGAATTATCTGCCAATCCGGCGGTTTGTCCATGTTTATTTCGCAAGCACTTTCTGCGAGCGTCCACCTATCATTCGAAGCATCGACTCACCGAATCGTCATGCCATGGACACCCTCTGGGACATCTCGCCGCCTGTCAGCCCCGCCACCCCCGTGTGGCCGGGCGATACGCCGGTTTCCGTCGAACGCGTGTGGCGGATGGAGGCCGGCTCGCCGGTCAACGTCGCACGCCTGACGCTGTCGCCGCACACGGGCGCGCACTGCGACGCGCCGCTGCATTACGACGCCGACGGCGCGCCGATCGGCGCCGTGCCGCTCGACACCTATCTCGGCCCGTGCCGCGTGATCCATTGCATCGGCGCATCGCCGGTCGTGCAGCCGGCCGATGTCGCGGCCGCGCTCGACGGCGTGCCGCCGCGCGTGCTGCTGCGCACGTATGCACGCGCCAGCGTCGAACGATGGGACAGCGACTTCTGCGCGGTCGCGCCCGAGACCGTCGACCTGCTCGCCGCGCACGGCGTGAAGCTGATCGGCATCGATACGCCGTCGCTCGACCCGCAGGAATCGAAGACGATGGATGCGCATCACCGCGTGCGCGCGCACCGGATGGCGATCCTCGAAGGCATCGTGCTCGACGACGTGCCGCCCGGCGACTACGAACTGATCGCACTGCCGCTGAAATTCGCGACGCTCGACGCGAGCCCCGTGCGCGCGGTGCTGCGCGCGCTGCCCGCGCGTGCCTCCTGATTACCCCGACTGACGACCCACATCATGATCAAGACCCGTGAAGACGCACTCGCGCTCGACCGCGACGATCCGCTCGCCCCGCTGCGCGACCAGTTCTCCCTGCCCGACGGCGTGATCTATCTCGACGGCAACTCGCTCGGCGCGCAGCCGCGCGCATCGGCCGCCCGCGCGCAGCAGGTGATCGGCGCCGAATGGGGCGAAGGCCTGATCCGCAGCTGGAACACGGCCGGCTGGTTCGCGTTGCCGCGCCGTCTCGGCGACAAGCTCGCGACGCTGATCGGCGGCGCACCGGGCGAAACGGTCGTCACCGACACCATCTCGATCAACCTGTTCAAGCTGCTGTCGGCGATGCTGCGCCACCAGGCCGAGCGCGCGCCCGAGCGCCGCGTGATCGTGTCGGAGCGCTCGAACTTCCCGACCGACCTGTATATCGCGCAGGGGCTGATCGAGCAGCTCGGCGGCAACTATGAACTGCGCCTGATCGACGATCCGGCCGACCTGCCGGCCGCGCTCGGCGCGGACACGGCCGTCGCGATGATCACGCACGTGAATTACCGCACCGGCTACATGCACGACATGCCGGCCGTCACGCAGCTCGTGCACGACGCGGGCGCGCTGATGCTGTGGGACCTCGCGCACTCGGCCGGCGCGGTGCCGGTCGACCTGAACGGCGCACGCGCCGACGGCGCGGTCGGCTGCACGTACAAGTACCTGAACGGCGGCCCGGGTTCGCCCGCATTCGTGTGGGTGCCGCAGCGTCATCACGCACACTTCTCGCAGCCGCTGTCCGGCTGGTGGGGCCACCGCGCACCGTTCGCGATGCAGCCGGGCTTCGCGCCCGATCCGGGCATCGCGCGCTTCCTGTGCGGCACGCAGCCGATCGTGTCGATGTCGATGGTCGAATGCGGGCTCGACGTGTTCCTGCAAACCGACATGCAGGCGATCCGCCGCAAATCGCTCGCGCTGACCGATGCCTTCATCGCGCTCGTCGAAGCACGCTGCGCGGGCCTGTCGCTGAAGCTCGTCACGCCGCGCGCGCATCACCAGCGCGGCTCGCAGGCGAGCTTCGAGCATCCGCACGGCTACGAGGTGATGCAGGCGCTGATCGCGCGCGGCGTGATCGGCGACTACCGCGAGCCGTACGTGCTGCGCTTCGGCTTCACGCCGCTCTATGTGCGCTTCGTCGACGTGTGGGATGCCGTCGAGACGCTGCGCGACATCCTCGCCACCGACGCCTGGAAGGCGCCCGAGTTCGCCGAACGCGGCGCGGTAACCTGACCGGCCTTGCCCGGCGCGCACCGCGGTCACGCGGATTGCGCGCCGCGCCCCGTCATTCAAATCTGGAGATAGTCGTGAATTCTGGTCATATGCAGCCGCCCGGCGGCGACGCGCCGGCGGGCTGCCCGTTCTCGGGCGCACGCGCCGCCCATTCGGCACAAGCGGCACACGAAGCGCCGCACGTGCCGGGCGATGCCTCGGGCGAAGCCGGCTGGCACAACGCACAGCTCGATTTCTCGAAGTCGATGAGCTACGGCGACTACCTGTCGCTGAATTCGATCCTCGACGCGCAGCATCCGCTGTCGCCCGATCACAACGAGATGCTGTTCATCATCCAGCATCAGACGAGCGAGCTGTGGATGAAGCTCGCGCTGTTCGAGCTGCGCGGCGCGCTCGACGCGGTGCGCACCGACGCGCTGCCGCCCGCGTTCAAGATGCTCGCGCGCGTGTCGCGGATCCTCGAGCAACTGGTGCAGGCGTGGAACGTGCTGTCGACGATGACGCCGTCCGAGTATTCGGCGATGCGGCCGTATCTCGGGCAGTCGTCGGGCTTCCAGTCGTATCAGTATCGCCAGCTCGAATTCCTGCTCGGCAACAAGAACGTGCAGATGCTGCAGCCGCATGCGCACCGGCCCGACATCCTCGAACAGGTGCGCGCGACGCTCGAAGCGCCGTCGTTCTACGACGAGGTCGTCCGCCTGCTCGCGCGGCGCGGTTTCCCGATCGCGCAAGCGCGGCTCGAGCGCGACTGGACGCAGCCGACGCAGCACGACGAAACGGTCGAAGCCGCGTGGCTCGAGGTGTACCGCCACCCGCAGCAGCACTGGGAGCTCTACGAGATGGCCGAGGAACTGGTCGATCTCGAGGATGCATTCCGCCAGTGGCGCTTCCGTCACGTGACGACCGTCGAACGCATCATCGGCTTCAAGCAGGGCACGGGCGGCACCAGCGGTGCGCCGTACCTGCGCAAGATGCTCGACGTCGTGCTGTTCCCCGAGCTCTGGCACGTGCGCACCACGCTGTAACGCACCACTCGCCCGCCGTCACGACGACGTGCGGGCCAGTTCCTCCCCTTCGCGCGGCTGCGCCGCCGTACGTGACAGTCGCGGGATATGCCGCCGCACGGCGAGCAGCGCGACGCAGACGATGCGCATCGCGATCGCCAGCATCGTCAGATAGGCCGTGGCACCGCCCGTGGTGATCACGATCGCGCCCGCGAACGCGCTGAGGATCGCGCCGAGCCGGCCGAACGCGAGCGCACTTCCGGTACCCGTCGCGCGCACGGCGGTCGGGTAGATGTACGCACAGAGCGCATACATCGTCGACTGCACCGCGTTGACGAACAGCCCGTGCAGCCCGAGCCCGACGATCAGCCAGCCCGTGCGGCGGCTTGCATCGACCCCATCAGCCACACCGCACTCGCCGCGCCGCCGATGCTGCACAGCACGAGCGGCCAGCGCGACCCGGCATGCGCGATCGTCCACGCGCACAGCAGCGCGCCGATCACGCCGCCGAGGTTGTACGCGGTGAGCCCCGTCCCCGCGACCGACACGCTCAGCCCGCTCGCGGCCAGCATCGTCGGCAGCCAGCTGAACGCCGCATACACGGCGAGCAGGCACATGAAGAACGCGCACCACAGCGCGATCGTGTCGCGCGCCTTTCCACCCGCTCATTCCGCCCGCCGCCGCAGCGCACCATCGAAATGCCGTTTCCCCGCCTTGACTTTCGTTCGCCCGAATACGATCATTCGTTCACACAAAGAGCAAATGATCGAATTCGTACTCGGCAGGAAAATCTGGCACGAACAGGAGACACCGGATGAGCGCATCGCCCTCCGCCCGCACGCCCGTGCTGCTGCACATCGGCGCGGGCTCGTTTCACCGCGCGCACCAGGCGTGGTATCTGCATCGCGTGAACGCGGCCGTGCCGCCCGACGAGCGCTGGTCGCTGACCGTCGGCAACATCCGCGACGACATGCGCGCGACGATGGACGCGCTCGCCGCGCAGCACGGCGAATACACGCTCGAGACCGTCACGCCGCAAGGCGAGCGCGCGTACGAGACGATCCGCGCGATCACGCGCGTACTGCCCTGGTCGATCGATCTCGCCGCGCTGATCGACGCCGGCGCCGATCCGGCCTGCCGGATCGTGTCGTTCACCGTCACCGAAGGCGGCTACTACCTCGACGAACACAACCGGCTCGACGTCGCGAATGCCGATCTCGCGGCCGACCTGCAGGGTGCGCGCACGACGCTGTACGGCGCGCTCGCGGCGCTGCTCGCCGAACGCGCGAAGCGCGGCGCGGGCCCGCTCACGCTGCAGAGCTGCGACAACCTGCGCAACAACGGTGCGCGCTTTCGTGCGGGGATGCGCGAATTCCTCGAGCGGCGCGGGCAGGCCGACCTGCTCGCGTGGTTCGATGCGAACGTCGCGACGCCGAGCGCGATGGTCGACCGCATCACGCCGCGCCCGACCGCCGACGTGCGCGAGCGCGTGCTGGCGGCCACCGGCATCGACGACGCATGCCCGGTGATGGGCGAATCGTTCATCCAGTGGGTGATCGAGGACCGCTTCGCGGCCGGCCGGCCGCGCTGGGAGCTGGCCGGTGCCGAACTCGTCGACGACGTGCACCCGTACGAGGAAGCGAAGATCCGCATCCTCAACGCGACGCACAGCTGCATCGCGTGGGCCGGCACGCTCGCGGGCCACACGTATATCCACGAAGGCACGCATGACGCGGCGATCCGGCGCTTCGCGCACGACTACGTGACGCAAGACGTGATCCCGTGCCTGACGCCGAGCCCGCTCGATCTCGCGCGCTACCGCGACGTCGTGCTCGAACGCTTCGGCAACCCGTACGTACTCGACACGAACCAGCGCGTCGCGGCCGACGGCTTCTCGAAGATCCCCGGCTTCATCGCACCGACGCTCGTCGAATCGTTCGCACGCGGCGCGGCGCCGGTCGCCACAGCCGTGCTGCCCGCGCTGTTCCTGCGCTTTCTCGAACGCTGGGCGCGCGGCACCTTGCCGTATGCGTACCAGGACGGCGTGATGGACGAAAGCGCCGCGCGTGCGATCGTCGGGTCCGGCCATCCGGGGTCCGGCCATCCGGGGGCCGACGACCAGATCGCCGCGCTGTGCGCAAGCCGCGCGCTGTGGGGTTCGCTCGCCGGCAACGCGGCGCTGTTCGAGGCGTTGCGCGCCGGGCTCGCGCGGGTCGATGCATGGCTCGCGGCGCGCTGACGCGCATTGGGGCGAACCTGCCTTGGCACGTGCACGGCCGCGCGGCTAAAGTAGCGAGTCCCCACTGACGGAACGGATCGCTCATGTATCTCGGCATCGACCTCGGCACTTCGGAAGTGAAGGTGCTGCTGCTCGCCCCGGACGGCACGGTCGTCGGCACCGCCGGCTCGCCGTTCACCGTGTCGCGGCCGCATCCGCGCTGGGCCGAACAGCATCCGGACGACTGGTGGCAAGGCACGCTCGCCGCGCTCGCCTCATTGCGCGCACGGCATCCGCAAGCGTTCGCGGCCGTGCGCGGCATCGGCCTGTCGGGCCAGATGCACGGCGCCGTGCTGCTCGGCCGCGACGATCGCGTGCTGCGCCCCGCGATCCTGTGGAACGACATGCGCAGCGCCGACGAGTGCGCGCTGCTCACCGAACGCGCGCCCGATCTCCACGCCCTCGCCGGCAATCTCGCGATGCCGGGCTTCACAGCGCCGAAGCTGCTGTGGGTCGCGAAGCACGAGCCCGATGTGTTCGCGGCGACTGCCTGCGTGCTGATGCCGAAGGATTACCTGCGGTTCCGGCTCACCGGCGCGAAGGTGTCCGACCCGTCGGACGCAGCCGGCACGCTGTGGCTCGACGTCGCGCGCCGCGACTGGTCCGACGCACTGCTCGCCGCGTGCGGAATGACGCGTGACCAGATGCCGCGCATCGTCGAAGGCAATGCGCCGTCCGGCACGCTGCGCGCGGACATCGCGCGCGAACTCGGGCTGTCGGAGGCAGTCGTGGTAGCCGGCGGCGGCGGCGACAACGCAACGAGCGCGCTCGGCATCGGTGCGATCCACGCAGGCGACGGCTTCGTGTCGCTCGGCACGTCCGGCGTGCTGAGCGTGGTCGGCGATCGCTTCATGCCGAACCCCGCATCGGCCGTGCATGCGTTCTGCCATGCGATTCCCGATCGCTGGCAATTGATGAGCGTCGTGCTGTCGGCCGCGAGCTGCCTGCGCTGGGTCTGCAAGCTGACCGGCACCGACGAGCCCGCCCTGCTCGCCGAAGTCGAGGCGCTCGACGCCGACGCGCTCGCGACGGCCCCGCTGTTCCTGCCCTACCTGTCCGGCGAGCGCACGCCGCACAACGATCCGTACGCACAAGGCGTGTTCTTCGGGATGACGCATGCGACCGAACGCGCGCATCTCGGCTACGCGGTGCTCGAAGGCGTGACGCTCGGCCTCGCCGACGGTCTCGACGCGCTGCATGCGGCCGGCGTCGAAACCGCCCAGCTGTCGCTGATCGGCGGCGGCGCGCGCAGCGCGTACTGGGCACAACTGATCGCCGATGCGCTGAACGTGCGCACGCGCCAGCACGGCGGCGGCGAAACGGGTGCGGCGCTCGGCGCGGCGCGGCTCGGCTGGCTGGCTGTCGGCGGCGATCCGCATGCGGTGCTGGCCAAGCCGCCGGTGCGGGCCGAATACGCGCCGGATGCCGCCCGCCATGCGCTGCTGCGCGAACGCCTCGATGCGTTTCGTTCGCTGTACCGCCACGTGCGGCCGCTGTACGAACCGTCGCGCGCACGGCTCGCGTAAGCGCCGCCCGTCACGCGTGCCGGCCGTCGGCCGCATGCGCGACATGCGGTACAGTGGATGCCGTCATGCGGCCCGCCGGCCGGTCCGCGGGCGGCCCCCCAGCTCCGAACCGAATCGCTATCGTGTCCAAGTCCTCAGAAAAACTCGATCTCGCCACGCGTGCCGCGTGGCTCTACTACGTCGCGGGCGACACGCAGAACGAGATCGCGGAAAAGCTGCAGGTGTCGCGCCCGGTCGCGCAGCGCCTCGTCGCGTTCGCGGTCGAGAAGAACCTGATCCGCGTGCGCGTCGACCACCAGCTCGCCGACTGTCTCGATCTCGGCGCGCAGCTGTCGAAGCGCTACGGCCTCGCGATGTGCGAAGTCGTGCCCGTCGATGCCGATGCGCCCGACGCGATCGACCGCAAGCTGGCCGTCGCCGGCGCGCAGGTGATGGAGCGCTACCTGAACGAAACGCGGCCGATGGTGATCGCGGTCAGCAGCGGCCGGACGCTGAAGGCCGCGGTCGCACAGATCGCGCAGATCGACCGACCGCAGCACCGCCTCGTGTCGATGGTCGGCGCGATCGCGGCCGACGGTTCGTCGAACCGCTACGACGTCGCGCAGTACATCTCCGAGAAAACCGGCAGCAAGCACTTCCTGCTGCCCGCGCCGCTGTTCGCCGACAGCGCCGCCGAGCGCGCGCAGTGGTGCAATCACCGGCTGTACCGGATCGTCGAGGCGCTGTCGGGCCAGGCCGACGTCGCGTTCGTCGGGATCGGCAACATCGGCCCGCACTGCCCGCTCTACGAAGACGGCTTCATCACCGAACAGGAGCGCGACGAGATGACCGCGCTCGGCGCGGTGGCCGAACTGCTCGGCGTGCCGATCGACGCGCAAGGCAAGCTGATCGATGTGTCGACCGGCACGCGCGTGACGAGCGTATCGCTCGCCACGCCGCCGAAGCGCCCGACGATCGCGTTCGCGGGCGGCCCGAAGAAACGCGATGCGGTGATCGCCGCATTGCGCGGCGGCTGGATGTCGGGGCTCGTCACCGACGAGACGTGCGCGAGGGCGGCCCTGGAAGCGTAGCCGGCGTGGCGGCTTCCCGTCACCGCATGCGGTCGCCGCACGGCGGATCGCCGACGCGTCCGGACAACCCGGGCGTCACTGCAGAAACCCGAGCATCGCGGCCTTCATGACGGCCTCCGCCTTGTTGGCCGCACGAAGCTTGCGCATCACATTCATCAGGTGAAACTTCGCAGTCCGGTCATAGATGGACAGAATCAGTCCGATATCGGCATACGTCTTGCCTGCCGCAGTCCATTTCAGCCCCTCCTTCTCGCGCGCCGTCAGCGTCTGGCACACCTCCGGCATCGCCGTGGCAACGACGAGGCGCGCGCCAGGACGGCGCCGGGCATGCGGGCAATCTGAATCGCGCCCGCACCTGCGGGCTCACGCGGCGCGCGGCGCCGGAAACGCATGCCGGCGAGCCCGCCATGCGCCGACCCACGCGGCCGCCAGCAGCGCGACGAGCACCCACGGAATCGCGCCCGCCCCCGTTGCGCCGAGCAGCATCCCGCCCGCGATACCGCCACCCGCGATCGCGAGGTTCCACACCGTCACGAGCATCGACTGCGCGACATCCGCCGCCTCTCCCGCGGCGTTCGCGGTGGCCGTCTGGAACAGCGTCGGCGCGCCGCCGAACGCGAGCCCCCACAGCGCGACACCCGCATAGACGATCGCCATGCCGGAACCGGCGCCGAGCATCGCCGCCGCGATGGCGAACAACGCGATGCTGGCGAGCGTCAGCCGCCGTTGCGCGGCGCCGATCCACGCGCCCGTCAGCGCGATGCCGACCAGCGACGCGATACCGAACACGAGCAGCACCGCATCGACCTGCGCGCCCATCCGCACGCCCGCGAGAAACGGCGCGACGTACGTATACAGCATGTTGTGCGCCAGCACGTACGCGAACATCACGGTCAGCACCGGCCGCACGCCGGGCAGCGTCATCACGCCGAGCACCGGCTCGCGCGCGCCGGCCTGCTGCCCCGGATAATCGGGCAGACGCCAACGGATCCAGCCGATCAGCACGAGCGCCGCGAGCGTGATACCCGCGAACGCGACGCGCCACCCGAGCGCCGCGCCGAGTGCGGTGCCGGCCGGAATGCCGATCGACATCGCGACCGGCGCGCCGAGCATCGCGACCGCGATCGCCCGGCCACGCAACGAGGCATCGACCATCCGGCTCGCGTAGCCGGCAAGCAGCGCCCACAGCAGCCCGGCCGCCATCCCCGCGACGAAGCGCGCGGCGAGCGTCAGCGCGTAGTACGGCGACACGGCCGTCAGCGCATTCGACACGACGAAGCCGGCCAGCGCCGCGAGCAGCAGCGTGCGCCGGCGCATCGCGCGCGTCGCGGCGACGAGCGGAATCGCCGCGACGATCGAGCCGAGCGCATACACGGTCACGAGCTGGCCGATCAGCGCCTCGGGCACGCGCAGGTCGGTGCTCATCAGCGGCAGCAGGCCGGCAGGCAGCGCCTCGGTGAGAATCGTGATGAACGCGGCCGTCGCGAGCGCCAGCAGGTTCGCAACCGGCAGGCGCGCGCCGGCCTGCACCGGCTGAACGGCCAGCTCGTCTTCGATCGTCGTGCAGTCGCTCATGCCGCGCTCCCGGTTTCGACGCCGTAGACCGCATCGCGCACCGCGGTCACGATCCGCCCGTCGAGGCCCTCGTACAGCGTGTTGGTCAGCGCGACGGCCGTCAGCCCCGCCGCGCGGTCGACGAACCACGTGTGCCCGTACGCGCCGCCCCCGCGCCAGGTGCCGACCGACTCCGGCGACTGCGCGGCCACCGGATCGCGCAGCACCGAGAACCCAAGCCCGAAGCCGAAACCGGGTGCATCCCGCAGTTCGCCCGCACCCGGCTGGACACGCGCCATCTCGTCGACCCATGCGGGTTCGAGCCAGCCGTCGCGGCCCGTGCGCAGCGCATCGAGCAGCGTCACGCAATCGCGTGCGGTGCCGACCATCCCCGCGCCGCCCGACGGCCACGCATCGGCATCGAACACGCGCGCCGGCTCGAAGCGGATGCCGATCGTGCCGTCGAACACCGGCACGAGATCGACGTCCGCCATCCGGCGCGGGGCGCCCGGCGTGCTCACGTAAGGCGTCGCGACGCGTGCGGCGTCGTGCGCGACGAACGCGGTATCGGTCATCCCGAGCGGTGTCGTGACGAGCGCGGCGACCGCGTCGGCGAGCGGCCGCCCGTCGACCGCCTCGATCAGCGCGCCGACCACGTCCATCGAGAGCGAATAGCCCCACGACGTACCCGGCGCGAACTGCAGCGGCACGCTGGCGATGCGCCGCAGGTTCTCGGCGAGCGAGAGACCCGAGCGGTCCATTCCGTCGGACACGCCGGCGCGTGCATACGGGCCGTCGCCGTCCGCTTCGAGGAAGCGGTAGCCGAGGCCGGCCGTATGCGACAGCAGATGACGCAACGTGATGACGGCAGGCGTGCCGTCGGCCAACGTCGGGCGGAATCCGGGCAACGAGCGGGCGACCGGTTCGTCGAGCTCGATGCGCCCCGCCACGGCCAGCCGCATCGCGGCGGCCGCCACGACCGGCTTCGTGACCGACGACAGGCGAAACAGCGCGTCGTCCCGCATCGGCGTGCCGGCTTCCCGATCGGCAAGACCGACGGCGCGCGCATAACGCAGCTCGCCGTCCTGCGCGACCAGCACGACCGCGCCGACCATGCGCGCGTCGGCGAGCGCGCGATCCAGCGCGTCGTCGAGCCGGTGGCGCAACGCGGCGTCCGGTTCCACGCGCAAGGCGGTGACAGGCAGGGATGACATGACGTGACCTCTCGACAATGAACGAGCGCTCATCGTAGGGAGCCGACGCAAGAAGAAAAACCGGGGTAGAGTTCCGGACAATCCGGACGCCGGCGTCCGCAATCGGAAACTCGCATGGAAAACCTCGGCGGCTTCGTCGTGTTCGTTCAGGTCGCGGAAACGCGCAGTTTCGTCGCGGCCGGACGTGCGCTCGGGCTATCGGCTTCGGCGATCGGCAAACGCATCGCGCGGCTCGAGGCGCGGCTGAAGGTGCGGCTCTTTCACCGCAGCACGCGCAGCATCACGTTGACCGCCGAAGGCACGCGCTTTCTCGAACGGTGCCGGCGCGTGATCGCCGAGCTCGACGCGGCCGAGCAGGAACTGACGCACAGCGCCGAAGCGCCGCGCGGGCGCTTGCGCGTGAGCCTGCCGACGATCGGCACGCTGCTGCTGCCGGTGCTCGCCGATTTCATGGCCGCGTATCCGGAAATCGAGCTCGACATCGATTTCAGCGACCGGCTCGTGGACGTCGTCGACGAAGGGTTCGACGCGGTGCTGCGCACCGGCCAGCCCTCGGATTCCCGGCTGTCGTCGCGGCTGCTCGGCCACTTCCGCCAGCACCTCGTCGCGTCCCCCGGCTATCTCGACCGGCACGGCACGCCGCGCACGCCGGCCGATCTCGCGCAGCACCGCTGCCTGCACTACCGTTTCCCGACCAGCGGCAAGCTCGAGACCTGGCCGCTGCGCGTGCCGCGCGCGGGCACGCCGCCCGAAGTGCCGGTCGCGATGGTCAGCAACAGTGCGGAAGCGCGCCTGTGCTTCGCGCTGCGCGGGCTCGGCATCGCGTGCCTGCCCATCTTCTTCGTGCGCGAGGCGCTCGCGGACGGCACGCTGCGCGCGGTGCTCGACGAACACGTCGCGAGCTGCACGCCGGTCTACGTGCTGTGGCCGTCGGGCCGCCACCCGACGCCGAAGCTGCGCGCGTTCGTCGATTACATGGCCGCGCACCTGCCGCTGTGACCGCGGCCGGCCGTCATGCGGCCTTCGCGTGCACGCTCAGCCGGCGGAACGCCTGGCCGTGTTCGTCGAACAGGTGGCAGTGCTCGGCCTGCGCGTGCACGTGGAGCGCCTCGCCGGTGCGGTACGTGTCGAGCGGCGGAATCCGCGCGATCAGCCCGTCCGGCGCAACGGCCGACTCCGCATACAGGTACGCGGCATCGCCGAGCGATTCCACGGCCATCGTCCGCGCGGCCACGCCGGTGGCCGCGGCTTCGACCTTCAGGTGCTCGGGCCGCACGCCGACCGTCACCGCCGCGCCGCGCTGCAGCCCCGCCGCCTCGACCGCGACGCGCTGCGTCTCGCCGCTGTCGAAGCGCACGAGCACGCCGCCGGCATCGACCGAATCGACGGTCCCCATCAGGAAGTTCATCTTCGGCGAACCGATGAAGCCCGCAACGAACTGGTTCGCCGGCGCGTGGTAAAGCTCGTTCGGCGTGCCGACCTGCTGCACCGCGCCGCCCGACAGCACGACGATCTTGTCCGCGAGCGTCATCGCCTCGACCTGGTCGTGCGTCACGTAGATCATCGTCGTCTTCAGCTCGTCGTGCAGCCGCGCGAACTCCAGCCGCATCTTCACGCGCAGCGCTGCGTCGAGGTTCGACAGCGGTTCGTCGAACAGGAACACCTTCGGCTTGCGCGTGATCGCGCGGCCGATCGCGACACGCTGCCGCTGGCCGCCCGACAGCTGCTTCGGCTTGCGGTCGAGCAGATGGTCGATGTGCAGGATCTTCGCGGCGTTCTTCACGGCCTGGTCGATCTCGGGCTTCTTCGCGCCCGCGAGCTTCAGGCCGAACGCCATGTTGTCGTACAGCGTCATGTGCGGGTACAGCGCATACGACTGGAACACCATCGCGATGCCGCGCTTCGCGCTCGGCACGTCGTTGACCTTCGCGCCGTCGATCAGCAGGTCGCCGCTCGAGATGTCCTCGAGGCCCGCGATCATCCGCATCAGCGTGGATTTTCCGCAGCCGCTCGGGCCGACGAACACGACGAATTCGCCGTCGGCGATGTCGAGGTTCACGTTGCGCAGCACTTCGGTTTCGTCGTAGCGCTTCGCGATGTTGCGCAGGAGCACGCTTGCCATGATCTGTCTCCGTTCGTTCGTGATGCGTGATGCGCCGCGTCGAACGCGGCGCGCAATCGTTCGTGGTTGCTAGTTCGGCAGCACCGCGCCGGTCGCCTGCCAGCGCGCGACGTAACCGGGCAGTTCGTGCATGTCGTCGAATATGTGACGCGCGCCGATCCCGCGCAGCGCGTCGATCTGCGCGGCCGACGCATGCCCGCCGCCGACGAAGCCGAGCACGGTCATGCCGGCCGCGGCGGCCGCGGTGATGCCGGTCGCGCTGTCCTCGACCACGAGGCACTGCGCAGGCACGACGCCGAGCGTACGCGCGGCCGCGAGATACACGTCCGGCGCGGGCTTCGGCCGTGCGACGGCATCCGCGCAGAACAGCCGGTCGCCGAAGAAGCGCGCGAGGCCCGTGCGCGCCAGCGCCGCCTCGACGTACGTGCGGTAGCTGTTGCTCGCGCAGGCCGTCGTCAACTGAATCGCGTCCAGCGCCGCATCGATGCCGTCTACCATCGGCGCGTTGACGGCCGCCGCCTCGACCGCGCGGCGGATCGCGTCGACATCGCCGGCCGACAGCGTGCGCCCGACGGCGTCGCCCGCGCCGGCCAGCACGCGCTCGATGCGCAGCCCGAGCAACGGCATCACGGCCGGCCGCGCATCGACGCCCGGCCAGCGCGCGTCGAGCTCGCGCACGATCACGTCGGCCGCCACGGCCTCGCTGTCGATCAGTACACCGTCGCAATCGCAGATCAGGACGTTCGCGCTCATTTGACGGCTCCGAACGTGAGCCCGCGCACGAGCTGCTTCTGCGACAGCCAGCCGACGATCAGGATCGGCGCGACCGCCAGCAGGGAAGCTGCGGACAGCTTCGCCCAGAACAGCCCTTCGGGGCTCGAGTACGACGCGATGAACACGGTGAGCGGCGCGGCGTTCGAGCTCGACAGGTTGATGCTCCAGAACGCTTCGTTCCACGACAGGATCACGAGCAGCAGCGCGGTGGAGGCGAGCCCCGGCAGCGCCATCGGCATCAGCAGGTAGACGATCTCCTGCCACGTCGACGCGCCGTCGATGCGCCCGGCTTCGAGGATGTCCTTCGGGATCTCGTTGAAGTACGTGAAGGTCATCCACACCGCGATCGGCAGGTTGATCAGCGTGTAGACGATCACGAGACCCGACACGGTATCGAGCAGCCCCGCGTTTTTCCACAGCAGGTAGATCGGCACGAGCACGCCGACCGACGGCATCATCTTCGTCGACAGCATCCACAGCAGCACCTTCTGCGTGCGGTGGTTCGGGAAGAACGCCATCGCGTACGCGGCCGGCACCGCGAACAGCAGCGAGATCACCGTGACGCCGGCCGAGATCAGCACCGAATTCCAGGCGAACGAAAAGTAGTTGCTGCGCGCGAATACCTCGCGGAAGCTGTCGAGCGTCGGCATGAAGAACAGCGTCGACGCATACGCCTGCTGCTCGGTCTTGAACGCGGTGATCGCCATCCAGAAGATCGGGAAGAACAGCAGGAGCGCGATCAGCCACGCGAGCGTGCCGGGCAGCGCACGCCGCACGAGGTCGAACACGGCCGGCACGCGCCGGCCTTCGAAGGTCAGGTCGCTCATTTTTCGTACTCCCCCTTCAGGTTGCGCGCGAGCATCCGCACCAGGAAGAACGACACGACGTTCGCGACCACGACGGCGATGATGCCGCCCGCGGACGCGAGGCCGACGTCGAACTGCTGCAGGCCGAGCGCGTAGATCAGGTACGACAGGTTGGTCGTCGCATCGCCGGGGCCGCCGCCGGTCGTGGTGTAGATCTCCGCGAAGATCGACAGCAGGAAGATCGTCTCCATCATCACGACCACGGCGATCGCGCGCTTCAGGTGCGGCAGCGTGATGTAGAAGAACATCGCGATCGGGCCCGCGCCGTCGATGCGCGCGGCTTCCTTCTGCTCCTGGTCGAGCGACTGGATCGCGGTGAACAGGATCAGGAACGCGAACGGCAGCCACTGCCACGCGACGATGATGATCACCGCGGTGAGCGGGTAGTCGGCGAACCAGTCGATCGGCGTCATCCCGAGCGCGCGCATCGCGTTCGCGACGAGCCCGTACACCGGATGCAGGATCATGTTCTTCCAGATCAGCGCGGACACCGTCGGCATCACGAAGAACGGCGCGATCGCGAACAGGCGCGCGACGCCCTGCCCGTAGAACTTGCGGTCGAACAGCACGGCCATCAGCACGCCGCCGACCACCGTGATCGCGAGCACCGCGCCGATCAGCACGAGCGTGTGCCAGATCGCGGGCAGGAACGACGGATCGGTCGCGAGGAAGCGGTAGTTGTCGAGCCCGGCGAAACCTTTCACGTCCGGGTTCAGCAGGTTGTAGCGCGAGAACGAATACCAGATCGTCATCGCGAGCGGGATCGACATCCACAGCAGCAGCACCGCGACGGACGGCGAGACGAGCCAGCTCGCGCCGCCGCGCGCGCGGCGCGGCGCGCCGGGCGGCGACGACGCGTCGCCGACCGACGGCGCGTGAGCATGGCTCAGGGGAAGACGTAAATGACGCATGATCGGCGTTCCTCCGGTTGATGCGCGGGCGCGAACGGCCCGCCCGCCTTTCGGCTTCGCCGGCCCGCGACATGTGCAACGGCGCACGCCGCGAGCCGCGTGACTGCCGGCGCGTTACTTCTTGTAGCCGGCCTGCCGCACCGCGCGGTCGGCGGCGGCCTGACCGGCGGCGAGCGCCTGGTCGACCGTCATCTGGCCCGCGACCGCACCGGCGATCGACTGGCCGACCACCGTGCCGAACGACTGGAATTCAGGAATCCCGACGTACTGCACGCCCGTGTACGGCACCTTCTTCAGCGACGGATCGTTCGGGTCGGCCGTCTCGATCGCCTTCAGCACGAAGTCCGAGAACGGCGCGGCGGCCTTGTACTCGGGGCGCTGGTAGGTCGACGTGCGCGTGCCCGGCGGCACCGACGCCCAGCCTTCGTCCTTGCCGACCATCTCGATGTACTGCTTCGACGTCGCCCATGCGATGAACTTGCGCGCGGCGTCCTGCTGCTTCGACGTCTTCGGCACGGCCAGCGCCCACGCCCACAGCCAGTGCGAGCCCTTCGGCGTGGCGGCGACCGGCGCGGCCGCGAAGCCGATCCTGTCGGCCACCTGCGACTGCTGCTTGTTGTAGAGCATCCCGGCCGCGACCGTCGCGTCGATCCACATCGCGCACTTGCCCGATGCGGTGAGCGTCAGGTTCTCGTTGAAGCCGTTCGAGCTCGCTCCCGGCGGGCCGTCCTTCTTCAGCAGGTTCACGTAGAACGTGATCGCCTTCTTCCATTCCGGCGACGTCAGCTGCGCATTCCAGTTCTCGTCGAACCAGCGCCCGCCGAACGTGTTCACGACCGTCGACACGTACGCCATGTTCTCGCCCCACCCGGCCTTGCCGCGCAGGCAGATCCCGTAGGTCCCCTTCGCCTTGTCGGTGAGCTTGTCCGCGAACTCGGCGATCTGGTCGTAGGTCGGCTGGTCGGGCATCTTCAGCCCCTTCGCCGCGAACAGGTCCTTGCGGTAGAACGTCATCGAGCTCTCGACGTAGAACGGCAGCGCGTACAGCTGGCCGTTGTACGACAGGCTGTCGCGCGCGGTCTTCACGATGTCGTTCAGGTCGTAGTCGGCGGGCAGGCCCGTGATCGGCGCGAGCCAGCCGCGCTTGCCCCACTGCGGCGTCTCGTAGGTGCCGATCGCCATCACGTCGAACTGGCCGCTGCCGGTCGTGATGTCGGTCGTCGCGCGCTGGCGCAGCACGTTTTCCTCGAGGATCACCCAGTTCAGCTTGATGTCCGGGTTCGCCTTCTCGAACGCCGGCGACAGCTTCTTCAGCTCGATCATGTCGGGATTGTTCAGCGTCGCGATCGTCAGCGTGCCGGCGGACGCGGCGCAGGCCGCCGTCGCGAGCGCGGCTCCGGCGAAGCAGCGTGCGGCGGCGTCGAGCATCTTTCGTTGCATGGCATGTCTCCTGTGTTTGTTAGGGTCTGTTTCCATATGGAACGCACATGCGTTGCCACGAGAACGGCCGCTCGCGAGGCGCGCGACGCTGCGAATACTGGACGTATTCGCAAGGAGCGCAACGCGGCGAGCGGCCGTTCTCGTGGCAACCCCAAACTAAAAAAATACATTCCACGGGAATGCCCGAAATCGCCCACATGGCGGCGTCGCTCGTCGCTTGTTTGGCTCGGCCAAACGGCGCTCCTCACTTCTTGCCCTGCGAGCGATTTCGGGCATTCGCATGTGCGTTCCATATGGAAACAGACCCTAGTGTCGTCGGTCCTGCGTTTCCTTCGCGGCCCGTCATGCCGGCCGCTGCATTCCGCACGCGCGCGCATAGTGCGCGATCACGTCGCGTATCCGGTGGCGCACCCACGCGCGCGGCTCCTTCGCGAGCCCGCCCGTGCGGCACGCCGCGTAGACATCCGGCAGCCACTGCGCGACGAGCGTCTCCGGCACCGGCTGTCGCGCGAGGTTGTCGAACAGTTGCTCGACCGCGGCCGCGACGGCCGGCTGCAGCCAGTAGTAGCGAATCCGGTCGCTGTAGCTGAACTGGCGCGCGAGCCGCTGCTCGGTTTCGTCGCCGCGGTAGTACGGCGCCCAGTGCTCGGGCTGCGCGCGCATCGCGGCGTCGACCACGTCGCGCAACCGCGAGCGCTGCCCGACGTCGCCGGTCAGCGCGTCCTCGATGAAGGTCAGCGCGAACAGCGCCTCGCGCAGCGCGAACGTCAGTGCGGGGCCGACCTTCAGCACCGCAAAGTGGTCCCGCACGAGCGCGGCGAGTGCACCCTCGGTCTGGTAATCGGTCGAATGCGCCTCAAACACGAGGTGCGGTGTCTGCAGGATACTCGCGCCGAGCGCCGCGGCCTTCGCGCTGTCGTAGTCGAGCACGTGGCGATCGTCGAAGTCGACGCCCGGCTGCGCAACGATCGCGACGACGCGCGCCCACGCGTCGTCGAGCCCGGCCGCCGCGAACGCGGCGCGGTGCGCATCGAGCGTCGCCGCGATGCTGTCGCTGCGCGTGACCGCGATCTGCGCGATCGCCGCCTCGCCGTCGTGGCCGTTGTTGCCGCTGACTTCACCGCCCGGCGTCGGCACCTCGGTGCCGATCACGTAGACGGGCGCGATGCCGGTGCGCGCCGCCGCGTCTTCCGCCACGCGGCACAGTTCGGCCGCGCGTGCGGCGATCGTGCGATCGTCGAGCCGCACCGGATCGTCCGCGCACGCCATGCTCGCATCGAGGTGGATCTTTTCGAAGCCGGCTTCCACATAGGCGGCGACCATCGCGCCCGCCTCGCGCATCGCATCGGCCGCGCGGCGGTGCCGCCACGGGTTCGGCCCAAGATGGTCGCCGCCGAGCACGAGCGCCGACGGCGCCAGCCCACAACGCCGGGCGATCGCGTCGACGTCGCGGCGGAAATCGGCGGGCGTCATGCCCGTATAACCGCCGAGATGGTTCACCTGGTTGCAGGTCGCCTCGATCAGGAGCGGCGAGCCATCCGCGCGCGCCGCTTCGCACGCGGCCTCCAGCACGAGCCGGTGCGCGCTGCAGATCGAATAGATGCCGCGCTGCGCGTCGGCGCGGTTCGCATCGAAGATCATCCGCAGCACGGCGTCCGCATGGGCGGTGCGCGGGCGTTCGGCGAAGGTCGTCAGGCCGGACATGCGATACCTCGTTCGGTCAGGAAGCGGTCGATCTCGGCCGCGCTGCTGTTGCCTTCCATCGGGCCGCGCCGCGTGACCGCGATTGCGCCGGCCGCGTTCGCGCGGCGCAATGCGGCATCGATCGGCACGCCCGCGACGAAGCTCGCCACGAGCGTGCCGCCGAAGCAGTCGCCGGCGCCTGTCGGGTCGATTTCGTCGACCTGAAAGGCCGGTGCTTCGACGCGGTCGGCGCGGTCAAATGCAACGCTGCCTTGCGCGCCGCGTTTCAGCACGACACGCTCGAGCAACGGATGCGTCGCGAGCAGGCCCGCGATCGCGCGCTCGGCCGGCTGCGGCCCGCAGAAGAACGGCAAATCGGCCTCGCTCGGCATGAACAGGTGGCACGCGGCGAGCATCGTCTCGAGCGCCGCGCGCATCGGGCGAAAGCTCAGCATCTCGGGCCGCACGTTCGGATCGAACGACACCTTCGCGCCGGCGCGCGCGGCCTCGATCACGCCGCGCTGCACAGCGGCGATCGCCGATTCGCTCGTCAGCGACGAGCCCATCACGTGGAAATAGCGGCAGCCGTCGAACATCGCGGTATCGACATCGGACGCATCGACGCACGCGGCCGCACTGGTGGACAGACTGTAGACGAAGCTGCGCGAGCCGTCGTCGCGATACGCGACGAACGCGGTGCCGGTCGGACGCGCGACACGACGGATGCGCGCGACGTCGACACCGTCGCGCTCGAGCCGCGCGACGATCGCGTCGCCGAACGCATCGCGGCCGACGCAACCCGCATACGCGACGCGCGCGCCGAGCCGTGCGGCCTGGTCGGCGAAGATCGCCGGCGCGCCGCTCGGGAACGGCCCGGCGAACAGGCCCGGCGCGTCGAAACCCTGGCCGCGCTCGGCGGCGACGAATTCGGCCAGCAGTTCGCCGGCGACGACGATCTCGGCCATCAGGCGTGCCCTCCCCGTTCGACGGTGGCCGCGGTGAGCGGCGCGGCCGCCCCGTCGCAGGCCGGCCGGCAGGTGACGCGTGCGAGCGGCGTCACGTCAGCTCATCCAGTTGCCGCCGTCGACGTTCAGCGTCTGGGCGGTGACGTAGTCGGCGTCGGACGACGCGAGGAACAGCGCGGCGCCCGTCAGGTCGCCCGGCACGCCCATGCGGCCGAGCGGCACGGCTTCGCCCACGAGCCGCTTCTTCTCGCCGAGCGGCCGGTTCTCGTAGCGCGCGAACAGCGCATCGACCTGCTCCCACATCGGCGTGTCGACGACGCCGGGCGCGATGCCGTTCACGTTGATCCGGTGCGGCGCGAGCGCGAGCGCGGCCGACTGCGTGTAGCTGATCACCGCGGCCTTGGTCGCGCAGTAGTGCGAAACGAGCGCCTCGCCGCGACGCCCGGCCTGCGACGACATGTTGACGATCTTGCCGCCGCGCCCCTGCTCGACCATCCGCTGCGCGACGGCCTGCATCAGGAAGAACAGCCCTTTCACGTTGACCGCGAACAGCCGGTCGAACACGTCCCACGATTCGTCGAGGATCGGCCGCATGTCGAACAGCGCCGCGTTGTTGAACAGGATGTCGACGCCGCCGAAGCGCTCGACCGCCGTGGCGACGATGCGCTCGATGTCGTCGCGGCGCGTGACGTCCGCGGTGATGGCCACCGCGCGGCCGGGGTTCGCTTCGATGAGCCGCGCGAGCGAGCCGCTGGCAGGCTTCAGGTCGACGAGTACGCAGCGCGCGCCCTCGTCCAGATAGCGTTGCGCGACCGCCTCGCCGATGCCGCTTGCGGCGCCCGTCAGGATCGCGACCTTGTCTTCCAGTCTCACTGGCTGTCTCCGGTTCGTTCTGCTTTACGACGGCCGCGAGATGAACTAACGCTCGCCGACCGATCAATTGCTCTCTTGTTGATCGAATGATCGGATACGCGATTCGCGCTGTCAAGGCAACATGACGGCTTTCTATGATGCGCTGCGGCACAACGGCGCACCGCGGCGGCCCGCCACGCGCGCCCGGCAAGGCGCGGCGCGCGCGGTGCGGCGCGGTCGGATCGGCGATGAAGGGGACGGAGCGACGACGAAAAGGGGAATTCGCGCTGCACGGCGCGGCGATACGTTATATCATCGCCATACTTTGTTTCACGCCCAGCTTCACGCCATGGCTACCTCATCGTCCATTGACGCCCGGCTGTCCCGGGCCGACGCATTCGCCGCCGAGCACGGGCTCGCGTGGACGCCGCTGCGCCGCCAGGTCTACGAACGCGTGCTGGCCGCGCAGCGCCCGATCGGCGCGTACGACCTGCTCGCCGAGCTCGAGCCGCAGCGCGGCCGCGTGCCGCCCACGACCGTCTACCGCGCGCTGGATTTCCTCGTCGAGCACGGCTTCATCCACCGGATCGAATCGAAGAACGCGTTCTTCGCGTGCTGCGAGATCGGCGTCCCGCACGAAGGCCAGTTCCTGATCTGCGATTCGTGCGGCGACACCGTCGAGATTCCCGGCGGCGACCTCGCGAAGCAGTTGTCCGCGAGCGAGCCCGCGCACGGTTTCGAAGTCCACCATCAGGTCGTCGAGCTGAGCGGCCTGTGCGGACACTGCAAGCGCAAGCCCGCGCAGCGCTGACGCGTATCGGGCGGCACACGCGCCGCCCCCTTCCAACGAGGAGTTCCATGCCCATTGCCCTGAAGCGCGCGCCGCGGCGCGCCCTGACGCCTGTCCGCTGGCTCGCCGCTGCCGTCTCCACGGCCGCCGCGCTGTCGCTCGCGGCGCCCGCGTTCGCGCAGGCCGCGACCGTCAACGTCGTCGCCGCCGAGAATTTCTACGGCGACGTCGCGTCGCAGATCGGCGGCAGCCATGTCGCGGTGACGAGCATCCTCAGCAATCCCGACCAGGATCCGCACCTGTTCGAAGCGAGCCCGAAGACGGCCCGCGCGCTCCAGCACGCGCAGGTCGTGATCTACAACGGCGCGAACTACGATCCGTGGATGAGCAAGCTGCTCGGCGCGTCGAAGCAGGCGAAGCGCGCGACGATCGTCGTCGCCGACCTGGTCGGCAAGAAGGCCGGCGACAACCCGCACCTGTGGTACGACCCGGCGACGATGCCGGCCGCCGCACGCGCGATCGCGGCCGAACTCGGCCGCGCCGATCCGGCGAACAAGGCCGAATACGATGCGAACCTGCAGAAGTTCGTCGCGTCGCTGAAGCCCGTCGACGACAAGGTCGCCACGCTGCGCGCGCAGTACAAGGGCGTGCCGGTGACGGCCACCGAGCCGGTGTTCGGCTACCTGTCCGACGCGATCGGCCTCGACATGCGCAACCAGCGCTTCCAGCTCGCGACGATGAACGACACCGAAGCCAGCGCGCAGGACGTCGCCGCGTTCGAGAACGACCTGCGCAAGAAGCAGGTACGCGCGCTGATCTACAACAGCCAGGCCGAAGAACCGATGACCAAGCGCATGCTGAAGATCGCACGCGACGGCGGCGTGCCGACCGTCAGCGTCACCGAGACGCAGCCGGCCGGCAAGACTTTCCAGCAATGGATGGCCGGCCAGCTCGACGCGCTCTCGGCCGCGCTCGCCGCCGGCAAGAAATAAACAACCGTAACGCCATGACCGCCACTCCCCACGCACTCGCCGTCGATCGCGTCACGCTCGAACTGGGCGGACGCACGATCCTGCGCGACGTCAGCTTCGCGATCGAACCCGGCGAATTCGTCGGCGTGCTCGGGCCGAACGGCGCGGGCAAGACGACGCTGATGCGCGCGGTGCTCGGCCTCGTGCCCGTGTCGGCCGGCACGCTGTCCGTCGGCGGCGTGCCGGTCGTACGCGGCAACGCGTCGATCGGCTACATGCCGCAGATTCGCAGCGGCCTCGCGAACCGCCGGATGCGCGGCTACGACTTCGTCGCGATGGCCGCCGACGGCCACCGCTGGGGGCTGCCGCACACGAACGCGGCGACGCGCCGCGACGTCGACCGCGTGCTCGATCTCGTCGGCGGCCCGACGCTTGCCCGCCGGCCGCTGTCGGAACTGTCCGGCGGCGAGCGGCAGCGCCTGCTGCTCGCGCAATGCCTGCTCGGCAGCCCGAAGCTGCTGCTGCTCGACGAGCCGCTGATCAGCCTCGACCCGAACCACCAGCGCGGCGTCGTCGAGCTCGTGCGCAACGTGCAGCGCGAGCTCGGCATCACCGTGCTGTTCTCCGCGCACGAACTGAATCCGTTGCTGAACGCACTCGACCGTGTGCTGTATCTCGGCAACGGCGTCGCGGCGCTCGGCACCGTCGACGAGGTGATCACGAAGCCCGTGCTGTCGCGGCTCTACGGATCGCCGATCGACGTGATGCGCGTGAACGGCAAGATCTTCGTGATGTCGGGCGACGTCGAGATCGAGAAGCACGACCACGAACACGAGGACGACGACGGCCACTCGCACGGCGGTGGCGGCGGCCACGGCCATCACCACCACGGACACGCTCATCCCGGGCACTCGCACGATGTTTGAATACGACTTCATGATCAACGCCTTCGCGGCGTCGGGGATCGTCGCGGTGCTCGCGGGCATCGTCGGCTACTTCCTGGTGCTGCGCGGGCAGACCTTCGCCGGCCATGCGCTGTCGCACGTCGGCTTCACCGGCGCGACAGGTGCAGTGCTGCTCGGCATCTCGCCGATCTGGGGGATGGTCGGTTTCACGCTCGCGGCCGGGATCGGGATGGGCGCGCTCGGCGAAAAGCTCGCGGGCCGCGACGTCGCGATCGGCGTGATCCTGTCGGGTGCGCTGGGTTTCGGCCTGCTGTTCCTGCATTTCTACACGTCGTTCGCGACGCAGGTCACCGCGCTGCTGTTCGGCAACGTGCTCGCGGTGAGCCACGACACGCTCGCGGTGCTCGCCGGCATCGGCGCCGTGAGCCTGCTCGCGCTCGCGCTGATCGCGCGGCCGCTGCTGTTCGCGTCGCTGCAGCCCGAACTGGCCGAAGCCAAGGGCGTGTCGCTGCGCACGGTGTCGATGCTGTTCCTCGCGGTGTGCGCGCTCGCCGTGGCCGCGGCCACGCAGATCGTCGGCGTGCTGCTGGTGTTCACGCTGCTGGTCGGGCCGGCTGCCGCCGCGCAGAACGTGACGACGCGGCTGTCGACCGGCGTGCTGCTCGCCGCGCTGTTTGCGTTGTTCGAGGCATGGCTCGGCATCGTGCTCGCGTATCACACCGACTGGCCGACGAGTTTCTGGATCACCGCGCTGTCGGCGCTCGTGTACGGCGCAAGCCTGTTGCGGCGCCACTGATCGACGCCCGACGACCATGAAAAACGCCGGCGTGCCCGAGGGCAGCGCCGGCGTTTTTTCATGCACCCGCTCGTGCGGCGCGCCGTATGTCGCCGCGTGCCGCCGTGTGCGTTATGTGCTCCCCTTCCCGCTCATCGCGCGAGCACGCGCGCGTGATGCGCGATGTGATCGGCGATGAACGTCGAGATGAAGTAGTACCCGTGGTCGTAGCCCGGATGGCGGCGCAGCGTCAGCGGCTGGCCGGCCTTCGCGCACGCGGCTTCGAACACGTCGGGGTTGAGCTGGTTCGCGAGGAACTGATCCGCGAGGCCCTGATCGACGAGGATACCGTCCGCGAACTTCGGCGCATCGGCGCGCGCGACGAGTTCGCTCGCGTCGTGTGCCTTCCAGGCGTCGCGATCGGCGCCGAGGTAGCCCGAGAAGGCCTTCTCGCCCCACGGGCAGCGTGTCGGCGCGGCGATCGGCGCGAACGCCGATACCGACCGGTACAGCCCGGGATGACGCAGCGCAAGCGTCAGCGCGCCGTGCCCGCCCATCGAATGACCGAAGATCCCGAGCCGCGCGCCGTCGATCGGCAGTTCGGCCGTGACGAGTTCGCGCAGCTCGCCCGTCACGTACGACTCCATCCGGTAATGCGCGGACCACGGCGCTTCGGTCGCGTCGACATAGAAGCCCGCGCCGACGCCGAAGTCCCACGCGTCAGTCTCGCCCGGCACGCCCGCGCCGCGCGGGCTCGTGTCCGGCATCACGAGCGCGATGCCGTGCTGCGCCGCGTATTGCTGCGCGCCGGCCTTGATCGCGAACGTCTCGTCGGTGCACGTGAGCCCCGCGAGATAGAACAGCGCCGGCACGCGGCCGTGCGCGGCCTGCGGCGGCAGGTACACCGAGAACTTCATCGGCAGGCCGATGGCCGCCGAATCGTGACGGTAGAAACGCTGCTCGCCGCCGTGGCACGCATGCGAGGAAACGAGTTCGAGCATCGCGGTGCGCTCCCGGTCAGTACAGCACGACCGAACGGATCGACTCGCCGGCCTTCATCAGGTCGAAGCCTTCGTTGATCCGCTCGAGCGGCAGCGTATGCGTGATCAGGTCGTCGATGTTGATCTTGCCTTCCATGTACCAGTCGACGATCTTCGGCACGTCGGTGCGGCCGCGTGCGCCGCCGAACGCCGAACCCTTCCACTCGCGGCCCGTCACCAGCTGGAACGGACGCGTGCTGATTTCCTCGCCCGCTGCCGCCACGCCGATGATGAACGACTGGCCCCAGCCCTTGTGCGTGCACTCGAGCGCCTGGCGCATCAGCTTCACGTTGCCCACGCATTCGAACGAGTAATCCGCGCCGCCGTCGGTCAGCTGCACGATGTGGTCGACCACGTTCTCGACTTCGTTCGGGTTGATGAAGTGCGTCATCCCGAACTTCTTCGCGAGCTCGACGCGCTTCGGGTTGATGTCGACGCCGATGATCTTGTCCGCGCCGACCATCTTCGCGCCCTGGATCACGTTCAGGCCGATCCCGCCGAGGCCGAACACGACGACGTTCGCGCCGGCCTCGACCTTCGCCGAGTACACGACCGCGCCGACGCCCGTCGTCACGCCGCAGCCGATGTAGCAGATCTTGTCGAACGGCGCGTCCTCGCGCACCTTCGCGACCGCGATCTCCGGCACGACGATGTAGTTCGAGAACGTCGACGTGCCCATGTAGTGGAACAGCGGCTTGCCGTCGAGCGAGAAGCGCGACGTCGCATCGGGCATCAGGCCCTTGCCCTGCGTCGCGCGGATCTTCTGGCACAGGTTGGTCTTGCGCGACAGGCAGAACTTGCACTCGCGGCATTCGGGCGTGTAGAGCGGAATCACGTGGTCGCCCTTCCTCACGGTGCCGACGCCGGGGCCGACGTCGACCACGACGCCCGCGCCTTCATGGCCGAGGATCGCCGGGAAGATCCCTTCCGGATCGGCGCCCGACAGCGTGTAGTAGTCGGTGTGGCAGATGCCCGTCGCCTTCACCTCGATCAGCACTTCGCCTGCGCGCGGCCCTTCGAGATCGACTTCCTCGATCGTCAGCGGTGCGCCCGCCTTCCATGCAATCGCGGCTTTCGTCTTCATCGTGTGACTCCTGTCTGTGTGTGAGGTCGGCCCGGGTTCGCGCGTCGGCGCTCATGTCGACCGGCCTGGGTGCGCCAGCACCGACGCCGGCCCAATGCTTCGCACCGGGTTCCATGCAAAGCGGTCGAAACCATGCCGCGCGGCGTCGCGCGCGGCACGGCGAAAGAATCTCGTGCTCGCCATGATGGCCGGTTCCGCCGCGCATCGCGTGCGGGAAACGGCCGCCGGCTTGCCACGATGCGTCATCGCTGACGCAAAAGAACAAGTGCCCGATTTTAAGCGCCCGTCGTGAACCATGCATCCGTCCGGGCATACAGGTCGATGAAGCGCGCGTGGCGTGCGGCCAGCGAGCGATCGTCGCGCGGCTCGGCAACCCGCGCCGCGGCCGGCGCCAGCGCGTGCAGCGCGTCTTCCCGCCAGTGCCCGATCGCGACACCCGCCAGCAGCGCGGCGCCGCGCGTCGCGGCGTTCGGGCAGTCGATCGCGTGAAGCGACGCACCCAGCGAGTCGGCAAGCAGCTGGCGCCAGCGCGGATCGACCGAGCCGCCGCCCGCGAGACGCAGCGTCGTCACCGGGTCGCCGCGGTCGGCATCGCGGATCGCATCGAGCCCGGCGCGCAACGCGAACGCGACGCCTTCGAACGCGGCGCGCATCATCGCGCCGCGCGTGTCGCCGAGCCCGAGGCCGAGCCAGCCGCCGCGCGCGTCGGGGTTCATCCACGGTGAACGTTCGCCCGTCAGGTAAGGCAGGAAGCACAGACGTTCCGACGCAGCCTGCGCGAACGCATCGTCGTACGCATCGGCCCACTGCGCGTAGCCGAGCCAGCCGCGCACGGCTTCGAGCGCGAGCCCGACGTTCTGCATCGCGGCCATCGTGTAATAACCGCCGCCGGCCGCCGCGCGATAGCGATGCAGCCCGCGTCGCACGGGCGGCAGCACATCCGCAAGCACGACGATCTGGCCGCCGCTGCCCGTCGTCAGCAGCGCATCGCCGGCGGCGGCGAGCCCGCTGCCGAGGGCCGCGCATGCGGTGTCGGCCGCGCCCGTCGCCAGCGGCACGCCGGCCGGCAGGCCGAGTGCCGCCGCAGCCGGTGCGCCGAGCGTGCCGCAGCGCGCGGTCGACGGCTGCACCGATGCGAACCGGTCGGCCGGCAGGCCGAGTGCGTCGATCAATGCGAGATCCCATGCGCCGTCGGGCGTCGCGAGCGCGGTCGCGCACGCGTCGCTCGGATCGGCCGCGACTTCGCCGCCCAGCGCGATGCGCAACCAGTCCTTCGGCTGCACGGCCCAGCGCGCGGCGCGCAGCGCATCGGGTTCGTGAGCGGCCAGCCAGCGCAACAGCGGGCCGGCCATACCCGGCGCGACGGGGTTCGGGGCGACGGGCAATCCGGCGACGGGCAATCCGGCGACGGGCGATCCCGTGACGGGCCGGCCTGCCTCATCCGCTTCGCGCACCGCCCGCGTGTCGGGCCACAGCAGCGCGGGCCGCACCGGCTGCCCGGCCGCGTCGATCAGCACGACGCCGTGCATCTGCCCCGAGAACCCGATCGCCGCCACCTGCGCACGCTCGCCGGCCGGCAACCGCGCGGCCGCGCGCACCAGCGCCTGCCACCACGTGTCGGGCGCGATCTCGGCCCAGCCGGGCTGCGGTGACGACAGCGCATAAGGTTCGCTCGCGACCGCACGCTCGACGCCGTCGGCATCGAGCGTGACGAGTTTGACGGAGCCGGTGCCGAGGTCGATTCCGAGCAGGCGCATGACGTGAGGGCGAATTCGAATGAACGGATGTCGATGATAACGGGATCGCGATGCGCGCCCCGTCTTTTGCCGCCGCCGCGCCGGCCGAAATCGCCATGGCCTGCCGGATTTCACCCGGCTGCACGTTGGCGGTGAAAGCGGCCGCTCGCGGGTTAACCCGGCACGATTTTCCCCAGGCACTTTTTGCCGCTATGCGCCCCGCCCGATACACACCATAAAGCGGCCGATATTTGACATGGGGGCCAGCGCTATTTTGAAGGGCTATAAAACCGGGAACCCTCACTCCTGCGGCAGTTTCCCGATGATCGACACCCTGTTTCATGCCGAAATGGCATATCGAACCAGCAAAGAGCGGAATAGTACCCAGCGCTCTTGTTGCGTGGATTCATTCCGCATAACTTCGTATCACCCCGAAAACAAGATCATGGAGTGAGACAGATGCAATCGAACACGGTCCATCCGTGCGATGAGGTGCTGCCGACCGGCAAGCTGGTAACGCTTGGCCTGCAACACGTCCTCGTCATGTACGCCGGCGCTGTTGCCGTGCCGCTTATCGTTGGCGCCGCACTCAAGCTGCCGAAAGACCAGATCGCGTTCCTGATCAGCGCCGATCTGTTTTCGTGCGGCATCGCCACGCTGATCCAGACGCTGGGCCTGTGGATCTTCGGGATCCGCCTGCCCGTCATCATGGGCTGCACGTTCGCGGCAGTCGGCCCGATGATCGCGATCGGCACGAACCCCGGCCTCGGCATTCTCGACATCTTCGGCTCGACGATCGCGGCCGGCATCATCGGTATCGTGCTCGCGCCGATGATCGGCAAGCTGTTGCGGTTCTTCCCGCCGGTGGTGGTCGGCACCGTGATCGCGGTGATCGGGCTGTCGCTGATGGAAGTCGGCATCAACTGGGCGGCCGGCGGCGTCGGCAACCCCGAGTACGGCAGCCCCGTCTATCTCGGCCTGTCGCTGCTCGTGCTGACGCTGATCCTGCTGATCAACAAGTTCGGCCGCGGTTTCATCGCGAACATCTCGGTGCTGCTCGGCATCGTCGCCGGCTTCGCGATCGCGTTCGCGATCGGCCGCGTGAATACCGACGGCGTCGCGCACGCACCGTGGGTCGGCATCGTGATGCCGTTCCACTTCGGCATGCCGCACTTCGACCCGCTGTCGATCGTGACGATGGTCACGGTGATGTTCGTCACGTTCATCGAATCGACCGGCATGTTCCTCGCGGTCGGCGACATGGTCGATCGTCCGGTCAACCAGGAGCGCCTCGTGCGCGGCCTGCGCGTCGACGGCCTCGGCACGCTGATCGGCGGCATCTTCAACTCGTTCCCGCATACGTCGTTCTCGCAGAACGTCGGCCTGATCGGCGTGACGGGCGTGAAGAGCCGGTTCGTGTGTGCGACGGGCGGCGTGATTCTCGTGCTGCTCGGCCTGTTCCCGAAGATGGCGCAGGTGGTCGCATCGGTGCCGCCGTTCGTGCTCGGCGGTGCGGGCATCGTGATGTTCGGGATGGTGGCCGCGAACGGCATCAAGGTGCTGTCGAAGGTCGACTTCGTGAACAACTCGCACAACCTGTTCATCGTCGCCGTGAGCGTCGGCATGGGCCTCGTGCCGGTCGTGTCGCCGCACTTCTTCTCGAAGCTGCCGCCCGCGCTCGCCCCGATCCTGCACAGCGGCATCCTGCTGGCGTCGGCATCGGCCGTGATCCTGAACATCGTGTTCAACGGCGTGAAAGGCGAGAAGGATGCGCGCTGCGAGATCCGCCGCGCCGGACACGACTTCGACGGCCGCCCGGCCGACGTGCATCACTGATCACGACGCGCCGGACGACGGCGCGAAGCGGTAACGGAAAACGCCACGGCATGCCGTGGCGTTTTTGCTTGGCGGAGCCGGGCTACGCGGGGTTCCTCGCGCGCGAGGGGTGGCTGCCTGCGATGCGGTGCAGGCGGCCTGGTTGATCGGGTGATCGGTTGATCGCGCCTGGACGCGTATCTGCCGAGATCGGCATCGGCGGCATCCGATGCAGTCATCGTCACGCCAACCGTCGTGGTCTCGCACGACCCGGCCGCACAAAAGAAAACGCCACGGATTTTCATCCGTGGCGTTTTCGCTTTTGCATCTCGCCGGTTCGGCAGGCAGAAGCAGTTGCCCGCTCCTGCCCCGCCTTTCACTTACCCGTTCGTCGTCGACGACGACGCAGGCGCCGGAGCGGACGCCTTGTCGTAGTCGACCGGCGCATCCGGCGCGCGCGGCGTCTCGCCGGCCCGCTGGATCCACCCGCCGCCCAATGCGCGGTACAGCGTGACGAGGTTCGTCCAGCGCGCCAGACGTGCGTTGATCAGCGTCTGCTGTGCCGAGTACAGATCCGTCTGCGCGGTCAGCACCGACAGGTAGCTGTCGACGCCGTTCTTGTAACGCAGGTCCGACAGGTCGAAACGTCGCTGCTGCGCGTGTTCGTTGCGCTCGAGCGCCGCGATCTGCTGGTCGTACGTGCCGCGTGCGGCCAGGCCATCCGCCACTTCGCGGAATGCCGACTGGATCGCCTTCTCGTAGTTCGCGATCTCGATGCGTTTCTGCACGTTCGCGAGGTTCAGGTTCGCGATGTTCTGCCCGCCTTCGAAGATCGGCATCGTGATCTGCGGCGCGAATGACCACGCCGCCGTGCCGGCCTTGAACAGGCCGCCCAGCGTCGGGCTGCCGGTGCCGAACGCGCCCGTCAGCGAGATGCGCGGGAAGAACGCCGCGCGCGCCGCGCCGATGTTCGCATTCGCGGCCAGCAGCGTCTGCTCGGCCTGCATCACGTCCGGACGACGCGTCAGCAGATCCGACGGCAACCCGGCCGGCACGTCCGTCAGCAGGTTCTGCGCGTCGAGCGGCATGCCTGCCGGCAGGTCGTCCGGCAGCGGCTCGCCGATCAGTTGCACCAGCATGTTCAGTGCCTGAGCGCGCGCACGCGCCTGCTGCTGCTGGTTCGACAGCGCCTGCTCGACCACCGTCTGCGCCTGACGCAACTCGAGCTCGGAGCCCGTGCCGTTGTCGAACTGCAGCTTCGTCAGGTCGTACTGCGCCTGAGCGGACTTCAGCGTGTTCTCCGTGACCTTCAGCAGGTCGTCGGTCGACAGCAGCGTCAGGTACTGGTCCGCCACCTGCGACACCAGCGAGATCTCCGACGCCTGCCGTGCGTACGACGTCGACAGGTACTGCGCGAGCGCCTGGTCCTTCAGGCTCTGCACGCGGCCGAACAGGTCGAGCTCCCACGACGCGGACAAACCGACGTTGTAGGAACGCGAGATATACGGCGCCCCCGTCTGCGACAGACCTTGCGGCACGCGCTGGATGCTGCCCGTGCCTGTGCCGTCGAGCGTCGGGAACAGCTCCGCGCGCGTGATCTGGTACTGCGCGCGCGCCGCCTCGATGTTCAGCACCGACACGCGCAGGTCGCGGTTGTTTTTCAGCGCGATCTCGATCAGCCGCTGCAGGCGCGGATCGACGAAGAACTCGCGCCAGCCGATGGCGGTCGCCGCCTGGCCGTTCGCGCTGCGCGCGCCGGCCGCACCCGGCTGCGTCGCGTAGACGCCGCCGGCCGGGTACGCCTGTGCGACGGGCGCGTCGGGCCGCTTGTAATGCGGCGCCATCGTGCAGCCCGTGGCAAAGAGCGCGACCGCGATTGCAGTCAAAGCGTGTTTTTGCATCATCACTGTCCCTTGTTGCCTTCGTCGCCGTTGCCCGGCTTCTCTTCGTGGTGCGAGTGCTCCTGAGCCAGGCGCAGCGCCTCGTCGACGTCTTCCTTCTCGCCGCTGAAGATCGCACGGATCTTCACGAAGAACATCGGGATCATGAAGATCGCGAGGAACGTCGCCGTGATCATCCCGCCGATCACGCCCGTACCGATTGCGTGCTGGCTGGCCGAACCCGCGCCGTTGCTGATCGCGAGCGGCATCACACCGAGAATGAACGCGAGCGACGTCATCAGGATCGGACGCAGCCGCAGGCGCGCCGCTTCCAGCGCGGCCTCGATCGGCCCCATCTTCTCCGTCTGCTGCAGTTCGCGCGCGAACTCCACGATCAGGATCGCGTTCTTCGCGGACAAGCCCACGGTAGTCAGCAGGCCGACCTGGAAGAACACGTCGTTTTCCAGACCGCGCATCGTCGCCGCAAGCAGTGCACCGATCACGCCGAGCGGCACCACCATGATCACCGAGAACGGGATCGACCAGCTTTCATACAGTGCCGCCAGACACAGGAACACGACGAGGATCGAGATCGCGTACAGGATCGGCGCCTGCGAGCCGGACTGGATTTCCTGGAACGACAGGCCGGTCCACGAATAGCCGATACCGACCGGCAGCTTCTTCGCGAGCCCTTCCATCGCGGCCATCGCCTGACCGGTCGACTTGCCCGGTGCGGCCTGGCCCTGGATTTCCATCGCCGACACGCCGTTGTAGCGCTCGAGCTTCGGCGAACCGTACGTCCAGTGACCGGTCGCGAACGAGCTGAACGGCACCATCCCGCCCGACCCGTTGCGCACGTACCAGATGTTCAGGTCTTCCGGCGTCATCCGGAACGGTGCATCCGACTGCACGTACACCTTCTTGATCCGGCCGTCGGTATCCAGGAAGTTGTTCACGTACTTCGATGCCCATGCGATCGAGAACGTCTGGTCGATCGCATCCGCCGTCACGCCGAGCGCATTCGCCTTCTCGCGGTCGATGTCGACCTTGTACTGCGGCGTATCGTTCAGGCCGTTCGGGCGCACGCCCTGCAGCGTAGGATCCTTCGAGGCCATCCCGAGCAGCTGGTTACGCGCGGCCATCAGCGCATCGTGGCCGAGACCCGCGTTGTCGGTCAGTTCGAAGTCGAAGCCGGCAGCCGTACCGAGTTCAGGAATCGACGGCGGGTTGAACGGGATCACCACTGCGTCCTTGTAACCCGAGTAGCGCCCGAACATCCGGCCGATCAGCGCCTGCACCTTCTGGTTCGCATGCTGACGCTGCGAGTAGTCCTTCAGGCGAACGAACACGAGACCGGAGTTCTGGCCACGGCCCGCGAAGCTGAAGCCGTTGACCGTGAACGCCGATTCGACGATTTCCTTCTCGTCCTTCAGCAGGTAGTCGGAAATGTTCGCGAGCGTCTTCGCGGTCGTTTCCTGCGTCGAACCCGACGGCGTCTGCACGATCACGAACATCAGGCCCTGGTCTTCATCGGGCAGGAACGACTTCGGCAGGCGCACGAACAGCAGGCCAACCGCGACGATCACGACCAGATAGATGATGAGCCAGCGGCCCGAGCGCTTGATCACGTGGTGCACGCCGACGTGGTACTTGTCGCGGCTGTTGTTGAACGTGCGGTTGAACCAGCCGAAGAAGCCCTTCTTCTCTTCGTGATGCCCTTGCGGGATCGGCTTGAGGATCGTCGCGCACAGTGCCGGCGTCAGAATCAACGCGACGAGCACCGACAGCACCATCGCCGACACGATCGTCAGCGAGAACTGGCGATAAATTGCGCCGACCGAACCGCCCGAGAACGCCACCGGCACGAACACCGCCGACAGCACCAGCGCCACGCCGACGAGTGCGCCGGTGATCTGGCCCATCGCCTTGCGGGTCGCCTCCTTCGGTGACAGGCCCTCCTCCGCCATCACGCGCTCGACGTTCTCCACCACCACGATCGCATCGTCGACCAGCAGGCCGATCGCGAGCACGAGGCCGAACATCGACAGCGTGTTGATCGAGAAGCCCACCATCGACATGATCGCGAACGTGCCGAGCAGCACGACCGGCACCGCGATCGTCGGGATGATCGTTGCCCGCAGGTTCTGCAGGAACAGATACATCACGAGGAACACGAGCACGATACCTTCGAGCAGCGTCTTGACCACTTCCTCGATCGACAGCTTCACGAACGGCGTCGTGTCGTACGGGTACTTCACGACGAGGCCGTGCGGGAAGAACGGTGCCAGTTCGTCGATCTTCGCGCGCACGGCCTTCGCGGTTGCGAGCGCGTTCGCGTTGGTCGCGAGCTGGATACCGAGTGCCGCGGTCGGCTGACCGTTGTACTTCGTGTCGAAGTTGTAGTTTTCGCCGCCGAGGCCGATCTGCGCGACGTCCTTCAGGCGAACCTGCGAGCCGTCCTGGTTGACCTTCAGCAGGATGTTGCCGAACTGCTCGGGCGTCTGCAGCAGCGTCGATTCGGTGATCGTCGCCTGCAGCATGGTGCCCGGCTTCGCCGGCGTGCCGCCGATCTGGCCGCCCGCGATCTGCACGTTCTGCGCGGTGATCGCGGAGCTGACGTCGACCGGCGTGAGGCCGTAGTTCGTCAGGCGGTTCGGGTCGAGCCAGATCCGCATCGCGTACTGCGAGCCGAACAGCGTGACGGTACCGACGCCGTTCAACCGGCTGATCGGATCCTTCACGTGCGACGCCACGAAGTTCGCGAGGTCGTACTTGTTCATGCTGCCGTCTTCGGAGTTGAAGGCGAGCACCAGCAGGAAGCTGCTGCTCGACTTCGTCACCGAGAGGCCGAGCTGCTGCACGACCTGCGGCAGGATCGGCGTCGCGAGCGACAGCTTGTTCTGCACCTGGACCTGCGCGATGTCGGCGTTGGTACCCGGCGCGAAGGTCAGCGTGATCGTCGCGTTGCCCGAGTCGTCACTGGTCGACGACATGTACAGGAAGTTGTCGAGACCGCTCATCTGCTGCTCGATCACCTGCGTCACCGTGTCTTCCACCGTCTTCGCGGAAGCGCCCGGGTAGTTCGCGGTGATCTGGATCGATGGCGGTGCGATCGTCGGATACTGCGAGATCGGCAGCGTGAAGATCGCCGCAACCCCGGCCAGCATCAGGATGATGGCGATCACCCACGCGAAGATCGGGCGATCGATAAAAAACTTTGCCATGAAACAGGCTCCCTGTTATTGCGCGCTCGAAGCAGCGGCAGCACTCGCCGGCGCAGCGCCCGATGCGGCAGCACCGGAAGCGGCAGCGGCGCCGGAACCGGCGGCAGCCGGCGCGGCGGACGCGGCAGCCGCACCCGACGCGGCATCGGCCGCCGGTGCGAGCTGCGCGGGGACCGTCTTCACGGTCGCCCCCGGGCGCACCTTGTCGACGCCCTGCACGATCACGTGATCACCCGCTTGCAGACCACCTTCGACCACCCAGTTCGGGCCCTGCATGCCCGTCGTCTTCAGCGGACGCGGCTCGACCTTGTTGCTGGCGTTCACCACCATCGCGATCGCCTGACCCTTCTGGTCATGCGTGACGCCGATCTGCGGCACCAGGAACGCGTTCTCGTTCACGCCTTCCTCGATCCGTGCACGCACGAACATGCCCGGCAGCAGCACCTTGCCCGGGTTCGGGAAGACCGCGCGGATCGTCACCGAGCCGGTGGTCTGGTCGACCGTCACGTCCGAGAACTGCAGCTTGCCCGGCTCCGAATAGGTCTTGCCGTCTTCCAGGATCAGCGTCACCTTCGCCGCGCCCGGGCCGGACGTCTTCAGGCGGCCGCTCTGCACGTCCTGGCGCAGCTTCAGCCCTTCGAGGCTCGATTGCGTGAGGTCCACATACACCGGGTCGAGCTGCTGCACCGTCGACATCAGCGTCGCCTGGCTCGCCTGCACGTACGCGCCCGGCGTCACCTGCGAGATGCCGACGCGGCCGGTGATCGGCGACACGACATCGGTATAGCCGAGGTTGATCTGCGCGGTATCGACCGCCGCCTTGCCAGCCGCGACGTCCGCCGCGGCCTGGCCTTGCGTGGCCACCGCGTTGTCGTAGTCCTGCTTGCTGACCGCGTTCGCGGCCACCAGCACCTTGTAGCGTGCGACCAGCGCGTTCTGCGTGACGAGGTTCGCCTGCGCCTTCGCGAGCGTTGCCTTCGCGCTGTTCAGCGCGGCGATGTAAGGCGCCGGGTCGATCTTGTAGAGGCGCTGACCGGCCTTGACGTCGGTGCCTTCGGTGAATTCACGGCGCAGCACGATGCCGTCGACCCGCGCGCGGACCTGCGCGACGAGGAACGCGCTGGTGCGACCCGGCAGGTCGGTGAAGACCGGTACGGCTTGCGGCTGGACGGTGACGACGCCGACTTCCGGCGTTTGCGGCGGCGGTGCCGATTCTTTTTTCCCGCACGCGGCCAGGAAAACGGCGGCCGTCGCGACAGTGATTAAGCGGTATGGAACCCGTTCGACGCGCATGGAGCGACCTCTGTGTATAACCAATGGAATAAGTGCCGCACCCGACCGGAGCGAGCGCAACACGGATGCGCCTCACGGCGCAGATCGAACACCTGAATTACTGGACTGCTAGATACAGCAAGCGGCACGAAACCTCCGTGCCGACAGGATGCCCCGCAACTGCGGACTGGTACTTTGGCGGGAATCAGCAGAGTGGGATATTAACTGATTGCCACTTGGGTCATTCGATCGTAGGGTGGTATTGTATATACATTCATGAATGTATGTAAAAAGCCCGTTTGTGCGCGACCGGCTGTCCAGTCTTACAGATTGTTACCAGCCGCGAGCATAGCCAGTCTATACGACCGCGCCGGGGGTTGCAGACCCTATATTCACCTACGATCGATCCAATCAGGCCTGCACATGGTCAGACGTACCAAGGAGGAGGCGCTCGAGACGCGCAATCGCATTCTCGACGCCGCCGAGCACGTGTTCTTCGAGAAAGGCGTGTCGCACACGTCGCTCGCGGACATCGCGCAACATGCCGGCGTGACGCGCGGCGCAATCTACTGGCATTTCGCGAACAAGAGCGAACTGTTCGACGCAATGTTCGACCGCGTATTTCTGCCGATCGACGAGTTGAAGCGGATGCCGCTCGACGCGCCGGGCGGCAATCCGCTCGACAAGATCCGCCAGATCCTGATCTGGTGCCTGCTCGGCGTGCAGCGCGACGCGCAGTTGCGCCGCGTGTTCAGCATCCTGTTCATGAAGTGCGAATACGTCGCGGACCTGGAGCCGCTGCTGCAGCGCAACCGCGCGGGGATGAGCGAGGCACTGCACGCGATCGACGCCGATCTCGCGGGGGCCGTGCGGCTCAAGCTGCTGCCCGAGCGGCTCGATACGTGGCGCGCGACGTTGATGCTGCACACGCTCGTCAGCGGTTTCGTGCGCGACATGCTGATGCTGCCCGACGAGATCGACGCCGAGCAGCATGCGGAAAAGCTCGTCGACGGCTGTTTCGACATGCTGCGCTACAGCCCGGCGATGCTGAAGGACGGCGAATGACCGCGCGACGCGCGTTCGCCCGCGGTTCGGATCTTCGTTTCATCGCGCGGGCCGCCAATCTCGCCGACGGCCTGCCCGCCGCCCCTTCTCCCCGCCCGGTTCAAGCCGCCTTCGCGCGTTGCGCGCGGGCCCGCCGGTTCGACGCGGCGACCGAATCGCGCTTCGGCATCGGCGTACCTGCCAGCCCCGCGATCCACGCATCGGTGGACATCACGGCCGCGAAATTCGACTGGAACACCACCGCGTACGCGCGGTGAATCTCCTCGGCGCTCGCCGCGCCTGCTTCGTTCTCGTAAGGCAGCGTGCCCGTCGCGTCGTTCAGGTATTCGACATTCAGCCCCGCATGCGCCGCGTGATAGACCGTCGACGCATTGCAGTTGTGCGTCATGTAGCCGGCCACCGCGAGCGTGTCGATCCCGTGCGCATCGAGCCACGCCGCAAGGTCGGTCCCGGCAAACGAGCTTGCGCGCGTCTTCTCGATCAGGTGTGCGTACGGCCGGCCGGCGACGACCGCGTGCAGCGCGACGCCGTCGGTGCCGGGCGCGAAGATCGGCGCGCCGGCCGGCGCGACGTGCTGGACGACGATCACGGGCACGCCGGCCGCATGCGCGGCATCGATCGCGCGGCCGATGTTCGCGAGCGACACGTCGAGCGGCGGATATTCGATCGGCAGGTTGCCCGTCACGTACTCGTTCTGGACGTCGATCACGATCAGCGCGCGGCGGGTAGCGGAATGGGAAACGGAATGCGGGACGGCGTTCGACATGGCGGGCTCCTGGTTCAGGGGCGCAGCCCCGCCCCGGAACGGGGTGGTCAGCGGCGCGATGCGATGCATTGTCGGGGCGCGACGCTCACGTGGACAGTGGCCCGATAGCCATTCTTCGATAGAATCGGGCCATCACCAATCCGGAGCCCGCCATGACCGCCGCCTCGTCCACCCGGCCCGCCCCGACCGCTCCGACCGTCGTTGCCGTGATCGCGTACGACGGCATCAGCCCGTTCCACCTGTCGGTGCCGTCCGTCGTGTTCGGCAAGGAACGCGACGCGGCCGCGTCGCCCGCGTTCGAGTTCCGCGTCTGCTCGGCCGAGCGCGGCCCCCTGTCGACGACGGGCGGTTTCACGATCACCGCGCCCTACGGCCTCGACGGGCTCGACGACGCGGACATCGTCATCGTGCCGGCGTGGCGCGACCCGGACGAAGCGCCGCCCGACGTGCTGCTCGACGCCGTCCGTGCGGTCGCCGCGCGCGGCGCGCAACTCGTCGGGCTGTGCCTCGGCGCGTACGTGCTCGCCGCGGCCGGCTTGCTCGACGGCCGCCCGGCCACCACGCACTGGGCATGGGCCGACGACTTCGCACAACGCTTCCCGCGCGTGAAGCTCGATCCGGACGTGCTGTACGTGGACGACGGCAACCTGATGACGTCGGCCGGCACGGCCGCGGGGCTCGACTGCTGCCTGCACGTCGTGCGGCGGCGCTTCGGCTCGGACGCCGCGAACCAGATCGCGCGCCGCCTCGTGATCCCGCCGCACCGTCAGGGCGGGCAGGCGCAATACGTGCCGCAGCCGGTCGCCGCGCACCCGCGCGATGCGCGGCTCGCGGGCCTGCTCGACTGGGTGCGCGCGCACCTCGACGCCGCGCACAGCGTCGATTCGCTCGCCGACCGCGTGCTGATGAGCCGGCGCACGTTCACGCGCCACTTCCGCCAGGCGACCGGCACGACCGTCACCGCGTGGCTGCAGGCCGAGCGGCTGGCGCGCGCGCAGCATCTGCTGGAAACCACCGGGCAGTCGATCGATGCGATCGCGCAGGCAGCCGGCTACGGGTCGAGCGTGTCGCTGCGCCAGCATTTCGCGGGCGCGCTCGGCACGTCGCCGTCGGCGTATCGAAGGGAATTTCGCGGCGCCGGAGCCGGCGCCGATGCCGCCCGGTAGGCGCGCGGCGGGCGAGCCTTGCAGCGGAAACGGCCGGCCGCTCAGCCGCCGTTGATCCAGCGCGCCGCGTAGAGCAGCAGCGCGACGAAGACGATCATCGCGGCCCACGCCCACACGGGCACCGTGCCGGAGCCGCGATGCGGGAGCGCGCTGGCGGCACGCCCGGTCAGCGCGCCGCCGAGGTGCTGTGGCAGCGCCCGCTTCGTCGCGGCCACCAGCGACGCCGGCCGCAGGAACACGTGCTGGCGCCGCGGCGCGGCCGAGCGCGCGCGATTCGGTGCGAGACCGTGCTTCGCCTGCACGACCGCGCAGAATTCACGGAAGAAATCGTCGGTCCATTCGCGCAGCGTATTTTCGATCTGCCGCCCCGGCAGCTCGGTGAGCGGGCCGCTCGCCGTCGCCCAGACCACGTACTCGATACGCGTGGCGTTCGCGTCGTCATCCGGCATCAGCACGAGTTCGACCTGGCCGCGCAGCGCGCCGAGCCCGTCGGCCCGCGCCTTGAAATTGAGCACGCGGCGCGGCTGACCTTCCGCATCGCCCTGCTCGGCGGCCGCATGCGCACGCACGTCGTAGCGGGCGCGCAGCGGGCCGAGCGGCACCGTGATCGTCAGCGCGAACTCGCCGTCCGCAAGCTTCACGAACGATTCGCAATGATCGAAGCTCGCGCGCAGCAGCGCGAGATCCTCGAATGCCGCCCGCACGACGGGCGGCGCGAGCGGTATGCGCAATGTGTCGTTCAGTTCCATGACGCCTCCCCGATGAACGCGCGCCGCATCAGGATGTCTCGACGAGACTGTCGATCCGTGCGGCGTCGAAGGCGACGTAGAGCGCGAGCGCCGACGCCGCCCCCTTCGGTTCCTCGTAACTCCATGCGGCGTTCTCGATCACGCCGTCTTCCGTCTGCAAGTCGAAGTGCACGGCCTCGCCCCTGAACGGGCAGACCGACGTGACACCGGATTTCACGAGCCGGCGCATGTTGACGTCGCGGCGCGGCAGGTAGTGGGTGTCCGGCAGACCCGTTTCGCGCACGGTCAGCGCGCCGTGCGAATCGGCGTACGTGATGCCGCGATGGATCACGCGCACGCGATGACGGTTCGGCACGATTTCGAGACGAGGGTCGGCTGCGTCGGACATCGTTTCTCCTTGGGACGACCCGGGCAGGCCGGGCTCAGGAAACGAAAAAGCCACGGCACGGGTGCCGTGGCTTTCATTATGGGCGAAACCGCAGCCGAATGCGCGACCCGGGCCGGCGCCGCGCGCGGCAGGCTACTGCGCGCTCCACTGGAACGCCGTCTTCGCGCCGCCCTTCGCGCCGACCGTGACGGCGCGGGATTCCTCGTTGCCCTGGTACGACGCATGCACCGTATAGCGGCCCGGCGGCACCTTCACGAGCATGTACGGCCCGCGCGCGTCGGTCTTCAGCACCTCGTCGCCCTTGCCGTCGACGATCCGCACATGAACGTCGGCCAGGAACTCGCCGCCCTTGCCGGTGAAGCGCAGCGCCAGCGGCCATTTCGGCTCGTTGCGCTGGAACGCCGTCGATTCGTCCTGCCCGACGCCGCCGGACACGAAGGTGACGTCGCCCTGCTGGCCCGCGGCGGGCAAGCCGTCCGACTGCGCGTACGCGCCGGTCGCTCCGGCCGCGAGGCCGGCGGCCAGCGCCGCGGCGACGGCAAATCGGGACACGTTGCGTAGATATTGCATGGCTCTCTCCTTGGGGTCGGAACACATACAGGGCGCTGCGTCACGCATTCGAGCGGCGGCGGCGCCCGCCGCGGCCGGCCTGGCCGGCCGTCGGCCGTGGCCGGTCAGCTCAGGTCGACCGGCACGAAGATCTGGGCATTATCGCGCTGGATCAGGAGAGCAAGACTGTTGCCCGCGCCCTTGACCGCGTCGCGCAACTGCTCGGCGCTCGTGACCGGGCGGCCGTTGACCGCGAGGATCACGTCGCCGGGCTGGATGCCCGCGTTGGCGGCCGGCCCGCCGGCCTGCTGCACGATCAGGCCGTGCGACAGGTTGTCGGCGCTGCGCTCCTGCGGCGACAGCGGACGCACCGCGACGCCCAGGCGCCCCTGCTCGACGGGCCCGCCGTCGTTCGACGCGAGCTTCGCATCGGCCATCGCGCCGAGCGTCACGCTGATCGACTTCTTCGACTTGTCGCGCCAGATCTGCAGGTCGGCCTTCGAACCCGGCTTCAGGTTCGCGATCTGCGCGGGCAGCGACGTCGAATCGGCAACCGGCGAGCCGTTGACCGACAGGATCACGTCACCCGGCTGCAGGCCGGCCTTCGCGGCCGGGCCGTTCGGATCGACCGAGCTGACGAGCGCGCCGTCCGGCTTCTGCAGTCCGAACGAGCTCGCGAGCGTCTGGTTCAGCCCCTGCACGGCGACGCCGAGGCGGCCGCGGCTCACGTGGCCCGTCTTCACGAGTTCGTCCTTCACCTTGATCGCCTCGTTGATCGGGATCGCGAACGACAGGCCCTGGAAGCCGCCCGTCTGCGAATAGATCATCGAGTTGATGCCGATCACCTCGCCCTGCAGGTTGAACAGCGGGCCGCCCGAGTTGCCGGGGTTCACCGGCACGTCGGTCTGGATGAACGGCGTGTAGTTCTCGTCCGGCAGCGCGCGCGACTTCGCGCTGATGATGCCCGACGTGACCGTGTTGTCGAAGCCGTACGGCGAGCCGATCGCGACGACCCACTGGCCGACCTTGCTCTGCGCCGGGTCGCCGATCTTCACGGTCGGCAGGCCGCTCGCATCGATCTTCAGCACCGCGACGTCCGACTGCTTGTCCGAGCCGACGACCTTCGCCTTGTATTCGCGCTTGTCGGTCAGCTTGACCGTGACGACGTTCGCGCCGTCGATCACGTGCGCATTGGTGAGGATGTACCCGTCGGAGCTGATGACGAACCCGGAACCGAGGCTCGCGCTCGGCTGGTCGTCCGGTTGCGCGTCGCCGCCCATGCCCGGCACCTGGCCGTAGAAGTGCTTGAAGAACTGGTAGAACGGATCGCTCGGATCGATCGGCAGTTGCGGCTGCGGCACGCGCCGCGACACCTGCTTCACGACGTGCTTCGCGCTGATGTTCACCACCGCCGGGCCGTAAGTCTCGACGAGCCCGGAGAAATCGGGAATGCCGGTCTTGGCGGCCGCTTCGGCCGGCATCAGCGCGGCAGCCTGCGCGGGCGTGATGATTTGCGGATCGGCGCGGCGGGTGCCGGCAACATAACCGGCGGACAGGGCGGCCGCCACGGCGACCGCGACGGCGCCGCGCGCAAGGAATCGGGTGTTCATCGTAGGACCTCCTCTTTGTTAGGACGCAGCGTAACGACCCTGACTTAAAGGAGGCTTAATCAGCCTTAAGCGGGGCTTAAGCGGCCGCCGGGCCCGCCCGGCGGCACGCGTCACGCGGATTCGGAAGGCTGCGGCGCCTCGGCCGGCATCTCGGCGTCGCGGAACACGACGCTGACGAGCAGGCCGCCCGCGGCCGCGTCGCCGAGCGACACCGTCGCCCCCTGCTGCGCCGCCACGCGCTTGACGATCGCGAGCCCGAGCCCGCTGCCCGACACATCGGTGCGCGCCCGCGCGGAGCTGTCGCGGTAGAAACGGTCGAACACGCGCTCGCGCTCGTCGGCCGGGATGCCGGGCCCGCTGTCGCCGATCTGCACGCACGCGCGGCCGGCCGCGTCGCGGGTGAGCGACACGTCGATGCGGCCGCCGTCCGGCGTGTATTTCACCGCGTTGTCGAGCAGGTTGCCGAACATCACGCGCAGCGCGCCGACGTCCGCGACGACGCTCGCCGCGTGCGTCTCCTCGAAGCCGAGATCGATGTCGCGCCGCTGCGCGAGCGGCGCAAGCGCAGCCACGCATTCGGCGAGCAGTGCCTGCAGGTCGACGGGTTCGCGCATCGTCGCGCCGTCGGGTTCGGCGCGTGCCAGCGCGAGCAGTTGCTCCGTGAGACGCGTCGCGCGCGACACGCCATCCTGGAGATCCGCGACCGCCTCGCGGCGCGATGCGTCGTCCTTCGCGCGGGCGACGAGTTGCGCCTGGATCTGCACGGCCGCGAGCGGCGTGCGCAGTTCGTGCGCGGCGTCGGCCACGAACGCCTTCTGCGTGTCGAGCGCGGCCGACAGCCGCGCGAGCAGCCCGTTCAGCGCCCGCACGAGCGGCTGCACCTCGAGCGGCAGGCGCGCATCGGGCAGCGGATCGAGCGCTTCCGGCCGGCGCGCCTCGACGGCGCGCGTCACACGGCCGAGCGGCGCGAGCCCGCGTCCGACGATCACCCACACGGCCGCGCCGAGGAACGGCAGCAGCACGATCAGCGGCCACAGCGTGCGCAGCGCGACGTTCGCCGCGAGCCGGTTGCGCACCGACAGCGGCTGCGCGAGCTGCACGACGTTGTCGCCGACGATCGCCCCGTACACGCGCCATTCGCCGCGATCGGTGCGCTCGGTCGAGAAACCGAGTTCCGCGCGCGGCGCGATCGGCGCACGCGGATGCGAGAAGTACATCAGCACGCCGTTGCGGTTCCAGATCTGGATCACGATGCCTTCGTCGCCGTTGGTACGCGAGCCGAATACCTGCGAGAACGGTTCCGACGGCAGCGCCGCGGCGATTTCCTGCAACTGGTAGTCGAACAGTTCGTTCGCCTCGGCGAGCGCCTGCCGGTAGATCAGCCAGCCCGCGATGCCCACGCCCGCGACGACGATCGCGAGCAGCCAGATCAGCAATTGATGACGAATCGACCTCACGCGTCAGCTTTCCTTGACGACCATGTAGCCAAGCCCGCGCACGTTGCGGATCAGGTCGGAGCCGAGCTTCTTGCGCAGCGCGTGGATGTAGACCTCGACCGTGTTGCTGCCGATCTCCTCGCCCCAGCCGTACATCTTCTCCTCGAGCTGGCTCTTCGACAGCACCGCGCCGGGCCGCGCGAGCAGCGCCTCGAGCAGCGCGAACTCGCGCGCGGACAGCGCGACGGGCGCGCCGTCGAGCGTCACCTGGTGCGAGGCGGGATCGAGCGTCAGCGCGCCGTGGCGGATCAGCGATTCGCTGCGCCCCGCCTGGCGGCGGATCAGCGCGCGCATTCGCGCGCCGAGCTCGTCGAGGTCGAACGGCTTGACGAGGTAGTCGTCGGCGCCCGCGTCGAGGCCCTTCACGCGATCGGCCACCGCGTCGCGCGCGGTGACGATCAGCACCGGCAGCGCCAGCCCGCGCGCGCGCAGCGTGCGCAGCACGTCGATGCCGTCGCGCTTCGGCAGCCCGAGATCGAGCAGCAGCAGGTCGTACGTCTCGCCGCCGAGCGCCGTCAGTGCGGCGTCGCCGTCCTGCACCCAGTCGACTGCAAAGCCGTCCGAGCGCAGCGCCTTGCGCACGCCTTCGGCAATCATTCGATCATCTTCGACAAGCAGAATCCGCATCGGGACAGGCATCCATGGGGCGAGTCAAACACGCCGACCATTGTAGCGCCGCGAACCCGGCGCGCGGCACCGTGCAATGCAACAGAAAGGCGGATTGCAAGGGGGCTGTCCGGACTTGTCTCTACAATGTGCGCTTTGGCGCCGCGCGCGCCCTGCCCGAACGTCGTGCTTTCCCCGTATTCGCTCATGCCGATTTCCGATCTTTCCAACCGGTTCGCCCCCCGCGCCCGCGTCTGCCTGCGGGCGGCCGCCATCGTCGCCACCTGCACGGCCCTCGCCTTCGCGCCTGCCGCGCAGGCCCGCAAGAAATCCCACAAGGAAGCGCGCAAGACCACGGTCGTGTCGCCGGCCGCGCGCGCGGCCGGCCTGCCGGCATCCGTGCTCGTCGCGCTGCAGCGCGCGAAGGTGCCGGCGTCGGCGATGAGCGTCGTCGTCGAGCGCGTCGGCGATCCGGAACCGCTGATCGCGTGGAACGCGAGCCGGCCGATGCTGCCCGCCTCGACGATGAAGCTCGTGACGACCTTCTCGGGCCTGTCGATCCTCGGCCCCGACTACCGCTGGCGCACGACTGCGTACACGGACGGCACGGTCGACCCCGACGGCACGCTGCAGGGCAACCTGTACATCAAGGGCACCGGCGATCCGAAGCTCGTACCCGAAGAGCTGATCGACCTCGTCGACAAGCTCCGCAAGGCCGGCGTCAAGCGCGTGGCCGGCGGCCTCGTGCTCGACAAGAGCTACTTCGCGGCGTCGACGCGCGATCTCCCTTCGTTCGACGACGATGCGAGCGCGCCGTACAACGTCGGCCCCGATCCGCTGCTGTACGCGTTCAAGGCCGTGTCGTTCACCGTCACGCCGGGCGACGACGGCAAGGTGGCCGTCGACGTGCTGCCGCCGCTCGCGGACCTGTCGATCGACAACCAGCTGGTCGAAGGCTCGGGCTCGTGCAGCGCGGCCGCCGCGGCCGCGCGGCCGACGCTGACGGCCGGCAGCGGGATCATGACCGCTTCGTTCGCCGGCGACTATCCGCTGCGTTGCGGCGCGCACACGACCAACCTCGCGATCCTCGACCACACGACGTTCTTCGCCCGCGGCTTCCTCGCGCTGTGGCAGCAGGACGGCGGCACGATCGCGGGGCCCGTGAGCGAAGGCAAGGTGCCGACCACCGCGCGGCCGCTCGCCGTGCATCACAGCCCGGTGCTCGGCAGCATCGTCTACGACATCAACAAGTTCAGCAACAACGTGATGGCGCGCAACCTGTTCCTGACGATCGGCGCGGTCGGCGGCAGGCCGCCCGCGACGCCCGAGCAGTCGAGCCGCGTGATCCAGGCGTTCCTGCAGAAGAACGGCATCGCGATGCCCGACCTCGTGCTCGAAAACGGCTCGGGCCTGTCGCGCGAAGAGCATGTGAGCGCGCTGTCGCTTGCCGCGCTGCTGCAGGCCGCGAACGCGAGCCCCGTCGCGCAGGCCTTCATCGATTCGCTGCCGATCGCGGGCATCGACGGCACGATGAAGAACCGCCTCACCAACGCCGGCGTGCTCGGCAACGCGCACATCAAGACCGGCACGCTGCGCGACGTGCGCGCGATCGCCGGCTACGTTGCCGGCGCCGACGGCCAGAGCTACATCGTCGTCAGTTTCATCAACAACGATCACGCGGAAGCCGCGCGCGCCGCGCACGACACGCTGCTCGAATGGATCTACGCCGGCGCGCAATGACGATCCGCGCGCCGCGGCTTGGCGCGGCGCCGCCGGCAGCCGGCCCGCGCCGGCTTGCACCGGCCACGGGGCCGCACCGCGCAGCGGGTCGCCCCGACGGGCAATCGGGGCGCCCCGCAAGCGCCCCCGCGCACGGAATCCCGCCCTCCCCGGTTTGAAACGGCAGCCGCCGCCCGCGCGCGACACACCGCGCGCCGATCGCCCCCACAAAACAGGGCCACACCGCCCGGCCCCGTGCCGCGCGGCTTCCGTAGAAACCCTGTCCTCAGAGGGAACCCTCTACGCTGCCCCCTCGCCTAGCGCGTGGCGATTGCGTAGGCTGTTGGCCTGACCGATATCTACAACGGGCCATACGCCCGGCCTCAAGGCTTGCAGGGGAAAGAAGGAGACACGCCCATGCGATTCGACGTCGAATTGCTTCTGCTCGCGCTGGCGCCCGTCTTCCTGCTCTGCATCGCGTGGGAGGCCTGGCACCTCGCCCGCACTCGTGCGCAGGACTCTGTCTATGCGTGGCGCGACACGCTGTGCAACGCGGCGCTCGCGCTGATGCACCAGGGCGCCGACAAGATCGCGTGGCTGTTCGTGATCCCCGTCTACGCGTATTGCTACCGGCACTACCGCGTGTTCACGTGGCACGACGGCTGGCTGTCGTTCGCGGTGCTGTTCGTCGCGCAGGATTTCCTCTACTACGTGTTCCACCGCGCGAGCCATCGCGTGCGCTGGCTGTGGGCCGCGCACGTCGTGCATCACTCGTCCGAGCGGATGAATTTCTCGACCGCGTTCCGCCAGAGCCTGATGTATCCCGTCGCGGGCATGTGGGTGTTCTGGCTGCCGCTCGCGTTCGCCGGCTTTCCGCCGCAGCAGGTCGTTGGCATCGTGCTGATCAACCTCGCGTTCCAGTTCTTCGTGCACACGCAGGCGATCGGCAAGCTCGGCTGGCTCGAATACGTGCTGAACACGCCGTCGATCCACCGTGCGCACCATGCGCGCAATCCGCGCTACATCGACCGCAATTACGCAGGTGTCCTTGTGATCTGGGATCGCCTGTTCGGGAGTTATGTCGAGGAAACACCCGACGATCCGCCGCGGTACGGGATCGTCGAGCGGCTCGGCTCGAACAACCCGCTCGTCGCGACGTTCCACGAGTGGATATCGATGGCCGGCGACGCATTGCGCGTCGACGGATGGCGCAACAAGCTGCGCGCGATTTTCGGCCCGCCCGAATGGGCGAGCGCTTATCATGCGCAGATTGCCGAGGCCGCGAACCCCGATCCGCGCACCGTGCCGCTTGCGGCTGCGCGCGACCAATAAACCGTTTCAGCCAACGGCCGCCGCGCGGCCCGGAACCGAGCAGGCACGCGGCAGATGAGAAACACATCAGGCCATATCTACGAGGAGATCGAACGATGCAGACACAACAACACGCACCTTCCCGCACCCGGCAGCGCATGCTGCGTACCGCGCAGGTCGCGATCGCCGGCGCCGCGCTCGCGCTGCTCGCCGCATGCGGCGGCGGCGGTGACGACAACAACAACAGCGCGTCGAACACGCCGCCGTCGGGCGTGAAGATGCAGGTCGTGTCGTTCGGCGACAGCCTGTCCGACGCGGGCACCTACTCGCAGATCAAGCTCGGCTTCGGCGGCGGCCGCTTCACGACCAACCCGGGCCAGGTATGGACGCAGAACGTCGCGCAGTACTACGGCGACACGCTGCAGCCCGCGAACCAGGGCGGGTTCGGCATTCCGCTGCAGGCCACCGGCGGTCTCGGCTACGCACAGGGCGGCTCGCGCGTGACGCTGCAGCCGGGTATCGGCCATGCGGACGCGAGCGTGCCGAACGCCGACTACGCGCAGGCCACCACGACGCCGATCGCCGATCAGGTCAAGCAGTACCTGTCGCAGCACGGCAGCTTCAACGCCGGCCAGATCGTGCTGGTCAACGGCGGCGCGAACGACATCTTCTACCAGGCGCAGGTCGCGCAGGCGCAAGGCAACACGCCGGCCGCCCAACTCGCGGCGGCGCAGGCGATCGGCCTGGCCGCGCAGCAGCTCGGCGGCATCGTCCAGCAGATCGTCGCGGCAGGCGCGACGCACGTGTACGTGTCGAACGTGCCGGACATCGGCGGCACGCCGCTCGCGCTGCAGGGCGGCGCGCCGACGCAGGCCGCGTTCACGCAACTGTCGGGGCTGTTCAACAAGACGCTCGCCGGCACGCTGGCCGCGCTGAAGGTCGACACGACGAAGGTCGCGCTGCTCGACACGTTCACGTGGCAGGACGGCATCGCGGCCAACTACAAGGCGAACGGCTTCAGCGTGTCGAACACCGATACCGCCTGCAACCTGAAGGCGATGGTCCAGGCCGCCACGCAGTACGGCGTCGCGAACGCGACCGCATTCGGCTCGTCGCTGTTCTGCTCGCCGCAGACCTACACGGTCGCGAACGCCGACCAGACCTACATGTTCGCCGACACGGTCCACCCGACGACGCACCTGCACGCGCTGTTCGCGCAGTTCGTCGAACAGCAGATCGCGAAGTCGGGCGTCGGCAAGTAAGCCGCCGGCCACGCGCCCAAACAAAAACGCCCGACCGGTTCGCCGGTCGGGCGTTTTTTTCATTCCTGAATCAGCCGTCGAACGTGTCAGTCGCGCGCTTCGAACGCCGCCGCCGCACGGCCGAGACGATCGTTGACCGCGATCCATTCGACGGTCTCGGGCAGTTTCTCGACGAGGATGCGTGCGACCTGCGCGCGGTCGAGCGCGCGCAGCATCCCGTACAGGTCGCGTGCATACGCCTGCGGATCTTCCGGCGCCGCGACGAAATGCACGCCGTCGGCCTGCGCCCAGCGTCCCGCGCGCGACGCACGGGCGACGAGCGCGACACGCTCGCCATCGGCTTGCGCGGCCGCGAGCAGCGGCTCGAGCGCGTCGAACGGCAGCAGCGCGAGCGGCGTGCGCGGCGCGTAATGCGCCTTCAGCGTGCCCGACGCGCGCGGCGCGGTCGCGTCGCTGCCGTCCGGCAGCTTCGGCGCGCGGCCGAGCACGTCGGCGATCTGCTGCGGCGTCACGTGGCCCGGGCGCAGCAGCGCCGGGAAACCGCGCGACAGGTCGAGAATCGTCGATTCGATGCCGACTTCGGACGCGCCGCCGTCGAGCACGTGCACGGTGTCGCCGAATTCGTCGCGTACGTGTTGCGCGGTGGTCGGGCTCACATGGCCGAACCGGTTCGCGGACGGCGCGGCCACGCCGCCATGCCCGCCGCGCCGCGCGCTGAACGCGGCCAGCAGCGCCTGCGCGACCGGATGCGACGGGCAGCGCAGCCCGACCGAATCCTGGCCGCCGCTCACAGCGTCCGGAATGCGCGCATGACGCTTCAGGATCAGCGTCAGCGGGCCCGGCCAGAATGCATCGATCAACGCCTGCGCATCGGCCGGCAGATCGTCGGCCCAGTAACCGGGATCACCGCCCGGCGGCAGGTGCACGATCACCGGATGATTCGCCGGCCGCCCCTTCGCCGCGTAGATGCGCGCGACGGCCTCGGGATTCGCCGCGTCGGCGCCGAGCCCGTAGACGGTTTCGGTCGGAAAGGCGACGAGCTGGCCCGCGTCGAGCAACGCGGCGGCCGCGTCGATCTGCGCGGCCGTCACGGTGTTCGGGAGATCGATGGACATCGGCCGGCGCCTCAGTCGAGCGGCACGCGCAGCAGCTGCGCGCACGCGGTGGCCGCGGCAACGGCTTCGTCGCGCGTTTCGGCCGTGAAGTTCACGTGGCCCATCTTGCGGCCGACGCGCGCGTCCTCCTTGCCGTACAGATGCAGGTGCGCGGCCGGCATCGCGGCGACCGTGTCCCACGGCGGCGTGACGGCATCAGCCGTCGCACCTGCCGGGAACCACACGTCGCCGAGGATGTTCAGCATCGCGGCCGGCGAATGCTGGCGCGGGTTGCCGAGCGGCATGCGCGTCATCGCGCGCACCTGCTGCTCGAACTGGCTCGTTGCGCACGCATCGACCGTGTAGTGGCCGGAGTTGTGCGGGCGCGGCGCCATCTCGTTCGCGACGAACGAACCGTCTTCCAGCACGAAGAATTCAACGCACAGCACGCCGACGTAGCCGAGCGTATCGGCGATCCGCACGGCGGCCTGCTGCGCCTCTTCGACGCGCGCGGCATCGGCGGCCGGCGCGGGCACGACCGTCAGCGCGAGGATGCCGTTGTGATGCACGTTCTGCGCGAGCGGGAACGCGGCCGAGCGGCCGTCCGCGCCGCGCGCGATCAGCGCCGACACTTCGTATTTCAGCGGCAGGCGCTTCTCGAGCACGCACGGCACGCCGTTCAGCGCCGCATGCGCATCGCGCGCTTCCTGCGCGGTACTCACGCGCACCTGGCCCTTGCCGTCGTAGCCGAGGCGCGCCGTCTTCAGGATGCCCGGCAGCACCGCGTCGAGCGCGGCATCGTCGAGCGCGGCGAGTGCCGCCGACGATTCGATCACGACGTGCGGCGCGACGGGCACGCCCGACGCCTCGATGAAGCGCTTCTCCGCGATCCGGTCCTGTGCGACCGCGACGCAGCGGCCGGCCGGCGCGACGAACGTCGTGCGCGCGAGGAAATCGAGGCTTGCGGCCGGCACGTTCTCGAACTCCGTCGACACCGCGTCGCACAGGTCGGCCAGTTCCGCGAGCGCGGCTTCGTCGTCATATGCGGCGCGCAGGTGGCGGTCGGCGACCGCGCCGGCGGGGCTCGTCGGATCGGGATCGAGCACGGCGACGCGATAGCCCATCGACTGGGCGGCAAAGCAGAACATGCGGCCGAGCTGGCCACCGCCGACCATGCCCAGCCACGCGCCGGGCAGGATCGGGGAAACGGAATCAGGAGTTGCGGTCATGTCAGTGGTCGGTCGCGGCGGAACGCGAAAATGCCCGCCGCAGTGGGAAAATCCGGCGCCGGCCGCGTCGTGCGGCCGCGCGCCATGCCGTCATTCCAGCGGCGGCAGCACCATCGCGTGCGCGGCTTCGTTCTGGCGCACGCGGAACGCGGCGAGCCGGTTCGCGTAGTCGGTCGACGTGCCGGACAGGATCGACACCGCGAACAGCGCGGCATTCGCGGCGCCGGCCTCGCCGATCGCGAACGTCGCGACGGGCACGCCCTTCGGCATCTGCACGATCGAGTGCAGCGAATCGACACCCTTCAGGTACTTGCTCGCGACCGGCACGCCGAGCAGCGGCACCGTGGTCTTCGCGGCCAGCATGCCGGGCAGGTGCGCTGCGCCGCCGGCGCCCGCGATGATCGCGCGCAGCCCGCGCTCGCGCGCCTTCTCCGCATAGTCGAACATCTCGTCGGGCATCCGGTGCGCGGACACGACCTTCGCTTCGTACGGTACGCCGAATTCCTGCAGGATGGCGACCGCGTGCTTCATCACGTCCCAGTCGGAACTCGAACCCATCAGCACGCCGACGAGCGGCGCGCTGTGCGTGTGGGCAGTCTGGATTTCGCTCATGTCGTATGTACCTCGATCAGGCAAGCGCCTGGCCGGTGATGCGCTCGAGCGCTTCCTGGTACTTCGCGGCCGTCTTCTCGACGACGTCGGCCGGCAGCGCCGGCGCCGGCGCCGTCTTGCCCCACGGCTGCGCCTCGAGCCAGTCGCGCACGAACTGCTTGTCGAACGACGGCGGGTTGGTGCCGACCTCGTACTGGTCGGCCGGCCAGAAGCGCGACGAATCGGCGGTCAGCACTTCGTCCATCAGGTACAGCTTGCCGTGGTTGTCGAGGCCGAATTCGAACTTCGTGTCGGCGATGATGATGCCGCGCGTCGCCGCGTAATCGGCCGCTTCCTTGTACAGCTTGATCGAGATGTCGCGAATGGTGGCGGCCAGCTCGGTGCCGATGCGGCGCTCGGTTTCCTCGAACGTGATGTTCTCGTCGTGCTCGCCCATCTCGGCCTTCGCGGCCGGCGTGAAGATCGGCTCGGGCAGCTTCTGCGCGTTCTGCAGGCCTTCCGGCAGCTGCACGCCGCACACGGCGCCCGACGCCTGGTATTCCTTCCAGCCGCTGCCGGCCAGGTAGCCGCGCACGACCGCTTCGATCATGATCGGCTCGAGGCGCTTGACGACCACGCCGCGGCCCTTCACCTGCTCGACCTCGTCGGTCGCGACGACCGCTTCCGGCGCGTCGCCCGTCAGGTGGTTCGGCACGATGTGCGCGAGCTTGTCGAACCAGAAGTTCGCCATCTGGTTCAGCACGCGGCCCTTGTTCGGAATCGGCTCGCCCATCACCACGTCGAATGCCGACAGGCGGTCGGTCGTGACGATCAGGAGCTTGTCGTTGCCGACCGCGTAGTTATCGCGGACCTTGCCGCGACCGAGGAGCGGCAGCGAGCGGAGCGTGGATTCGTAAAGGGTAGACATCGTCTTTTCGCAGATAAGGAGCCAAACAAAAAGGGAAACGCCGTTCCCCGCGGCAGGCGGGAACGGCGGTCTTGCAATACGTCGGCGAACCGGCGGGCGACGGCGCCCGGCGGTTGCCGGCCGGCCCTTGTTCGGCCGGACGGAGCGGCTACCGGGGCCGGATCGGATCCGGCAACCGGGCGGCCAGCCCTTGCCCGGCGGCAGTACCGGGCGGGGGCAATCGTACTACAGTCTCAGCGCACGACCTGCGCGAGCGCGCCGGACTTGTACTGCTCGGCGATCTTGTCGAGCGACAGCGGCTTGATCTTGCCGGCCTGGCCTTCGCAGCCGAACGCGAGGTAGCGGTCGACGCAGACCTGCTTCGCCGCTTCGCGCGCGGGCTTCAGGTAGTCGCGCGGATCGAACTTGCCCGGGTTCTCGAACAGGTAGCGGCGGATCGCGCCGGTGATCGCGAGACGCAGGTCGGTGTCGATGTTGATCTTGCGCACGCCGTGCTTGATGCCTTCCTGGATTTCCTCGACCGGCACGCCGTAGGTTTCCTTCATGTCGCCGCCGAATTCGCGGATCTCGGCCAGCAATTCCTGCGGCACCGACGACGAACCGTGCATCACGAGGTGGGTGTTCGGAATGCGCGCGTGGATTTCCTTGATGCGCTGGATCGACAGGATGTCGCCCGTCGGCTTCTTCGAGAACTTGTACGCGCCGTGCGACGTGCCGATCGCGATCGCGAGCGCATCGCACTGCGTGAGCTTCACGAAATCGGCGGCCTGCTCCGGATCGGTCAGCAGCTGCTCGCGGGTCATCGTGCCTTCCGCGCCGTGGCCATCTTCCTTGTCGCCCTTCATCGTCTCGAGCGAGCCGAGCACGCCGAGTTCGGCTTCGACCGTCACGCCGATCGAGTGCGCCATCTCGACGACCTTGCGCGACACGTCGACGTTGTACTCGTACGACGCGACCGTCTTGCCGTCGGCTTCCAGCGAACCGTCCATCATCACGCTGGTGAAGCCGCTGCGGATCGCGGCCGTGCAGACTGCCGGCGACTGGCCGTGATCCTGGTGCATCACGACCGGGATGTGCGGGTACGATTCGACCGCCGCTTCGATCAGGTGGCGCAGGAACGGCTCGCCCGCATACTTACGCGCGCCGGCCGATGCCTGCATGATCACGGGCGCGCCGACCTGGTCCGCCGCCGCCATGATCGCCTGGACCTGCTCCAGGTTGTTCACGTTGAAGGCCGGCAGGCCGTAACCGTGCTCTGCCGCGTGGTCCAGCAATTGACGCATTGATACGAGAGGCATTGTGGAACTCCTTGGAATGAAAACCGGTGCGCCCTGACGCCGGCGCGGCGCTCGCTCCCGTTCGAACCGGGGTGGCGCGGCGCGGCTGAGCGTCGAATAGCCGCATTTTATCGCGAAGCGCCTCCGATTCCGACCGCCCGGTGGCGCCGACTCGCAATTTGTTACGTTCGCACGGCACAATGCGGGCAAAAAAGAGAAAAAAAGCCGCGTGGGACTTCGGACCCCACGCGGCTTTCGCGTATAAAACGGTGCCGGATCGATTTTTCAGCCGATCCGGGCGGCCGGCTCACTGGCCGGCGCGGTGCTCAGTCGGCGCTCAATAGTGCTCGCCGACCCGCACGATCTTCAGCGTATTGGTGCCGCCCGCCTGCCCCATCGGCTCGCCGACGGTCAGCACGACCATGTCGCCGTGCTGCACGTAGCCTTGCTTGACGACGATCTCGAGCGCCGCCTGCAGCGCCGAGTCGCGGTCGCTGTTGAAGTCGACGTGCAGCGGCGTCACGTTGCGGTACAGCGCCATCGTGCGCTCGCTGCCGACCCGCGGCGTCAGCGCGAAGATCGGCACGTGCGTGTAGTGACGCGACATCCACAGCGCGGTCGCGCCCGATTCGGTCAGCGCGATGATCGCCTTCGCGCCGAGGTGGTAAGCGGTGAACAGCGCGCCCATCGCGATCGACTGGTCGATCCGCGTGAACGTACGGTCGAGGAAATCCTTGTCGAGCTCGACCTCTTCGGACTTCTCCGCCTCGACGCACACGGCCGCCATCGTCTCGATCGTGACGACCGGGTACTTGCCCGCGGCCGTCTCGGCCGACAGCATCACCGCGTCGGTGCCGTCGAGCACCGCGTTCGCGACGTCCGACACTTCCGCGCGGGTCGGCACGGGCGCGTGGATCATCGACTCCATCATCTGCGTCGCGGTGATCACAAGCTTGTTCGACTCGCGCGCCATCCGGATCATGCGCTTCTGCAGCGCCGGCACGGCCGCGTTGCCCACTTCCACCGCGAGGTCGCCGCGCGCGACCATGATGCCGTCGGACGCGTCGAGAATGCTCTGCAGCGCCGGAATCGCTTCCGCGCGCTCGATCTTCGCGATCATCTTCGGCTTGATGCCGTACGGCGCGCCCGCGATGTTCGCGAGCTGGCGCGCCATTTCCATGTCGGTCGCGTTCTTCGGGAACGACACCGCCACCAGGTCCGCGCCAAGCGACATCGCGGTGCGGATGTCCTCCATGTCCTTCGCGGTCAGCGCGGGAGCCGACAGGCCGCCGCCCTGGCGGTTGATGCCCTTGTTGTTCGACAGCTCGCCGCCCACCTTGACGATCGTGTGGATCTCGTCGCCGAGCACGCGCTCGACGGTCAGCACGATCAGGCCGTCGTTCAGCAGCAGCAGGTCGCCCGGCTTCAGGTCGCGCGGCAGTTCCTTGTAGTCGAGCCCGACGCGCTCGTCGTTGCCGAGCTCGCAACCGGCATCGAGGATGAAGGGCTGCCCCGGCGTCAGCGTCGTCTTGCCGTTCTCGAACTTGCCGACGCGGATCTTCGGGCCCTGGAGGTCGGCCATGATCGCGATCTCGCGGCCGACCTTGCGGGCGGCCTCGCGCACCATCTCGGCGCGCTGGCGGTGATCGTCGGCCGTGCCGTGCGAAAAATTGAGCCGCACGACGTCGAGGCCCGCCTGCATCATCTGCAGCAGAATCTCCGGCGAACTGGAAGCCGGGCCGATCGTGGCGACTATCTTGGTGGCGCGCTGCATGAAACTCCTCATCTGGATCAAGGTGGATGCGCTGGGTGAAACGCTGCGAGAGCCGGAAGCGGCGGGCCCAGCGGCGGCCGTTCCGGGGGGCGTGCCGGTGCTTGCGCCCGGCATCGCTTTGTTCTGAATCTCGTGGTGCTGCTCGGCCGCGTCGCCGGCGGCCGCCGGTGCGCGCGGGGCGGTGTTCGCCCGCGCGGGCGCGCGTTTGCGCTTGCCCGCGCCGGCCGTCTGCTCCGCTTTCGCGGAGCGCGCGGCCTTCATCACCCCTGCGCGCGCCGCCACGCTCAGGCCGCCCGCGTTTCGAGCACTTCCACCGCCGGCAGCTTCTTCCCCTCGAGGAACTCGAGGAAGGCGCCGCCGCCCGTCGAGATGTAGCTGACCTGGTCGTGGATGCCGTACTTCGCGATGGCCGCGAGCGTGTCGCCGCCGCCCGCGATCGAGAACGCGGACGATTTGGCGATCGCTTCCGCGAGCGTCCTGGTGCCGTTGCCGAACTGGTCGAACTCGAACACGCCGACCGGGCCGTTCCACACGATCGTGCCGGCCTTCTCGAGCTGGCTCGCGAGCGCCTTCGCCGTATCGGGGCCGATGTCGAGGATCATGTCGTCCGCTTCGATGTCGGCGACCTGCTTCACCGTGGCCACGGCCGTCGGCGAGAATTCCTTGGCCGTCACGACGTCGGTCGGGATCGGCACCGACGCGCCGCGCTCGCGCGCTTCGTCGATGATCGCCTTCGCCTCGGCGACGAGGTCGGCTTCCGCGAGCGACTTGCCGATCGACAGGCCGGCCGCGAGCATGAACGTGTTCGCGATGCCGCCGCCGACGATCAGCTGGTCGACCTTGCCGGCCAGCGACTTCAGGATGGTGAGCTTGGTCGACACCTTCGAGCCGGCGACGATCGCCACCAGCGGACGGGCCGGGTTGCCGAGCGCCTTGCCGAGCGCGTCGAGTTCGGCGGCCAGCAGCGGGCCCGCGCACGCGACCGGCGCGTACTTCGCGATCCCGTGGGTGGTCGCTTCCGCGCGGTGCGCGGTGCCGAACGCGTCGTTCACGTACACGTCGCAGAGCTTCGCCATCTTCTGCGCGAGCTCGTCCGAATTCTTCTTCTCGCCCTTGTTCACGCGGCAGTTCTCGAGCAGCACGACCTGCCCCGGCGCGACGTTCACGCCGTTCTCGACCCAGTTCGAGACGAGCGGCACGTCACGGCCGAGCAGCTCGGCGAGGCGCTTCGCGACCGGCGCGAGCGAATCTTCCGGCTTGAATTCGCCTTCGGTCGGGCGGCCCAGGTGCGACGTGACCATCACGGCCGCGCCGGCGTCGAGCGCGGCCTGGATGGCCGGCACGGACGCGCGCACGCGCGTGTCCTCGGTGATGTTGCCCTGGTCGTCCTGCGGGACGTTCAGGTCGGCGCGGATGAATACCCGCTTGCCGGCGAGCTGGCCGGCGGCGATCAGGTCGGTAAGACGCTTGACTTGGCTCATGTTGAACAGATTGAAGTAGTGGATGGGGAAAGGGGGTTCACGCTGGACGTGCGCGGGCTGCCGCGAAAGGGCGCCGGATGCGGCCGTGGCTGGCGGTTCGCATGACGCGCACGGGTAAAAAATCTCGAACGGGCATTCTAGCCGATCCACCTGGCAGACTGACCCGTGCGGCGGCGAATTCCGCCTATTTGGGATCGCGCGCGGGAACGGACATGTTGCCGCAATGCAGCAATGCACCTGCGCGAGCGGCCGGTGCCCGGCGGGCCTGAACGGCGGCTCATCAGAAGATCAGGCGCAGCGCGGTGAACACGAGCATCCCGACGACGATCGTGCCGAGCATGCTGCGGCGCCACAAAAACCAGCCGAGGCCGGCGAGCGACGCGTAAAACGGATGGTTGGACAGCGCGAACGACAGCCCGGCCGGCGTTTCGAGCACGTCGGGCAGCACGACGGCGACGAGCGCGGCGGCCGGCGCGTAGCGCAGCGCGCGCTGCGCGCGTTCGGGCAGCACGGTGCGCTCGCCGCCGATCAGGAACAGCGCACGCGTGACCGCCGTGACGATCGTCATCCCGATGATGACGATCCAGATCTCCGTCGCGCTCATTCGATCTCCTTCTCATGCACGGTTTCGGTGCGGATGCGCCGCCAGTCGGCCCGTTCGACGAAGAAGTCGGCCGTGCAGCCGGCCGCGAGCGCGGCGAGCACCGCGAGCGGCAGCGCGAGCCGGTACGGCAGGTCGAACGCGACCAGCGACACGATGCCCGCGACCGCGACAGCCGCGAGCGTCGACCGGTTCGCGACCGCCGACACCATGATCGGGATCAGCGCGAGCGTGCCGGCCAGCTCCAGCCCCCAGCTCGCGGGGAAGAAGCTCGCGAGCAGGATGCCGGCGAGCGACGACACCTGCCAGGACAGCCAGCTCGCGAGCGCCATCCCCCAGAAATACGCTTCCTTGCCGGGCACGCGACCGTAGGCGAAGCCCTGTTTCTGGAACAGCAGGTAGATCACGTCGCCGTTGAAATAGCCGATCGCCAGGCGCCGCCACAGCGGCAGGTAGGAAAAATGGGGCGCAAGCCCGGCGCTGAAGATCACGAAGCGCGTGTTGACCATCGCGGCCGTGAGCAGGATGGTCCAGATCGGCAGCTTCGCCGCGAGGAGCGGCAGCACCGCGAGCTGCGACGAGCCCGCGTAGACCAGCAGCGACATCGCGCTCGCCTGCGCGAGTGTCATGACCGACTTGCTCATCGCGATGCCGGTGACGAGGCCCCACGAGAGAATCGCCATCAGCGTCGGGGAATAGTCGCGCGCGCCCTGGATCAGCGCGAAGCGGTCGGTGGCGGACAATCGAGCGAGCATGGGAAGCGGGCCGCGGCGGGCGGTTCGTCGGGCCGCCGGCGCCTCCTGCCGGTACGACCCGTCGTTATTGGAATCGGTACCGGGCGATTATAGCGCCGGCCCCGAGCCGACCGACCGGATCGCCGGCAAATGACGCTAAAATAAGCGTCTTTCCGGCTCAACGCTGCATACAACCCGCTGTACAACTGCTTCCCAGGAGAATCCTATGTCAATGGCCGACCGCGACGGCAAGATCTGGATGGACGGCAAGCTGATCGACTGGCGCGACGCCAAGATCCACGTCCTGACCCATACGCTGCACTACGGCATGGGTGTCTTCGAGGGCGTGCGCGCGTACAAGTCGGCTGACGGCAGCACCGCGATCTTCCGCCTGTACGAGCACACGAAACGTCTGCTGAATTCGGCGAAGATCTTCCAGATGGACGTGCCGTTCGACCGGGAAACGCTCGAAGCCGCGCAGCTGGAAGTCGTGCGCGAGAACAAGCTCGAGTCGTGCTACCTGCGCCCGATCATCTGGGTCGGCTCGGAAAAGCTCGGCGTGGCCGCGAAGGGCAACACGATCCACGTCGCGATCGCCGCATGGCCGTGGGGCGCGTACCTCGGCGAGGAAGGCCTCGCGAAGGGCATCCGCGTGAAGACGTCGTCGTTCACGCGCCACCACGTGAACGTGTCGATGGTCCGCGCGAAGGCCTCGGGCTGGTACGTGAACTCGATCCTGGCGAACCAGGAAGCAACGGCCGACGGCTACGACGAGGCGCTGCTGCTCGACGTCGACGGCTACGTGTCGGAAGGCTCCGGCGAAAACTTCTTCCTGGTGAACAACGGCAAGCTGTACACGCCCGACCTGTCGTCGTGCCTCGACGGCATCACGCGCGACACGGTCATCACGCTCGCGAAGGACGCCGGCATCGAGGTGATCGAGAAGCGCATCACGCGCGACGAGGTCTACACGGCCGACGAGGCGTTCTTCACCGGCACGGCCGCCGAAGTCACGCCGATCCGCGAGCTCGACAACCGCACGATCGGCAGCGGCGCGCGCGGCCCGGTCACGGAAAAGCTCCAGTCGGCGTTTTTCGATATCGTGTCGGGCAAGAACGCGAAGTACGCGCACTGGCTGACGAAGGTCTGAGCGCGCCGCGCCACCGACCGCCCCACAAAAGAGTGATAAGAGAAAGTCTCATGAGTGAAATCAAGGAAATGCCGCTGGTCGAGCTGACGGCCAAGGATCTTCCCGCGTACTGCCCGAACCCGGCCATGGCGCGCTGGAGCGCGCACCCGCGCGTCTTCATCGACGTCTCGCACGGCGAAGCACGCTGCCCGTACTGCGGCACGCGCTACAAGCTGCGCGACGGCGAGGTCGTCAAGGGCCACTGAGCCCCGGCGGCCGGGCCTGCAGGCTGGCAGGCCCGCCGACCCAAGGCGGCGCAGCCGGGCTTCCGGCGCGCCGCCGTTCTCCATTCTGGCAACCCGAACGCGGCGCCTGGGCGCCGCGCTTCATCAAGACATCGGAAGTCGACCTGATGCGTCGAGCGCTGGTTATCGCACCGAACTGGATCGGTGACGCATTGATGGCGCAGCCGCTTTTTGCGCTGCTGAAGAAGCTCCATCCCCGCATCGCGATCGATGCCGTCGCACCCTCGTGGGTCGCGCCCGTGCTCGAGCGGATGCCCGAGATCCACGATGTCTACGCGACCGATCTCGCGCACGGCAAGCTGCAGCTGCTGCGCCGCTGGCAACTCGCGAGCGACCTGCGCGACGTCGGCTACGACGCGGCGTACGTGCTGCCGAATTCGCTGAAATCCGCGGTGATCCCGTGGCTCGCGAACATCCCGCTGCGGATCGGCTACACGGGCGAGCACCGCTACGGGCTGCTGAACGTGCGGCACGCGAACCCGACCAAGTCGGGCGAGCGGCCGCCGATGACGACCCACTACGCGGCGCTCGCGTACGCGCCGGGCGCGAAGCTGCCCGAGTCGATGAAGACGCTGCCCGCGCCGCGCCTCGACGCGGATCTGAACGAGACGGCGCGCGTGTCCGCGCGCTTCAACCTCGACACCCGCAAGCCGCTCGTCGTGTTCTGCCCCGGCGCGGAATACGGCCCGGCCAAGCGCTGGCCGCCCGAACACTTCGCGTCGCTCGCCACCATCGTCCACCAGTCGTTCCCGTACACGCAGATCGTCGCGCTCGGCTCGCAGAAGGACGCCGCGGCCGCGCAGGCGATCGCCGACCACGCGCCGAACGTGCGCAACCTGTGCGGGCAGACGTCGCTGTCGGAGGCATGCGCGCTGATCGCGCGCGCGAACGCGGTGGTCACCAACGATTCGGGGCTGATGCACGTCGCCGCCGCGCTGCGCCGGCCGCTCGTCGCGCTGTACGGCTCGACGGATCCGCGCCACACCCCTCCGCTGTCGGACCTGGCGAAGGTACAATGGCTCCATCTCGAATGCAGTCCCTGCTTCGAACGTGAGTGCCCGCTCGGCCACCTGAAGTGCCTGCGCGAACTCGGTCCCGAGCAGGTATTCGGCGATTTGCGCGGCATGCTCGTCGGGCAGCGCTGACCCTGGCCGGCAGCGTCGCACGACGCGCCGGGCAATCCGATTCACCGGTGTACGGCGGCTCCATCCGGGCCGCCGTGCTGAATACGGCGCGCGACGCGCGCGAGAGATAACCCCGATGCCACGTTTTGCCCGCCTCTTCGAAGCCGCCGCCGATACGCTGAACGCTTACTACCAGGCCGTCGCCGATGCCAATCTCGACGCGCTGCTGGGTTTGTGGATCGACGAGGATTTCGCCAGCTGCGTATGGGCGGACGGCGAGCATCTGCACGGCCTCGACCAGATCCGCAGCGGGCTCGCCAACCGGCTCGCCACGCGCCCCGTGACGATCGAGCCGCTCGACATCCGTGTGTACGACAGCCTCGGCACGGTCGTCTATACGATCGCCGAAGCGCATCAGCAGGCCGACCTGACGGCCGAACCCGACATGGTTTTCGCCACGTACGTGATGATTCACGAGCGCGGCGAGTGGCGCATCGCGCATATTCACGCGAGCCCGATTCCCGAACAGGCGGCCGGACAATTCGCCGCGAAGATCCGTCACGGGCAGGGTCCGCTGCACTGACGAAGAACGAAGCAACGCATTAGCGGGGCGATCATGAGTACGGCTTCTCCGCCCACCTCGCCGCTGACCGGGGCCCCGGCCCCCAACGACGATTCATCGCGCTATCGCGCACCGCGCTGGCTGCCGAACAGCCATGCCCAGACCATCGTGCCCGCGCTGTTCGCACGGCGCCCGGCCGTCGCTTACCGACGAGAGCGATGGGAAACCCCCGACCACGATTTCATCGATCTCGACTGGGTCGCGCATCTCGACAGCGCGGCGCCGCCGCCCGACGCGCCGCTGTTCGTGCTGTTCCACGGCCTCGAAGGCAGCTCGGGCTCGCACTACGCGCTCGCGATGATGGCCGCCGCGCGCGCGAAGGGCTGGCACGCGGTCGTCCCGCACTTTCGCAGTTGCAGCGGCGAGATCAACCGCCAGCCGCGCTTCTACCATCTCGCCGACAGCGCCGAAGTCGACTGGATCCTGCGCCGGCTCGCCACGCAGCATCGCGGGCCGCTGGTTGCGGCCGGCGTGTCGCTCGGCGGCAACGTGCTGCTGCGCTGGCTCGGCGAGCATCGCAGCGACACGTCGATCCTGCGGGCGGCCGCCGCGATCTCGACGCCGATCGACGTGCACGCGGGCGGGCGCGCGCTGTCGCAAGGCTTCGCGATGGTCTACACGCGCAGCTTCCTGAAGACGCTCAAGCGCAAGGCGCTCGCGAAGCTCGACCAGTATCCGGGGTTGTTCGACCGTGAAGCGATGCTGCAGGCCGTGACGATGCGCGACTTCGACGAGGTCGTAACCGCCCCGCTGCACGGTTTCGCGGACGCGGACGACTACTGGACGAAGGCGACGACCCGGCCGCTGCTGCCGGCGATCGACGTGCCGACGCTGATCCTCAACGCCCGCAACGACCCGTTCCTGCCCGAGTCCGCGCTGCCGGGCCCGGCCGACGTATCGCCGGCCGTCGAGCTCGACCAGCCCGCGGACGGCGGACACGCGGGGTTCATGACCGGGCCGTTCCCCGGCCGTCTCGACTGGCTGTCGGCGCGGGTGTTCGGCTATTGCTCCAAATTCGTCGACCATGGATGACATCGTCAGGCAGGCCCTCGCCAAATGGCCGAACGTGCCGCACTGCACCGGCTGGCTGCTGCTCGACCGGCGCGGCGAATGGCGGCTGCGCGACGACGCGGCCCAGGCGGCCGGCGAACTCGGCTCGCCGATCCGGCATGCGGCGCTGAACGCGTTCATCGGCCGCAACTACGAATGCGACGCGCAGGGCCAGTGGTTCTTCCAGAACGGACCGCAGCGCGTGTACGTCGAGCTTGCCTATACGCCGTGGGTCGTCCGCCTGGCCGAGCGCGACGGGCAACTCGCGCTCACCGACCAGACCGGTACGCCGTTCGAACCGGACGAAGCATGGCTCGACGACGCGGGCGGCGTGCTGTTTCGCTCGGCCGGCACGGCGCCGCGCATCGCGGCGCTGCACGATCACGATCTCGGGCTGTTCGCCGATCACGCGGATTTCGACGCCGCACCGCCGGTACTGCGCTGGCGCGACGGCCGCACGCTGCCGCTCGGCAGCATCGTCTGCGCGGATGTGCCTGCGCGGTTCGGCTACGTCGTCAGCCCGGCACGACAGGCCCGCGACGCGGCCGGCGGCGACGCCTGACCCGCAGCGGCTTCGCGCGCGCCCGGCGCGCGCCGGACGCTACCCGCGGCCGTTCTTCTCGTCGTCGCGCTCTTCCTTGTAGCGCGCCTCGAATTCCAGCAGCCGTGCACCGATCATCGACTGCTCGTAGAACGAGACGTCCTTCGCGTCGCGCGCTTCCTTCAACTGACGAATCGCCGACGGCCACGCGCCGTCGAGCGCAAGCTTCTCCGCGAGCGCGCGGCGCCGCGCCAGCACGTCGCCCTTGCCGTCGCTCGCCTTCGCGAGATAGTCCCACCAGTCCGGCTGCTCGGGGTCGGCCTTCGCCTGCGCGCGCGCCTGCGCCTGCGCGTCGGCGAAACGGCGCGCCGCGATCAGTGCCTGAAGATGCTCGACGATCGCCGCGTGCGACGCCGGCCAGCGCCGCTGCGCGAGCGCCGCGAGCCGCACCGCTTCGTCGGCGCGCCCCGCACGGCGCGCGATGTCGGCGGCCAGCACGTCGAGGCTCGGCGAACTCGTCGCCGGATCGTCCTCGCGCCGCTCGCGCGCGTCGAACGCCGTGCGTGCCGACGCGAGCGCCTTGCCGGCCGCGTCGTACTCGCCGAGCTGCGCGTTCGCGAGCGCGATGCCGTACCAGTTCGCCGCGACGTTCGGCGCCGTGCGATCGTCGATCTCGGACTGCATCCGGCGCGCTTCGGCCGCGATGTCGGTCGGCGCGCGGTTCTGCAGGACCCGCAGCCGCGCGCGCACGAACCCGTATTCGGGCGACTGGCGCGGCTGCCGGTAAGGGGCGCGGCGCGCGCGATCCTCCATGTCGGCGATCCGCTCGCCGGTCAGCGGGTGCGTGCGCGCATACGCGGGCACGCCCGCATCGCCCATCGACGCGCGATCGAGCCGCTCGAAGAAGCCCGGCATCCCGTACGGGTCGTAGCCCGCGCCCGCGAGCAACTGGAAGCCGACGCGATCAGCCTCCCGCTCGGCCGAACGCGAGAAGCGCAGCTGGTTGTCCACCGCGTATGCCTGCCCGCCCATCGCGATCGCGCTGCCGAGGTCGCCGCTTCTCGCGAGCACGCCCGCCAGCACGCCGAGCAGCATCGTCGCGAGCGCCGTATAGCCGGTCTTCTCGTTCGCACCGATCATCCGCGCGATGTGCCGCTGCAGCACGTGCCCCATCTCGTGGCCGACCACCGACGCGAGTTCCGACTCCGTCTGCGTCGTGACGACGAGCCCGCTGTTGATCCCGATGAAGCCGCCCGGCATCGAGAACGCGTTGATCTGCGGATCGCGCACCGGGAACAGGTCGAAGTCCGGCGTGTAGCCGCCGATGAAGCGCGCGGCCGCCGCGGCCGCGAGCCGCGCCGCCATCGCATTCAGGTAGTCGCGCACGAGCCAGTCGTCGAGATAGTCGGGATCGCGCCGCACTTCGCGCATCACCCGCAGGCCGAGCCGGCGCTCGGCCTGCGGCGTCAGCGAACCGCCGGAGCCGTCGCCCAGGTCGGGCAGCTCGAGCGCGCGAAGCGGCGCGCGCAGGCTCGCGGCCGGTGCCGACGCGCCGCCCGCGTCGGAGAACCGGCTCTCCGCGCCGCCGTACGTACCGAATACGCCGGCCGCGATGCCGGACGGCACGGTGGAAATCGACCGGGCGCCGTCGGCCGCCGCTTCGAGCGGCGGTGCGGACGCACGCTGCGCATGGCCGCTCGGCGGCAACGCGAGCGCCACCGACAGCGACACGGCAAGCAACTGTTTGACACGCATGGCAGGATGAAAACGACGCCGTCCCGCGCGCCGGGCGCGCATCGCGGCGTTTGGTCTGAATATTCGGGTCATTGTACCGGCGCCGCGATGACTGTCCCGTGCCGCGGCGGTGCCATCTGCGCTCCGGCGACGCGAACGCCGCTGCTATGATAAGCGCCCGTTGAAGCGTTGCATCGGGTCGCGGAGCCGGTTTCGGATGCCGCGCGCTGCCCGATCGCGAAGCAGGATCGACGGACGTGCTCGTGCGAGCACGCCGTTCCACTGGAGCACGACATGTCAGGACTCACCCATTTCGACGCCGCCGGCCATGCGCACATGGTCGACGTCGGCGGCAAGCAGGAAACCCAACGCATCGCGATCGCGCGCGGCACGATCCGGATGCTGCCGGCCACGTTCGCACTGATCCGCGACGGCAAGGCCAAGAAGGGCGACGTGCTCGGCGTCGCGCGCATCGCGGCCATCCAGGGCGCCAAGCGCACGGCCGACCTCATCCCGCTGTGCCACCCGCTCGCGCTGACGCGCGTGGCCGTCGATTTCGAGCTCGACGACGCGCTGCCGGGCGTCCACTGCGTTGCGCAGGTCGAGACGTTCGGCCGGACCGGCGTCGAGATGGAAGCGCTGACCGCCGTGCAGGTCGGGCTGCTGACCGTCTACGACATGTGCAAGGCCGTCGATCGCGGGATGGTGATCACCGATGTGAGCGTGCGCGAGAAACGCGGCGGGAAGTCGGGAGACTGGAAGGCGGAAGATGTAAGCGATTGATTTACAAGCCTTTCCTTCAATGCCATACCGGCCACCCGGCGTCGTCATCGTCTGACGAAATCGCCCCGAACCTGACTGCTGGCACACAAAAAATCGGTCTTGTCCCACTCCTGTCCCACAGGAGACTGGAATGGCCTCAATTCGCCAACGAGACGGGAAATGGCAAGTACGTGTTCGGCGTAGAGGATTCGCCGACGAAGCAAAAACATTCAGCACTCGCGCAGATGCGGAACGATGGGCGCGATCTGTCGAAATTGAGATGGATCGCGGAAGCTTCGTCAGTCGTAGCGAGGCAGAAGCAAACACCCTCGAAGACATCATCAACCGCTACATCGACGACGTATGCCCGACACAACGTAGTGGCGCTGACGCAATCATTCGGCTTCGCGCCACCTGCCGCAACACGTTGGCAAAACTCAGCATGGCGGCATTGACGCCGAAGGCTGTCGCAGCTTACCGGGATGAACGACTCAAACAGGTGAAGCCTGCGACCGTGATTCGTGAACTGGCGTTCCTGTCGGCCATCATCAACCACGCTCGTCGTGAATGGGACATCAACATTACGAATCCCATCGCCCTGATCCGCAAACCGTCCACTCCCCAAGGCAGGGATCGAGTGCTGTCCGCCGACGAGGAAACACGGCTTCTTGCCGAACTGGTTCCGACTGGCCGCATCAATGTATGGCTGCTTCCGGCAACTATCCTGAGCTTGGAGACCGGTATGCGACGCGGCGAACTGGTCGAACTTCGGTGGTCGAACGTCAATCTCGAAGCCCAGACTGCGCATTTGCCGATGACCAAGAATGGGACAGCACGAACCGTCCCACTGTCTAAGAAGGCTATCGCCACGTTGACGGCGCTACCACGATCCATCGATGGCCGGGTCATTCCTGTCAAAGGACTCACGTTGCATGCAGCGTTCCGGAAAGCTTGCGTACGAGCAAGGATCACCGACTTTCACTGGCACGACCTAAGGCATACGGCCATCACGCGAATGGCGCAAAAGCTGCCGAATGTCATCGAACTGGCGGCTGTCTCCGGTCATCGCAGCTTGGCAATGTTGAAGCGGTACTACCACCCGTCCGCGACCGATTTGGCCCGGAAGTTGGGCTAGAAGAGTTCGTAAGGCAACCAATTCATCAGGTACCCACAAGTGCCGGATAAAGGAATTCGGCTCACTGCTAACGCACCGATACCGGATGTCAGTTATCTATCGGCAAGTCGCAATAACGCCATGTCTCGTTCGGCGAGTGCCTGTAGTTCGGTCGAATCAGCACTGTTCCGCATTCCCGACACCTGTACGTCGAACTCTCCCACCCTATCAATGCCGCATGAGTGCTCAGCAGCAAGTCACCGTTGAACGTTGCCAGTTCCCGGTGCGGGCATTTACGGCAGTCGGTGTCAATCAGCGCGGTGCAAGCGTAGCACGGTGTCACCAGTTCTCCTTTGTCAGAGAAGAAGGGGAACTGGTCAAAACGGAATGCTATCGTCGAGGTTTGTGTCTTCAGCCTTCTTCCCTGTCGAGTGGAAGGCAAATTTACCCTCATTCACCTCAATCCACTGCCAGCCATTTTCGGTCACGCAAACGCCATCGTAGGTGTCGTAGCTGCTGCCATCGCTCATCTCTTTTATCTCTACGAATTCTTTGCCTTTCAACCGTCTGAGACCAAGATTGAACCCAAGGTTGTTCAACCCCGCACGTTCGCAGTCGTTTTTTACCTCCCACAACGGCGTCGCACCATCGTCGCGAAAGACGCTACTGGCAATCACTCCGAGCACCGTTAGCTCCTGAGATGACAGCCCATCGATGCTAGCCACATTCGACTGTTCCGCCATCTCTTCCAAAACCTCCCCTTGCTCCAGCATGGCTTTCAGACGCTCAGTCAAATTGTTCTTGAACACCTGAAAGTCGCGTGAGGATTCTGTTTTGTAGGTGACGATGGCTCGATGCTGGATATCAAACGGGAACCGCTTCCCAGCCTTCTGCCGATCGTCCGAGCAGGCCATCACAACGGGGCGTCCGGCTGCGTACGCGAACCCGAGTTCGTACCAAACGTTCGGATTGTCTTCCGTGATGTCCGCAAGACACACTGCCGCACGCTTGATGTTTTTCTCAATTGCCTCGACCAGCACCGTCGCGGACGAATCCTGATCGACCCGATAGGCTGTCATCCCCGCAGCCTCGATGGCGGGTTTGTACAGGTCGTCGAATCGCTTGTTGTAGATGTCAGTGAACGGCTGAATCACAAAGCAAATCGACATGGCTGCCCTCGGTTGTTTGCCTGAATTTCGCATGATTTTACTGATAAGGCGCCACGCGCAAAATCCCCGTTCGACCTATGTTTCCAACTGATCCCATTCTCACCAAGCGCCCATCAAGCCACACACCCGCATCGATCAGCACATTGAACACTGGCATCCCCCCTACTCGGACTTTTCTGCGTCCGCCATCTCTTTGCCTTCACTGGGTCTCGCCGGTGTCGGCAACGCTTCGCGCCGGAACACCATGGCATGGCGCATCATCCGACATACGCCGTCGAGACCGGGGAATAAGCTAGCTGCGGTGAGACCCATGAAAGCCAAGTCTTCGAGTGCCTCACTTGCAAACGATACGGGAACCTCTGCTGCCATCAGGTATCGAGCTTCGTAGTGGCGCTCAATATTGCAGATAAACTGTTCGATGTTGCCAACGTTGGAAGCTAGAAAGCGTCCCTGCTGCGCATATAGCCGTGGATTGTCGCGCGGGGAGACCTGCAAGAAGCAGACATATGGTTCCAAGAAGGGAACTGTCACTATCGGTGGACTGAACCGTTCGACAAATGACCGCGTTAGTCCGTAGACCCGCACGCGCGTAGCGTTCGGTCGGGAAGACCTGTTCTCCAACGCATCCGAAAATGCAAAGAACGCCGCGATGTATGGCGAATCAGTCCAGTCAAGCAACGGAGTGGGAAGCCCGTGATGCTGTGCCAATCCAAGCAGTGTCGAATAGTCAGCAGAATCTCCGGGGTTCAGTCTACGGTTCGTTACCGCTTCGACATGTGAATGAAAGAGAGGCAGCGTTTCCGCGCAATATCGCCCAAGCTGGGTTCGACCCGCACGATAGAGACTCGTCTCCAATCTGAATGCATGCGAACCATGCCCCCGGAACGCCACCGCTCCCTCAGTGCGGACGCGACCGGCCCACTGCTTAAATTCATTCCATGACGCACACTGATGAACGTCCGCTAAACCTCCGCGTGACGGCAATGGCTTTAACGAGATTTTTCCACCAGGTCCATCTGCATCCAACCAGGTTCCGCTCATTCCACTGCGAGTCGCCTTGAGCATGGCTCGCGTGGACAACATCAATCGCTGCGCACGCTCACCAACAGGCGGTTCAAATACGTTACCGTGTTGGTTGAGGGTGAAAAGTTTCGCTGCCTGAAACTCAGAAACATTTCCCCTTTGTGCTACTCGCCTGCCGAGTACGGCAACCGCATGCGTCTCCGGAACACCCCACCAGTGGAGCATGATTTCGTCTGGGCGATCTTCATCGCAGCACATCATTGCGAATGCCTTCCCCTGACGCGTCTCAATCGATCCAAATAGCTGCTTTTCCATACGCGTTGCACTCCAACAGTGTCCGATGATTGCGTGACCGCTCGCAATCGACGTATCGACTACGGGTCGAGTTAAAGTCCCTCGTAGTAGCGCCGAATCTTCGAGGCCATGAGCTGCCGCCGCGCCTTCAGGAACTCGTCAAAGCAGTCTTCACCCATCTGGAAAACAGAATCAGGCACGCAGTTCGCGGCCAGGTTCGCATGCAACGTTGCAATATCAGTGATCGCACCGTATTTCACCTGTCCGCCGTTGCACTGATTCAATACGTGGTCAAAGTACGTCGATGGTGCCTTGTTGCCGATCTTGATGTTGGTCTCTTCTTGCGTGTAGGCATAGTTAGCGATCTGGTTGTACTGACTCCGTGACAACCCAGCCTTCTTCAGAAGATCACGCGGGAAGATGTGGTGGATATCGCCCAGATGGCTAACCAACTCCCTGACCGTGATGTCGCGCGACAGCAACCCCTTGTCATTGGCGCGAACTTGCGCAGCAACGAAGACCCAGAAATAGGGGCTGGTAGTCCCCGATGTTTCCAACTGCTGAGTCAGTCCGAAGTCCCAGAATGCGGGAGAGAGTTCTGCTTGCTCGATCTTCCCAAGAATTTCTGCAAAGTCACCGGTTGCAATCTGGCGGATGTCCTTGTCGAACTGAGTCTCTGACGACCCGGAATACCTCCCCGTCAGGATCGACATAACGAACCAACGACGTACCAGGGACTCGATCTTACCGTCCTGAACCCCACTAGCCCGAAGTCGCAGATACACGATATACGCGAAATTCAGCGCCCCACGCGTGCGGATCATGCTGCCGTCGATGAAGCCCGCCGACTTGATAACCATCACGAACCGGTTGAAATTCGATTCGTTGATGAAGTCCAGCACCCCGCCCGTCAGCTTCGCAAATGAAGCCTCCGCAATGGTTTCCTCATAGTCTTTGGTCTCGAAATTGCGTCCCGACAATAGACTCACAAGGTCAGGCAGCTTGCCACGGCCGAACTCTTTGGTGAAAGCCACACGTAACAGATCGTTGTAGGATGGATCGTAGAGATTGCCATTCTCATTCCGTAACCACGCCATCTTCTGGAAGTACGGGGTCTCCACGAATTCCGTGTCAGCTTCCTTGATCTGGGAGTAGAACTCAGGCGCAATCGCCATGTGGCAGAAGTAATCGATGCACTTCCGCAACTGCTGACCACCGTATTTCTGATCAGCCGCGATCTTTGACATGACGAAATCCGCTTGCGACAGCACCGTGCCCTTTGAGTTGATGCGGATGAAAATCTCGGTGACGGTTTCGATGTCGAGGTCGTGCGCAAGTTCGACGAGACCGATCTGCTTCTTCGCAATCGCCGTCAACTTTGCCAAGTTCTCTTCCACCACGTCTGGATCGGCACTCGGGTTCGCATCCATGTATTGCCGATGCGCTTTAATCAACCCCACCTGCCCACTGACCAACGGCGAGATGTCCGAAATCCATACGGCGTCTTTGGTGATCGCGGGGTTCGTAACCTCAAAACGCTCTTCGAGCGGATTAAACGCAATCGAAATCCTTACCTTGCGGTAATCCTTATTGATGACCTGTTGCCCAATGATCGCTGCCGTCAGCGCCGTAACCCGCTGCTGGCCGTCAATCAGTATCATCTTTCCCGATGCGGTAGTGCCGTCCTTCAACTGAACGTCAGGATTCCGCCACGCGATCAAGTATCCGACGGGGTACCCCTGATAGAGCGAATCCAGCAAATCGCGAACCTGACTACTATCCCAGACGAATGGGCGCTGTATTTCCGGGATCGCGATTTCATTCTCACGAACCTTGGCGAGAACACTCTCGATGAGATACTGATTGACGGCGTATTTCTGAGTTTGCATGGACCGACCCCGATTTTGGTCTTGTTAGCACTGTTTCCAACGATCATATCCCGAAAGTCGCCGAAAACAGTGCACCGCCAGCGGGGTGAAAAAGCGGTGCAGCCGACCGGTCACGCTACCCCAGTCCCGCCGCGAATGCAGCAATTCGCCATTCGGCGTGCCGTCGTCCCGCGATGGCCGCGTCGTGAGACTAGTCGTTGGCCGGTCCCATGAACTTTTTCCCGAACGCAGTCAGGCGCACATCCTTGCCGATGGTGTACTTCCGCGTCGTCGCGGGGCTGGCCCCGTCCGATTCGTCAACTTCAATGATGCCGTCGATGTCAGTGTAGTTCCAGCTTGCATTCACGCCCTTCTCGGTCGTGCTGGCTTCAAATTCGCAGCCGTTACACGAACGTTTGTCCGTCAGCGTAATGCGTTCGCCACCATCCTTGATGGTGCCGATGACATGTGCGTCCGCTGCTGTCATTCCAGCAGCCAGCAACAGACCAATAATCAATCGCTTCATTGCATTCCCCTCGTGTAGTCGTTGTCGAAAATCATCACAGCGCGGACAGGGCTTGGATTCGTGCGTCCGTCACGCGCACCAAGCAGGCCGCATCGTCACAGGCGTTGCGTTCCTTCAACCAGTCCCTTTGCTGTTGCTTCAGTGCTGCCGGATCGCTCGATTTCGCTATTGCCGTGCGGTAGACGTCGGCAAGTTGCTTATCTGCCGTCGCGGTTTCCGCGCTGGAACAGATCAGCTTCTCGATCTTCGAAGCAGCCTTGGTGCAGTCGAACGATGCGACGACTGAGGCTTGTGCGGGCTGTGCCGTTTCCAGTTGTGCCGTATTGTTGACCGGGGCCTGTGCACCATCCAGCGCGGGCGTTGCCGTTGCCGGAACATTCGACGCCACGGCCTGATCGCCAAGAATCGATGCAACGCTTTGCGTCATCGGGCACTGCTGGCCGAGGGACTGCACCAGCTTGTTGAGGTTGACGTAACGATTCGCAAACATGCCGCCTGCCTGCTGCGCGAAGCCGAATCGCCACATGTCCTTCTCGGGAACAACCTTTTCGAGTTCGCTGATCCGGCACGTGCATCGGTCAAGGTCGAACGTCTTGCTGCACGACTGGATCGCGTTGTCCTTGAATGTCTTGTCCCACGATGCCGCGTTGTTCGAACTCGCTGTAATATCGGCCCCGGACAGGGATAGCACCTCGTAGTACATCGCATCGGTCTTCAGCAGCTTATCGACTCGACGATCCTCTTCCGTGGTCAACGTGACAATCGGGCCGTTTTTCTGTTCGGCGGCATCCGAAGGCGTGGCAACCTGATACGTGATCGCCGCAGTGAACGTCGCATCCGACACCGGCGTATGGTTGCCAACCAGCATCACCGGGCCAAAGGTGTCCTGCTGCTGCGCACGTTCCAAGTCTTCTTTGGGGAAATCGATCACGAAGCTGGCCGCGCAATCGATGTTCTTGGACTCGTCATTTCGCGCCGTTTCCCGGATTGCATCAACGTGAAACTTGATCCGGTTATCGCGCAAGGCCCAGACCAGATCGGGAATGCCGGTCTTCATGAGCGGATCGGTGCCATACGCGTCTATGACGTATTGCTTCACGTTCGGCGCTGCACAGTCCAACTTGTTGCCGCTGCCGAATAGGCTGGCAAGACTGAAGGACGATCCGCTCGACGACTGATCGGTAGCCCCACCGCTGGTGTCGGCACCGCCGTGCGTCGCGACCAGCAGACCGAAGACGGCGGCGGCATAGGCAATGACGCATGCGAATGCGACCAGTAAGGGTTTCACCAGCGATTTCTTCGCATAGGTCTTGCCGAACTGTTCCCTCACATAGCTGACTTGCTTGCGCCCGGACAGGGCATACCAGACGACGAAGTAGACCAGTCCGCCGATATTGACGGCACCGCGAACGGCGTCTTTGTCGGGGCCAGCCTTGCCGACCAGGCCAATGGCAACAAAACCCATCGCAGCCAGGATCAGCAGGCTGACGTAAAACCATACCTTCGACGCGGCAGCGCGTTCCGGTTGGCCGAGAGTGCGCCAGTTCGACGCGTGAAGATAGCTACCGAACGCCGGGGTCAGCAGAACGCTGAGACTGGCAGCAGTCGCGGGATTCCAGATTCGTTGATTCTGGGTGTTTTGCATATGGAGACTCCCCGAAGGTTGTGTTTCTTCTGAATAGGCGCGTCCCGGTAAGCCCGCTCCACCACGAGGTAGAGCAGATCGCCGGCACAGAGGACCATGGTCCGTCGAATTGGGCGATGTTACCCCACACGATGACGGGATGCCAATTAGCACCCGTCAACACAAGGACCCGTCATTGATCGCACTCGGCGATGCGATTCGCCGCCGACGCGAAACGAAAGAACTCTCGCAAGAGCAACTGGCCTTACTCGCCGACGTTGATCGCAGCTATGTTGGTCGGGTTGAACGCGGCACGAACAATGCAGCCACGTTGACGCTTAAAAGACTGGCGAACGCCCTCGGCATAACGTTGGCTGAGTTGATTGCCGATGCAGGTTTATGAGACAACCGTTGCTTGGGTACCGACTGCTTCCCGTACTCGCATAATGGTCTGCCGACTGGTCTGCATCTCTCGCGCAATCTGCGCAACGGCGACACCGGCTTTCAGTTGAGCCACGACGGTCACGCGCTGCGCCTCAGTCAGCGCAGATGGACGCCCGAACGCCTTGCCTTCCGCCTTTGCCCGACGGAGACCAGACTGAGTACGTTCGATGAGAAGATCGCGTTCAAATTCTGCCACTGCGCTAATCACGCCCATCGTCATCTTCCCGGCTGCACTCGTCAGGTCTACACCGCCCAGGGCGAGACAGTGAACGCGGACGCCAATAGATGCCAGTCGTTCTACGGTAGCCCGTACATCCATAGCGTTTCTGCCAAGCCTGTCGAGTTTCGTGACGATCAGTACGTCACCGTCTTCCAGTCGATCCACCAGCTTGGAGAATGCCTTTCGCTCGAACGCCGGCACGGACCCGCTGGTCGTTTCGCTAATGACCCGCTGCTTCGCTACTGCAAAACCGGCTGCTTCGATTTCTTGTACTTGATTGTCCGTCGTCTGGTCGGCAGTTGATACCCGGCAGTACGCGAAGATTCTTGTCATTCACACCTCGACATGTACGAAATGGGAGTCCGAATAGTACGTCCTGTCCGATACGTATACAAGCTATTTTTCGGACATACTGGAATTGGGAGGTCCGGAACCGGTCGATTTCGGACACCATTACTTGACGATTGGTAGCGCGACGACCGAGCGTCGCGCGGAGCCTGCCCCGTTCTATGCGAGAGATAATCTCCCCCCCGCACACCCCCATCTAACGATATATGCACCGACCTCTTTCCATTCGCTCATAATTCGAGAAGGTATAGATGTGAGACTATGTTCATACTGCGCTCGGCGCTTCGCCTCATCCTCGTCGAATAGCGAAAGAACCTCTACAAGCGTCTTTTTTCCTATCGGCTCGTAGAGATTGCACGTATTCTTACACCTATGCCACTCACCCCAGTGCTTACAAACTTCATCCTTTTTTTCAAGCGAGTTAATATTTTCGATCCAATAACCACCCTTCGAGTCCGCAACTTTTAGGATACTGCATTTGAGTGGCCCTTTGAGCGGTGCATAAGCCCCCGCCGGAATTGAAGCCAGAGTTGAAGCGTCTTTGAACCATCGAACCCCTTCTACATTGACCCCTTTTTTCGCTTGTGCCTCATGAATAAGCGAAGGTGGGACAATATTCTCGATGGAGTAACACTCCAAAATCTTTACATCTGAAAATGGAGATATCGAATCTCTCTCGTGCTCAAAAATTGGAGCCGCAACGTTCGCTCCGAGTGCTGCTCCTGGATGATCCTTATCGCTATCCACAACACACAGAACAAATCGCCTCTTTTCGTCTTTTAGCTTTTTGTACTTCTTGGGCGTCTCACTACCGCCAGCTGCCTGAACATCAAAGGCTAATTTAAGTCCACCTGAAACACATCGTCTCGACTCAAGATATTCACCAATCAATTTAAAAAACTGACCATCACTCTCATTTTCCACCAACAAAACCGGATCATTGAACAAAGTATCTTTATTCAGCATCGAAAGTGGAACTCGCACCACAATTTGGCTACCAACTACTTGTTTCCGCCAGTCTCCATCAGAAACCACCTCGATGTAGCCAGGCACTGATTTGAACAACGCCCGCTTTCCACGTTGACGAGACTTTACCGACGATATGGTCTGCTTCGCTCGATCCGACAGCCCTGGGATAGACCACAGAGTGTCGAGAGTTTTCTCTGATGCGTAAATGATGTGACGCCCTCGACGCCGAGCCGAAAACAAATCCTCCACAAAATCTTGAAGCGCCCCCGGGTTTTTCTGAACAACAGCCTCAAGAGACTCAGTGAGATAGAATAACATGGCATCTCACTCCGCAGGATCGAAAAAGCCATACGGCCAATTTTCAAGATAACCTTCGGAATCGTATCTCGATTCACGCACCAATGTTTTCCCAGACACGCCAACCTTATCAAACAAATAAATCTTCACATCCTCTTGATTATAATCTCCTTTATCAATCGCGCGACCAAATCTGTTTATTAGCGTCTCGCTATGCGTCTCCAAGACAATTCGAAGATTAGATGGCAAATCCTCCTCATCCTTTGTGACGCTGATAAGCAAATCAGCCAACTTGGCCTGCATGCGCGGATGCAAATGGAGCTCCGGTTGCTCTATCGCGAAATAATGAGGAGCGTTCGCGCTAGTCTTTGTTCGTGACGCCTGCCAAAGTTGGGCAAGAATCGGCAAAACTTGTGAAAAACCAAAACCAGTGTCGGCCAGATTAGTGATTTTATTGCTTCCAGGATCGCTAATAACGACAGAAATATGCCCCTGACGCGCCATTGCCCTAACTTCAAAACCCATATGCTTCGCAGTCCAATGAGCAAATTCATTCGCCTCTTCGTCGGTAAGATTTGCCAAAAACATTGCAACATTCCGCCCTTGCGGATCAATCTCATCCACCGCCAACCCTTGAGTCCGATAATAACGCTCAGCCGTTGCGCGTAATGGCGTCACATAGTGAATGCGCTCCGCAATGATCGAAATATAATCCCCGGCCGCCTCCATAAGCTTATAAAATTCCTTGGCATACAAAAGAGTCACAATTGACTTTAGTTGCGGCGACTCTTTAGTCCACTGACCCACGCGATCTGCCCAGTATGTTCCGAGCGACAGCCCTTTCAATTGATCCAAGATGGCCGATGGCGAGCCTACACTGAGATCACGCAAGGACGAATATATCGCCGAAGAATCCTTTTTACCATGAACATAATCCCTCATCGCCGCACATATCTTTGAGTCAAAATAACTTCTCTCCAACTCCAAGTCACTCTTCAGCGTCACCGCTGGAAGTAAATTAAATTGCCTAAATAGCGCATACTCCCCAGCTGCAGCCGCCGTGAAATCCTGACCATTAACGACAAAGGATTTTATTTTTAAATCTTGATTTATAGTTAATGAAATTTTTTGATCATAAAGTCTGAAATCATACCCAGACAAATGCTTTCCACTTACCTCAGGATCAGGAGAAATTGAGACCCGAAAATGCATCGGCATCAAGATGCGTCTAGAAAACTTCATACCGCTATGAGGTCTGAACCTTATTCTTCTAAAAGGCGCACGAAATGCAAATTCGATGCTAATTGCCTCACCCGACGCATCCTGACTAAGAGCCTCCTCAAATGTACCAAAATCAACAAAAGGCCCAAACCACAAAATCCCCGACGTTGTCTTAACTTGCACACTTTGCTTCACAAGAGGGAAAACTCGGATAAATGTGCTTTTCCCCGAACTATTTTGCCCAACCAGAACATTGATCCGCCCAAATTTAAGCGCATCCGTATCACCGAGACTTCTCAGATTCCTTACTCGAATACTCTCCACAAGCCTTCCCCTAAATCCATTTAAAGCTATATAACAAAACCATCACTCGAAGTTTAACCACCATAACCGATCAATCCGCGAGCCATTTATGGAAACAACAAACTCGACCATTACAGTCCCGACGAGGCATCCCAGGACTCTTCACTCCAAAGATACATGAGCCACATCATAGTCAGACGGACAGATACTTGCATCTGTCCTGAGATAAATCGCTGTAATGAGATTCGTTCCGGTCCGCCAGCATGACAACCGTCTACATACGCTGACTAGGTACCCATCGCCCCATCCGACAGATACTCATCGCATATCACACGTATGCTGGTCAAGCTGAATCTCGATCTGATTCACCAGCACACCAGGAAATATTGTCCATCCTGCTACAGGTAAAGAAAATCCTTATACTGCCGATAATCAAACGTAGCAGCTACTGACACCGCCCTATCGCAGAGCGCCGCAGTTTTACTACGTCCGAATGGACAAGCACGGAGAATCCAAAAAAATGGCTATCACTTGCCCAAAATGTAACAGCCTGCAGATAGACAAGCGCAATTACGGAAAAAAAGCAGGCACTGCGGTTGGGGCGGGCGCAGGAGCAGTGGGAGGCTGGCTGGGCGCAGGCGAAGGAGCGGTGGCCGGTGCCGCAATCGGATCGGTCGTGCCTGTCGTCGGAACCCTGCTTGGCGGCATTGCAGGCGGTATTTTGGGTGCGCTAGGCGGTGCTGCCACGGGTGCGGTTGTCGGTTCAAAGGCCGGCGAGATGGTGGATTCGCATGTGCTTGCCAACTACAAATGCCTTGATTGCAGTTACACATTCAGCGAGTAAGCCCTCTTGAGCCGTCCGATTCGCTACGTCGTTGCGATCCGGCAGACGAAAAATACTGACGGAATGTTAGCGTCCGGCATTTCGAAGTCAGCCCGGCGGCCTCGATGCAGCCCCCCCCGTGATCTCCCGATCAGCTAAAACATGACCGACAAGACACTCGAACAGTTCGACCAAGCAATGCGCGGCATCTACGACGCCGCACGAAAACTGAAGCCGCCATACCACGCGACATACTTTCTGCGCATGGTGGGCGAACACGGCGGCAAGGAGACGGCGAACCGACTGCTGGCAACGAACAAGCCATCGGAAGGATTCACCGAACTCTTTCTCCGTGGACGGGAAAACCTTCGCCTGAGCGTCGAATATCTTGTCCTTCAGAAACCGTGGCGTGATCTGTTCACGCCCGAACAGCTTGCGGTCGCGAGGAAGCGATTGATGGCGGTTGAATGTCCTTTGCCTGCGGACGATCAAGGTTGACTTGACTTCGACTTGCACGGCGCGCATTTGGGCTTGGTTGTGTAGTCTGCGGCATACCCATGTGGGATAGTTGCTCAATGCGCCCCCGCCCTGCGGCACGACACCGCCGTTAGGATGCCGGTAGGGAGATAGGGGAGATAAAGGAGACAAAATCCGCTGATTAAAGACGAACATTTTCAAAACCTGTTTCCAAGTAACCGGTTTTATCTCCTTTATCTCCTTTATCTCCTCCTACTAGTCAGTTCAACCGCCCACGCGCCACATGCGTCCGTTCTTGTTGTCACTGACCACTTTCAGTTGCAGGCCGTCACAGAGGCGATTCCTCCGATTTGACAGCACCTTTCCGACGCTAGTTGCTGAAATCTTCGGGCTTGTCGAAACAGCAATCACAGCCTCATTCAACCTGCTGTCGTTCGATTCCGAATAAGTGGTGGCCCGCAAACAGGTAGATGCCACCTCGTTCGCGGTGAATACGCGATCCCCGAAGCAACCATGCAGTGCCAGAAGGAGATTCCGCAGGGATTCTTTTTGCGGGTCTTCCGCCTGATTCTTCTTCGTCAGGTCCATCACATCGCCAAACTGGCCGGGTGCAATGGTGTGGTTGATGAAGACGATTGTCTGCCGGACAAAATCGTCCCACTTTCTAAACGACCCCATTTCTCCGAGGGCCGGACGGCTCACCTTCGCAGACAGGTAGTACCGAATCAACGTCAGGGTCGCTGCAACCATCTTCTGTCGGTTCACCGAGCAGTATCTAAGCGGTTCCACACTGAAGGACCGGTCGAACGGTGTCTCGGACTGCGGATCAATCCGGCATGGCACGACGCGACGTGGCATATCACCAGCCAGCATCATGTTGTTGCCAGTCAACAGAACCATAGCATTCGTCGGAACACTCGGGGTTTCCGACTTCCCCAACTTGCGGTCCTGAAACATCTGGCTGGTGAGCAAACTTGCCAAGGCTGCACTGTCAAAGGTTCCAAGGATATTGTCCAACACGATTGCCCGCTGACCTGCCAACAAGGCCGAAAACAGTCTTTTCCGCATCTCAGCATCGTCATTGCCGGCGATATGCGGATAAACCACTGGCTCACTACCGGTCGCGAGAACAGCTACGCACTGCGCCAACAATGTTTTCCCACTACCTTGTACCGGTGCGTCATACCCAAACGCAGGTGCGGTCGGCAATGATGCGCGGACTGCCGCAGTCACCAGGGCAGCAAGATGGGCAGTCCGCGCAAGGTCGTCCACGAACGGAAAGTTCTTGAACGGGAACCACAGGGTATCGAGCGCCATGCGGGCTTGCGTCTCGGTCGGTGCGAATGGCACAGGGAATACATCGTCTTCATCGATGTCCAGATACAGCCCACTATCCCGGTCATATCCGGGTTTCGCCAGTACAGCGCCGTCTTCGCGAAGCGTTGGCGAAGTGATGATCGCGCGCAAAGGTTTGAGACCGCGTTCGCTGCCAAGGGCCATTATCGTTTTGCAGATAGACAACGGTGGGTCTTCCAATACCTCATAGGTCTGGCCGTCCGCCCCTGTTTTCTTGTGAAAAAACTGAACAACGCCAGCGGCCCAGTAGCGGAGGCTTGCCTCATTCAAGCTGACGGCCTTACCGTCGTTAACCTTCACGACAGCGGTTCCGAAATCGAAAATTTCGGGGCTTTCCCTCATCACTCGTAAGAGACTGTCTACCGCTTCCACTTCCCGACCAGCCACTCTTTCGATCTGCACCAAGTTGCGGCACAGCTTGAACGTCGCGCCCCCATGCGCGAAGCTGTGTATACGGGGCTGCCCAGAACAGTAAATCTTGCCTACGGCACGGCGACCGTCGTATTCCGGTTCCAGCGGGTCCAGTGTGAGACGATTGTCGTACTTCTCGGGGTTGTCGAGGATCGCATCCACCGTGACAAACGATTCACCGCCGTTGGTATCGATAACCACGATTTGCCAGTCACCCATCAACTGACGACGGTCAACGGCCAGATTGACGATAGTTGCAACTGATCGAGAAGTCAGTGATGGCCGCGACGCGGAAATGCTTTCGGTTCGGCTTCGAACCCACTCGCCGCGCTGGCGATCCGCCAAACCCGTCACCGCAGCCCTTGCAGTGGCCTTGTGGCGTTCAGCGGCAGCCACAATATCGCTCGACGGTTCAGGGACCGCACGACGGCTATCAACCGTGCGAAGCGCCTTTTCAAGGACGACTGGAATCCCACGACGTTGTTCCAGCGGCGAGTCGCACGATGCGCCTCCGGCGAAATCGATGCGGTTGGTCTGCCATACGCTGGCATCGAACATGCCACGTTCCAGCAAAAAGCCACCGGAAGACACCTCAAAGCGACCGTGTCCAGCGGCCCATAGGTGTGTCAGCAACGACTTTCCGGCACGAGGTATATCTGATGCATCGTCCAGGATGAAGTAGAGACGCTGGCCTTTGACGCCCACCAACTGTTCGCCCGTTTCGGCGTTGTAGATTTCCGACGAGGTACTGGGCCACCAAAGCACATCGGATTCGGCCAGCATTGGACAGACGGCGTGTACCGCCTCAATTAGTTCGTCTTCCGTCAATGCCGTCGAGTCATCTTTCGGCGCGTCATAGTCCAACATCAAGATTCCCCGACCGGACGGCCACGCGAACGCTTCGGCTGTACGAGGAACCGAGTCTTCCGGGCAGCCCGCCGCATACCACGACGACTTCGTCGTCAGACGCAGTTCGTCGCGAGGACCAACACCGTAGACGACACATTGATCGGGCGTCAGTCCGATCAGTAGGTCCGCGAAGTCACTAAGGTTGCCAAGACGACGCACGCTGAGATTTCCAGACCACACTTGCGCCGCAGTCTGCTTTTCCAGCTTACCGTCCGGGGAAAGACGAAATTTCTTGGTGACGGGCGCGCTCGCAGTCAAGACGGTGAGTGCAACCTCGCTTGTGGAAGCTTGATCACCAGAATCTGATGCGGCACTGTCGCTAGTTGAGGCTGCACGAATGTGCGAATCCAACTCTGTCGAACGATGTGCTTCGTTGACGCATCTGGCTTCGAAGGCAGTCGCTTCGATGACAGAAAGGTCGATTGAGCAATTTTCATCGCCCCAATCACCGAGATCGAAGGCGTGGATACTAATAGGATTGCTTACAAATTGTTGTGTTCCAGCGTGGTTTAACATGATGTCACTGCGCATACAGCGCATAGCTTTTGAGTCCGCACGCGACCGACAGCACCGTACCCGCGAGTTATCGCGTGGGCTGCGCTTCGGCCAGCGAACCGACCATTAGTTTGAATTTTGCCCGCAATCGACCCAATCCAGATGCGAATTGACTCGACGCATGTGGAATGCGCCGCGCTCGACTGCGTGCTGCTAGATAATCATATAGATACGGGACCGATACCGATCACCGTGAAGACGAGCGTTTGATGTTGAGTCAAACGTCTTTTGCTTGGCCCCTACTACGAAGCGTGTTTGACGCCACACAGCAAGCCTTACCAAGAAACAACATTATCGCACAACAAACGCAATGCCGTCAAATAAAACTGGTGCCTTCGTGTTTTCTGTGGTAACGCGCCAACATTCCGCGATCTAAGGGTTTGCTACCGCCAGCCCAGTCGCTCGCGAGATGCCGTACCTCCGCGTCGATAGTCTTGACGGCAGCAGACGTGTGTCCTACGTGCAGCCGCCAGGGCGGTACATCAGTGCGCGATAGCTTGTCGGGCGCTAGAATCTGACGTTGCGGAACACCGGTACTGAATCGCCGAATACCGATAATCGCTACGGGGAGCAACGCAGATGCTTTATTCAATCGACAGCGACAAGTACATCACCGACATTCCATATGAGAAGGACTTTCGTCGCTGGAAAAGTCGTCTCTCTCAGTCAGAATACGATGCCCTTGTTGCCGAACTGAACAACCGAATCGACGGCGGCCAGATTCACACATCCAGTTGGATACCGGGGAACGACTGGTCAGATACGGTCTACGATCCGATCTACCGGAAGGCTTGCGAATACGATGAAGTCGAATCGGGCAAGTGCTTTGGACTATTCGTCTGGGTCGTCCTTCAGCAGCATCAAGATGTCTGGGCGTTTGGGCGCTACCAGAAAGACGGCATTCAGATTCGCGGGTTGACCTACTTCAAGCTCGACAATCCGCCACCGCGTTGAACGCAGTTGAGAATGGATGCCCCCGATAGACCGCGTCAATGCATGGAACCGTTGGAGACCGGTAGTCGCGCCAATGCGCCGGCAATGGTGGGCGACTGTCGCCACTGTAGGCACGGGTCCACCAGCAACACCTACCCACCCGCACCGCACCATACCGACCAGTGTCAACGATGCGGTCCCGTGCCACCGGTACGACAGGTTGATAGGCGCGGTACCGACGCCATTGACCGTCTAGTAACAGCGTCGCCATAGAGGTAACGCCGTTACCCGGCACAGCGTAACGGTCACGGGTGACTGTACATTCCATTCCCGTTGTCACAACGGCAACCAGATCACCGTCAACGGTAGCACGGGCACTGGTTGCGGCCTCACCGTAACGGGTGACCGCGCATTGATTCTCGTCGCCGAACCGTGACCACACAACCTACAGTCGATCAAAGGTCTATGGTTGGCAACCACAACCACTGGCGACTACTGATCAACTGTAACAACCAGTGCTTCGGGTCCACCACGCGTGTAATGACTACCCTTAACCACTGAACACTGACCGGACCACTGCGACTGTTGCCCCTATAGTCGTTGCCAACAGGCATCGACGCCATTGAAACCCGCGTCTCGACAACAGTCGGCATCCACCATTGCAGATGTCAACCGTTGAGAACCAATCAGGCAGTCAATGCGTCTGGTTCGTCCTTAGCTTCCATCAACTGCCCTACAGTCGGACCAGGCTGCTGAATGTCCAGACGCGGCAGGGTCTTCACAATCTTCATCGTTTCCAGACTCACCGTGACGACCCGTTGAAACAGCTCCAATGGATAGCGCGGATTGTTCATTGTTTCGACCGCATAGTCGTTGGCGTCGTTGACGATGCCACTATCTTTGTCAATCTTGACGCACTGGCGTTCGACGACCCAATCCAATGCTGGTTTACCGTTGACCACGTATTCATAGGCTTCCAGCGGGATGCCCTTCAGCGTGATCTTGTCGTTGTAGATCAGCGTCGTGAGGTCTTTGTCCTTGCTCTTCTTGGGATACTTCATCTTCTCGACACGGTAGTCCGCATCCGTCAACAACGGTCCTTCGCCTTCGATCTGCAACGGGAACTTTTCTACCGTCTCGTAGTTGATGTGCAGGTCGGCGAGCTTTCGTCCAGCCTTCGAAAACGCCCAAAAGTCAGTGGCTGTCTTCACGCATGGGATGCGCGGCAACTCCTTCGACAGATTGTCGGCATAGCGTTCGCGGTAGTCAGGTGAATGCAACAAGCCATAGACGTAGTAGAAGATGTCTTCTTTGCTGATCTGTTCGCCGGGATATGCAACTTCGAAGTGCGCGAGTCCTTCGTCAGTTAGCGCATCTCGGCGTTTGCGCCTAGCGGCCTGATCGGGGTCAAACAATCCGGCTTGTAACTGCTCGTCGCCCACTTCGCCATTCGGTTCGTCGTAGAGATAGAGCGGGAAGCACTGAGCACCGCCATCAGGTTGAAGGGAGACGACCTTGTCCACCATTAGCGCAAACTGACCGGCATCGGCGAGATTGCCTTTAATCATGATGGCGCGATTCTCCGCCGTCGCGTCGGGAAAGATACGCGGCATCTGCAATACCATTTCATTGAAACGGCGGTTGAAATACAGCCATTGCTTGCTGAATGGCCGATACAGACTTGGTGTCAGGCATTCCGGTTCGAAGGCAAACCGTCGGTTCTTGACTAGTTCCTGCTTCAGGCCACGCGTCCAACTGATCCGAGAAGGATCATTGTCAATGAAGTCATCCACGCGCAACATCTGAGTCTTCGGGTCCAGCCGACCGAATTTGCTTGAAAACCTTAAAACTTCATGGTTGTAAGCGTCAATCATGCGTGACATGCTCGCTGTCACGCCGCTCTTGGAAGCGTTGTAGCACCATGCGTCACGGTTTGTAGAAACACCCAACGAGAAGTTTTCAAATAGCCTTGGCGCGTTGCTTCTCTTGTCGCCCAACACGATGTATTCGCCGAAACGGTCGTCTCGCTGGTTCAGCCAATCACCGTGTTGGTCAGGGACGATGTGTTGCCAGCCACCTACTTCCCCGATCCCTTGAATGCTTCTGAATGCACTTACCTTCTCCAATTTCTCTTCGCGGCTGAGATAGTCACCGATGTCGTGGAAGTAAATCTGACCATGCTGCACGGCATTCGGATTCTTGACCAGCACAGAAATCGCAATAGGAGCGCGACTGCCGCTTCCAAAAATCTTGCCACCTTCCTTTCGCGACTGTTCTCCCGCCGTGCGTTGATTGCCGCGCAGATGAAACACATAGATAGTCGAAAACTCTTCTGCCAGACATTGGCGAAGACCATCAGCAGTGTTGGCGTCGAGAAAGCCCGCATTGGTCACAAAGCCGATCACGCCACTGTTGCCGATGCGGTCACTGGCCCAGCGAATAGCGCGAATGTAGCTGTCGTACAACCCCTTGGACAGAGCGGCGCTTGACCGCTGCACGTAAGTTTCCGTGATTCGCTTGTCGAGATGCGGGTATGCGACATTCTGGTTGTTGTCATTCGCACTGGCTTGTCCTACCGAATACGGCGGATTCGCCATGATGACGCGAATGTCCAGCTTCTTCTGACGCTTTCGGCGGGCGCTGTTCTGCTCCAACAGCGCATCAACCATGTCTTCCGTCTCGTACATCTGAAACGTATCTGTAAGGCAAATGCCTTCGAACGGCTGGTACTTGCCGCCGACGATGCCGTGATACACCGCTTCTATGTTCACGGCTGCGATGTAGTAAGCCAGCAGCACGATCTCGTTCGCATGAATTTCATGCTTGTACTTGCGTGGCAGTTCTTCGGGCGTGATGTGGCCGCTTTGCAGAAGCCGTGTCACGAACGTGCCCGTACCAACAAAGGGATCGATAATGTGGACGCCCTTGCTACCCAAGGTCTGGCCGAACTCGGACTGCAACACATGGGCAACGCTATGAATGATGAAGTCCACGACTTCGACCGGCGTGTAGACGATCCCCAACCGCTCAGTCATCTTCGGGAAGGCATTGCGGAAGAACCTATCGTACAAATCGACGACGATCTTCTGCTTGCCCGCCGCGTTGTCGATGCCTTCCGCCCGGAGTTTCACACTCTCATAGAACCGTTCCAGCGTGTCGGCTTCCTTGTCCAGCCGATGTTCATCCAGCACATCCAACACATGCTGCATCGCCAGCGACATCGGGTTGTGCTTCGCAAAGCTGTAGTCCGCGAACAGGGCATCGAACACCGGCTTCGTGATGAGATGCTGCGCCAACATCTCGATGATTTCGCCATCGGTGATGCTGCCATTCAGGTCATCACGCAGTTCTGCGGCAAACTCGTTGAACGCGTCTCGTTCCTTCGCGTTGGCAGGGTTCTCGACGATGGCCGTAATACGGTCGATGTGAGTGCGAGCTATCTTCGCGATGTCGTTCGCCCAATCTTCCCAGTGGTGACGGTTGCCGACCTTCTGCACCAGTTTCGCGTAGATGGCCTTCTCGATCTCGCCGATCTCGAATTGCAGTTCGTGCTGTTCCTGCGCGGTGCGCTTCTTGACCGCTTCGCCAATGGTGAAGCCGCCCTTACCAGCGTCCTTGTTCTTCGTCCCGTTGGCTTTCTGCTGCTTCTTCTGAATCTTGTCAGTGATCGCGATGACTTCCATCTTGCTAGTGTTCGGCCCGTTCAATTCGAGCTTGTTCACCATTGCATCGAAGCGGTCGTCGTGCGACCGAAGCGCCTGTAAGACCTGCCAGACGACGGCGTAGGTCTTGTTATCATTCAGGGCTTCGTGTGGTTCGACGCCTGCCGGAATCACCACCGGCAAGACCACATAACCGCGCTTCTTCCCCGGTGCGTTGCGCATCACGCGACCGACCGACTGCACCACGTCAACCTGCGAGTTACGCGGCGTCAGGAACAGCACGGCATCCAGTGCCGGAACGTCCACACCTTCGGACAGGCAGCGAACGTTACTGAGAATGCGGCAAGTGTTTTCGGGCGTCTCGGCCTTCAGCCATGTCAGCTTCGCTTCCTTCTCGCTGGCATTCATGCCACCGTCAACGTGTTCAGCTTCGCAGTGAAGTCGGGCCGCCTGTTCGAATTCTTCCGTCTCTTCAGACTCCTGATACGCTTCAACGACCGCTTGGAACATCCCGGCGATCTGTTTCGAACTGACCTTGTGCGTCTTAGCCCCTTTCGAGACTTCGATGACCTGACAGAAGGCCACTGCACGACTCATAGGATCGCCGTCGCCAACCAAGTCGTCGGTCAATCCCTGCTTCGACAGGGCTTTCCAGCAGCCAACAATCTTGGCTGCGTCGTCAACCTTCAACTGGTTGTTCTCATCCCGCAGCAGGTCTTGCAGACGCCGGTTGACGTGCGTCTCTTCGACCGCCAGCACGATCACCTTGTAATCGACCAGCAACCCGCGTTTGACGGCTTCCGAGAACGTGATGACGAACAGTTCTTCGCCATACAGCGCCTTGTCGTCCATCGAACAAAGCGCAACGTTGTCACGTTCAGCCGTGGCCTTGGCCGAATCTCCGTAGATTCGCGGCGTCGCCGTCATGTACAGGCGCTTGGCAGCGCGGATGTAGTCGGCATCGTGAACCCGAACGAACGTGCTTTCGTCATCGTCGCCAAACGTTGCGCCCGTCGTGCGGTGCGCTTCGTCGCAGACGATCAGGTCGAAGTCGGCCATCCCGAACTGCTTCTGCGCACGGCTGATGACATCAATCGAGTGATAGGTCGAGAAGACGACGCTCATGTGCGACGCATCGTGCCGCTTCGCCATCTCTGCCGCCAGTCGGGCCGAATCCGTCGTGGCCGGATAGCGCAGTTCATGGACGAAGGTTTGCACCATGTCGTCTTCTTTCTTGCGTTTCTTGCCAACATCGCTATCCGAGCAAACCGCAAAACTATGAAGCGGCGTCCCGCTCTCCTGAGTCCATTCCGTCAAGGTCTGTGAAAGTAGCGACAGACTCGGTACAAGGAACAGCACTCGCTTGCCAGCACCGGCCAGCGTTTCTGCGATTTTCAAGCTGGTGAACGTCTTGCCGGTACCACAGGCCATGATCAACTTGCCCCGGTCGGCATCAGAAAGACCATGAACAACTGCATTCAGTGCGTTGGTCTGGTGTGGGCGCAGTTCCTTCTTCGCCTTGATGACCGGCGCAGCCTTGGGCTGGTACTGGCCCCACTCGATCTGGCTTTCTTCAAGAGCAGTCAGATCAATCTTGCTGACGGGCGGCTGCTGATCCAGCAAAGCGTCTTCGGCGTGTTCGCTCCAATGATTCGTCGTAGCGACAATGATTCGACGCGTGAACGGCTTCTTGCCTGATGCCGTGAAAAAGCTATCGATGTCGCTCTTCTGAACCTTGTGTTCGGGCGCAAACAGCTTGCATTGAATCGCATGGAATTCGTCCGTGCCACGCGTCTTCGCAACAAGGTCAATGCCGGTGTCCCGTTTGTCCAGCCCTTGCAGGTCAGCCCATTCCGCATAGGTCCACACGTCGCTGTACAAATCGCGGTACGTGGCCTCGTTCCGCAAATAGGTGACGATCAACTCTTCGAAGTAGGTCCCCTTCTCCCGTTCAGTCACGGCGGTTTGGCGGAAGGTGTCGAGAAGCATTTCGAGTGCGGTCATAGTGCTGAGGTGCTTGTTATTGTGACGATTAAGCCACGAAGCCGACATTATGCCGTTCAGCCAATCCCTCGACACCTGACGAAATCACGAAGCACGTGCCAGCAACGCGGACTGAATCTGATCCAGCGCGATACAACACGTCACCACGCTCCGGCGCACGTCCAACGATGCGCCGAATGATCGCGTCCGAAATATCCTGTCGTGCTACGACATGTACTTTCCCCCGAACGGTTCGATCGCGTAAACTCGCGACACAGTGCGGTCCGATTGTTGTCCCAAATCCGTCCCACTGCTGTCCCACTTTATCAACCGAGTGGGACAAGATCGAATGAGGCGCCATCAGTAAGTCTTTGATTTAAAAGGCCGTGCAGGTCGGGCTGCTGACCGTCTACGACATGTGCAAGGCCGTCGATCGCGGGATGGTGATCACCGATGTGAGCGTGCGCGAGAAACGCGGCGGGAAGTCGGGAGACTGGAAGGCGGAAGACGTCGCGGGTTGACCGCCAGCGGTAACAGCCGCCATTCACGGGGCAGCGCCGGCCGTAGCGATGCTCCGTTCGAACGATAAAAACCAGAAAAACACTTCACTCATGAAGAATCCCACGCTGAAATGCGCCGCGCCGCTGCTGTGCGCGCTCTTCCTGCTGCCGGCCGTCGCATCGGCCGCCGGCGCCTGCCCCGCCGCCGACACCGCCGCGCGCGCGGCCATCGACGCGCAGCACCGCGTACAGCAGATCCGCAATCCGCCGAGCGACGGGCCCGGCGTCGAGATTTCGCCGCCGCTGCGCGACGCGCTGCGTGCGTACAAGCAGGCGCTCGCCGGCGCGATCGATGCGCGGCTCGCCTGCAGTGACGAACAGGTCGACCCGGCCGCGCTGAAACGCACGCTCGCAGCCGCGCTCGGCGTGCCGGCCCGGCCCGTCCAGCCGAAAGACGGCGAATCGGCGTTCGGCCGCAATCCGGACGTGGACGTCGAACGCGGCGGCACGTCCCGCCCGTTGCTCTTCGTGCGCGCCGGCTTCGACATCGCATGCGGCGACGACAACCTGCTGACCGCCTACGCATGGGAAAACGGCGGCTGGCAGCGCGTGCTGCGCTGGCAGGCCGACGACTACAAGGACATCGGCGGCGCGTACGGCGGCGGCTTCTGGTTCTCGGCGCTGCCCGGCGGGCAGATCGCGGTCGTCCACGGCACGCCGTGGTGCGCGTCGCGCTGGAGCCGGTTCGCCGTGGACGTGGCCGCACCGGCCGACGGCCCGACCGCGCAACGCGTGCTGTTCCATGCCGAGAACAGCTACGTGCTCGACGAAAACCCGATCCGGTTCAAGGTGCGCCCCGACGGCTTCGAGGTGCGCGCGACGGTCGGCTCGATGGACAGCGAAGTGTTGACGCGGCCAGGCGTATTCCGCTATCGCGTCGACGGCGGCACCGTGCAGCGCGTACAACCCGTCGCGCTCAACGGCCGCGATTTCGTCGACGAATGGCTGAATGTGAACGATGCGCAGGCGCGCGAATGGAGCGAACCCGCCGCCGCGGCTGCCGCGCTGAAGGGCCGGCAGGCGTTCGACAAGGCCCGCAAGGCGCCCGGTACCGGGTTCGAGTACGGGCCGGTGCGTGGCTGCTCGGACAGCAAGGACCGCTTTCAGGTCGAACTCGATCTGACGGGCAACACCGGGGAGACGGTTGCGCGGCACTACGCGCAGATTCGCCAGGAACGCAACGGGTTCACGCTGCTCGGGCTGAGCACGGCGGCCGAGCCGGCTTGCCGCGGCGCGAACCTGATGCCGCGGCACTGAACGTCGGGCACGCGCGGCCCAAGGCCGCGCGCAGCGAAGGGGCTGACAGGAAACAATACCGGACGGCGACCGGCACGCACGCCGCGCCGCCCGCGCATCACTTGCCGCGCTGCGGCTCGAACACGAACGGTTGGGTCAGCAGGAACGGATTCGCGGTCGCGCCCGTCTGTACGCAGGTTGCGTGCGTCATCGCGTCGACGGCCGCGCGATCGGCCGCCGCATTACGGCTGCTCGTCGTCACGGTGACGTTCTGCGCTTCGCCGGACGTCGTCATCAGCGCGCGCACGAGCACGGTCGCCGGACGCGTGAGCGGCTTCGCGGTATCCGGATAGACGGCGCGCGGAATGTGGCAGGTCAGCTTGCTTTCCTGCGACGACGACAGCATCGCGCAGCCGGAAAACAGCATCGCGACGGCGGGCAGGATCAGGTAGGTCGAGCGAATAGCCATGGTCGAATATCGTTCTTCAGCACTGTTGCGGACGAACGCGCCGCGCGCCGGGGAACATCGCCCGGTCGCATCGCATGCGTCACACCGCGCCGCGGCCATCGGACCGGCGCCCCGTTACGGCCGCACGGCCGATCGATGCTCGGCCGCGATCCTGCGTGGCGGACTTCCCGGGTGGCCCGGTGTTGCCGGTGTTCGCGTCGCCCCTGCCCCACACGGGCCGGCACGCGAGCGCTTTCGCGCATTGTGCACGCGCCGCCCGGCAAGCGGCGGCGATTTGACAATGGTTGACGCGAATCGCCGCGCCTTCAGCCGGAATCCGCGCAATCCGCGAGGTAATCGATACGCGGCCGGATTCGCCGGGTTCACGCCAAGCGGTTGCGTTCGGCACGCGCCGCTGCTTTCGCACGGCGCGGCCCCTGCCGGCATTCCCCGTTCCGGCAGGGGCCGCACGTATCAATCCGAATCGTCGTCGTCCTCGTCGTCGGCCGCGTCGGCCGGAACTTCGCCGTATTTCGCGACGACCGCCGCCTTGAACGTCTTCAGCGCCGGCTGCTGGTCGCACAGCTTGTACAGCGCCGCCAGCTGTTGCGGCCAGTCCTTCAGCTCCTTCGCGAACACGTGCAGGCGCGCGACGGTGTCGAGCGCATCGGCTTCGCGGCCGGCCAGTGCCTGCAGCACCGCATAGCGGCGCAGCACCGTCTCGCCGGGCAGCAGCGCGATCGCGCGCTCGTGCGCGGCGAGCTTGGCCGGCAGGTCGTCCGCCGAAATCGGGAGCAGCGTGGCCGCGCCGTATTCGCCCCAGGCGCCGAACAGCAACGACGGCGCGTCGCGGTATTGCGCGGCCGGATCGCTGCCGTAATACAGCACCTCCGCGCGCTGGTAATCGCGCAGCACGGGCACCGCCGCCAGCACGCCGCCGACCGACAGCACCGTGAACAGCCCGAAGGCTGCACGCCCCGGCAGGAAACGCAGCGGCTTCACGTCGAGCAGCCCGATCACGAACATCGCCGGCAACAGGAAGAACATGTACTGCTGCGGATACTCGACCAGCGCATGCATCAGCAGGATGCCGATCAGCGCGAAGCCGAACACGCGCATGCTCGACTGCGGTGCGCGCACCGCACGCACGAACCACGTCACGAGCGCGACGACGAGCACGCCCAGCCCGACGAGACCGGACTTCGCGAGCAGGTCGATGAAGATGTCGTGCGAATTGTTCGCGATCTCGACGCCGCCCAGCGAGCGCACGAGCGCGAACTGGTGTGACGGGAACTCGCCCCAGCCGACGCCGAGCAGCGGGTGCTCGCGGAACATCGCGAGCCCGTACTTCCACAGTGCGAGGCGCGGCGCGATCTGCCCCGCGTCGCGCATCCGGTCGGCCGCGGATTCCGCGAGGTTCAGGTGATAGTGCACGTTGGCCCAGCGCACCGCGACGTTCACCGCGACGAACGCCACCGCGAGCACGACCGGGATCAGCCACGCGCGCGCATTGCCCGGTGCTCGGCGCGTTTCGAGCCACGCCATCCAGAAGCCCGCGACGACCATCACCGCGACCTGCAGCCACGGCCCGCGCGACACCGTCAGCGCAAGGCCGACCGACAGCACGAGCGACAGCGCGAGCCACGCCCATACCGCGAGCCGGCGCGTCTGCACGAGATACAGCGCGCCCGCAAGCGCGAACGCGATGTAGCTGGCCAGATGGTTCGCCTGCGCCATGTTGCCGTACGGGCGGCGATCGACCGCGACGTTGTACATCACGACGAACGGCGACAGCGCCGACTCGAGGTGGAACAACTGCACGATCTGGGTGCCGACCGCGAACACCCCGCCGACGAGCAGCGCGCCGGCCATCATCCGCGACACGGCCTCGGCCAGCCCGTCGCGCGCGAGCGTAAAACCTGCCTGCATCGCGACCAGCGCGGCGGCGAGATAGCCGACCGCGAGCCAGTTCATCGACGGCACCTTGAGCGGAATCAGCGCGACCTGCGCGATGAGCACCACCGCGAACCCGAGCGGCGCAACGAATGCGGTCGGCGCGGCGAACGGTTCGGCCGGGCGACCGGTGCGCGCGAGCAGCACGACGGACACTCCCACCAGCAGATACAGCACCAGCGCGGAAAACTCGGAATAGAAGGTCGGGATCGGATACGTGTGATTCGTGATCGCGTACGGCACGATCAGGGCGACAGCCAGCGCAACGAGCGGCAACGAACGGGAAAAAGTAGAAGGCATGAGCGAACCGGATGTCAGCAACCGGCGCACTATACAAAACTTTCCCCCCTCTGTGCGGGGCCTTCGCGCCGCGCCCCGGCGCGGCGCGGCCGCCCCGGCCGACCGAAGCGGCGGCCGGCATGCTGCCCGTGCCGCCCTGCTCCGCTGCCGGCACTACGCGCGGCACTCCGCCGGCGCATATTTCGCAGGCAGCGTCGCGGCATCGCCCGGCAACGGCCCGGCTCCCGGCGCCGGCAGCGACGACGCGTCCTTGCCGGCGGCGAAGCACTCCCACGCGATCGCGCCGGCCTGCATCGCGCCCTTTTTGAGCGGCACGCGTGCGGTGGGCGCGTCGGCCTTGTCGGGCGCGGACGGCACGAGCACCAGCGTATTGGCGCCCGCCGCCGCGACGCGCGTGGTGAAGGCGACCGTGATCTGGCCGGTCTCGCCGTCGATCGCGACGGATTCGACGTTGCGGGTCGCGGCCGGCGGGCTGTAGCCGCCGTCGAGGCCCGCGCCGCTCGCGGCGTTGTCGGCGACGGCCAGCCGCGCGGACGACGCAAGCGCGAGCCCCTCGCCGACACGCGAGCGCGCAAGGTAATCCTGGTACGCGGGAATCGCATAGGCGGCGATCACGCCGACGATCGCGAGCACGATCATCAGTTCGATCAGCGTGAAGCCGGCCGGCCGCCAGCGCGGCGACGACCGGTTTGCGCGCCGCAGGTCGGCGGCAACACGACGGAACAGGGAAACGGAAAAGGCTTCGAACATGGCAGGCTCCGGAAACGAAAAACGCCTGCCGTTAAAGGCAGGCGTCTCGATCGTAGCCAGCAGGCCGTGAATCCGGCAGTCGGCCGGATGGCCAGTGTCAGTGTGCGCGCGGTGCGCCGCTGCGCCGCCTGAGCGCGTAACCGATCGCCACCACGAACAGCGCGCCCGCGATGCTCGCCCCGTAGAGCACCGGCTGCGTATCGAGCACCGGCCAGCGGTCGCCGACCGGGTCGTTCACGATCAAGCCGCCCGCGATCCAGCCGAGCAGCCCGGCGCCGAGCGCCACGACGATCGGGAAACGGTCGAGCAGCTTCAGCACCAGCGTGCTGCCCCACACGATGATCGGCACGCTGACGACGAGCCCGAAGATCACGAGCGGGATCCGGTGCGACGGGTCGGCCTGCTCGGCCGCGCCGGCGATCGCGATCACGTTGTCGAGGCTCATCACGGCGTCGGCGATCACGATCGTCTTCACGGCGTCCCACAGCCGGCTGGCCGGCTTGATGTCGTCGTGCGCGTCGGCGGCCGGCGCCATCAGCTTGATGCCGATCCACAGCAGCAGCAACCCGCCGCCGAACTTCAGGAACGGGACGTCGAGCAGCGCAACCGCGAACGTGATCAGCGCGACGCGCAGCAGGATCGCACCCGCGGTGCCCCAGACGACACCGCGCAGCCGCTGGTTCGCGGGCAGGTTGCGACATGCGAGCGCGATGACGACGGCGTTGTCGCCGCCGAGCAGGATATCGATGATGACGATCTGGAGCACGGCGCCCCAGTGCAGCGACGTCAGGAATTCGAGCATGGGGTGATGTGCAGGACAGTGGCGGCCTGGCAGGCGGCCGGGTTCATCGCCGGCACATGCACGACGCATGTCCGGTGGGTGCTTACGAATTCATTGCGCGAGCATAACAAAAAACGCCGGCAAGGCCGGCGTTTTTTGCAGGACGAACCCAGGGGGGAAATATTACAGCGCCTTCTTCAGCAGACGGCCCATTTCCGACGGGTTGCGCGTGACGGTGATGCCGCACGCTTCCATGATTTCCAGCTTCGCTTCGGCCGTATCCGCACCGCCCGAGATCAGCGCGCCGGCGTGGCCCATGCGCTTGCCCGGAGGCGCCGTGACGCCAGCGATGAAGCCGACGACCGGCTTCTTCATGTTGTCCTTGATCCACTCGGCGGCATTGGCTTCGTCCGGACCGCCGATTTCGCCGATCATCACGACTGCGTCCGTATCCGGATCGTCGTTGAACATCTTCATCACGTCGATGTGCTTCAGACCGTTGATCGGGTCGCCGCCGATACCGACTGCCGACGACTGGCCGAGGCCCAGTGCCGTCAGCTGCGCAACGGCTTCATACGTCAGCGTGCCCGAACGCGACACGACGCCGATGCGGCCCTTGCGGTGGATGTGACCCGGCATGATGCCGATCTTCAGTTCGTCCGGCGTGATCGTACCCGGGCAGTTCGGCCCGAGCAGCAGCGTCTTGCGGCCTTCGCGACGCATGCGGTCCTTCACTTCGATCATGTCGCGCACGGGAATGCCTTCCGTGATGCAGATCGCGAGATCGAGGTCGGCTTCGACCGCTTCCCAGATCGCAGCAGCTGCGCCTGCAGGCGGAACGTAGATGACCGACACGGTCGCGCCGGTTTCTGCCTTCGCTTCCTTGACGCTCGCGTAGATCGGAATGCCTTCGAAATCTTCGCCGGCCTTCTTCGGGTTCACGCCCGCGACGAATGCTTCGCGGCCGTTTGCGTATTCACGGCAGGCGCGCGTATGGAACTGACCGGTCTTGCCGGTAATGCCCTGCGTGATGACCTTCGTGTCCTTGTTGATCAGAATCGACATGTATTTTGACCTCTGTTCGATTGGCGTCGCGTGCAAGCCGCGCCGCCATACCTATTCATTGAGCGCGCTTACTTGCCTGCGGCAGCCGCGACAACCTTCTGCGCAGCCTCTTCCATGCTGTCAGCCGAGATGATCGGCAGGCCCGAATCGGCCAGCATCTTCTTGCCGAGGTCTTCGTTCGTGCCCTTCATGCGCACGACGAGCGGCACGTTCAGGTTCACGGCCTTCGAACCGGCGATCACGCCTTCCGCGATCACGTCGCAGCGCATGATGCCGCCGAAGATGTTCACGAGGATCGCCTTCAGGTCCGGGTTCTTCAGCATCAGCTTGAACGCTTCCGTGACCTTCTCGGTCGTCGCGCCACCGCCGACGTCCAGGAAGTTCGCCGGTTCGCCGCCGAACAGCTTGATCGTGTCCATCGTCGCCATCGCGAGGCCTGCGCCGTTCACGAGGCAGCCGATGTTGCCGTCGAGCGAGATGTACGCGAGGTCGAACTTCGACGCTTCGATTTCAGCCGGATCTTCTTCGTCCAGGTCGCGGTACGCGACGATTTCCGGGTGGCGGAACAGCGCGTTCGAGTCGAAGTTGAACTTCGCGTCGAGTGCGATGACCTTGCCGTCGCCGGAGACGTTCAGCGGGTTGATTTCAGCCAGCGATGCGTCGGTTTCCCAGAATGCCTTGTACAGGCCTTGCAGGATCGCGCGCGCTTGCGGAATCGAAGCAGCCGGCACGCCGATCTTCGCGGCGAGGTCGTCTGCCTGGGCGTCGAGCAGGCCCGTCGACGGCTCGACGATGACCTTGTGGATCAGTTCCGGGTGCTTTTCGGCAACTTCTTCGATGTCCATGCCGCCTTCGCTCGAACCCATCAGGACGATCTTTTGCGAGATGCGGTCGACGACGAGGCTGACATACAGTTCCTGCTTGATGTCCGCGCCTTCTTCGATCATCAGACGGTTGACCTTCTGGCCTTCCGGACCGGTCTGGTGCGTGACGAGCTGCATGCCGAGGATCTGGTTCGCGTATTCGCGGACCTGCTCGATCGACTTCGCCACCTTCACGCCGCCGCCCTTGCCACGGCCACCCGCGTGAATCTGAGCCTTCACGACCCATACCGGGCCGCCGAGCTCTTCTGCCACCTTGACGGCCTCGTCAACCGAGAACGCCGGCTTGCCGCGCGGTACCGCGACTCCGAATTTCCGCAGGATTTCCTTACCCTGGTACTCGTGAATCTTCATGCGTGATTCCCTTCAGTCTGAGAGTTGGATGAAAAGTCGCTTTAGACGCTTCTTCGAATGATTTCCGTTCATTCCTTCGTGCTGCCATCACCGGGCAAATCCGGCCGAAGCGGGCCATACCACCGCGGGTAATACTGCCGCACGACCTCGCCGTCGAACCGCAACGCCCGGCAGCGGCCGAGCTGGAAAGGCGGTTCGGCGTGCACGTCGCCCTGATCCGGCCCTTCGCCGCCCTCCTCGCGCACGTTCCACACGTCACCGGCGAACGCCTGGATCGCGGCCGTCGGCAGCACGGCGCACAGTTCGGTGAGATGGGAACAGCCTGCGACGCCGGCGAGCAGCCGGTTCGCGTTGCGGCGGAAATTGCGGAAGAGGTTGAGCCCGATGAGGGCCCGATAGGCGGGGGAAGCGGATTGACAGTGACCGGGATAGGGAACCCATTCCGAAGACGCTTCGGCGTCGACGACATTGAGGTCACGATCGATAGTCACGCGCAGCCAGAGTTCGTGGATCGGCAGGCCCTGGGGCCGGATGCCCGACGCAAGCGCGACATCGCGCGGCTTGTGGTCGGTCAGGCAGGCTTCGATGTCCCACAAGCCGTCGCCGCGCTCGTAAGCTTCCGCTCGGATTGCGCGTCGATGTCGCAACTGACGGGGCACGGGCTCGGATAGCGGCATGCTGGAGGTTGAGGCCGAAGAGGAAAACCCACGGATTTTAGCATATTGGGTATTTGAGACACTTTGACGCGACGGCGGGTATTCCCGCCTGTCCGGAAGCAGTTGCGTTGCAGCAAAATCGCGCGCCACGCGCGCGATCGGCACGGTCAGTCGTCGATCGGGAAATCGTCGCCGACCTTCAGCAACTTCACGATGGTCGCGCTCGAGAAGCCCCGCGCAGCGAGAAAGCGCGCCTGCTTCGCCCGCTCGGCCGGCGTTTGCGGCAGTGCACCGAATTTCTTGCGCCAGACCGCCTGCGCACGCGCCCATTCGGTCTCGCGAAGCTGCGCGTTCACCTCCTCGACGAGCGTGTCGCCGACCGCATGACGCTTCAGCTCGCTGACGATGCGTGCGACGCCGACACGCGACGCGCGGCGATGCACGAGACTCTCGGCAAAACGCGCATCGGACAGCCAGCCATCCTTCTCCAGCGCATCGAGCACCGGTTCGACGGACTCGTCTTCGCCGACATACGGCGCGAGCTTGCGCGCGAGTTCCGTGCGGCTGTATTCGCGCCTCGACAGATAGCCGAGCGCACGGCCTTTCAACGAACGCGGCGGCTTCGACGACTTGCGCGTGCCGGCACCCGGATCGTCGCCGGAAGCAGCGCTTGAAGCACCGCCCGACGCACGACGCGTGCGACGCGGATGCTGGCTGCTGCGCGTGTAGACATCTTCCCTGGCCGGCGCCGACGCATCGGCTGTGCGATCGCCAGGGAAACTGACACCGGAGACGCGACGACGGGAGCGGTCGTGCGCGTCGAACGATTCATCGTCGTCGAATGGATCGTCCGGTGCAGCAATCTCAAACGAAACGAGGGCATCGTCGGATGCCCTCGTCGCGGTGCGGTTCGCGGCATGGCTGCCCGCGACCCGCCGATCGGCGCTCGAGGATCCGGCTCGCCGGCCGGGGCGACCCGCCGCTTCGGGCGCGTCGCTCTCCTCCGGCTCGCCAGCCTGACCTCGGCGCCCGACCATCACTCTTCTTCGTCCACCGCCTCGGCTTCGTTGCCTGCACTATCGGGCATTGCGACGACGCCGAGCGATTCGCGGATGCGGTTCTCGATCTCGCGCGCGATTTCCGGATTCTCGCGCAGGAATTCACGCGCGTTGTCCTTGCCCTGGCCGATCTTCTCGCCGTTGTAGCTGTACCAGGCGCCGGCCTTGTCGACGATTTTCGCCTGCACGCCGAGATCGATGATCTCGCCCTGACGCGAAATGCCTTCGCCATACAGGATGTCGAAGATCGCTTCGCGGAACGGCGGCGACACCTTGTTCTTGACGACCTTCACGCGGGTTTCGTTGCCGATCACCTCGTCGTTCTTCTTGATCGAGCCGATCCGGCGGATGTCGAGACGCACCGACGCATAGAACTTCAGCGCGTTACCGCCCGTCGTGGTTTCCGGGTTGCCGAACATCACGCCGATCTTCATACGAATCTGGTTGATGAAGATCACCAGGCAGTTCGTGCGCTTGATCGTGCCGGTCAGCTTGCGCAGCGCCTGCGACATCAGGCGGGCCTGCAGGCCCGGCAGCGAATCGCCCATCTCGCCTTCGATTTCGGCCTTCGGCACGAGCGCCGCGACCGAGTCGATGACGATCATGTCGATCGAGCCCGAGCGCACCAGCGCGTCGGTGATTTCGAGCGCCTGCTCGCCGGTGTCCGGCTGCGAAATCAGCAGCTCCGGCACATTCACGCCGAGCTTCGACGCGTACTGGACGTCGAGCGCGTGCTCGGCGTCGATGAACGCTGCGGTGCCGCCCAGCTTCTGCAGCTCGGCGATGACCTGCAGCGTGAGCGTGGTTTTACCGGACGATTCCGGGCCGTAGATCTCGACCACCCGGCCGCGCGGCAGGCCGCCGACGCCAAGCGCGATGTCGAGGCCCAGCGAACCCGTGGAGACGACCTGGATATCTTCCGCCGCCTCGCCGTCGCCCATGCGCATGATCGAGCCCTTGCCGAACTGCTTCTCGATCTGGGCAAGCGCGGCGGCCAGCGCCTTGCTCTTCTCGGCGGTCATCCCGGAGCCCTTCTTGCTATCTTCCATGAATCGTCCTTTGCTATGATGAGCAGCGTCTGTCAGAGGCGCGCCCGCTTTCAAGCGCCGCCCACGAATGCAGACACTGTATAAAAAAACAGTATTTTGTGCAAGCCCGCAATGCAGGCTGCGTTGTACACGAATAACTTCGGAGACAGCCGGCCGGCGCGAACGCCCCGCCGGCCATCGGTCAGCACCATGCGAATTCTCATCGCGGAAGACGACAGCATACTCGCGGACGGCCTCACCCGGTCACTCCGCCAATCGGGCTATGCGGTCGACCACGTGAAGAGCGGCGTCGATGCCGATACGGCACTGTCGATGCAGACGTTCGACCTGCTGATCCTCGACCTCGGGCTCCCGAAAATGTCCGGGCTCGACGTGCTCAAGCGCCTGCGCGCCCGCAATTCCAACCTCCCCGTGCTGATCCTGACGGCCGCCGACAGCGTCGATGAGCGCGTGAAGGGGCTCGACCTCGGCGCCGACGACTACATGGCCAAGCCGTTCGCGCTCAACGAGCTCGAGGCGCGCGTGCGCGCGCTGACCCGGCGCGGTGCGGGCGGCGGCCCGACCGTCGTGCGCCACGGCTCGCTCGCGTTCGACCAGGTCGGCCGCATCGCGTATGCGAACGATCGCGTGCTCGATCTCTCCGCGCGCGAGCTTGGCCTGCTCGAGGTGCTGCTGCAGCGGATCGGCCGGCTCGTGTCGAAGGAGCAGCTCGTCGACCATCTGTGCGAATGGGGCGAGGAAGTCAGCAACAACGCGATCGAAGTCTACGTGCACCGGCTGCGCAAGAAGATCGAACCCAGCGGCGTACGGATCTCGACCGTGCGCGGCCTCGGCTACTGCCTCGAGAAGGCGGCGCCGGCCACGCCCGCCGACTCGGCCGCGCCCCAGCCCGCGGTGGCCGGCACGCCGCTGCGCTGACCCCGGGCGTCGCCGCAATGGCCACGCCGGCCCCTACCCGCCACCCGACCGGCGCGCCGTCGTCGGCCGCCGACGAGGCGCGCGACGCGCGCTACGAGAACCCGTTCGCGCCGCCCGACGAAACCGATGCGCCCGAGGCGCCGCGCCCGCGCTCGCTGTTCGGCGAGATCCTCGACTGGATGCTCGCGCCGCTGCTGCTGCTGTGGCCGATGAGCATCGCCGTCACCTACCTCGTCGCGAAGACGATCGCGAACGGTCCGTTCGATCGCGCGCTCGAGACCAACGCGTACGTGCTCGCGCGGCAGATCCATCCGGTAAACGGCGTCGCCGAGCTGACGCTGCCGCAGCAGACGCGCGACTTCCTGCGCGCGGACAACGTCGACAGCGTCTATTTCCAGGTGCTCGGCACCCGCGGCGAACTGGTCGCGGGCGAAGCCGACATGCCGCTGCCGCGCGACGAGGACCGCCCGCCGCCGGGCGTCGTCATGTTCCGCGACGACCTGCTGCGCGGCAACGACGTGCGCGTCGCGTATACGACGGTCGCGCTGCCGCAATCGGACAGCGCACAGCCCGTGCTCGTGCAGGTCGGTGAAACGCTGGACAAGCGCAACGCGCTCGCGAACGACATCATCAAGGGCGTGATCCTGCCGCAGTTCGTGATCCTGCCGCTCGCGATCCTGCTGGTCTGGTTCGGGCTGTCGCGCGGGCTCGCGCCGCTCAACGCGCTGCAGGCGCACATCCGCGCGCGACGGCCCGACGACCTGTCGCCGGTCGAGGCGCAGCGCGCGCCGCCCGAGATCGAGCCGCTCGTCACGTCGTTCAACGACCTGCTCGCCCGTCTCGAACAGAACATGGCGCTGCAAAAGCGCTTCATCGCCGACGCCGCCCACCAGATGAAGACGCCGCTCGCGGGCCTGCGCACGCAGGCCGAGTTCGCGCTGCGCCACCCCGTGCCGCCCGACGTGCAGCGCTCGCTCGAGCAGATCGCGACGAGCTCCGAGCAGGCCGCGCGGCTCGTCACGCAGTTGCTCGCGCTCGCGCGCGCCGAGAACCGCGCGAGCGGGCTGACGTTCGAGCCGGTCGAAATCGCCTCGCTCGCGCGGCGCGCGGTGCGCGACTGGGTGCAGGCCGCGCTCGCGAAACGCATGGATCTCGGCTACGAAGGCCCGCCGGACGACACGCCGCTCGACGTCGACGGCAACCCGGTGATGCTGCGCGAGATGCTCGGCAACCTGATCGACAACGCGATCCGCTACACGCCGGAAGGCGGCCGCATCACGGTGCGCGTGCGCGCCGAACCCGCCGCGCGGTTCGTGCATCTCGAAGTCGAGGACACCGGGCCGGGCATCCCGGCCGCCGAACGCGAGCGCGTCGTCGAGCGCTTCTACCGGATCCTCGGCCGCGAAGGCGACGGCAGCGGCCTCGGGCTCGCGATCGTGCGCGAGATCGCCACGCAGCACGGCGGCACGCTGACGCTCGACGATCACGTCTACCAGCACGCCCCGCGCCTCGCCGGCACGCTCGTGCGCGTCAGCCTGCCGCTGACCGAAGCCGCCCCGGATTAACCCTGACGCGCGCCGCCGCAGGCTGCCCGGATTACGCCGAAATCGACGATTTCGGCGACGTTGCAAGCGTGATAGACACTCAAAGCAGAAACTTAGACGAAAGTTGACGCACATCTGCTTTGCAGACGCGAGTCAGTCCGCCGTAAGTTTCCCTACCAATAATCGTCAACAGGCCCGCCTCACCCAAGGCGGCCGCACACCTACAAAGGGACTTGGAGACGACTCATGGCAACGTTAGGCGGGCAAATTTCGCACTCGCCGATGACGGGTGAAGAGAAGAAGGTGATCTTCGCGTCGTCGCTCGGCACCGTGTTCGAGTGGTACGACTTTTACCTGGCCGGCTCGCTCGCGGCCTACATCAGCAAGAGCTTCTTCTCCGGCGTCAACCCGACCGCCGCCTTCATCTTCACGCTGCTCGGCTTCGCGGCCGGCTTCGCGGTGCGGCCGTTCGGCGCGATCGTGTTCGGCCGCCTCGGCGACCTCGTCGGCCGCAAGCACACGTTCCTCGTGACGATCGTGATCATGGGCATCTCGACCTTCGTGGTCGGCTTCCTGCCCGGCTACGCGTCGATCGGCATCGCCGCGCCCGTGATCTTCATCGCGATGCGGCTGTTGCAGGGTCTCGCGCTCGGCGGCGAGTACGGCGGCGCGGCGACCTACGTCGCCGAGCACGCGCCGGCCAACCGTCGAGGCTTCTACACCGCGTGGATCCAGACGACCGCCACGCTCGGCCTGTTCCTGTCGCTGCTCGTGATCCTCGGCGTGCGCACCTTCATCGGCGAGGAAGCGTTCGGCAGCTGGGGCTGGCGCGTGCCGTTCGTCGCGTCGATCCTGCTGCTCGCGGTGTCGGTGTGGATCCGGATGCAGTTGAACGAATCGCCGGTGTTCCTGCGCATCAAGGCGGAAGGCAAGACGTCGAAGGCGCCGCTGACCGAAGCGTTCGGCCAGTGGAAGAACCTGAAGATCGTGATCCTCGCGCTCGTCGGCCTGACCGCCGGCCAGGCCGTCGTGTGGTACACGGGCCAGTTCTACGCGCTGTTCTTCCTCACGCAGACGCTGAAGGTGGATGGGGCGAGCGCGAACATCCTGATCGCGATCGCGCTGCTGATCGGCACGCCGTTCTTCCTGTTCTTCGGTTCGCTGTCGGACAAGATCGGCCGCAAGCCGATCATCCTCGCGGGCTGCCTGATCGCGGCACTGACCTACTTCCCGCTGTTCAAGGCGCTCACGCACTACGCGAACCCGCAGCTCGAGATCGCCACGCAGAAGTCACCGATCACGGTCATCGCCGATCCGGCCGCCTGTTCGTTCCAGTTCAACCCGGTGGGTACGTCGAAGTTCACGAACTCGTGCGACATCGCGAAGAGCGCGCTCGCGAAAGCCGGCCTGAACTACGAGAACGTCGCGGCACCGGCCGGCGCGACGGCGCAGATCAAGGTGGGCGACACGGTGATCCCGGCCTACGAAGGCAAGGCGGCCGACGCGAAGGCGCAGGGCGCGGCGTTCGACAAGACGCTCGGGTCGACGCTGAAGGCGGCCGGCTACCCGGCCAAGGCGGACCCGGCGCAGCTCAACTGGCCGATGACGATCGTGATCCTGACGATCCTCGTGATCTACGTGACGATGGTCTATGGCCCGATCGCCGCGATGCTGGTCGAGATGTTCCCGACGCGGATCCGCTACACGTCGATGTCGCTGCCCTATCACATCGGCAACGGCTGGTTCGGCGGCTTCCTGCCGGCCACCGCGTTCGCGATCGTCGCGGCGAAGGGCGACATCTACTCGGGCCTCTGGTATCCGATCGTGATCGCGCTGGCCACGTTCGTGATCGGCCTGCTGTTCGTCAAGGAGACGAAGGACTCGAACATCTACGCGCAGGATTGAGGGTGGAGGGCGGCACGGGCCGCCGGCAACTTTTTTCGCGGAAGATGAAAAAAGGTGTTGACAGCCCGAGCGTCGATCTACATAATTCAACTCTTCGGCGAATTAGCTCAGTCGGTTAGAGCGACGGAATCATAATCCGCAGGTCCGGGGTTCGAGTCCCTGATTCGCCACCAAATGCGAGAGCCGCTGTTTCGAAAGAAACAGCGGCTTTTTCATTTTTCCGATGTCACGGCAAGTGGCACGGATGATCAAAATTCCCTGCCCGCGACGCGATCGCCACGGCACCTGGTATCTCCGGGTCGCCCTCAGTCCCTTCAAGCTGCGCTCAGCCCCCGGCGACCTGAACAACATCAACCTCAACGAACGCATCATCAACGCCTGTACGCGGTGATACCGAACGGCGCAAAAATCGATACCCCGCGCAATGCCACCCGGCACACCGCAGTACGCACACGATGCCGCACTTAGAATCGGTACGTCCAAATTCCCGCTGCATCCAGGCATAACGTCAATGAGAAAACGCCTCGCATGCTTCCTGTCGATTCTGATCGGCATCGCAACCCCGCTCGCCTGCCAGGCCGACCCGCTGCCAGACACCACCGTCGACGGCCTGCATTGGAGATTCGAGCAACTGCACGACACCGGGCACGACGACGATTACGAAGTAGCCGCCCGTCGAGGCGAACAGGTCCTCATCTGGGACAACGGCAAGAACCGGCAAGCTTATGCGGAAGCCGTGTTCCTGCTGGTCTCCGCTCCCTATGACCAGGTGCAGCCGCTCGTGGAGCGCGTGCTGCAACGGACGAGCCCGGTCAAGGCCAGTGCCGATAGCTGGCAGTTGCAGAATTTGCCGGACCCCTGGAGCCATGTCCTGTTGTCGCGCCGGCCGGACCTGCGCGCAGCCATCGCCGACCATGCGACCCTGCCGAAACTGCAGCAGGCGCTGCAACAAGGCGCAATCACCCGGCAGGAACTGGACTGGCGCATGGATCTGGCTCGGGCCCGCGTCGACCGGCTGTTCCGCGGCTCCGGCCTGCCCGCGCTGCAACCCACGTACGCGTTCTGGGAGGCCCGCCAGGATCACAGCGACGGCATCACCGGCCAGTACCGGAGCGCGCTGTTCGTCAGGGTGCAGGACACAAGCGCCCTATTCGGGCATCCGGCGACGGTCGTTCAGTTCGGTCGCATCGACTCCCGGCCCAACCCCGACTACAGCCTGTGGAAAGCATTGACACTCCAGGACCTGGACGTGTTCAGCGGCAACCGGACGCAATCCAGCAGGACCGGCATCTCCGTCGTCCCGGCCGACGTGTTCACGGCATTGACCGACGCGTTGTCCGCACTGCCAGTCAGGCTGGAAATCGCCACGTCGCCCGCTGCATGGCAGTTGCCCTCGGCACCGTCGATGCCGCCCCCCGCCATCAAGCCGGTGGCGCCGGACCCGAGCGCCCCGGTAATCAAGCCGTCGATCATCCGCTGGGACAAGTTCGCGACCGATCCGTCGCAACGCACGTTGCTGTACCCGCACGACATCCTCGGCCTGCCGGATGGCAGCCTGCTGTTCAGCGCCCAGGTGGCCGACAACCGCGGCTGGAACGAGTACGTGTGGCGGCTGCGCGCGGCCAACGGCGCGTTGCAGGCGGACGAAATCTGGCACGGCAAGGAGGGGCCGCGACAGATGATGATCAACGGCGACGGCAGCGCCGTCTGGTTCGACGGCCAGCCCGACGCCAAGAGCAAGCCAAGCCTGTACCGATACGACATCGCGAGCAGCAAGGTCGATCGTCATGAAGTCGTCTGGCCGAGCGAGACCGATTGGCGAGACCATCAGATGAGCGATATGTCCTGGATTCTCGATGACGATCTGCCGGCCAATTTCTGGCATGACCTCCGGCATGGCGAGAAGGACGCGAATCCGGTCGGCTCCGCGTTCCTGACCGTGCAGCGCCCGGCGTCACCGCCGCCGGGCAACGACGATCCATGGCCGTTCGTCACGACGCTTTCGTCGGTACGCCAGTCGCTGATGGACGAGATCAGCAACGGCAGCAATGCGCTGATCTGGCCGGTACGCTGGCGGCCTTCCGGGAGCTACTGGACGGAGGATTCGCAAGGGCTCGCCGAGCTGGACGCCCGCACCGGCCGCACGCTGCGTACGATCGTGTTGCCCCGGCGCTTCGGCGCGCCGGATTCCGTCAGCGCCGCCGGCATCGCTCATTGGGCGCCCAAGCCGCTCGGCTCGCCGCAGGGTCACTGGATCGCGACAGGCTTCGTGCTGTTGCTCGACGACGACGGCAGCATGCCACCTCCCGTGAAGGCCCCGGGTCCGAAACGGGCGCGCTTCGTCGGCATGCATGTGGTGGATCTCAAGAACGGGCACGTAACGTCGGCCCTGCTGGGCACTGCCGACACCTTCAAGGCCGCAGCCCGTTCGGCAAACGGTCGCTTCCTTGCGATGGGTACGACCTGCAAAGCGGGCGGCTGGAAACATCGCGTGGCACTGTGGGATGTCGCACAGGGCCGCACGCCCGTGCAGCTCGACGCATCGTCGCTACCCAAAAACAGCGAGATCCAGGCGCTGGCCTTTTCGTGGGACGGTTCTGCGCTGTGGGCAATCGGTACGCGCGAACTGATGCTGTGGAAATTGCCCGCCGCGCTGCGCGATCGCGCGACGCAAGGCGCTGTTCCGGATCAATCCCGCAACTGAAACCGCGGCATCGACACGCGGCTTTTCCGGGACGCCAACACCGCGGTGACCGGCGGCACGGCCACCCCGGCCGCGCCCCGGCGCCTCACGCCGCCACCGCCCCTCGCTGCAGCTTCGCCGCCTGCGCCCCCACCCGCCCGCGCCAGTTCTCCCCACCTTCCAGCGACGGCGTCGCCTCGAACACCTCCGCGACCCAGTCGGCGAACACGCGCACCTTCTGCGACAGGTGCCGGTTGTGCGGATACACGATCGAAATCGGCTTCGGCTTCGGATTGCAGTCAGGCAGCACCTCGACCAGCGAGCCGTCGAGCAGGTTCGGCAGCACCATGAACAGCGTCGGCTGGATCATCCCGAACCCTTCGAGCCCGCACGTCACGTAGGCATCCGAATCGTTGACCGTGACGCTTCCGTTCATCCGCACCTCGAACGGCTTGCCGTCGATCATGAACACCCACGGAATCGCACGCGCGCCGTGGCTCGCACGGAAATTCACCGCGTGATGGTCGGCGAGATCGGCAATCTCGTGCGGCTCGCCGTGACGCGCGAGGTAATCGGGCGACGCGCAGGTCACGCGCTTCAGCATCCCGATCCGCCGCGCGACCATCGACGAATCCTCGAGCGGCCCGACCCGGATCATGCAGTCGATGCCCTCCTCGACCGGATCCACGTAGCGGTCGGAGAGCCCCAGTTCGAGCGTGATGTCGGGATAGCGCTGCCGGAAAATCGACAGCGACGGCAGCACGATGCGCCGCCCGAGCGAACTCGGCATGTGGACACGCAGCACGCCGCTCGGCTTGCGGTTGCCCGTCTGGAAACTCGCGTCGGCCTCCGCGATCTCCGAGATGATCTTCGTGCAATGCTCGTAGTACGCCGCACCTTCCGGCGTGAGCGACAGCCTGCGTGTCGTCCGGTGCATCAGGCGCACGCCCAGCAGCGCCTCGAGGTTCTGAATGATGGTCGTCACCGACGCGCGCGGCATCGCGAGCGTGTCGGCCGCGCGTGTGAAACTGTTCGCGTCGACCACACGGGTAAAAACTTCCATTGCCTGGATTCGGTCCATGCTGCTCCCCCTTCGAATCGCCAACGGAACAGAATAGAGCGCGCGACGGGCACGGCACAAGCCCCCGTCCATTGTTCTCTGATCCTGAATAGTTTCTGCGTTTCGGACTGGAAAGCGATCGATTTTCGTTCAGTTTCACTCGGCGATCGTTCCGGCCCCGAGCGCAGCCGCACGCCGTGCGTTATCGCACGAAGCGCTCGCGATAGCCTTGCGGCGACACGCCCAGCACCCGCACGAAACAGCGTCGCAGCGTCTCCTCGGAGCCGAAGCCGCAACGCGCGGCGATCCGCTTGACGGGCCAAGCCGTTTCGCCGAGCAGGCGCTGCGCGGCCTCGACGCGGAGCTGCTCGACCGCGCGAGCGGGGGTGCGGCCGGTGCCCGCGCGGTAGTGGCGCACGAAGCTGCGCTCGCTCATGCTTGCGCGCTCGGCCAGCGCGGGCACCGACAGGTCGGCCGTCAGGTGCTCGGCCATCCACGCATGCAGTTCGCCGAACCGGTCGTCGGTGCGCTGCATCGACAGCATCGTGCTGAACTGCGCCTGTCCACCCGGGCGCTTCAGGAACACGACGAGTTCGCGCGCGACGTCGAGCGCGGTCGCCCGCCCCAGGTCCTCCTCGACCAGCGCGAGCGCGAGATCGATGCCGGCCGTCACGCCGGCCGAGGTCCACAGTGCGCCTTCGCGGATGAAGATCGGATCGGATTCGACGCGCACGTTCGGATAGCGCGCCGCGAACTCGTCGCAGCGCGCCCAGTGCGTGACCGCACGGCGCCCGTCGAGCAGGCCGGCCTCGGCGAGCAGGAATGCGCCGGTGCAGACGGACGCGACGCGCCGCGTGCGCGCCGCCTGCTGCCGCACCCAGCGCACCAGCCGCGCGTCCCGGGATGCCGCATGCACGCCTTTGCCGCCGGCGACGATCAGCGTATCGGGATGGCGTGCGGCCGAGCGCAGCGACTCGGCCATCACGACGAGACCCGACGACGTCTCGACGGGCCCGGCCTCGGCCGCGACGACACGCGGCGCGTAGGGCGCCGGCTGGCCGCGCTCCTGCGCGAGCTCGTTGACGGACGCAAACACCTGCAGCGGCCCCGACACGTCGAGCAGCTGGGCACGAGGGAACGCGAGAACCAGGATCGAACGCGGGGCGGCAGGCATGGCGATTGGCTGAAAACGTGGGTGATATGGCAATTTCGCCAAACACTACGCGCCTAGAATCGATCTGTCCATCCCGCGCCGGCAACGGTGCGCCCCCCCTTCCAACCGGAGTCTTCGAATGACCCTGCATATCGGCTTTCTCGTGTTCCCGGGCGTCCAGCAACTCGATCTCACCGGCCCGCACGACGTGCTCGCGTCGCTGCCCGACGCGGCCGTCCACCTGGTCTGGAAGTCGCGCGACACCGTCGCGTCGAGCAGCGGGCTCGCGCTCGCGCCGACCTGCACGTTCGACGATTGCCCGCCGCTCGACGTGATCTGCATTCCGGGCGGCATCGGGATCAACGAACTGCTGCTCGATGCCGAAACGATCGCCTTCGTGCAGCAGCGCGCGGCCACCGCGCGCTACGTGACGTCGGTCTGCACGGGCGCGCTGCTGCTCGGCGTGGCCGGCCTGCTGCGCGGGCGGCGCGCGACGACGCACTGGGCGTTCCACACGCTGCTCGAACCGCTCGGCGCGGTGCCGGTGCGCGAGCGCGTGGTGCGCGACGGCAACCTGATCACGGGCGGCGGCGTCACGGCCGGCATCGACTTCGCATTGACGATCGCCGCGGAACTGGCCGGCGACGAGGAAGCGCAGGCGATCCAGCTGCAACTCGAATACGCGCCCGCGCCGCCGTTCGACGCCGGTTCGCCGGACACCGCGCCGGCAGCCGTCGTGAAGCGCGTCACCGAACGTTCGGCGGCCGGTTTCGCGAAGCGCAAGGCGACGATCGAACAGGCGCTGCGCGCGATGTCGCGCTGAATGCGGATACGTAGAAATTGCCTCGACGACTGAAAGACGACGCGCACTCGCGCCGGAGAACATATCGATGAACATCGTCCGCAGCGCCGCGTTCACCGCGGACCGTGCGTGGGGCGCGCTCGACATCGCGAACCTGGGCGGCATCACGGTTCGCCTGCACTGGACCGACCAGCCGTATCGATGGCACGTGAACGACGGCGAGGAAGTGTTCGCGGTGCTCGACGGTCGCGTCGAGATGCGTTATCGGGAAGCAGGCGTCGAGCACGCGACGGTGCTCGAAACGGGTGACGTGTTCCACGCGACGGCCGGCACCGAGCACGTCGCGCATCCGCTCGGCGAAGCACGCATCCTCGTGATCGAAACCGAAGGCAGCGTCTGACGGCCGTTGGCCGTGCGCCGAGGCCGCGCGGCGGGTTTCATCCGGTGATCGTCCCGGTGGCCTGCGACGCGATCAGCTTCGGCTGCGGCGTGCACTGGCACTGGCACAGGTCGTGTTCGAGCGCGACGACCTTGCCCATCACGGTCATCGTCCGCTCGCCGCCGTCGGATACGATCACGCCGGGAGACTTGCAGGCGGCGCAGAACACCGACGCCCCGAGATAGGCGAGTTCGCGTCCGTCGAACGACGAATTGGCGATCCCGTCGAGCACGACACCGCCGTGGTCGGTCGTGTCGCCCTTCAGAATGAATTTGCGGCTCATGTGTCGGTTCTTCCCTCGGAAATGCCGTGCAGCGCGGCATCACGGCCGCACGCGGGCAATCGGAATCCGCCCGTCGATCGCGGGCGTGCCGCGAGCATATCACCGCTCGCGGCCGCCGCTAGCCGATCGCCGCATTCGTCAGAACTTGTGCCGGACGCCGATCCGCGCCTCGAACTGGCGGTCGTTCGCGGACGCGCCGGGGCCGTTGATCGCGGCAACCGCCGCGTGCCCCATCGAATCGGTGCCCGATGCGCCGCAGCCGATCGTCGAATGCACGTCGTTCAGCGCGGCGTTTTCGCTGTCGGTGCACACCGACACCGTGTCTTGCGCGCCGAAGCGCTTCATGGAAATCGACTGGATTCGCGAGCGGATGGTCGCGATCGACGTGGAGGAAACGATTCCGGCCGTGCCGGTCGGCATGCTCATGCGCCGCGATGCGCTGAACACGATTGCCTGTGACTACCTGATCCACTGCTTCGTCGAAGCCGTGCGCCGGCACGATCGCGCGACGCTACTGTGGCGGTAGCGCCGCCGTTCAGACGAACAGCGCGACGCACAGCGCGGCCCCGCACAGATAGGTGCCGAGCGCGCCGATGAAACGCACGGGATTCGGGTTGGCCATCGTCGGCCAGGCGAGCAATCCGATGACCAGCAGGCAGCGGAACGTGGTTGCCGCGACGATCAGCGCGAGGATCGCGCGAGACGGATCGTGGGCGCCGAAATAGAGAAACAGCACCGCGAGGAACGGCGCGTGTTCGGCCGTGTTGCCGTGCGCGCGCACGATCTTGTGCAACCCGTTCGTCGGGTCGGACGCACACCCGGACCCGATGGTGCATCGAAAGCGCGTGACGGACACGACGAACCCGAGCCCGAACAGCAGCAGCCCGAGGATGGCCGTGCACACGAGTGCGACGGGATGGATCGCCATGGGACTCCGGGCGGAAGCGGACATGCGCCGCACATCCGGCGATCGTACCCGCCGCCGGCGCGCGCGGCTATCGCGGAAACCCGTAGCGTCGCCGTGCGACGCCCCCCTTTCACGAACGGGTTCCGGCCCGAATTGGAACGATGCCGCAGCGCACGAAATCCGTGCATCGTCCGTCGGCCCGGCGGCGGCGGGCCTGCCCGCCGCCGCCCCTGCCACGCGGACGCCGCCGCGCGCAACGCGCAAACGTTTAAGCCGCAGCGACGCGCACCATCTCGGCGCGGCGCCCGTTGCCGCGCATCACAGGCATGCACGTTGCGCCGACGCATCTCGGTAGTCGACGCCCTTGGCAGCCCGCTGCGGAGGACTACACTAATCTTTAATGGGGTGCGGCCGGAGCCCGCGCCTTCAGGGAGACGCCGCCATGAATCGGCCGCTGAATCGTATCCTGCCGCGCGTGACCGGTCCCGCATCGGTCTGGACGTGGGTCAAGTGGTCCCTGCTCGCCGCGCTGCTGATCGCGGTGGCGATCGTCGCGCGGCTCGTGCAGAGCGAGATCGAAACGTCCCGGCTGCAGGCGCACTACCTGTCCGATCTCACCCGCGACGTCGGCTACACGCTCGAGGCGGGCCCGAGCGATCGCATCCGCTTCCCCGCGAACGGCCCGTACGACCAGCGCCTCGGCTACGCGATGATTCCGGCGTTCCAGGAACGGCTGCTCGCGCGCGGCTTCGTCGTCGGCAAGCAGGCGCGCGATTCGCAGCGGATGCTGTCGATCGGCGATCGCGGGCTGTTCCTCCCGTTCGAGGAGAAGGACCAGGCGGGCCTGACGCTGTTCGACTCGACCGGCGCGCCGCTGTTCGCGACCGTGTTCCCGCAGCGCGTCTATGCCGACTTCGACGGGGTGCCGCGCGTGATCGTCGATTCGCTGCTGTTCATCGAGGATCGCTACCTGCTCGACGCGAACGAGCCGAACCGCAACCCGGCGATCGACTGGGGGCGCTTCAGCCGCGCGCTCGCCGACCAGGCGCTGCACGTCGTCAACCGCCACCAGGCGCGCCCGGGCGGCAGCACGCTCGCGACGCAGATCGAGAAGTTCCGCCATTCGCCCGAGGGCCGCACCGCGACGCCGCCCGAGAAGCTGCGGCAGATCGCGTCGGCGTCGGTGCGTGCGTACCTGAACGGCCCGCAGACGATGCTCGCGCGCCGCACCATCGTCGTGCGCTACCTGAATTCCGTCCCGCTCGCCGCGCGGCCGCACATCGGCGAGATCACCGGCATCGGCGACGGCCTCGCCGCGTGGTACGGCCGCGACTTCAACGACGTGAACCGCATCCTGTCCGCGCCGACGACGGGCGACAACGTCGACGAACAAGGCAAGGCGTTCCGCGAGGTGCTGTCGCTGATCATCGCGCAGCGCGCGCCGTCGTACTTCCTCAATCGCGGCTATCCGGCACTGAAACGGCTGACCGACAGCTACCTGAGGCTGCTGTCGAACGGCGGCGTGATCTCGCCGGCGCTGCGCGACGCCGCGCTTGCCGCGCAGATCGAACGCAGCGCGCCGCCGGCCGCCGTGCACGTGCAGTCGTTCGTGTCGCGCAAGGCCGTGACGTCCGCACGCGCGTCGCTGCTGTCGGCGCTCGGCATCAGCGACCTGTACCAGCTCGACCAGTTCGACCTGCAGGCGACCAGCACGCTCGACAACGGCGTGCAGCAGGCCGTCGCCGAACGGCTCGCACGGGCGTCGACGCGCGACGGCGCGCAGGCGGCAGGCCTGTACGGTTTCGAGATGCTCGCGCCGAAGGACGACCCGTCGCACCTCACGTACAGCTTCACGCTGTACGAACACCGCAACGGCGCGAACCTGCTGCGCGTGCAGACCGACAGCGTGAACGAGCCGTTCGACGTCAATCGCGGCGGCCGCATCAACCTCGGCTCGACCGCGAAGCTGCGCACGCTGATCACCTACCTGCAGATCGTGTCCGACCTGCATGCGCGCTACGCGAACCTGTCGAACGCGGAGCTGGCCCGCGTGAAACCCGACCCGATCGACGGGCTGTCGCACTGGGCGCTCGACTACCTGTCGCATACACGCGACCGCTCGCTGCAGGCGATGCTCGACGCATCCGTCGAACGCAAGTATTCGGCGAGCCCCGACGTGTTCTACACGGGCGGCGGCGCACAGGTGTTCTCGAACTTCGAAAAGTCGGACAACGGCCGCATCCTGACGCTGCACGCGGCCTTCGAGCACTCGGTCAACCTCGTGTTCGTGCGGCTGATGCGCGACATCGTCCACTACGAGACGCTGCAGGCGGCCGGCCCGTCGTCGTCGTGGCTCGGCGACCCCGAACAGCGCCGGCACTACCTGCAGCAGTTCGTCGACGGCGAAAGCCAGGTCTACGTGAAGCGCTACTACACGCGCTATGCGGGCAAGGCGCCCGACGACGCGCTCGCGCTGATGCTGAAGGACGTGCGCAAGTCGCCGCCGAAGATCGCGACGGTGCTGCGCAGCGTCGCGCCGAACGAATCGCTCGCATGGTTCGACGCGCAGATGCGCGCGCAACTGAAGGGCACGCCGGCCGCAACGCTGTCCGACGACGATCTCGCCAGGCTCTACGCGAAGTACGCGATCGACCGCTTCAACCTCAACGATCGCGGTTATATCGCGAGCGTGCATCCGCTCGCGCTGTGGACGCTCAACTACCTGCGCGCCCACCCGGCGGCGCCGCTTGCCGATGTCCAGCGCGACAGCCGCGACGCGCGTTTCTACACGTACTCGTGGCTGTACAAGACGCGCTACCACGCGACCCAGGACCGCCGCATCCGTCGCATGGTCGAACTGCGCGCGTACGCGGAGATCACGAAGTCGTGGCGGGCACTCGGCTACCCGTTCGCGGAAGTCACGCCGTCGTACGCGGCCGCGATCGGCGCATCGGGCGACCAGCCCGACGCGCTCGCGAAACTGATCGGCCTGATCGCGAACGGCGGCCAGAAAGCGCCGACCGAGACGATCACGCGGCTCGACTTCGCGAAGGGCACGCCGTACGAAACGCGCTTCGTGCGCGCGGCCGCGCAGCCGCAACCGGTGCTGTCGCCCGAGATCGTCAACGTCGCGCACACGCTGCTGCGCGACGTCGTGCTCAACGGCACCGCGCGCCGCCTCGCGGGCGGCTTCACGCTGCCCGACGGCAAGACGCTCGACGTGTACGGCAAGACCGGAACGGGCGACCAGCGCTTCAACGTCTACGCGCGCGGCGCGCGGCTGATCGAGTCGCGCAAGGTGAACCGCAGCGGCACGTTCGTGTTCGTGCTCGGCGACCGGTTCTTCGGGGTCCTGACGGCGACGGCGCACGAACCGTACGCGGCACGCTACGACTTCACGAGCGCGATGGCCGTGCAGTTGCTGAAGTCGATGGCGCCGGCGCTCGCGCCGCTGATCGAACGCCCGGCCGGCACCGGCACGCGCACCGCGGGCGCCGCACCGCACGCGGCAGCGCCCGCGACGGGTGCCGCGGCCGCGCAACTGTCCTGACGGCCGCGCGTCCTGTCATGCGCCGACGCGCCGCTCAGTGCGAGCGGCCGTCGTAGTGCGTGACCGGCAGCGCGTCGAGATCGACGCCTTCGAGACAGCGCACGTTGATCGCGACCATCGCGGTGCCGTTCGGGTGGACGCCCTCGCCGAACGTGTGAATCCCGCAGCGCTTGCAGAAGCGGTGCTTGATCACGTGCTTGTTGAACATGTAGGTGGCGAGATGCGCGTCGGGCGTGAGCAGCGTCATGTGATCGCGCGGCACGAACCACATCAGCGCGCCCTTGCGCTGGCAGATCGAGCAGTTGCACGCCATCACGCCCTGCAGGTCGCCTTCCGCCTCGAACTTCACGTCTCCGCAATGACAGCTTCCGCGATAAAGCATGGTCGTCTCCCGGTGCGGCCCGTGCGCATCGGCGGCGCCCCGGCGGGACACCGTTGGCCAGGCCGATCCAGGCGGGTACAGTAGCGCGCAGATGCGCCGCACGCAATGTCCGGCGGCGCCCTTCCCGCCCCCTGTCCGAACCAAGGGAAACCGTCATGCTCGAAATGCGCCCCGGCTGCGAATGCTGCGACAGGGACCTGCCGCCCGATTCGGCGGATGCCCGCATCTGTACGTTCGAATGCACGCGGGCGGCGAGCCGTTCTGCGCGATCTGCGCCGACGACGTGCTGAAGGGCCGCTGCCCGAACTGCGGCGGCGATTTCGTCGTGCGCCCGCGGCTACCGGCGAGCCTGCTCGCGAAGTACCCGGCGTCGACCGAGCGCATCCACAAGCCGGGCGGCTGCGCGAACGCCTGACCGCGCCGCCCGCCGTTTCGCGTCACGACATCTCGATCCGCGCGCGCGTCACCGCGAGCAGCGCCGCCATCGCGCGGCGCGCACCGTCCTCGTCGCGCACGCGGATCGCGTCGCTGACCGCCGTGTGCTCGGCGAGCGACGCGTTGTACACGTCCGCGCGGCGCGCATTCAGGTGCAGCTGCGCCTCGAGCGTGCGATCGATCAGCGTGCCGAGCGGCACCAGCAGCTCGTTGCCGCCGGCCTCGAGCACGCTCAGGTGAAAGCGCAGGTCGGCGCGCACCCATTCGTCGACGTTGCGCGCGGCGGCCATCGCGCACGCCGCGCCGTCGATCGCATCGAACGTTTTCGGTGTATGCATGCGCGCGGCGAGCGCGGCCGCATATGGCTCGACCATCTCGCGCATTTCCTGCAGCTTCAGCGCAAATGCGAGCGGCGGCGCGACGCGCGCATACCAGTCGAGCAGGTCGGCGTCGAGCAGGTTCCATACGCCGCGCGGCCGCACGCGCGTGCCGATCTTCGGCCGCGACTCGACGAGCCCCTTCGACGTGAGCGTGCGCAGCGCCTCGCGCATCACCGTGCGGCTCACGCCGTACATCTCCATCAGGTCGGGTTCCCTCGGCAGCAGCGACTCGGGCGGGTAGTCGCCGCGCAGGATCGCCGTGGCGAGCAGGAAGGCCGTCTGTCCATGCAGGTCGCGTCGAATGATCGTTCTCCGTTATGCCGGTACCCGGGTGTACCGGCTGCCCACTATCTGCACAATAGTGCTATTAATACTATTTTTTATCGGCCTGCGCTAGGATAACCGCGAAAGCACGCGACCGCGCGCGGCGCCCGACTGCCCGCGCCGGTCAATCCTGGAGACACGCATCGTGAAAATCACCCGCCTCGAAACCTTCGTCGTCCCGCCGCGCTGGCTGTTCCTCAAGATCGAAACCGACGAGGGCATCGTCGGCTGGGGCGAGCCTGTCGTCGAAGGCCGCGCGCACACGGTCGAGGCCGCCGTGCAGGAGCTGGCCGACTACCTCGTCGGCCGCGACCCGCTGCTGATCGAGGATCACTGGCAGGTGATGTACCGCGCGGGCTTCTACCGCGGCGGCCCGATCATGATGAGCGCGATCGCGGGCGTCGACCAGGCGCTGTGGGACATCAAGGGCAAGCATCACGGCGTGCCGGTGCATGCGCTGCTCGGCGGCCAGGTGCGCGATCGCATCAAGGTGTATTCGTGGATCGGCGGCGACCGGCCGAGCGACGTCGCGAACAATGCGCGCGCGGTGGTCGAGCGCGGCTTCAAGGCCGTGAAGATGAACGGCTCCGAGGAGCTGCAGATCGTCGACACCTACGACAAGGTCGAACAGGTGATCGCGAACGTCGCGGCCGTGCGCGACGCGGTCGGCCCGCACGTCGGAATCGGCGTCGACTTCCATGGCCGCGTGCACAAGCCGATGGCCAAGGTGCTCGCGAAGGAGCTCGACCCGTACAAGCTGATGTTCATCGAGGAGCCGGTGCTGTCGGAGAACGCCGAGGCGCTGCGCGACATCGTCAACCAGACCAACACGCCGATCGCGCTCGGCGAGCGGCTCTACTCGCGCTGGGACTTCAAGCACATCCTCGCGGGCGGCTACGTCGACATCATCCAGCCCGACGCGTCGCATGCGGGCGGCATCACCGAGTGCCGCAAGATCGCGACGCTCGCGGAGAGCTACGACGTCGCGCTCGCGCTGCACTGCCCGCTCGGGCCGATCGCGCTCGCCGCGTGCCTGCAGCTCGACGCGGTCAGCTACAACGCGTTCATCCAGGAGCAGAGCCTCGGCATCCACTACAACCAGGGCAACGACCTGCTCGACTACCTGCGCAATCCCGAGGTGTTCCGCTACGAGGACGGCTTCGTCGCGATCCCGCAGGGCCCGGGGCTCGGCATCGACGTGAACGAGGAGAAGGTGCGCGAGATGGCGAAGACGGGCCACCGCTGGCGCAACCCGGTATGGCGACACGCGGACGGCAGCGTCGCCGAGTGGTGAGCGCGATGCGCGGCGTGCGCGGCCAGTCGCGCTGAGTCGCGACAAGTATCGATACGAGAACGGCTGCCCGACAGGCAGCCGTTTTTGCATGCCCGGCGCGGCGCCGCGCACATGGCGAATGCACGTGGCGGATGCACGTCGGCGGCCTTGCGTCGCGCCGCGCGCAACCGGCCGTCAGCCGAGCGCCGCGAACCCCGGCACGCTGAACGACAGCACCGCGGCCGCGACGAACACGCCGATCATCGTCAGCGCCTCGAGATGCAGGATGTTGCGGAACGTGTGCGCATCCTCGGTCGACGCGGTGCGGCGCAGGCGCGGCAGCGCCGAGAAACGGTTCAGGCCGCCGAGCACGAGCGCGAGCGCGACGAGCAGCAGCTTCAGCAGCAACACGCGCCCCCACGTGCTGCCGTCGAGCGGCGCGAGCGACCCGCCGAGCCCGCGGATCGCATTGAGCGCGCCGGTGCCGAGCACGAACACGACCGCGACGATCGACGTACGCGACAGGTGCTGGCCGATGCGGATCAGCGCGCCGCGCGCGACCGACGACCCGAGCGCCGGCAGCACCGCGAGCCCGCCCGCGAGCACGAGGCCGCCCCACACGGCGGTCGCGAGCAGATGCAGCGTCTGCACGCCGACCGCCGCGGACAGCGCGCCCGTATCGGCCGCATGGCCGAGCGAAGCCTTGCCGGCCGCGACCACGATCACCGCGAGCCACAGCACCGCGTGCGCGGCCGGACCTTCCGGCTTCGCCAGCGCGACGATCGCGAGCACCACGGCGCCGGCGAACGCGACGCTCCATGCGAAGCCCGTATGGGTCTGCGTCAGCATCACGGGAATCGCGGCGAACGCGCCGCCGAGCCCCGCGCCGCTCATCGTCGCGGCCTCGTAGACGAGCCAGCCGAGATCCGCGAGCACCAGCGCCAGCGCCGCCGCGGCCAGCGAATGTTGCGCGCGCAGCCACGCGGGGTGCGACGGCGCGACGACCGGACGTGCACCGTCCTTGCCGAGCCAAGCCTTGAGCAGCGCCGAGCCGACCGCCATCGCGAACGCGGCGTCCATCAGCGCCGCGAGCGCGACCTGACCGATCCACAAGCTGTCGAACTTCATCGCGCACACCCTCCCGAAAGCGGCAGGCCGACGAAGCGGCAACGGGACGGACAGCGTGAGGAAGGCAACGGCACGGTAGAAAACGTCATCGATGAATCCGGAAACGGGAGAAATGACTGGACCTGCGGCGGAGGCGGCGCCGCGCGACCCGCGAGTGTACGGTCTTCGATGGTGAAAACGCACGCCGGTTCACACAGGTGCGGCGCAATGCGCGTCAAATTGTCGCAAGTCGCAAACGGACAGGAACCGATGTCCTTTTGCCAAATAGCCGTCATTACCCATCGATGATAGAATGCCGCGTCGCAGCAGCCCGGCTGCCTTGCCGTCATGCGCCGAGCCGATCGTAGCCCGGACAGGTCCCCGTCGAATAAACATGGAGTCTCGTGTGTCTTCAAGACGCCTCTTCCGTCCGCTGCTCGCCGTTCTGATGTTCGGCGGCGCGGGCCTTATGAGCGCTGCCCAAGCGCAGACCAAGCCCACGGAGCAAGCGCACGCCCAGCAGGCGCCGCTCAAGGCACCCGATACCATGGCCGAGCGCGTGCGCGGCTGTACGGCCTGCCATGGCGTCCATGGCCAGGGTACGGACAACGACTACTTCCCGCGTCTTGCCGGCAAGCCGGCCGAGTACCTGTACAACCAGCTCGTCAACTTCCGTGACGGTCGGCGCAAGTACCCGCCGATGAACTACCTGCTGACGTACCTGAACGACGACTACCTGCGCGAGATGGCCGAGCACTTCTCGGCCGAACGCCCGCCGTACCCGACGCCGGCGAAGCCGACGCTGCCGGCCGCGACGCTCGCGCGCGGCAAGCAGCTCGTCACGCAAGGCGACCCGTCCCGCAAGCTGCCGGCCTGCGTGGCCTGCCACGGCGCGACGCTCACCGGCATGCAGCCGGCGATCCCGGGCCTGGTCGGCCTGCACGCCGACTACCTGAGCGCGCAGATCGGTGCATGGCGCTCGGGCAACCGCCACGCGAAGGCGCCCGATTGCATGCATGAAGTCGCTTCGAAGCTTTCCGACGAAGACGTGACGGCCGTGACCGCATGGCTCGCCGCGCAACCGGCGCCCGCCAACCCCGTGCCGGCTCCGGCGCGTTCGATGAAGACTCCGCTCGCCTGCGGCAGCGAACCGCAATAAGGCAAGGGAGACAGACACAATGAAACGCAAGTCCCTGTTTGCACTCTCGGCTGTCGCGATCGTCGCGGCCGCCGCCCTCGTGCCGGTCCTGTGGCCGGGCAACGACACGCTGCACGGCGCTGCCGCCGTCGCGGCCACGCCGGCCGACCAGGCCGCGCTGATCAAGAAGGGCGAGTACCTCGCGCGCGTCGGCGACTGTATCGCGTGCCACACCGTGCGCGGCGGCAAGTCGTTCGCGGGCGGCCTGCCGATGGCGACGCCGTTCGGCACGATGTACACGCCGAACATCACGCCGGACGACAAGGACGGCATCGGCAAGTGGACGTCGGACGACTTCTACCGCGCGATGCACACCGGCCGTTCGAAGGACGGCAGCCTGCTCTACCCGGGCTTCCCGTTCGCGAGCTACACGAAGGTCACGCGCGCGGATTCCGACGCGATCTACGCGTACCTGCGTTCGGTCGCGCCGGTGTCGGTGCCGAGCCGTCCGCACGAACTGAAGTTCCCGTTCAACAACCGCAACCTGCTGATCGGCTGGCGCACGCTGTTCTTCAAGGAAGGCGAGTACAAGCCGGATCCGACCAAGTCGGTCGAATGGAACCGCGGTGCGTACCTCGTCGAGGGCCTCGGCCACTGCTCGATGTGCCACACGTCGATCAACATGATGGGCGGCCCGGTGAGCTCGGCAGCCTTCGCGGGCGGCCTGATCCCGCTGCAGAACTGGTATGCGCCGTCGCTGACGAACGACAAGGAACTCGGCCTCGGCGACTGGCACGTGCAGGAGCTGTCCGACCTGCTGCAAGCCGGCGTGTCGAACAAGGGCGCGGTGTTCGGCCCGATGGCCGACGTCGTGCACAACAGCCTGCAGTACATGAGCGACGAAGATACGCGCGCGATGTCGACGTACCTGAAGTCGATCCCGCAGAAGGCTGAAGCGCCGAAGAACATGCAGTACGAGCCGTCGAAGCAGTTCGGCAACGCGCTGTTCGACCAGGGCAAGAAGATCTACGCGGACAACTGCGCGACCTGCCACGCCGAAACCGGCGCGGGCAAGCCGCCGGCCTATCCGCCGCTCGCGGGCAACCACTCGATCGTGATGGAATCGGCGGTCAACCCGATCCGCATGGTGCTCAACGGTGGCTATCCGCCGAGCACGTTCAAGAATCCGCGTCCGTACGGGATGCCGCCGTTCGCACAGTCGCTGTCGAACCAGGAGGTTGCGGCGGTCGTCACGTATATCCGGATGTCGTGGGGCAACAACGGTACGCCGATCTCACCGCAACAGGTGAGCGACCTGCGTTCCGCGCCGCTCGACTAAGAAGCGGCTGACAAACACGGGGCGCGGCTGCGGGAAACCGCGGCCGCGCCCTTTTGCATTTTGCAATTTGCGATGTCACCTCCCGCGCGGGCCGCGCGAGACGTCGCCGATCATAAAACTGAAGAGTGGTATCTATGTCTTTCGAATCTCTCGGCCTGGCCGAACCGCTCGTCAAGGCGGTCAACGAGCTCGGCTATACGTCGCCGACTCCCATCCAGCAGCAGGCGATCCCTGCCGTCCTCGGCGGCGGCGACCTGCTCGCCGGTGCGCAGACGGGCACCGGCAAGACGGCAGGCTTCACGCTGCCGATCCTGCAACGCCTGCACACGTTCTACGCCGAGCATCACGGCGCGAAGCGCGCGGTGCGCGCGCTGATCCTCACGCCGACGCGCGAACTCGCCGCCCAGGTCGAGGAAAGCGTGCGTGCCTACAGCAAGTACCTGAAGCTGCGCTCGACCGTGATGTTCGGCGGCGTCAGCATCAACCCGCAGATCGACGCGCTCAAGCGCGGTGTCGACATCGTCGTCGCGACGCCGGGCCGCCTGCTCGATCACATGCAGCAGAAGACGATCGACCTGTCGGACCTCGACATCCTCGTGCTCGACGAAGCCGACCGGATGCTCGACATGGGCTTCATCCACGACATCAAGCGCGTGCTCGCGAAGCTGCCGCCGCAGCGCCAGAACCTGCTGTTCTCGGCCACGTTCTCCGACGAGATCAAGGCGCTCGCCGACAGCCTGCTCGATTCGCCCGCGCTGATCGAGGTCGCACGCCGCAACACGACCGCCGAGAGCGTCGCGCAGAAGATCCACCCGGTCGACCGCGACCGCAAGCGCGAACTGCTCACGCACCTGATCCGCGAACACAACTGGTTCCAGGTGCTCGTGTTCACGCGCACGAAGCACGGCGCGAACCGGCTTGCCGAGCAGCTGACGAAGGACGGCATCAGCGCGATGGCGATCCACGGCAACAAGAGCCAGTCGGCCCGCACGCGCGCGCTGGCGGAGTTCAAGAACAGCACGCTGCAGGTGCTCGTCGCGACCGATATCGCCGCGCGCGGGATCGACATCGACCAGTTGCCGCACGTCGTCAACTTCGACCTGCCGAACGTGCCGGAAGACTACGTGCACCGGATCGGCCGCACGGGCCGCGCGGGCGCGACCGGCGAAGCCGTGTCGCTCGTGTGCGTCGACGAGAAGCAGCTGCTGCGCGACATCGAGCGGCTGATCAAGCGCGAGATTCCGCAGGAAGTGATCGCGGGCTTCGAACCCGATCCGAACGCGAAGCCGGAGCCGATCCAGCAGCGCCGCGGGCAACAGCAGCCGCGCGGCGGTGGCGGCGGTGGCGGCAATCGCCAGCCGCGTGCGGGCGGCTCAGGCCAGCCGGCGGCCGCGAAACGCGACGGCAACGCACAGCCGAAAGCATCGCAGCAGAAGGCCGCGAAGCCGCGCACGCAAGGCGGCGCCGGCGGCAGCGGCGGACGCCCGGCGGGCGGCGGCAATGGCGCACGCCCCGCGAACGGCAACGCCGCGCACCCGAACCGCAACCGTTCGTCGCGCAGCGGCCAGCGCGGTCACTGAAGCCGCGCGGCCGCGCGCCGCAGGTGCTCGACCTGGCGTTGCCAGCGCTCGAGCACCGCGGCGCGCTTCCCTTCCAGCGTGAACGTGACGCCTGTCGCGAGACGCGCATAGCCGACCCGCTGCGCATCGCCATGCGCGATCGTCGCAGCGAATCCGGCCAGCCCGCCGAAGTCCCCTTCGAGCGGCTCCATCGTCAATTGCGCCTGAAAGAACGCGCCGTCCGCGACGAGCGTCAGCGCGGCCGTGCGCCGTTGCGCGATCGCGCGCGCCGCACGCGATTGCGGCCAGAGCGCAAGCAGCAGCGTGCGCGCATCGTGTGCATAGATCTCGCCGACGCCGAGCAGCGTCGTGCGCAACTGGCCGTCGTCGGTCGCGACGATCAGCGATGCGGCGAAGTCGGCATGACGCTCGAGCGCCGTGCCGTCGAACAGCGAGACGACGGCCGGCGGCCACGCATCGAACGTCCATTGTTCGAGCGCGTGGCGATGGGTATCGGTCATGATGGCGTGGCCCCGGGTGAAAAGCGGATGAACAAGCCGCAGCATACGCGCGACGGGCCGCGCCGCGGCGATCAGCGCAGGAACACGTGCCGCGTGATCTTCGTGAGCGGATAGTGGACGCCCGGCTGGATCTTCGCGGGCAGGTCGAGCGGCTTGAGCAGCATCTTCACGCACATGTCGGCCGACAGGTTGCGCCGCACCAGCTTGCTGATGCGCGCGGCGCGCTCGCGGTTGTACTGGCTGTCGCCGACGCGATCCGGATAGCGGACCGCGAACACGTGGCGCAGCGCGATCTCGGAATCCTCGTTCTTGATTTCCATCACGCGGCGCGCGAGCGCGCCGAGCACCGCGAGCCGGCCGTTGCCTTCGAGCTGGTTGTACTTCTTGAAGAACTTGAAGAAGTGCTTGTAGTGACGCACTTCGTCCGTGCGGATGTTGTCGGTGATTTCCTTCAGCACGGGCTCGTCCGAGCATTCGTTGATCGCGCGATAGAGCGTGGCCGTGCCCGTCTCGACGACGCAGCGCGCGACCATCTCGAGCGCGCGGGTCTTCTCGAATGCCTCGACCTTGCAGGTCAACGAATACTCGGCGAAGAAATTCGCGAACGCGGTATCCCAGTCGAACTCCGGCCACACGTGCGCGATGTACGCCTTCAGCGCGCGCCCGTGCTGCAATTCTTCGTGCTCCCATGCATTGTTGAGCCATGCGGAGACTTCCGGATCGTCGTTGAAGAACTGGCTCAGATTGCTCGTGTAGAGATCCGAACCGCTTTCGATGAACGACGACGCGCACAGCAGCAGCAACAGATCCTCGTTCGCGGCGGCACGCTGACGATCGATCCGGTTCAGGTCGATGTCCTCGATGCGCCACGGCATCACATGCGTCGTTTTGGTGTCCATGGTGGTGCGCTCCCAGTCGTCGCACGGGCGCCGGCCCATGCCTTCGGCACAGGCGCCGACCGACCCGCAGGCGGCGTTTTACTTGCGTTTATAGTGGATTGGTCCGGCCGAACCATGCTGGCATCTTAGCCGGACTTTGATGTTCGTGCTCCAGAGCACTGACCATACCTGACACGCGCAGTTCCACGACGTCTGTTGCCGTTCGTTAGACGAGTCCTTCAAACCGCTTGCGCCCGCTCGACGATACGGGCCGCGGCAAACGAAACGGGCGGCCGTCCGGCCGCCCGTGAAGCGCTGGAAATGCCGGTGAAAGCCGGCCGCAATCCGTCAGAAACCTGCCGCCAGGCCGTCGCGCCGGCTGTCGCTCGCGGCCACATAGCCGCGCTCGCGATCGTCGCGGTCGAGACGCCAGATGAACTGCCCGGAACCGAAATCCATGTAAGGATCGTCGATCGACTTGATCGTATGGCCGCGCGCGGCCAGCGCATCGACGGTCGCGCGATTCATCGTCGCCTCGACGTCGAGCGTGAAGTCGCGGTTGACCTTCCAGCGCGGCGCATCGCAGGCGGCCTGCGGTTGCTGCCCGTAGCCGAGCATCCGCACGACGGTCTGCAGGTGCCCCTGCGGCTGCATGTCGCCGCCCATCACGCCGAAGCTCATCACGGCTTGCGTGCGGCCGTCGGCCTCCTCGGTGACGAACGCCGGGATGATCGTGTGGAACGGCCGCTTGCCGCCCGCGACGACGTTCGGCGACGCCGGGTCCATCGAGAAGCCGTGCCCGCGATTCTGCAGCGCGATGCCGGTGCCGGGCACGACGAGCCCCGAACCGAAGCCCATGTAGTTCGACTGGATGAAGCTCACCATCATCCCGCGCTCGTCGGCCGCCGACAGGTAGATCGTGCCGCCCGAATGCGGCCGGCCGGCGCCGAAGTGCGTCGCGCGCGCGGGATCGATCAGCTTCGCGCGTTCGGCGAGATACGCGTCGTCGAGCATCTGTTCGGGCGTGACCTCCATCGCCCGCGGATCGGCGACGTAGCGATAGACATCCGCGAACGCGAGCTTCATCGCCTCGATCTGCAGATGCTGCGAGTCGACCGAATCGACCGGCCATTCCGTCACGCCCGCGTGCTCGGCGATCCCGAGCGCGATCAGCGCGGCGATGCCCTGCCCGTTCGGCGGGATCTCGTGGATCGTGTGACGGCCGAAGCGCTTGCCGATCGGCTCGACCCATTCCGGCCGGTACACTTGCAGGTCGGCCGCGGTCAGCGCGCCGCCGCCTTCGCGCGAGAACGCGGCGATGCGCTCGGCGAGCGCGCCCTCGTAGAACGCGCGGGCCCCCTCCTTCGCGAGCGTGCGCAGCGTCTGCGCATGACCGGGCAGGCACACGCGCTCGCCGACGAGCGGCGCGCGGCCGCGCGGCATGAAGGTCTCCGCGAAGCCCGGCAGCCCCTGCAGCTCGGGCACGGCGGCCGCCCACTTGTGCGCGACGATCGGCGGCACCGCATAACCGCGCTCCGCGATCTCGATCGCCGGCTCGAGCAGGTCCGCGAACGGCAGCGAACCGAACTTCGCATGCAGCGCTTCCCAGCCCGCGATCACGCCCGGTACGGTGACGGTGTCCCAGCCGCGCGTCGGCTTGTTCGCGATGCCGTTCGCCGCCTCGCCGTGGCGCTGGCGGAAATAGTCGACGTTCCACGCAGCCGGCGCGACGCCCGACGCGTTCAGCCCGGACAGCCGCTCGCCGTCCCACACGAGCGCGAACGCGTCGCCGCCGAGCCCGCACGACACGGGCTCGACGACCGTGATCGCAGCCGCGGCGGCCAGCGCCGCGTCGACCGCGTTGCCGCCCTTCCACAGCATCCGGAGCCCGGCCTGCGCGGCGAGCGGGTGCGACGTCGACACGACGTTGCGCGCGAACACCGGAATGCGAGTCGTCGGATACGGGTTGTGCCAGTTGAAGCCAGTCATCGGTTCCACCTCGTCGAAAGCTGAATGAAGCGCCGGGCGCGCACCCGCGCGCGCGGGCAGTCCGCCATTGCAGCGCGATCAGCGCAATCGCACAAATTCATTTGTCACATGAATCAATGCAATTTCCGCATGAATTGCAGGCGACCCTGCCGGCCATACCGGCCTAACGGCGTTGCCGCCCTTACAATACCCGCTCCGTCTCACGACACGACCACCGAGCCATGACCCGAGATCCCCGCCTCACCCTCAACGCGCGCCAGCAGGAACTGCTCGAATGGGTGCAGCGCGACGGCTTCGTGACCGTCGACGATCTCGCCGCGCACTTCGCGGTGACGCCGCAGACGATCCGCCGCGACGTGAACTGGCTCGCCGACCTGAACCTGCTGCGCCGCTATCACGGCGGCGCGAGCCTGCCGACCAGCTCGGAGAACGTGTCGTACACGGCGCGCCAGCGGATGTTCCATGACGAGAAGCGGCGCATCGCGGCGCTCGCGGCGTCGCACATTCCCGACCAGGCGTCGCTGTTCATCAACCTCGGCACGACCACCGAGGAAGTCGCACGCGCGCTGAACCGCCACCACGGGCTGCACGTGATCACGAACAACCTGAACGTCGCGTCGATGATGAGCGGCTACCCCGACTGCGAGGTGCTGATCACGGGCGGCATCGTGCGGCCGTGGGACAAGGGGATCGTCGGCGAACTCGCGATCGACTTCATCCGCCAGTTCAAGGTCGACTACGCGATCATCGGCACGTCGGCGATCGAGGCCGACGGCACGCTGCGCGACTTCGACACGCGCGAGGTGCGTGTGGCCGAGGCGATCATGCAGCATGCGCGCACGGTCTACCTCGTCGCCGATCATTCGAAGGTCGGCCGCCCGGCGCTGGTGCGCCAGGGCCACCTGAGCCAGGTGCACGCACTCTTCACCGACAAGCCGCTGCCGCCGGAGATGGCCGACGCGGTGGCGACCGCCGGCACGCAGGTGTACGTCGCGGAGTGACGGCCGCGATGCTGCACCGCACCTGAAACTTCAAGTGAAATCAAGAAGTTGGCGCTGCGAGCAAACCGCTTGCGCGGGGCCCGGCTGTCAAACGGAAAATTAACGGGGCACGATTTGTGGTTGCCCGCATGCTCGACTAGACTCCAGTTCCCCGGCCCGTCCGACCGTTCCGCCTGTGCCAGGGCGCGGACGAATGGCATGGCCGGCGAATGCAGCTTTTCCCCCCAAACCATACCCCGCTGGGTATCGCGCGTCGGCAGGTGCGCCGGCCGCGCGGGCTGACTGGTCGCCATGGAGAGAACGATGCTGAGTCCGCATGAATTCGCCACGCTATTGCTTGTGAAGGACGCTCCCGATCAAACCTCGATGGATCGGGACGAAATCGACGCACTGCTCGAACAGCAGCTCGTCCGCCTGGAAGGGCTCGGATCGGGGCGCAAATACTGCGTGACCGAAACCGGCGACGCCGCGCTGCGATCCATCAAATACCGCTATTCGTAAAACCACACCGTTGCCGACCTGACCGCGCGGCCCGAATTCCGGGCCGCGCGGCCGTTCCTGCTTCCCCGCCTCGTCGTCCTCAGCTGCGTCAGCCGCCGCGCAGCGTCGGATCGACCGCCGCCCGCCAGCTGATGGCCTGCGCGCGCGCGCCGTTGAAATACGCGATCCAGCCGGCACGCGCCGCCGCGTCGGGCGCCGCGTAGTGCGTCGAAAGTTCGTTTACGAACGCACAATAGTTCGCTTCGGTCAGCCCGCGATACCGTTTCGCCACGTACGCGTCGTACAGCGTCGAATAGACCGGCTGCGCGTCCGCGCCCCAGTCGCGCGCCGCGCCGCCGCACGACGTCTGCAGGTCGACGAACGACGGCGTGCGCCAGTTGCCGACGAGCGGCGGCATACCGGCACTGCACCCCGCCAGAAGGACGGCGCACACGCCGGCCCACATCCCAATACGCATGATTCACCTCGCGAAACGGTCGATTCCGCCAGTATCGTCCGGGATCGCACGGCGCGCTACTGGCCCCGCTTTATCGAACTTTACTTTTTCGATTTCGTTCGTTAAATTTCGAATTCGAACATTTTCTGTTCAACCATTTCCCTCAGACGATAAGGACAGCAGGTGACCCAACCGAATCGCTACGATCTGCTCGTCGTCGGCGGCGGCATCAACGGCGCGGGCATCGCGCGCGATGCGGCCGGCCGCGGCCTGTCGGTCCTGCTCTGCGAGCAGGACGATCTCGCGTCGCACACGTCGTCGTGCAGCACGAAGCTGATTCACGGCGGCCTGCGCTACCTCGAGTACAACGAGTTCGGGCTCGTGCGCAAGGCGCTGCAGGAGCGCGAGACGCTGCTGCGCGCGGCGCCGCACATCATGGGGCCGCTGCGTTTCGTGATGCCGCACATGCCGAACCTGCGTCCGGCCTGGCTGATCCGTCTCGGCCTGTTCCTCTACGATCACCTCGCGAAACGCGAACTGCTGCCCGGCTCGCGCGGCATCGACATGCGCCGCCATGCGGCCGGCGCGCCGCTGATCGATTCGATCAAGCGCGGTTTCGTCTATTCGGACGGCTGGGTCGACGACGCGCGCCTCGTCGTGCTGAACGCGCTGGACGCGAAGGAGCGCGGCGCCGAGATCCTGACGCGCACGAAGCTGGTATCCGCCGAACGTCGCGGCGACGAATGGGAAGCGCGGCTGCAGAACGCCGACGGTTCGATCCGCGTCGTGCATGCGCGCGCGATCGCGAACGCGGCCGGCCCGTGGGTCGGCGAACTGCTGCACGGCGCGCTCGGCCGCGGCGCACATCACAGCGTGCGGCTGGTGAAGGGCAGCCACATCGTCACGCGCCGCCTGTTCGATCACGATCACGCGTACATCTTCCAGAACCCGGACAAGCGGATCATCTTCGCGATTCCGTACGAACACGATTTCACGCTGATCGGCACGACCGACGTCGAATACACGAGCGATCCCGCGAAGGTCGCGATCGATCGCGACGAGACGCAGTACCTGTGCGATTCGATCAACCGCTACTTCAAGCGCAAGATCTCGCCGGCCGACGTGCACTGGACCTACTCGGGCGTGCGCCCGCTGCTGGAAGACGAGAACGCCGCGAACGCATCGGCCGTCACGCGCGACTACCGCCTCGAAATGGACGAAGGCGCGGGTGCGCCGCTGCTGTCGGTGTTCGGCGGCAAGATCACGACGTTCCGCAAGCTCGCGGAAGAAGCCGGCGACATGCTGAGCCGCGCGCTCGGCCGCGACGCGAAGACCTGGACGGCCGGCGTCGCGCTGCCGGGCGGCGACATCGCGAACGCGAAGTTCGACGTGTTCGCCGCCGCGTTCGCGAAACGCCACCCGTGGCTGCCCGCCGCGCTCGCGCGCCGCTATGCGCGTGCGTACGGCACGCGCGCGGAGCGCGTGATCGACGGCGCGAAGTCGCTCGCCGATCTCGGCACCGAAATCGCCCCGGGCATCCACGACGCCGAGCTGCGCTACCTGCGCGACACCGAATGGGCGACCTGCGCGCAGGACGTGCTGTGGCGCCGCTCGAAGCTCGGCCTGCACGTCGCGCCGGGCACGCTCGACGCGGTGACGGCCGCGGTCGACGCGTGGTTCGCCGCCGCGCACGCGCCGCAGGCCTGACCCGAATGCAGTAGCAGTTGCCGTACCGACGTTGACTCACCGACGCGCCGCCCCACATGCGGCGCGCATCACAACTAAGCCAAATCCACGGATGGAGATGAGAGACATGCAGGATCAGTACATCCTCGCGCTTGACCAGGGCACCACGAGTTCCCGCGCGATGCTGTTCGATCGCCAGGGCAATATCGTATCGATCGCCCAGAAGGAATTCGAGCAGATCTACCCGCAACCCGGCTGGGTCGAGCACGACCCGCAGGAAATCTGGTCGACGCAAGCCGGCGTCGCCGCCGAAGCCGTCACGCGCACGGGCCTGAACGGCACGTCGATCGCCGCGATCGGCATCACCAACCAGCGCGAAACCACGATCGTCTGGGATCGCGAGACCGGCCAGCCCGTCTACAACGCGATCGTCTGGCAGGATCGCCGCACGGCCGACTTCTGCGATTCGCTGAAAGCACAGGGCCTCGAGGCGAAGGTGCGCGCGAAGACCGGCCTGCCGATCGACTCGTACTTCTCCGGGACCAAGATCCGCTGGATCCTCGACAACGTGCCGGGCGCACGCGAGAAGGCCAGGCAGGGCAAGCTCGCATTCGGTACCGTCGACAGCTGGCTCGTATGGAACTTCACGAAGCATGAACTGCACGTGACCGACGTGACGAACGCGTCGCGCACGATGCTGTTCAACATCCACACGCGCGAGTGGGACAGCGAACTGCTCGAGCTGCTCGACATCCCGCGCAGCATGCTGCCGGACGTGAAGGCATCGTCGGAAATCTACGGTCACACGAAGACCACCGTGTTCGCGTCGAAGATCCCGCTCGCGGGCATCGCGGGCGATCAGCAGGCGGCGCTGTTCGGCCAGATGTGCACGCAGTCCGGCATGGTGAAGAACACCTACGGCACCGGCTGCTTCCTGATGATGAACACCGGCGACAAGCCGATCGAATCGAAGAACAACCTCGTCACGACGATCGCCTGGCAGATCGGCGACAACGTGCAGTACGCGCTGGAAGGCAGCATCTTCATCGCGGGCGCGGTGGTGCAGTGGCTGCGCGACGGCGTCGGCATCATCAAGTCGGCCGCCGAAATCGAGGCGCTCGCCGCGAGCGTGCCGCACACCGACGGCGTCTACCTGGTGCCCGCGTTCGCCGGCCTCGGCGCGCCGCACTGGAACGCACGGGCGCGCGGCTCGGTGTTCGGCGTCACGCGCGGCACGACCTCCGCGCACCTCGCACGGGCGGCGCTCGATTCGATCGCGTACCAGTCGCTCGACGTGCTGGCCGCGATGGAAGCCGATTCGGGCATCAGCATCGGCGAGCTGCGCGTCGACGGCGGCGCGAGCGCGAACGACCTGCTGATGCAGTTCCAGGCCGACCTGCTCGGCGTCGACGCGGTGCGTCCGCAGATCACCGAGACGACCGCGCTCGGCGCGGCCTACCTCGCGGGCCTCGCGATCGGCTACTGGAAGAACCTCGACGAAGTGCGCAGCCAGTGGCAGCTCGATCGCCGCTTCTCGCCGTCGATGCCGAAGGAGCAGGTCGAAAGCTGCATGGCCGGCTGGCAGCGCGCGGTACGCGCCGCGAAGGCGTGGGCCGACGATACCCAGTAATCGTCAGCCATCCAGACGAAATACAACAACACCGGCGGACCGCGCTCGCGCGCGAGTCCGCGATGACATACGAGAGACAACCATGTCACCTTATATTGCAGAGTTCATCGGCACAGCGATCCTCGTGCTGCTCGGCAACGGCGCGGTCGCAAACGTGCTGCTTGCAAAGACCAAGGGCAAAGGCGCGGACCTGATCGTGATCGTGATGGGCTGGGCGATGGCCGTATTCGTCGCCGTCTACGTGACCGCGTCGTTCAGCGGCGCGCACCTGAACCCGATCGTCACCATCAGTCTCGCGCTCGCGGGCAAGTTCGCGTGGTCGAAAGTCGGCGGCTACATCCTCGCGCAGATGCTCGGCGGGATGGCGGGCGCCCTGCTCGTGTGGCTCGCGTATCGCCAGCACTTCGCGAAGGAAGCCGATGCGGACCTGAAGCTCGCGGTGTTCTGCACGGCGCCCGCGATCCGCAGCGTCACGCACAACGTGCTGACCGAAGCGATCTGCACGTTCGTGCTGATCCTCGGCGTGCTGTACCTCGCGTCGCCGCAGGTCGGCCTCGGCGCGCTCGACGCGCTGCCCGTCGGCCTGCTCGTGCTCGGCATCGGCATTTCGCTCGGCGGCCCGACCGGCTACGCGATGAGCCCCGCGCGCGACCTGTCGCCGCGCATCATGCACGCGCTGCTGCCGATCCCCGGCAAGCGCGACAGCGACTGGCGCTATGCATGGGTGCCCGTCGTCGGCCCGCTGCTGGGCGGCGCCGCGGCGGCCGGCCTGTACCTGCACCTGCACGCGATGGCCTGATCTCGGCCTGACCGAAGCGCGCGGCCTCCAGCGCCGCGCGCTTCATGCTCCTTTCTTCGCGCCGCCTCCGCCACGTTCGCGCTGGCGGTCGCCCCCGGCCGACACCGGCGACTTCCGCCTCACGCCCGCATCCGCCGCGCCCCCCGGGTTCACGTCGATCCCGCGTTCGACCAGCATGCTCGCCACGCGCATTTCCTCGACGAACCCCGCCGCGCGGCCGAATCCGCGCACGGCATCGGGAAAACTTGCCGAAGCGTCGCGCGGCACGCGCGTGAAAGCACGTATGATGGCGAATTGATCTGCGTCGCCGACATTCCGCTTCTTCACCACCATGCTCGATCACCTCATCTGCGACTGCGACGGCGTGCTCGTCGACAGCGAAGTCATCGCCGACCGCGTGCTGCTCGAAACGCTGTCCTCCACGTTCCCGAACATCGATTTCGAAGCCGCCGCGAAGTCGGCGTTCGGCCAGCAGACGTCGCGCTTCCTGACCGGGATCGAATCCCGCTTCGGGATCGAGATGCCCGCCAACTTCATCGAAACGATCGAGCACAACATCGAGAGCGCGCTGGCGCAATCGCTCGCGCCGATCACCGGCGTGCGCGACGCGCTGCTGCAGGTGAGCCTGCCGGCGGCCGTCGTGTCGAACAGCCGGCTCGCGCGCGTGCGCAGTTCGCTGAAGCGCGCATCGCTCACCGAGATCTTCGGCGATCGCGTGTTCAGCTCCGAGCAGGTGGCGCGGCCGAAACCCTACCCCGACGTCTACCTGCATGCGGCGCAAACGCTCGGCGTCGCGCCGGCGCGCTGCATCGTCGTCGAAGACAGCGTGTCCGGGCTGAATGCCGCGCGTGCGGCAGGCATGAAGACGATCGCGTTCGTCGGCGCGAGCCACATCCCCGACAACTACGCGGACGCGCTGCGCGCGATGGGCATCACGCGGATCATGCGCAGGATGGACGAGCTGCCGGCGTTCGTCGAAGCCGGCATGCGCGGCGAATTCGGGGACGTACAGTCCTGACGGTCGTTCCGGCCCGGTCAGGCTGACCGGGCCTGTCCGGCGTGCGCCGCTTCACGCACGCCGTGCCACGGGCGCATGAACGCGCCCGCTTTCCCCTTCCCTTCACTCAGGCCGGTTCGCAGCAGCGCTCGCGCGCGGCGGCCAGCGCCTCGCGGAACTCGACGAGTTCCGCGATCGTCAGCATCGGCAGCCCGTGCCGCTGCGCGAAACGCTCGACATCGTCGCCGCGCGTCATCGTGCCATCGGGATTCATCAGCTCGCACAGCACGCCGGCCGGCTTCAGGCCCGCGAGGATCGACAGGTCGACCGTGCCTTCGGTGTGACCGCGGCGTGCGAGCACACCGCCCGGCTGCGCACGCAACGGAAACACGTGGCCGGGGCGCACGATGTCGTGCGGCTTCGCCCCTTCGGCGATCGCCGCGCGGATCGTCGTCACGCGATCGGCCGCCGATACGCCCGTATGCACGCCTTCGCGTGCCTCGATCGAGACGGTGAACGCGGTGCCGTTGCGGCTCTCGTTGGTCTGCACCATCGGCGGCAGCTCGAGCGCGCGCACCGTGTCGTCGGTCAGGCACAGGCACACGATGCCGCTGCACTCGCGGATCAGCAGCGCCATCGTCTCGGGCGTGATGCGCTCGGCGGCAACGATCAGGTCGGCTTCGTTCTCGCGGTCGTGGTCGTCCTGCAGCACGACCGCACGGCCTGCGCGCATCGCATCGAGCGCGGCGGCGATGCGCGGCGGCACCGGTTCGGAATCCAGCAACGGGAGATCGGCAAAGGCGTCGGCAGGTGCCGACGAAACGGACATCAAGGACATGTGAAACGCTCCTCGCAAATACGGTTTGGGCGAAAAACGTTTCAGGGCATTGCAAACAGACAGAACGACAACCCGCTTCACGCATGTGGCGAAGCGGCCCTGGCGGACATGACTATCTGCACATCTTCTCTCATCCGGACTGTGACCGTCGGCTCTGGCATTCGACCAGATCTGCTGACCCCGCGCGGATGCGCGGGCGCTCGCGGGCTCGCCGGCTTACGCCAGCCTACCGCCGGTGGGGAATTTCGCCCCGCCCTGAAGACGCACTGATTGCCGGACGGGACAACCCCGTCAGCGGCGGGCCAAGCATACAACAGCTGCGCGCGCGGCGCAGTGAACTCCAGCTAAAACCTTACCGACGACCCCGTCTAACGGCATCGTCCGAACGGCCGACGGACGGCCCGCGATCCCGCCCGAACGAGGGGAACGCGGCCCGCTCCGGACGGCCTGCGCGATCAGCCGGCCGCATGCGCGGCGTGTGCCGCATCGGGCACGAGCCAGCGCGGCGGCACCTCGGGGCTCACCGTCACGCGAAACGCGCGCGCCTCGCTGTCGCCCGGGTTGCGCAGGCTGTACGGCTGGTCGGCATCGAACACGATCGCATCGCCGGTCGCGAGCAACTGGCGGCGGTCGTGCACGCTGACTTCCAGCGTGCCCTCGCTGACGACGAGGTTGACCGTCGTGCCGGGCGCGCGGCGTGCGCCGGGCTCCGTGTGCAGCGGCGCGATCCGCAGCTCGTGGAATTCGGCCGCGGCCGGCTCGCCTTCCGGATAAAGCGCGCGCGCCGAGAAGCGGCCGTTCGAGCTGACGACGCGCGACGCGCGCTCGGCCGCCAGGTGCTCGAAGCCGTTCACCGCATGGCGGCGCAGGAAGGCGGCGACCGAAACCTTCAGCGCCGCGGCGATCTTGCAGAGGACCTTGATCGACGGCACGCTGCGCGCCGACTCGATCTGCGCGAGCATCGCGCGCGACACGCCGGACAGCCGCGCGAGCGCATCGAGCGACAACTGCCGCTCGGCACGCAACCGCGCGAGGTTCACGCCGACGACCTGCTCGAGAACATCGAGCGACGCGGACGCCCGCGCATCGGCGGCATCGCCGGACTCGAAGGAAGACACGTCGCGCACGAGCGCCAGGGATGAAGACATAGCATTGCCTCCGGGCCGCTGTGCGGCCCTGCGTATGGGGTAAGCCGGGATGGGGAATCGGGTTGCGCCAGCAACGGCGCGTATCGAAACGCTATCACCCGGCCTTGCACCGGCAAACGAAGTTATCTTCACACCGTTATCAGCATCGCGGAGGAATGCGTTTCTCGCGCCCCGTTTCCTGCCGCTATCGCGTCGCGCCGCGGGGCTCGCTCATTGCGCCGCCGGTGCCGCACCGCGCGCCGGCCCGCGCGTGTCGAGCCGCATCGCGAACCACGTGACGACGAGCGCCGCGAACGTCACCGCGACGGCGACCCACGGCAGCGCATCGAGCGCGAGGCCGTGTTCCAGCGCAAGGCCGCCGAGCCACGCGCCGCCCGCATTGCCGACGTTGAACGCGCCGATGTTGAGCGTCGACGCGAGATGCGGCGCGCTCGCGGCCTTCTCGACCATGCGCGCCTGCAGCGGCGGCACCGTCGCGAACGCGGCGATCCCCCACACGAACACGGTGACGGCGGCCGCGACCGGCAGGTGGCTCGTCTTCGCGAAGACGGCCATCACGGCCATCAGCGCGACGAGGATCGCGATCAGCGACGGCATCAGCGCGCGGTCGGCGAACTTGCCGCCGAGCGTGTTGCCGATCGTCAGCCCCGCGCCGAACAGCACGAGGATCAGCGCGACCGAGCGCGGCGAGAAACCCGACACGGTCTCGAGGATCGGCGCGATGTACGTGAACACGACGAACACGCCGCCGAAGCCGAGCACGGTCATCAACAGCGCGAGCCACACCTGCGGCTCCTTCAGCACGCGCACTTCGTGGCCGAGGCCGGCCGGCCCGCTGTCGTGACGGTTCGGCACGAGCGCGGCGACGCCGCCGAGCGCCAGCACGCCGAGCACGGCGACGATCCAGAACGACGCGCGCCAGCCGAGCAGTTGCCCGACGAACGTGCCGAACGGCACGCCGAGCACATTCGACAGCGTGAGCCCCGTGAACATCAGCGCGATCGCGCTCGCGCGCTTGTCGGCCGGCACGAGCGACGCGGCGACCACCGCGCCGATCCCGAAGAACGACCCGTGCGCGAACGACGTGACGACACGCGCGACCATCAGCATCGCGTAGCCGGACGCGGTCGCGCACAGCACGTTGCCGACGATGAAGATCGCCATCAGCAGCTGCAGCGCGGCCTTGCGCGGCATGCGGCTCGTCAGCACCGCGAGCAGCGGCGCGCCGGCCGCGACACCGAGCGCGTAGCCGGTGACCAGCAGGCCGGCCGACGGCAGCGACACGGCCAGGTCGTGCGCTACTTCGGGCAGCAGGCCCATGATGATGAACTCGGTGGTACCGATGGCGAAGGCGCTGATCGCAAGCGCCAGTAACGGAATGGGCATGACGTTCTCCGAAAAGACGGCGGACGCGGCGTCCGGTCGGTGCCGCACCGCACAAAAGGCAGGATGTGCGCATTGTCCCGAAGACATCGATATTTGATAATTGGCGTGGCGTTTGAACCATTTTCAAATATTTCTGGAAAATCGCATGGACCGACTGGGCGATATCCGGCTGTTCGTCGAGGCGGCCGAACTGGGCAGCCTGTCCGCCGCCGGGCGCAAGCTGAACCTCACGCCGGCCGCCGCGAGCGCGCGCCTCGCGAAGCTCGAGGCGGCGGTCGCCACCCGGTTGTTCGACCGATCGACCCGGCAGTTGCGGCTCACCGACGAGGGCCGCCTGTACCTGAACGGCTGCCGGCAGGCGTTGCAGGCGCTCGACGACGCAAATGCGCTGCTCCAGGCCGGCCGCAACGTGGTCGCCGGCCGGGTGCGGCTGTCGGCGACGTCCGATTTCGGCCGTCGCCGGCTGCTCGACTGGCTCGACGAATTCAACGCGCTTCACCCGGACGTGACGTTCTCGCTGACGGCGTCCGACTCGACGGTGAACCTGTGGCAGGACGAGATCGACCTCGCGATCCGCTTCGCCGCACCGCCCGACGGCGCGCTGATCGCCCGCCGGCTCGCCGCGGACCGGCGCGTGCCGTGCGCGGCGCCGTCGTTCGTCGAACGCCACGGCGTGCCGCGCGATCCGCACGATCTGGCCCGCTTTCCATGCAACGTGATCACGGTCGCGTCCGGGCCGATGAACACGTGGCGCTTCACGCGCGGCGACGACACGCAGACCTGCACGGTGCCGCTCGCCACCGCGTTCGAGACCAACGACGGCGGCCTCGCCCGCGAATGGGCGCTGCGCGGCCGCGGCATCGTGCTGAACTCGATCTGGGATGTCGCCGACGACATCCGCGCCGGGCGGCTCAAGGTCCTGCTGCCCGACTGGCGGCACCAGAGCGCGCCGCTGCACGCGATCTATCCCGGCAAGCGCTACATGGCGCCGCGCGTGCGCGTGCTGCTCGACTTTCTCGCCGAACGCTTCGCGCGCGAGGAAGCCGCGCACGACGACCTGCTGAACGCGTGCCGCTGACGGCCGGCGCATCGCGGATCGAGGGTCGGAACGCGCCGGCCGGCGTCGCGCGGCCGCAACCCGCCGCCCGTCCCGGGCAGCGTGAAAAGCTATAATGGAAAGCTTTCCCGACGGCTTTTCACATGCTGGCTGCGCGCCATCCGCGTGCAGCGCGCGCGGCCGTCCCGATTCACTCTTGACGACGCCCCCAGGTCAACCACTGCGAACGGCGAATCCCCATGACCAAGAAAGTTTACGTAAAGACCTTCGGCTGCCAGATGAACGAGTACGACTCGGACAAGATGGTGGACGTGCTGAATGCGGCCGAAGGCCTCGAAAAGACCGACACGCCTGAAGACGCGGACATCATCCTGTTCAACACGTGCTCGGTGCGCGAGAAGGCGCAGGAGAAGGTGTTCTCCGATCTCGGCCGCGTGCGCGAGCTGAAGGAAGCGAAGCCCGGCCTGCTGATCGGCGTCGGCGGCTGCGTCGCGAGCCAGGAAGGCGCATCGATCGTGTCGCGTGCGCCGTACGTCGACCTCGTGTTCGGCCCGCAAACCCTGCACCGCCTGCCGCAGATGATCGACGCGCGCCGCGAGAGCGGCCGCGCGCAGGTCGACATCACCTTCCCCGAGATCGAGAAGTTCGACCACCTGCCGCCGGCGCGCGTCGAGGGGCCGAGCGCGTTCGTGTCGATCATGGAAGGCTGCTCGAAGTACTGCAGCTACTGCGTGGTGCCGTACACGCGCGGCGATGAAGTGTCGCGTCCGCTCGACGACGTGCTGACCGAAGTGGCCGGCCTCGCCGACCAGGGCGTGCGCGAAGTCACGCTGCTCGGCCAGAACGTGAATGCCTATCGGGGCGCGCTGGCGGCCGGCTCGTCCGAGATCGCCGATTTCGCGACGCTGATCGAATACGTCGCCGACATCCCCGGCATCGAGCGGATCCGCTACACGACGTCGCACCCGAAGGAATTCACGCAGCGCCTGATCGACACCTACGCGAAGGTGCCGAAGCTCGTGAGCCACCTGCACCTGCCCGTGCAGCACGGCTCCGACCGCATCCTGATGGCGATGAAGCGCGGCTACACGGTGCTCGAATACAAGTCGGTGATCCGCAAGCTGCGCGCGATCCGCCCGGACCTGTCGCTGTCGACCGACATGATCGTCGGCTTCCCCGGCGAGACCGAGGAGGATTTCGACAAGATGATGGCGCTCGTGCACGAGATGAGCTACGACACCAGCTTCTCGTTCATCTACAGCCCGCGCCCCGGCACGCCGGCCGCGAACCTGCACGACGACACGCCGCGCGAGGTCAAGCTCAAACGCCTGCAACATCTTCAGGCGACCATCGAGGAAAACGTCGCACGCATCAGCCAGTCGATGGTCGGGAAGGTCGAGCGGATCCTCGTCGAGGGCCCGTCGCGCAAGGACCCGAACGAACTCGCGGGCCGCACCGAGAACAACCGGGTCGTGAATTTCCCGGCGCCGCTCGCGTCGCACCCGCGCCTGATCGGCCAGATGATCGACGTGAAGATCAACCACGCGTACCCGCATTCGCTGCGCGGCGAGCTCGTGCTCGTGAGCGACGACGCGAGCGCGGCCACGCACTGACGTTCCACTGGAGCCCGACGCCACTTTGAAGCCGACCCAAGCACTGGAATTCGTCGCGCCGCGCGACGACAACGCGCGCCTCGCCAACCTCTGCGGCCCGCTCGACGAGAACCTGCGGCAGATCGAACAGGCGCTCGACGTCACGCTGTCGCGACGCGGCCACCGGATCGCGATCCGCGGGCGCGGCGCCAAGCTCGCGCTCGCCGCGCTCGAGAACTTCTACAACCGCGCGCGCGATGCGCTGTCGGTCGACGACATCCAGCTCGCGCTGGTCGAAGTGCGCCACACGGGCGGCAACGGCCGCCAGGACACGATCGACGTGCGCTTCCGCGGCGACCCCGACCATCCGTTCGACGACCCCGTCGTCCAGCTCGACGCCAGCGAGCCGGACGAGGAGCCCGCGCCGAAGCTCTACACGCGGCGTGCCGACCTGCGCGGCCGCACGCCGGCGCAGCGCGAATACCTGAAGCAGATCCTGTCGCACGACGTGACGTTCGGCATCGGGCCGGCCGGCACCGGCAAGACCTACCTCGCGGTCGCCTGCGCGGTCGACGCGCTCGAGCGCGATCAGGTCAAGCGGATCGTGCTGACGCGCCCGGCCGTCGAGGCCGGCGAGCGGCTCGGCTTCCTGCCGGGCGATCTCGCGCAGAAGGTCGACCCGTACCTGCGTCCGCTGTACGACGCGCTGTACGACCTGCTCGGTTTCGACAAGACGGCGAAGATGTTCGAACGCCAGATGATCGAGATCGCGCCGCTCGCGTACATGCGCGGCCGCACGCTGAACCACGCGTTCATCATCCTCGACGAGGCGCAGAACACGACGCCCGAGCAGATGAAGATGTTCCTCACGCGGATCGGCTTCGGCTCGAAGGCGGTCGTGACCGGCGACACGAGCCAGGTCGACCTGCCGCGCGGCCACAAGAGCGGCCTCGTCGAGGCGCAGCAGGTGCTCGGCGGCGTGCGCGGCATCGCGCTCACGCGCTTCACGAGCGCGGACGTCGTGCGCCATCCGCTCGTCGCGCGCATCGTCGAGGCGTACGACGAATTCCACGCGCAGCACCAGGACGGCTGACCGGCCGGCGGCACCTGCACGCCGCCCCGGCCTGACAGCCCGGCCCGGCCCGCCAGACGGCGCGCCGGGCTTTTTTTCGCCTGCGTGAATTCGGGTGCGATCGGCCGTTTGGTGTATCCTCAACGCGTCCCAATCGCCGCACGCGTCATGAAATCCTCCCGTTCCCGCAAGTCCGGGCGCGCCCAGTCCGCCGCGCCCGCCTCCCCCCGCCTTTCGCTGTTCGATGCGAAAGGCAAGGCCCGGACCGTCAACGCGCAAGGGCTGCGCATCGACTTCCCCGACGGCCGCAGCCTGATGTTCGACCTGTCGGGCAGCTCCGGGGAAGCCGCCGTCGCGATCGTCGCGCAGCACAACGATCCGGCCATGCGCGCGAAGATCGCGCTGCAGCCCGAGCACTACGACAGCGTGACGCTGCACGTGGGCGCCGAGCCCGCACCGCGCGAGGACGACACCGAAGACGCACTGCGCGAGCCGGAGCTCGACCTGTCCGTGCAGTACGGCGACGAGATCACGAGCGACGTGCGCAAGACGCTGCCCAAGCGCAAGCTGATCGCCGAATGGCTCGAACCGGCGCTGTTCGCCAGCGCACAGTTCACGGTGCGCTTCGTCGGCGAAGAAGAAGGCCGCACGCTGAACGCCGGCTACCGCCACAAGGACTATCCGACCAACGTGTTGACCTTCGCGTACGACGCGGCGCCCGACGGCACCGTGATCGGCGACCTCGTGCTGTGCTGCCCGGTCGTCGAGAAGGAAGCGCACGACCAGGACAAGCCGCTCACCGCGCATTACGCGCACCTGCTGGTGCACGGCGCGCTGCACGCGCAGGGCTACGACCACGAGACGAGCGACGAGGACGCAGCCGAAATGGAAGCGCTCGAAGTCGACATCCTCGCGAAGCTGGGCTTCCCGAACCCGTACCAGTAAGCCGTCCGCACGATGCGCAACGCCGCGACGCTCTCGCCCGCCTACCCGCCGTCGATCGGCGACGGGCGCCTGCTGACGGAAGACGAACTCGCGGCGTCGCTCGCGCACACGATGCGCGACTGGGACGGCCACCAGGATCTGTGGCTGTTCGGCTATGGCTCGCTGATCTGGAACCCGGGGCTGCCGACCGTCGCAGCCATACGCGGCAAGGTGCACGGCTATCATCGCGGGCTCTACCTGTGGTCGCGCGTGAACCGCGGCACACCCGAACGCCCCGGCCTCGTGCTCGCGCTCGATCGCGGCGGCTCGTGCTCGGGCATCGCGTTCCGGCTCGCCGGCCCGACCGCGCAACCGCACCTCGAAACGTTGTGGAAACGCGAGATGCCGATGGGTTCGTACCGGCCCGCATGGCTGCCGTGCTCGCTCGAGAACGGCGAGCGCGTAAACGCACTCGCGTTCGTGATGCGCCGCGAAGCGCCGACCTATACGGGCAAGCTGTCCGATCCCGTCGTCAAGGAAGTGTTCAGTTGCGCGGCCGGCCGCTACGGCACGACGCTCGACTACGTCAGCCGCACGGTCGACGCGCTGCGCGCGAGCGGCATCCCCGATCGCGCGCTGGAAGGGCTGCTCGCGCGATGCCGGTGACGCGGCACGGCGCCCGGCTCGCCGCCACGCGCTGCCGCGCCGTGGGCACATTCTTGCGAGGGCAAGACCGATGAAATCGTCTCGCTGGTCGCGTTGCAGGGTTGCCGCGCTGATCGTCGCCGCGAGCGTCGCGCTGTCCGGCTGCGGAATACTCGGCTGCGGCGGCGCCGCGACCAACGGCGCGGCCGCCGGCGGCTGCTCGGCCGGCATGCGGTTCTGAACCGCGGCCGGGCGAAGCCCGCGTGCGGCAGAATGCCGCCGCTCACTGCCTCGGCCGAACGCTTTTCCGCGTCACGGCTCCGCTTCCCACCCGCACCCGTTTTTTTCGCCGCTGCCCCGCCGCCCTTTTCTGGGATAGGATGGACGCGAGGACGATGTCGCGCCCGGCGCGGCCGTCCGAGAGCGGGGCCCGTACGCGCTGCCCACCCTGGCCGTGCGGCCGGTGTGACACGGTCGCGTCGTGCCCTTGGTGTATCCTTGCCTACTCCGTGACAGCGCGCTCCGGCATGACCCGGGCGCACCACCATGAACGATTCGTATCCCAGTCGTAAGCCAACCGACAAACCGCAAGAAAAGCGCTCGCTGCTCGAGCGCCTGACCGACTTCATCTCGCCCGAGCCCGAATCCCGCGGCGAGCTGCTGGAAATCCTCCAGGACGCCCACGAACGCAACCTGATCGACGCCGATTCGCTGTCGATGATCGAAGGCGTGTTCCAGGTGTCCGACCTGTGCGCGCGCGACATCATGGTGCCGCGCGCACAGATGGACGCGATCAACATCGCCGACAAGCCCGAGGATTTCATCCCGTTCGTCCTCGAAAAGGCGCACTCGCGCTACCCCGTGTACGAGGAGAACCGCGACAACGTCATTGGCGTGCTGCTCGCGAAGGATCTGCTGCGTTTCTATGCCGAAGAGGAATTCGACGTGCGCGGGATGCTGCGCCCGGCCGTGTTCATTCCCGAATCGAAGCGCCTGAACGTGCTGCTGCACGACTTCCGCGTGAACCGCAACCACCTCGCGATCGTCGTCGACGAATACGGCGGCGTCGCGGGCCTGATCACGATCGAGGACGTGCTCGAGCAGATCGTCGGCGACATCGAGGACGAATACGATTTCGACGAGGAAGCCGGCAACATCATCTCGGGGCCCGACGGCCGCTACCGTGTGCGTGCGCTCACCGAGATCGAACAGTTCAACGAGACGTTCGGCACCGATTTCCCGGATGACGAAGTCGATACGATCGGCGGGCTGATCACGCATCATTTCGGCCGCGTCCCGCATCGCGGCGAGAAGCTGCAGCTCGGCAACCTCGTGTTCGAGATCCAGCGCGGCGATGCGCGCCAGGTCCACGTGCTGCTGGTGCGCCGCAACCCGCTCGCCAGCCGTCGCGCCGAAACCTCGCACGAGGACTGACCGTCGCGCGCCAGCCGCGCGTTCCACAACCGCTCGCCCACTTTCGCTTCACATGGACGATCCGATCCTGTCCCGCCCGGCTGGCGGCCTTCTCGCGCCGCCTCCCGGGCGCGCGCTGCCGCGCTGGCACTACCCGGCCGCGCTGCTCGCCGGCGCCGCCAATACGCTCAGCTTCGCGCCGACGCCGCATGGCGGCTGGCTGCAACTCGTCGTATTCGTCTGGTTTTTCGCGCAGCTCACGCGCACCGCGAGCTGGCGCAGCGCCGCGCTCACCGGCGGCGCGTTCGGCTTCGGCAACTTCATCAGCGGCATCTGGTGGCTCTACATCAGCATGCACGTCTACGGCGAGATGGCCGCGCCGCTCGCGGGCGGCGCGCTCGTGCTGTTCTCGCTGTACCTGTCGCTGTACCCGGCGTTCTCCGCCGGGCTGTGGTCGTTCTGCGCAGGCCATGCGTGGCATCGCCGCACGCCCGACCCGCGGCCGTTTTCGCCGACCTGGCACGGCGCATTCGCATTCGCGAGCGCATGGGCACTCGGCGAGTGGCTGCGCGGTACCGTCTTCACCGGCTTCCCGTGGCTCGCAAGCGGTTATCCGCAGGTCGACGGCCCGTTCGCGGGCTTCGCGCCGGTCGCCGGGGTGTACGGGATCGCGTGGGTGCTGGCCTTGTTCGCCGCGCTCGTCGTGCAGGCCCTCGCCGCCGCCCGGCCGTCGCCGCTCGCCGAACCCCGTGCCGGCAATGCGCGCGTGCGCATCGCCGCGCCGGCCGGCATCGCGGTCGCGCTGATCGCGGCCGGTCTCGGGCTGTCGCAGGTCACGTGGACCGTGCCCGCGAACGCGCCGCTCACCGTGCGGCTGCTGCAGGGCAACGTGAAGCAGGACATCAAGTTCGAGGAAGCGGGCATCGACGCGGCGATCAAGATGTACACGCAGATGATCGTCGAGAAGCCGGCCGACCTGATCGTCACGCCCGAAACCGCGATCGCGGTGATGATCCAGGAGTTGCCCGAGCCGTTCGCCGTCGCGATCCGCAAGTTCAGCGACACGACGGGCTCGGCCGTGCTGTTCGGCGCGGTCGGCGCATCGGTGACCGAGGACGGCCACTACGTCGACTATACGAACAGCCTGTACGGCGTGACGCCGAATTCGCGCGACATCTATCACTACGACAAGCACCACCTCGTGCCCTTCGGCGAATTCATCCCGTGGGGCTTCCGGTGGTTCGTCGACCTGATGAAGATGCCGCTCGGCGACTTCGCGCGCGGCGCGCCGGTGCAGAAGCCGTTCCTCGTGCACAACCAGCCGGTGATGGCCGACATCTGCTATGAGGACTTGTTCGGCGAGGAAATCGCCGCGACGATCCGCGACAACCCGCAGCCGCCGGGCGTGCTCGTCAACGTGACGAACCTCGCGTGGTTCGGCGACACGATCGCGCTCGACCAGCACCTGCAGATCGCGCGGATGCGCTCGCTCGAGACGGGCCGGCCGATGCTGCGCTCGACCAACACGGGGATGACGGCCGCGATCGATGCGCGCGGCCGCGTGCTCGGCCAGCTGAAGCCGTTCACGATCGGCTCGCTCGACGTGCGGATCGAAGGCACGAGCGGCTTCACGCCTTACGTGACGAGCGGCAACAACATCGTGCTCGCGGTGTCGTTCGTGCTGCTCGCGTTCGGCTTCACGTTCGGCCCCGGGCTGCGCCGGCGCAACGGCCGGAACAACGGCGACGCCCCGCAGCAATGATGCGGCAAGCCGCCGCTGCGCAGCGCGTAGTGGCGGCCGCCGCATGCAGCGGCCCTCGAGCGCGAACCGGCTGGCCGCTCAGCCCTGCCGGGCCGACTCCGCCGACACTGCCGTCTGAACCGGCTGCGCAGAAAGGCGCCGCAGGTCGCGGCTCACCTTCTCCATCACCGGCTCCCACGCGCCGAACGCCGGCTGCCGGTACAGTGTCGCGGTCGGGTACCACGGACTGTCCGTGCGTTCGAGCAGCCAAGGCCAGTGCGGATTCACGTCGAGCAGCACCCACGTGCGCGCGCCGAGCGCGCCTGCCAGGTGCGCGACCGACGTGCACACGGTGATCACCAGATCCAGCGCGCCGATGAACGCGGCCGTATCGTCGAAGCTCGTCAGTTCCGCCGTGAAATCCTCGATCGCGAAGCCGGCCGCGCGCGCCGCCGCGACATCCGCCTGCGCACCCGGCTGCAGCGAATGAAACGCGACGCCGTCGATCCCGCGAAACGCGTCGGCATAACGCTCGAGCCCGACGCGCCGGAACGGATTGCGCTGATGCCCCGCGCTGCCCGTCCACACGAGCCCGACCTTCAGCCGGCTGTCGCCCGCGAGCCGCGCGCGCCACGCGTCGCGCGCGAGCGGATCGGCACGCAGGTACGGCACCGACGACGCGAGCGTCGACGCTTCCATGCCGAGCATCAGCGGCAGGCCGATCAGCGGTATTTCGTAATCGAAGGCGGGCAGCACGTCGACGCCGCCGCCCGCGCTGAACGCATCCGCATGCGCGCCGAGGCTGCGCTGCATCAGCGTGCCCACCTGCGGGAACGTATTCCATATGAGCCGGCCGCCCTCGCGATGCACGCGCTCGGCGAGCGGCGCGACGAAGCGGCAGAACTGCAGCACGTCGCCGAGCCCCTGCTCGCCCCACACGAGCAGCGTCTTGCCGGCAAGCGGCTCGCCCTGCCAGCGCGGGCCCGGCAGCACCGGCCGGCGGCCGCGCAACTCGCCCGCGCCGTCCCAGCGCGCCTCGTGGCCGCGCCAGCCGGCCGCGTGGTTGCCGCGCACGAGCTGGATGATCGCCAGGTTGAAACGGTAGGACGCGTCGTCGGGCGCCAGCTCGCACGCGCGCGCCGCGAAGCGCTCGGCATCGTCCCAGCGCTGCGCCTCCTTCATCGCCATCGCGACGTTGTTCATCGCGAGCGCGTTGTCAGGCGCGAGCTCCACGAGCCGCGCGGCGCACGCGAGCGCGCCGTCCAGGTCGTGCGTCGCGATCCGCGCGACGACGAGGTTGATCCATGCCTGCACGTCGCGCGGATCGGCGCGCACGGCCGCGTCGAGCAGCGCGATCTCCTCCGCGCGGTCGCTGCCCGACAGCCGCAGCGCGATCGCGAGGTTGTTGCGCAGCGACGGCCGCCCGGCGTCGAGCGCCAGCGCCGCGCGATACGGCGCCACGGCGTCCGCGTGACGACCCGCCATCTGCAGCGCGTAGCCGAGATTGAAGTACGCGGTCGCGCCCGGCTGCACGCGCGCCGCGCATTCGGCGAGCGCGACCGCATCGGCCGTGCGCTGCCGCGTGAGGAGCGCGCCGGTGAGCTGCGCGAGCGCATCGGCGTCGACCGCATGCAGGTGCGCGGCGGCGGCCAGCCACAGATCGTGCGCGGCGGCCTCGCCGCGCGCTTGCGCGTCGGCGGCCTGCCCGAGCAGCGCGAGGAAGGGCGGAAGCAGCGGAATGAGGATGTCGGTCGGATCGTCCATGCAGTCGGGATCGGCAAGCGGTGGCGCGGCACGCGCCGCGCGCACCGCAATACGCGCATCTTAACGCCCGTGCGAAGCCGTGCGGCACGCGCGTCGCGACCTGCCGCGCGCGGCCGCCCGGTGCGCGCCGGCCGCGCCCGCGCAGGCCGCCCGGACGGGGCCGACGGCACGCCCGCCCGCGTTCCGGCCGCATCCGCTCGCCGATCCGGTAAAATTACGCGTTTCAGCACACTAACAAGCCGCGCCGCCGCGCGAGCCGACTCTCCGGGCCCCGCCCGGAGAGTCGCCCGCAACGGAGCGCCAGCGCCACGAAGGCTCTTCATGCTTACGTTTCAGCAAATCATCCTGACGCTGCAGTCCTACTGGGACAAGCAGGGTTGCGCCCTGCTCCAGCCCATCGACATGGAAGTCGGTGCAGGCACGTCGCACGTGCACACGTTCCTGCGCGCGGTCGGCCCCGAGCCGTGGCGCGCCGCGTACGTGCAGCCGTCGCGCCGCCCGAAGGACGGCCGCTACGGCGAGAACCCGAACCGCCTGCAGCACTACTACCAGTACCAGGTCGTGCTCAAGCCGGCACCGGAAAACATCCTCGACCTGTACCTCGGCTCGCTCGAGGCGCTCGGCTTCGACCTGCAGCAGAACGACGTCCGCTTCGTCGAGGACGACTGGGAAAACCCGACGCTCGGCGCGTGGGGCCTCGGCTGGGAAGTGTGGCTGAACGGGATGGAAGTCACGCAATTCACGTATTTCCAGCAGGTCGGCGGCCTCGACTGCAAGCCGGTGCTCGGCGAGATCACGTACGGCCTCGAGCGCCTCGCGATGTACCTGCAGAAGGTCGAGAACGTGTACGACCTCGTGTGGACCGAGTGGGAAGAGCAAGGCCCGAACGGCCCCGAGCTGCGCCGCCTGTCGTACGGCGACGTCTACCACCAGAACGAGGTCGAGCAGTCGACCTACAACTTCGAGCACGCGAACGTCGACCTGCTGTTCACGTTCTTCAACAGCTACGAAGCGGAAGCGAAGAAGATGATCGACGCGCAGCTCGCGCTGCCCGCGTACGAGCTCGTGCTCAAGGCCGGCCACACGTTCAACCTGCTGGATGCGCGCGGCGCGATCTCGGTCACCGAACGCGCGGCGTACATCGGCCGCATCCGCGCGCTGTCGCGTCTCGTCGCACAGGCCTACTACGACTCGCGCGAGAAGCTCGGCTTCCCGATGCTCGGCAACCCGCCGGGCGTGCCGGGCCTCACCACCGACGCCCAGGACGCCGCCCAGCCGGCATGGGCGCCGCCGCTCAAGGTCGAACGCAAGATCGATCAGGACTGACGAGACGAGATTCAATCCAGACATGACGCACAATCATCCCGCCCCCCTGCTCGTCGAACTGCTGACTGAAGAGCTGCCGCCGAAGGCCCTCGCGCGCCTCGGCGACGCGTTCGCCGAAGGCCTCGCGCAACGCCTCGCGGCACGCGACCTCGTCGACGGCGAACTCGTGTTCGAACGCTACGCCACGCCGCGCCGCCTCGCCGTCGTCGTGCAGAACGTGCGCGCCGTCGCACCTGAAAAGCAGGTCCGCGAAAAGGTCCTGCCCGTGTCGGTCGCGCTCGACGCCGAAGGCAAGCCGACCGCCCCGCTCGCGAAGAAGCTCGCGGCGCTCGGCCACCCGAACCTGTCGATCGCCGATCTCGAGCGCGCGCAGGACGGCAAGGCCGAAGCGTTCTTCATCAACTATTCGGCAGCCGGCGCGACGCTCGCCGACGGCCTGCAGGCCGCGCTCGACGAAACGCTCGAGAAGCTGCCGATCCCGAAGGTGATGACCTACCAGCGCCCGGACGGCTCCGACGTGAAGTTCGTGCGCCCGGTGCATCGCCTGACGGTGCTGCACGACGACCGCATCGTGCCCGTCACCGCATTCGGCGTCGACGCCGGCGACACGACGCTCGGCCACCGCTTCCTGTCCGACGGCCTCGTCGCGATCCAGCATGCACGCGCGTACGCCGACACGCTGCGCGACAAGGGCCGCGTGATCGCGCACTTCGCCGATCGCCGCGAAACGATCCGCACGCAGCTGAACGAACACGCGAACGGCGATTCCGTCGTGATGCCCGAAGCACTGCTCGACGAAGTGACGTCGCTGGTCGAATGGCCGGTCGTCTACCCGTGCCGCTTCGAGGACGAATTCCTGCAGGTTCCGCAGGAATGCCTGATCCTCACGATGCAGACGAACCAGAAGTATTTCGCGCTGACCGACGTCGGCGGCAAGCTGCGCTCGCGCTTCCTGATCGTGTCGAACATCGAGACGAAGACGCCGGGCGAGATCATCGAAGGCAACGAGCGCGTCGTGCGCCCGCGCCTCGCCGATGCGAAGTTCTTCTTCGAGCAGGACAAGAAGAAGCCGCTCGCCGACCGCGTGCCGCAGCTCGCGAACGTCGTGTATCACAACAAGCTCGGTTCGGCGCTCGCGCGCGTCGAGCGCCTCGAGGCGCTGGCCGGCGAGATCGCCCCCGCGATCGGCGCCGACGCCGCGCACGCGAAGCGCGCCGCGCGCCTCGCGAAGGCCGACCTGCTGACCGACATGGTCGGCGAGTTCCCGGAACTGCAGGGCACGATGGGCACGTACTACGCGCGCCACGACGGCGAAGCCGACGACGTCGCGCTCGCCTGCGCCGAGCACTACCAGCCGCGTTTCTCCGGCGACGCACTGCCGACCACGCCCGTGTCGACCGCCGTCGCGCTCGCCGACAAGCTCGAGACGATCGTCGGCATCTGGGGGATCGGCCTCGCGCCGACCGGCGAGAAGGATCCGTTCGCGCTGCGCCGCCACGCACTCGGCGTGCTGCGCCTGCTGCTCGAGAAGCAGCTGCCGCTCGATCTCGTGTCGCTGCTGCGCACGGCCCATGCACGCTTCGAAGGCGTGCCGGGCGTCGCCGAATCGACCGACGCGATCCTCGCGTTCTTCATGGATCGCCTGCGCGGCCTGCTGCGTGAGCGCGGCTATTCGGCCGGCGAAATCGATGCGGTGCTGAGCCTGAACCCGACGCGCGTCGACGATCTCGTCGCGCGCCTCGACGCGGTGCGCGAATTCACGCACCTCGCGGAAGCCGAAGCGCTCGCGGCCGCGAACAAGCGGATCTCGAACATCCTGAAGAAGTCGGACGGCGGCGCGAACGGTGCGGTGCAGCCGACGCTGCTCGTCGAGGCCGCCGAGAAGGCGCTGCACGAACAGCTCGCGGCCGTGACGCCGCACGTGCAGTCGCAGCTCGAGGCGCGTGCGTACACGGGCGCGCTGTCGGCGCTCGCCGCGCTGCGCGCACCGGTCGACACGTTCTTCAACGACGTGATGGTCAACGCGGAAGATCCGGCACTGCGCGCGAACCGTCTCGCGCTGCTGTCCGCGCTGCACCAGCAGATGAACTGCGTCGCCGACATCTCGAAGCTCGCCGCATAAGGGCCGCACGATGCCGACCAGCCCCAACCGAAAGCTCGTCGTCCTCGACCGGGACGGCGTGATCAACGTCGATTCGGATGCGTTCATCAAGACGCCCGACGAATGGATCGCGCTGCCCGGCGCCCTCGAGGCGATTGCCCGGCTCAACCACGCGGGGTATCGCGTGGTCGTCGCGACCAACCAGTCCGGCATCGGTCGCGGGCTGTTCGACATGGCCGCGCTCAACGAGATGCACCTGAAGATGCATCGCGCGGCGGCCGCGGTCGGTGCGCGGATCGACGCGGTGTTCTTCTGCCCGCACACGGCCGAGGATCACTGCGACTGCCGCAAGCCGAAGCCCGGGATGATGCAGATGATCGCCGAGCGCTTCGAGATCGATCCCGATCACACGCCGGTGGTCGGCGATTCGCTGCGCGACCTGCAGGCTGGCGTCGCGGTCGGCTTCCAGCCGTACCTCGTGCTCACCGGCAAGGGCAAGAAGACGCTCGCCGCCGGTAACCTGCCGCCCGGCACGAAGGTCCACGACGACCTGCGCGCGTTCGCGCTCGATTTCCTTTCACACGAACACGAGTGATGCGGCCGCCGCGCGCATCCTCCCTAACGCCAGACTTACGCCGATGCGCTTCGTCCGCTCCCTGCTGCTGCTGATCTACTTCGTCGTGTACACGGTGCCGTACGCCACCGCGTGCTTCATCGCCTTTCCGTTCATGCGCGCCGACGCGCGCTACTGGATGGCGGCCGGCTGGTGCAAGTCCACGCTGTGGGTCGTGCGCTGGCTGAACGGCATCCGCTACCGGATCGAAGGCTACGAGAACCTGCCCGACGGCCCGGCCGTGCTGCTGTCGAAGCACCAGTCCGCATGGGAAACGCTCGCGTTTCCCGCGCTGATGCCGAAACCGCTCTGCTACGTGTTCAAGCGCGAGCTGCTGTACGTGCCGTTCTTCGGCTGGGCGCTCGGGCTGCTGCACATGGTCAACATCAACCGCAAGGAAGGCAAGAACGCGTTCACGTCGGTGATCCGCCAGGGCAAGAAGCGCCTGTCGGAAGGCGCATGGATGATCATGTTCCCGGAAGGCACGCGCACGCCGGTCGGCAAGCAGGGCAAGTACAAGACGGGTGGCGCGCGCTTCGCGATCGAAACCGGCGCACCCGTCGTACCGATCGCGCACAATGCAGGCCGGGTGTGGCCGCGCAACTCGTTCACGAAATTCCCGGGCGTCGTCACCGTGTCGATCGGCAAGCCGATTCCCAGCGAGGGGCTGACGCCCGATGCATTGAACTCGCAGGTCGAAGCATGGATCGAAGCGGAAATGCGCCGGATCGATCCGGATTCGTATCGCCAGGCGGGCAACGCCGGCACGCGCGATGCCGCGCGTGTCTGACGCCCCCGGGTGGCAGCCGTTGCGTACGACAAAAAGAAGCGAACTGATGAAACAGCGTCCGCGGCCACGGCCTGCCGTCGTGGCCCTCGATCATCGCCAGATGGATCTGCCGCTCTTCGACGGGCCGGCCGCCGCGCCGTCGGCGCCCGCTGCCCCGCCCGCGCCGACCGAAGCGGCCCCCGCTGCGCCCCTCGATCCGGGCCCCGCGCCCGACCGCTCGCGCGTGCGGACGTTCGCACTCGACAGCCGCGTGCTCGAATACCGCCTGAAGCGCTCGGCGCGCCGGACGATCGGCTTCACGATCGACGGCAGCGGGCTGTCGATCACCGCGCCGCGCTGGGTCACGCTCGCCGACATCGAAGCCGCGATCGCCGAGAAACAACGCTGGATCTTCGCGAAGCTCGCCGAGTGGAAGACGCGCACCGAGCAGCGCGCGCTGCCGCAGATCGACTGGCGCGACGGCGCGCAGCTGCCCTATCTCGGCAAGACGGTGACGATCGCGCTCGGCGCGGGCGCCGTCGCATTCGACGCCGATGCATTGCGGCTCTCGCTGCCGCTGCCCGTGCAGGCCGACATGCAGCAGATCAAGGATCGCGTGCAGGGCTGGCTGCAGGGCGAAGCCCGGCGGATCTTCGGTGAACGCCTCGCGGTGTACGCGGAGAAGCTCGGCGTCACGTATTCGATGTATGCGCTGTCGTCGGCCGCGACGCGCTGGGGCAGTTGCTCGAGCGACGGCAAGATCCGCCTGAACTGGCGGCTGATCCATTTCCCGATGTCGATCATCGACTACGTCGTCGCGCACGAGCTGTCGCACCTGCGCGAAATGAACCATAGCCCGGCCTTCTGGCAGACCGTCGAGTCGATCTTCCCCGAGTTCCGCGAAGCGCGCCACACGCTCAAGCATCACCCGCCCGAGCTGCTGCCGTCGCTTTGACGCGCACGGCTTCGCCGCCAACGAAAAAGGGCGATGCGGGTCATTCCGCATCGCCCTTTTTTGCCGCCGCGCACATCGCACGCCACGGCCCGGTTCATCCGGCGCTCAGTGCGCCTTTTTCTGAATGAACTCGATCTTGTAGCCGTCCGGATCCTCGACGAACGCGATCACGGTCGTGCCGTGCTTCATCGGGCCCGCTTCGCGCGTGACCTTGCCGCCTTGCGCCTTGATCCTGTCGCAGGCCGCGTACGCGTCGTCGACTTCCAGCGCCAGATGGCCGAAACCCGTGCCGAGGTCGTAGGACGGGGTATCCCAGTTATGGGTCAGTTCGATCACCGTGTTGTTGCTTTCATCGCCGTAGCCGACGAATGCGAGCGTGAACTTGCCTTCCGGATAGTCGTCGCGGCGCAGCACCTTCATGCCGAGCAATTCGGTGTAGAACTTGATCGAGCGGTCGAGATCGCCGACTCGCAGCATCGTATGCAGCAATCGCATGTGTTGTACTCCTGTGGGGACTTTCCAGAACCGGGAACTCTACCAGAGTCGGGTGAACTTCGCCGGGGGCGCCCAGCTGGGGGCGCCTGGCCGGGGACGCCCGGCGGGTAACGCCTGCCGGCGCAAGGGCAACGCGGAAAACAGCACGCCCCTGCTCGCCCGACTACCGTGCGGATCGGGTAACATCCTTCCACCTCGCACCAAAAGCGGGCATGCGACCCACCGCCCGAACGCGACCACCCACTCCCCCTATCGCCACACTGCCGTGCGACACCGCCGATTCGAGCGCGCCGGATGCGCCACCCTCCCGATCTCGCAGCCGCCGTACCGAACCGGCGAGGTTCGCCGATGAGTGCACTCGCTGCCCCCGTGCGCCGCGCGCTCGACATGCGCGCCGTCGGCCTGATGCTGCTGCTGTGCGCGATCTGGGGCTTCCAGCAGGTCGCGATCAAGAGCACGAACGCCGCGATCGCGCCGATGTTCCAGGCCGGGCTGCGCTCGGTGATCGCGGCGGTGCTGCTGTGGGGCTGGGCCCGCTCGCGCGGTACGCCGCTGTTTCAGGCGGACGGCACGTTCGGCGCGGGCCTCGCGGCCGGCGCGCTGTTCGCCGGCGAATTCATCTGCGTGTTTTTCGGGCTGACGCTGACGAGCGCATCGCACATGGCGATCTTCCTGTACACGGCGCCGTGCTTCACCGCGCTCGGCCTGCACCTGTTCGCACCCGGCGAACGGCTGCAGCGCACGCAGTGGGCCGGCGTCGGCCTGGCATTCGCCGGTATCGCGCTCGCGTTCGCGGACGGCTTCCTGAAGCCGCGCGCGCCCGGCGCATCCGTGCTGGCCGGGCTCGCCGGCGACGCGCTCGGGATCCTCGGCGGCGCGATGTGGGCCGCGACGACCGTCGTCGTGCGCTCGACGGCGCTCGCATGGGCGAGCGCGAGCAAGACGCTGTTCTACCAGCTCGCGGTATCGGCGGTCGTGCTGGTCGCGCTGGCCGCACTGTTCGGCCAGGTCTCGTTCGCGCACGTCACGCCGGTCGCGGTCGCGAGCCTCGCGTACCAGTCGGTGATCGTCGCGTTCGTCAGCTACCTGTCGTGGTTCTGGCTGCTGACGCGCTACAGCGCATCACGTCTGTCCGTCTTCACGTTCCTGTCGCCGCTGTTCGGCGTCGCGTTCGGCGTGCTGCTGCTCGGCGAATCGGTCGGCTGGCGCTTCATGTCGGCGACCGCGCTCGTGCTGACGGGCATCGCGCTCGTCAACGCGCCGCCGCGCCGGCGCGCGTAACGACACCCGGTGGCCGCCCGGTCGCGGCCCGGCATCGACGAATACGGCGCGGGGAAAATGAAAAAGGCTGCCCGCCAGGGCAGCCTCGTGAACCTCGAGCCGGCGTGCGACGCGCGCATGACGCACGCGCTACCGTTACTCCGCGGCCTTGCGCACCTTCGCCAGCGCCTGCGCCACGCCGACGTACTCGGCCACGCTCACATCCTCCGCACGGCGCGCGAGATCGAAGCCGAGCGCATCGAAATCGATCGTCTCGCGATAGTCGCCGAGCGTATTGCGCAGCATCTTGCGGCGCTGCGAGAACGCCGCGGTGACGATTTCGCCGAGCAGCCCGGGATCGACATCCGGCAGTTCGTGCGGCTCGTACGGAATCATCCGGACGATCGCCGAATCGACCTTCGGCGGCGGCTGGAACGATTCCGGCGGCACGTCGAGCATCTTTTCCATCACGTAGCGGTACTGCAGCATCACCGACAGACGCGAAAACGCCTTCGTGCCCGGCTCCGCGACCATCCGTTCGACGACTTCGTTCTGCAGCATGAAGTGCTGGTCGATGACCGCGTCGGCGAACGTCATCAGGTGAAACAGCAGCGGGCTGGAAATGTTGTACGGCAGGTTGCCGACGATCCGCAACGACGGCTTGTCGCCGGGTGCCGCGAGCGAGCGGAAGTCGAACGCGAGCGCGTCGCCCGCATGCAGTTCGAGCAGCGCGCCGAAGCGCTGCTGCAGGCGCCCGATCAGGTCGCGGTCGAGCTCGACCGCATGCAGCGGCGACTCGGGCGTCGCGAGGCGCGCGATCAGCGGCTCGGTCAGCGCGCCGAGCCCGGGGCCGATCTCGACCATGCGCTGGCCGCGCGCGGGGCCGATCGTCGCGACGATCGAGTCGATCACGCCGTGATCGACGAGGAAGTTCTGCCCGAAGCGCTTGCGCGCGAAATGGCCTTGGTGCTGTCTGCTGTTCGACATCGACTGAGTAAAACGAAAAATACGACGAATGAGGTAAAGCCGGGCCGCGTCAGGCGGTGCGGCGATGGCGCGCCATCGTGACGGCGGTGTCGAGCGCGGCGATCATGCTGCCCGGATCCGCGCGGCCCGTGCCGGCCAGATCGAGTGCCGTGCCGTGATCGACCGACGTACGGATGATCGGCAGCCCGAGCGTCACGTTGATGCCCTCGCCGAACGTCGCGTACTTCAGCACGGGCAGGCCCTGGTCATGGAACATCGCGAGCACGCAATCGGCATCGGCGAGGTGACGCGGCTGGAACAGCGTGTCGGCCGGATACGGGCCGCGCGCGTCGATGCCCTGCGCGTTCGCGCGGGCCAGTGCCGGCGAGATCACGTCGATCTCCTCGCGGCCGAGATAACCGTTCTCGCCCGCGTGCGGGTTCAGGCCCGTCACGAGAATGCGCGGCGCGGCCAGACCGAAGTCGCGCCGCAGGTCGCGATCGATGATCGCGAGCGTCTCGACGAGCCCGTCGACCGTCAGTGCGGCCGACACGTCCTTCAGCGGCAGGTGCGTGGTCGCGAGCGCCACGCGCAGCGGCCGGTGGCCGGTACCGGCCAGCATCATCACGACACGCGGCGTATGCGTACGCTCCGCCAGGTACTCGGTATGGCCGGTGAACGGCACGCCCGCATCGTTGATCGTGCTCTTCTGCAACGGCGCGGTGACGATCGCGTCGTACCGGCCCGCCAGCGCGCCGTCGATTGCCGCGTCGAGCAACCCGAGCACGTAAGGGCCGTTCGCCGCGTCCAGCCTGCCCGCCTGCGCGGGCACGGCGAGCGCGTGATGCGCGACCGACACCGGCCCGCTGCCGGCCAGCGTGGCCCGGTCGGCGCCGACGGCCGCCGCACGCGCGTCGAGCAGCGCCGCATCGCCGAGCACGGTGAAATGCGCGTCGGGCCAGCGCTGCGCGGCATCACGCAGCGCCTGCACGGTCAGTTCCGGGCCGACCCCCGCGGGTTCGCCGGTCGTGATCGCGATCTGCAGCGCGGGCGTGGTCATCGGAAGCTCGCTCAGTTCGCCGGGCCGACGCCGCCGATCTTGTACTGCACGTACGACGAATCGCGCAGCTCGCGCAGCCAGTCGGCATACGCCTGCTCGGCCTTGCGCTGGCCGATCGCCTGACGCGCGATATCCATCTGCTGCTGCACCGAACCTTCCGCTTCGCGGCGGCCCAGCACCTGGATCAGGTGATAGCCGTACTCGGTACGGATCGGCTGGCTGATCTGGCCGTCCTGCAGGTTGTTCATCGCGCGCTCGAATTCCGGCACGGTCTCGCCCGGGCTGATCCAGCCGAGATCGCCGCCCTGCGACGCCGAACCGTCCTGCGAATACGTGCGCGCGAACTTCGCGAAATCGCCGCCGGCCTCGACCTGGTTGCGGATGTCGGCCAGTTGCTGGCGCGCCTGGCCTTCGGACTTGCCTTCGCCCACGCGCAACAGGATGTGGCGCACGTGCGTCTGGACGATCTTCGGTGCCGCGGCCGACGCGCCCTGGCTCTGGCGACGATCGACGAGACGCACGATCTCGAAGCCGTCCGGCACGCGGATCAGCGTCGGGTTGACCTGGCCCGGGCGCAGCTTCGATGCGGCGTCGACGACGTCGGCCGGCAGCGCGCTCGGCGACTTGAAGCCGAGGTCACCGCCCTTCTTCGCGTCGTTCGCTTCCGAATTGTTCTTCGCGAGCTTCTCGAAATCGGCACCCGACTTCGCCTGCTGCAGCAACGCGTCAGCCTTCTTCTGCGCGGCTTCGATGTCGGCCTGCGGCGCGTTGGTCGGTGCCTTGATGAAGATGTGCTGGAAGCGCAGGTCCTGCTGCTGCGACGCGTTCGGCCCGCGCTGGCTCGCGATGTAGTTCGCGACCTCGGCGTCCGACACGGTGATCTTGCCGTCGACCTCGCGCTCGCGCAGCTTCGACAGCATCAGTTCGGTGCGCGCATCGCTCGTGAAGATGCTCCAGGGCACGCCTTGCGCCTCGAGACGCGCGCGGTACTGGTCGAGCGTCATGCCGTTCGCCTGCGCGAGGCGCTGCAGCGTGGACTGTACCGTCGCGTCGTCGATGCGGATCCCGTCGTCCTTGGCCTTCTGCACCTGGATACGCTCGAGCACCATCTGGTTCAGCACCTGCGCGCGCAACTGGTCGGTCGGCGGCACGGGGGCGTTCTGCTGCTGCAGCCGGCGCGCGATCAGGCCGGCCCGCTGGTCGAGTTCGCGGCCGGTGATCACGTCGTTGTTGACGACCGCGACGACTTCGTCGGCGAGCTGCGCACCTTGCGAACCGAGCGCCTGCGCCGCGGCCGGCGCAGAGGCGAGCAGCGCGGCCGCCGCAGCGAGGCTGGACACGACTGCCGCGAAACGAAGGGTTTTCTTCATTGCCACTGGAACTCCATTGAAATCGTGCTGACCGGTGCAGACAAGCCGGCGTTACTCGTAGTTGCTGAAGCGGGACATCGGCGGCGGCGGCGGCGGCAGCGGCGTGTAGCCCGGCACCCCGGCGCGGAACGCGGACACGAGGCCGTTGTCGACGGTCGACAGGCCCTTGAGCGTGAGCTGCATCATGAAGCGCGTCGACGAATTCTGCTGTCCGGACGAATTGATACCGTTCGCCGCCCGCTGCACCCCGACCCCGAGCGCCCAGCAATCCGCGTCGTATTGTAAGCCGACCAGACCGTCGACCACGCGATCGCCGGCGAGATCGTAGTTGAAGCGGCCGATCGCATACAGGCGGCGCGTGAGCGGCCATTGCGCGGACACCAGGAACTGGTTGATCGGCTGGTTGTCGAGCGTGGTGTTCGCACGCGTATAGCGGTAGCCGACGTTGATCACGCGGCGCTCGCCCGGGCTGTAGCCGAAACCGACGCTCGACTTCACGAGCTGGTTGTTGTTCTGGTTGTACTGGAACGCCGTCTCGGACATGAAACCCGAACCGAGCTTCAGCGCGGCCCCGACGATCAGGTCCGAGTGGCGCGCCAGCACCGCACTCTGCCCGGCATTCAGCGTGACGCGCTGATCGGCGAAGTAGTACTGCTGCGCGATCACGAAACGCGCACGCTCGTCGCCGGTGCGCGGATCGATGAAGCGCGACGTCAGGCCGGCCGTGATGCGGTTCGCATCGGCGATCCGGTCGTTGCCGACGAACGTGTTCGGCTGGTAGATCTCCGCGAGGCCGAAGTCCGATTCCGCGGTGTCGAACAGCGGCGCGTTCGACTGGTCGCGATACGGCGTGTACACGTAGTACAGGCGCGGCTCGAGGGTCTGGATGAAATCCTGGCCGAACAGGCGCACCGAGCGGTCGAAGATCAGGCCCGAATCGAAGCTCACGGTCGGGATCGACTCGGTGAAGCGCTTCGGGCTGTTCGGCGTTTTCGACGACAGGTAGTTCAGGTCGTACGACGCGAAGTGGTACTGGACCTTCGGCACGACGAAGTAGCCGGGGCCGTACACGCCGTACGCGATGTACGGGTTGAAGACGACCCGGTCGCCTTCGGTCGCGTCGGCCGTCGTGATGCGGAACCGCGAATAGTCGGCTTCCGCGCCGAAGTCGAAGCCGCCGACGTTGTACTTCGTGTACTTCACGTTCAACTGCGGCTCGCGGCTGTACGGCGCGATCGACGGCGGCAGCGTCTGCCAGTGCTGGTAGCGCGCGAGCACCGACCACGGGCCGTTGTTGTACGTGAGGCCCGCTTCCTGCTGGTACAGCGTCTGCGTCCCGTTGATGAACTGGTTCGACGAACCCAGTTGCTCGGGATACAGATTGTCCGAGACCTTGTTGTAGTAGACGTAGCCGCCGAAACCGCCGCCGAAGTTCTGCTGGTGCTGCCAGTAGATCGCGTAGCGGTTGCGGTGCTCGAGCCGATCATCCGGCAGGTAATTGGCCGTGAACGTGCCCGAATACGACGGCGACAGGTAGCGAAACGTCGCCTCGGTCATCACGCCGCGCCGCGAGATGATGCGCGGCGTGAGCGTCAGGTCGCGGTTCGGCGCGATGTTGAAGTAGTACGGCAGCGTCAGCTCGAAGCCGTTGCTCGAGTTCACCGAGAACGTCGGCGGCAGCAGGCCGCTGCGCCGCTCGCCCGACAGCGGGAACGTCATCCACGGGCTTGCGAAGATCGGCACGCCCTGGAAGAACAGCACGCCGTTGCGCGCGGTGCCTTCATCGGCGCCCGTATCGAAGTCGAAGCGGCTGCCCTTGATGTACCACGCGGGGTTCGTCGAGCACTGGCACGCGGTATAGGTACCGTTGACGAACACCGAGCGCTCGTTGTCGACCATGTCGACACGCTCCGCGCTGCCCGAGCCGCCCGTCACGTTGAAGTGATACTTCGGCGCCGTCATGAAGCCCTGGTTCGCCTCGATCTTCAGGTGCGCCTCGGGGCCCGCGAACGACGTGCCGGAATTGATCACCCTGACCTGGCCGTACGCATCGGCCATGTCCGTATCCTGATCGTAGTGGATCGCGTCGGCCTTCACGACGGCGTCACCGCGCCGCAGCTCGGCCGAACCCTTCGCGGCGAGATCCTGCTCGGCGGTGCCGCTCGTGTGGTCGGCGATCACGAAGGCGGCCGGCTTCGCGCCCTCCTTCAGCGGGCGATCCTCGAGCTGGGGCGCGAGACGCAGATCCCACGGCGAGTCGAGCGGCTGCGGCTGCGCGGCCGCGCCCGACAGCTGCGCGTACGACACGGCCGGCACGAGGCCGGGCACGGCCAGGAGCGCGAGCGCGAGCCGCCGTTTGCGCGGCACCCCGTCACCGGGGAAAACATTCGGGAATAGCGGTTTGGGCGGCATCTATCGTTTGGCGAATCGCCCCTTGTCAGCCGCGCCGTCGCGGCACATTCGCGCACGGCGGGCCGCGCCGTCGCACCGCGACTGCGGCTGAGCGCAAACCGGGGAGGCGATCGGGTGGCGGCGCGACAGGCGGCGGGCCTGCACGGCGGAAAGCTGACGCGGGGTGCGTCAAAAAAGTCGTGGGGTATTATATGGCAAGACGTTCCCCCCTCCTCCGAGTTTCATGACGCCCCCATCCGCCGCATCCCAGCCCGACGCCCGCCTCGAAGCGCTCACCGCGTGGCTGCACCCGCTCGCCGAGCGCTACGCGCTCGACCTGTCGACCCTCGCGCCCGCATCGTCGGACGCCAGTTTCCGCCGCTATTTCCGGATTGCGTCGGCCACGAGCGCCGGCGGCACGCTGATCGCCGTCGACGCGCCGCCGCCCGAGAAGTGCCGCGAGTTCGTCCAGGTCGCGCAGCTGCTCGCCGCGGCCGGCGACCACGTGCCGGACGTGCTGGCCCACGATTTCGACGCGGGTTTCATGCTCGTGACCGATCTCGGCCGCACGCCGTACATCTCGGTGCTCGATCCGGCCGACCCGGCCGCCGCGAAACCGCTGATGCGCGAAGCACTCGACGCGCTGATCCGCTTCCAGCTCACGTCGAAACCCGACGTGCTGCCGCCGTTCGACGAGGCGTTCCTGCGCCGCGAGATGGAGCTGATGCCCGAATGGTTCGTCGGCCGCCACCTCGGCAAGCCCGTCACCGACGCGATGCGTGGCACGCTCGACCGCACCTTCACGCTGCTGGTCGCGAGCGCCCACGCGCAGCCGCAGGGTTTCATGCTGCGCGACTTCATGCCGCGCAACCTGATGGTGTGCGAGCCGAACCCGGGCATCCTCGACTTCCAGGACGCCGTCTACGGGCCGCTGACGTACGACGTCGTGTCGCTGCTGCGCGACGCCTTCATCAGCTGGGACGAGGAGTTCGAGCTCGACTGCTTCGCGTACTACTGGGAAAAGGCGAAAAAGGCCGGGCTGCCGGTCGATCCCGATTTCGGCGAGTTCTACCGCCAGCTCGAATGGATGGGGCTGCAGCGCCACATCAAGGTGCTCGGCCTGTTCGCGCGCATCAATTACCGCGACGGCAAGCCCCATTACCTGAACGACCTGCCGCGCTTCATCGCGTATGCGCGCAAGGTCGCGCTGCGCTACCGCCCGCTCGTGCCGTTCGCGAAGCTGCTCGACGAGCTCGAGGGCAACGCGCCGGCCGACGTGGGCTATACGTTCTGATCGTTCCGACTCTCCTGACACCCGGCCGAACATGAGCAACACCCTGACGACGGCGATGATCTTCGCCGCCGGGCGCGGCGAACGGATGCGCCCGCTCACCGACACCCGCCCGAAGCCGCTCCTCGAAGCGGGCGGCAAGCCGCTGATCGCGTGGCAGATCGAAGCGCTCGCACGCGCGGGTATCGAGACGATCGTGATCAACCACGCGTGGCTCGGCGAACAGATCGAGGCTGCGCTCGGCGACGGGTCGCGCTGGGGCGTACGGCTCGCGTACTCGGCCGAAGGCGAGGCACTGGAAACCGCGGGCGGCATCGCGCAGGCGTTGCCGCTGCTCGAGCGCGACGGACAACCGGCCGTGTTCGCGGCGGTCAGCGGCGACGTGTACTGCGCCTTCGACTACCGGACGCTCGCGCCGCGCGCCGCCCGAATGGCCGCGCTCGACGCGCCGGCGATGCACCTCGTGATGGTGCCGAACCCGCCGTTCCACCCGGCCGGCGACTTCGCGCTCGGCGACGACGGCCGCCTGGCGCTCGACGGCGCCGCGCGCTTCACGTTCGGCAACATCGGCCTGTACGACACGCGGATGTTCCGCGATCTCGCGCCCGGCACGCGGCGCGCGCTGACGCCGTACTATCGCGCGGCGATCGAAGCCGGCCGCGCGAGCGGCGAACTGTACGAAGGTATTTGGGAGAACGTCGGCACGCCCGCGCAGCTCGGCGAGCTCGACGCGCGGCTGCGCGCCGCGGGCTGATCGTTTCGCGGCTGGGTGGCTGAGCGGCTGAGCGGCTGAGCGGCTGAGCGGCGGTTCGGCGGTTCGGCGGTTCGGCGGTTCGGCGGTTCGGCGGTTCGGCGGTTCGGCGGTTCGGCGGTTCGGCGGTCGATACCCCGACTCGTCAACGACCGCGCGACCGATCGGCGCCGGACCAAGCTCCAGGATCCGATGTCGCCGACGCTCCGCCGAGTCACCCGGCCCTGACGGCACCACACTGCCCGTTCCTGCCGCGCACCGCGCAATACCCGCGCCTACGCGGCCTCGGCCTCTTCCCCGCCCGCCGCCGCGCGCTGCTGCTGCAGCGCCCACATCTGCGCATACAACCCGTCGGCGCGCACGAGTTCGTCGTGCGTGCCCCGCTCGACGATCCGCCCGTGATCCATCACGAGGATCTGCTGCGCGTGCACGACCGTCGACAGCCGGTGCGCGATCACGAGCGTCGTGCGATGCCGCGCGATCTGGTCGAGCTCGTGCTGGATCGCCCGCTCCGAGCGCGAATCGAGCGCCGAAGTCGCCTCGTCGAACAGCAGCACCGGCGGATCCTTCAACAGCGTGCGCGCGATCGCGACGCGCTGCTTCTCGCCGCCAGACAACTTCAGCCCGCGCTCGCCGACCGGCGTGTCATAACCCTTCGGCAAGCTTTCGATGAAATCGTGGATGTGCGCGGCGCGCGCGGCCGCGATCACCTCGTCGCGGGTCGCGCTCGGTCGGCCGTACGCGATGTTGTAGTAGATCGAGTCGTTGAACAGCACGGTGTCCTGCGGCACGATCCCGATCGACGCACGCAACGAATCCTGCGTGACGTCGCGGATATCCTGGCCGTCGATCCGGATCGCGCCGCCCACCTGCCGGTCGAGATCGTAGAAACGAAACAGCAGCCGCGACAGCGTCGACTTCCCGGAGCCGCTGTGGCCGACCACCGCGGTCGTCGTGCCCGCGTCGATCGTGAAGGACACGTCGTGCAGGATCGGCCGCGACGCCTCGTACGCGAAATTCACATGCTCGAAGCGCACCTGCGCGCCGGCGACCGCGAGCGGCCGCGCATCGGGCAGGTCGGCCACTTCCTTCGCGGCCGACAGCAGCCCGAACATCCGGTCCATGTCGGTGAGGCTCTGCTTCAGCTCGCGATAGACAACGCCGAGAAAGTTCAGCGGAATGTACAGCTGCAGCATGAACGTGTTGATCAGCACGAGATCGCCGAGCGTCAGCTTGCCCGCGAGCACCCCCTGCGTCGCGCGCCACAGGATGAACACGAGCCCCGTGCCGATGATCGCCTGCTGGCCGAAGTTCAGCACCGACAGCGAATTCTGCGAGCGGATCGCGGCTTTCCGGTAGCGCTTGAGATTCTCGTCGTAGCGCTGCGCCTCCCACTCCTCGTTGCCGAAATACTTGACCGTCTCGTAGTTGATCAACGAATCGATCGCCCGTGAGTTCGCGCGCGAATCGAGTTCGTTCATCGTGCGGCGGAAATGCGTACGCCAGTTGGTGACCTTCACCGTGAACACGATGTACGTGACCAGCGCCGCGAACGTCACGTACGCGTAATACGCCTCGTACTTGACCACGAAGAAGCCGAGCACGAGCCCGACCTCGACGAGCGTCGGCAGGATGCTGTACAGCGAATACGAGATCAGTTGCTGGATGCCGCGCGTGCCGCGCTCGATGTCGCGCGACATGCCGCCCGTCTGGCGTTCGAGATGGAACCGCAGCGACAGCCCGTGCAGGTGCCGGAACACCTGCAGCGCGAGCTGGCGCACCGCGCTCTCGGTGACCTTCGAGAACAGGATCTCGCGCAGCTCGGTGAACAGCGACGTCGACAGCCGCACGAGCGCATACGCGACGACCAGCAACCCGACGCCGCCCGCGAGCACGATGCCGGCCGACTGTTCGGCGCGGCCGAGCGCGGTGATCTGCTGGACGTAGGACAGGTGGTCGACGATGCGCTTCATCACGACCGGCACGCCGAGGTTCGCGACCTTCGCGCCGATCAGGCAGCCGAGCGCGAGCGCGACGCGCCATTTGTAGGTGGTCAGGTACGGCAGCAGCGACCGGATGGTCTGCCAGTCGTTGCGGGGCCCGGTCGAAGCCGGCGCGGGCTCGCCGGAAGCAGGAAATCGGCGCATGAGGGGAAGGATCGGCGGCGGTGCCGGGCGCGTGATCGGCGGCCGGCTCGCTCACTTTCTCGTACAATTTGCGAACGTTGTATTGTCGCAGAAGCCGCTTCGCGCCGCTGCCGGCGCCCTCGCCGGCCGGCCTGCGCGCGGCGGCATGTTTCTTACAGGATGAAAGCCCCGCCATGACCGATTCGACCCTCGAACTCCCGCAAAAACAGCCCGCGCTGCGCGTCGTCCCGCAACCGCACGACGCGAACGTCCACGGCGACGTGTTCGGCGGCTGGATCATGTCGCAGGTCGACATCGCCGGCTCGATCCCCGCGAGCCAGCGCGCGAACGGTCGCGTCGCGACGGTCGCGGTCAACTCGTTCGTGTTCAAGCAGCCGGTGTTCGTCGGCGATCTGCTGAGCTTCTACGCGACCATCATGCGCACCGGCAACACGTCGATCACGGTCGACGTCGAGGTGTACGCGCAGCGCATGCGCCTGATGGGTGAAATCGTGAAGGTCACCGAAGCGACGCTCACCTACGTCGCGACCGGCCCCGACCGCAAGCCGCGGCAACTGCCGCCGCTCTGACGGACGAGCGCCGAACGGCGCTCCCCCTCCACCCGGCTGCGGCCACCTCAGTGCGTGGCCGTCAGCCCGAACTCCCGCATCGCGGGCAGGAAATCGTGGTTCAGCTTCGGCTTGCGCGACAGCTTCACCAGCACGTAGCGCTGGAACGGCGCAAGCCGCTGCCACTGCGCGAGCCCGGGCGCCGTCAGCCCGGCCAGCGCGCTCTGCTGCACGAGCGACTCCGGCACGATGTCGGTGGCGCGCCAGGCCGGCTGCTCGTCCGGCTGGAACCACGAGGGTTCCAGATCCGCATGCGTACGCAGCATTTCGAACAGCGCGTGATCGAAGTTGGGCTCGATCGCGGTGTCGTCGTCGGCCGGAAAGCGTGCGAGCAGCTTGCGGTCCTCGAGCGGCAGCAGTTGCCACTGTTCCAGCGAAATCCGCAGACCGAAACGGTCGAGATTGAAACGCACGATCATCGGGATGTACGTGAAGTTTTCCGACGATTCGTGTTCGAAGGCGAATAGCAGTGGAGCGTCGCTGAGTCCCATGATCGTTACCTGATGTGGCGGATGCCGGCGCGGCCGGCTTGCCTGGGGTATTTTAGAACCTCTGCGCGCGGGCGGCGGATACGAATGCCGCCGCCCGCGCGCCGAATCAACGGGAGTGCTCGTGAATCCGACCGAATCCGGTGAAATGCGCGACGAACCGCGCGGCGCGATCGAACTGTCCGTACGCCGCACGCGCGGCGGCGCCGTCGAAACCGCGCACGACTACGTGGGCCAGGAATGGCCCGTCGCACTCGTCTTCAACGGCATCTCGCACGCGGTGATGATGTGTACGCCGTGCGACCTCGAAGCGTTCGCGGTCGGTTTCGCGATCTCGGAAGGGATCGTCGCGCGCGGCAGCGACATCAAGGACATCGAGGTGATCCTGCACGCCGACGCCCCGCTGCCGCATGCGGAAGTCCACCTGGAGGTCGTCCAGCAGGCGTTCGCCGCGCTGAAGGACCGGCGCCGCGCGCTCGCGGGGCGCACCGGCTGCGGCGTATGCGGGATCGAAAGCATCGACCTGCTCGACCTCGCGCCCGAGCGCGTGCCCGATACGGGCTTTCTCGCGCGCCTCGCCCCCGACGCGCTGACGCGCGCGGCGCAGGCGCTGCCGGCGCATCAGGCGCTCACGCGGCTCACGGGCGGCCTGCACGCGGCTGCGTGGTGCGACGCAACAGGCGCGATCCGGATGGCGTTCGAGGACGTCGGCCGCCACAACGCGCTCGACAAGCTGATCGGCTCGCTCGTGCTGTCGCGCGCCGACGCGACCGACGGCTTCGTGTTCCTGTCGAGCCGCGCGAGCTACGAGCTCGTGCGCAAGGCCGCACGGGTCGGCATCCCGATGGTGGCGACGATCTCCGCGCCGTCGTCGCTCGCGATCGAAATCGCGAAAGCAGCCGGCCTGCGGCTCGTCAGCTTCTGCCGCGAAACCGGCCACGTCGACTACGGCACGGCCTGATCGCGTTCGCGGCGGCGCGCCGGCGAGCCATCGCCGGCGCGGCCTGCTCCGTCAGTCGAACTGACGGAAATCCGGCTTGCGCTTCTCGAAGAACGCCGTCATCGCCTCGCGCGCTTCGGGCGCGCGCAGCATCGCGGCGAAGTGGCCCGCCTCCTCGGCCATCCGCGCGGACGTCGCCACACCGCCCGTATCCTTCAGCAGCGCCTTCGTCACGCGCAGCGATGCCGCCGGCAGCGCCGCGAGCTTCGCCGCCTGCTTCGCCGCGAACGCGTCGAGCTCGGCCGCCGGCAGCACGCGGTTGACGATGCCGATGCGGTGCGCTTCCAGCGCGTCGAACGCCTCGCCGAGCAGCAGCTTCTCGGCGGCGACCTGATGGCCGGCCAGGCGCGGCAGCAGCACGCTCGACGCGGCTTCCGGGCACAGGCCGAGCTGCGCGAACGGCAGCGAGAACGTCGCGGTGTCGGCTGCGTACACCAGATCGCAGTGCAGCAGCATCGTCACGCCGACGCCGATCGCGAGGCCCGGCACGGCGGCCACGATCGGCTTGCTCGCGGTGCTGATCCGCGCAAGGAACTGGAACACCGGAGCGGTGTCGTCCTTCGGCGGCGCCTTCATGAAATCCTCGAGATCGTTCCCCGCGGTGAAATTGCCGTCGCTGCCGCGCAGCAGGATCACGCGGATCGCCTTGTCTTCCTGCGCGTCGGCGAGCGCATCGGCCATCGTCTGGTACATCGCCGCCGTCAGCGCGTTCTTCTTCGCCGGGCGCGAGATCGTGATCGTCATCACGCCTTCGGCGCGTTCCACTTGAATTTCAGCCACAACCGTCTCCTTTGACTTTCCTCTACCGGAACGAAAAAACGGTGCGCAAGCTTGTGGCCCGCGCACCGTCGTCGCTTTGCGTCGTGTCCTGCTTACAGGCGTTCGATGATGCCCGCGGCACCCATGCCGGTGCCGACGCACATCGTGACCATCCCGTACTTCAGGTTACGGCGGCGCAGGCCGTGCACGACGGTCGCCGCGCGGATCGCGCCGGTCGCGCCGAGCGGGTGGCCGAGTGCGATCGCGCCGCCCATCGGGTTGACCTTCGACGGGTCGAGGCCGAGGTCGCGCATCACCGCCAGCGATTGCGCGGCGAACGCTTCGTTCAGCTCGATCCAGTCGAGATCGTCCTGCTTCAGGCCGGCGGCCTTCAGCGCGGCCGGAATCGCTTCCTTCGGGCCGATGCCCATGATTTCCGGCGGCACGCCGCGTACCGCGAAGCTCACGAAGCGCGCGAGCGGCGTCAGGTTGAATTCCTTCAGCACCTTCTCCGACACGACGAGCAGCGCACCCGCGCCGTCCGACGTCTGCGAGCTGTTGCCGGCCGTAACCGAGCCCTTGTTCGCGAATACCGTGCGCAGCTTCGCGAGGCCTTCGATCGACGTGTCCGCGCGCGGACCTTCGTCGAGCTTGATCTCGCGCGTCTTCACGTCGACTTCGCCGGTCGCGAGGTTCGGGAAACGCTCGGTGATCGTGTACGCGGCGATCTCGTCGTTGAACTCGCCGGCCTGCTGCGCGGCAAGCGCCTTGCGGTGCGACTCGACCGAGAACGCGTCCTGGTCTTCGCGGCTCACCTTCCACTGCTCGGCGACGCGCTCGGCCGTCAGGCCCATCCCGTATGCGATGCCGAAGTCTTCATTGCGATCGAAGATGTGCGGCGACATCGACGGCTTGTTGCCCATCATCGGCACCATGCTCATCGATTCGCAGCCGCCCGCGAAGATCGCGTCCGATTCACCGACGCGGATGCGGTCGGCCGCCATCGCGAGCGCCGTGATGCCCGACGCGCAGAAGCGGTTGACCGTCACGCCGCCGACCGTCTGCGGCAGGCCCGCGAGCAGCGCGCCCATCCGCGCGACGTTCAGGCCCTGTTCGGCTTCCGGAATCGCGCAGCCGATGATCGCGTCCTCGATCAGCTTCGTGTCGAAGCCCGGAACCTGCGCAACCGCCGACTTGATCGCGTGGACCAGCAGCTCGTCCGGGCGCGTGTTCTTGAAGACACCGCGCGGAGCCTTGCCGATCGGCGTGCGGCTGGCGGCGACGATGTATGCGTCTTGCAATTGTTTGCTCATTTGAGACTCCTTGCCTTATCGCTCGCTCAGTTACGCACCGGCTTGCCGGTCTGCAACATGCCCATGATCCGTTCCTGCGTCTTCTGCGTGCCGAGCAGCTCGACGAACGCGCGGCGCTCCAGCGCGAGCAGCCACTGCTCGTCGACGAGGCTGCCGGCTTCGACGTCGCCGCCGCACACGGCTTCGGCGATGCGGCTCGCGATCAGGTAGTCGTGGTCGCTGATGAAGCGGCCGTCGCGCATGTTGACGAGCGATGCCTTGATCGTCGCGATCGCCGAGCGGCCCGCGACCGGCACGTCCTTCGCACGCAGCGGTGCGCGGTAGCCGGTGGCGGCCAGCGCACGCGCTTCCTTCTTCGCGGTGTCGAGCAGTTCGAACACGTTGAAGACGATCGTGTCGGACGGCTTCACGTAGCCCATCGCACGCGCATCGTGCGCGGAGGCCGAGACCTTCGCCATCGCCGCGTTCTCGAACGACTTCGTGACGAACTTCAGGATGTCGGTGGTCGCGTTCGCGGCCGTCGCGGCGTCCGCTGCGCGCAGCGCCGCTTCCTTCAGGCCGCCGCCCGCCGGCACGAGGCCGACACCCACTTCGACGAGGCCGATGTAGCTCTCGACGTGGACGACGCGCTTCGCGCTGTGCAGCATCAGCTCGCACCCGCCGCCGAGCGCGATGCCCGACACGGCCGCGACGACCGGCACGTTCGCGTACTTCACGCGCAGCATGCCTTCCTGGAACTTCTTCACGAACGGCTCGATACCCTTCGCGCCGCCCATCATGAACGCGGGCATCGCCTCTTCGAGGTTCGCGCCGGCCGAGAACGGGCCGCCCGGCGTGCCGAGCTTCAGCGACGTCGGCTGCCAGATCACCACGCCCTTGTAGTCCTTCTCCGCGAGTTCGATCGCCTGCACGAGGCCGTCGATCACGCTCGGTCCGATCGTGTTCATCTTCGACTTGAACGACACGATCACGACGTCGTCTTCACCCGCACGATCGTCGACCCATGCGCGCACCGCGTCGGTCTCGAACAGCGTCTTGCCGTACGTCTTCGGATCGGCGCCCGCTTCGCCGAGCAGCGGCGCGCGGAATACCTGCTTGTCGTAGACCGCGAGGTCCGAACGCGGCACGAAGCGCTTCGCAGCCGGTGCCCACGAGCCTTCGGCCGTGTGCACGCCGCCCTTCTCGGCAACCGCGCCTTCGAGCACCCACGACGGCAGCGGCACGTTCGCGAGCGCCTTGCCGGCCGCGATGTCTTCCTGCACCCACTCGGCGACCTGCTTCCAGCCGGCGGCCTGCCAGCCTTCGAACGGGCCTTCGTTCCAGCCGAAGCCCCAGCGGATCGCGAGGTCGACGTCGCGCGCGTTGTCGGCGATCGATTCGAGATGCACGCCGATGTAGTGGAACACGTCGCGGAAAATCGACCACAGGAACTGCGCGTGCGGATGGTCCGTCTCGCGCAGCAGCTTCAGGCGTTCCGCTGGCGGGCGCTTCAGGATGCGGCCGACGGTTTCGTCAGCCTTCGCGCCCGAGTCGACATAGGTGCCCGTCTTCGCGTCGAGCACCTTGATCGCCTTGCCTTCCTTCTTGTAGAAACCGCCGCCCGTCTTCTGGCCGAGCGCGCCCTGCTTCACCAGTTCGGCGAGCACGGCGGGCGTCTGGTAGACCGGGAAGAACGGATCGTCGGCGAGGTTGTCCTGCATCGTCTTGATCACGTGCGCCATCGTGTCGAGGCCGACCACGTCCGCGGTGCGGAACGTCGCCGACTTCGCGCGGCCGAGGCGGCTGCCCGTCAGGTCGTCGACTTCGTCGAAGCGCAGGCCGAACTTCGCGGCCTCGGTGATCACCGCGAGGATCGAGAAGATGCCGACGCGGTTCGCGATGAAGTTCGGCGTGTCCTTCGCGCGCACGACGCCCTTGCCGACGATGCTCGTCAGGAAGGTTTCGAGCTGGTCGAGGATCTCCGGGCGCGTATGCGCGGTCGGGATCAGCTCGACGAGGTGCATGTAGCGCGGCGGGTTGAAGAAGTGCACGCCGCAGAAGCGCGACTTCAGCTCGTCCGAGAAACCTTCGGACAGCTTCGTGATCGACAGGCCCGACGTGTTGGTCGCGAAGATCGCGTTCGGCGCGATGTGCGGCGCGACCTTCTTGTACAGGTCGTGCTTCCAGTCCATCCGCTCGGCGATCGCTTCGATCACGACGTCGCACTCGGCGAGCTTCGCGATGTCGTCTTCGTAGTTCGCGGCTTCGAGGTATTTCGCGTCGTCCTTCACGCCGAACGGCGCGGGCGACAGCTTCTTGAGGTTCTCGATCGCCTTCAGCGCGATCGCGTTTTTCGGGCCTTCCTTGGCCGGCAGGTCGAACAGCAGCACCGGCACGCGCGCGTTGATGAGGTGCGCGGCGATCTGCGCGCCCATCACGCCGGCGCCCAGCACGGCGACCTTGCGAATCAGGAAATTGCTCACGGGATGTCTCCGGATAGTGTCGTGCAGCGCGGAGGTTGGGGCTGCACGGAGAAGTGAGTACCAGGAACCGATGCATCCGGGCGGCGCGCCTCGCGCCCCGCCCGGACTCGCGTCAGAACAGCGATTCGTCGACTTCCATCATCGTCTTCGAACCGGCGCGTGCGGCGCGGATCGTCGACGCCGTCTCGGGCAGCAGGCGCGCGAAGTAGAAGCGGGCCGTCGCGAGCTTCGACTTGTAGAACGGATCGCCCGACGCTTCCTTGTCGAGGGCGAGGCGTGCCATGCGCGCCCAGAAGTACGAGAACACCAGGTGGCCGACGGTGCGCAGGTACGGCACGGCGGCGGCACCGACTTCGTCGGGGTTCTGCATCGCCTTCATGCCGATTTCCATCGTCAGCTTCTGCACCTTGTCGCCGATGTCGGCGAGCGGGTTGATGAACTCGGCCATTTCCGGCTTCACGCCTTCGGCTTCCGCGAATTCCGTCACGAGCTTGCCGAACTTCTTCAGCTTCGCGCCCATGTCGCCGAGCACCTTGCGGCCCAGCAGGTCGAGCGACTGGATCGAGTTCGTGCCTTCGTAGATCATGTTGATCCGCGCGTCGCGCACGTACTGCTCCATGCCCCACTCGGAGATGAAGCCGTGGCCGCCGTAGATCTGCATCGCGTGGTTGGTCGACTCGAACGCGTTGTCGGTCAGGAACGCCTTGATGATCGGCGTGAGCAGCGCGACGAGATCGGCCGCTTCCTTGCGCACCGCTTCGTCGGCGTGCGACAGTTCCTTGTCGATCTGCAGCGCGGACCAGTACGTGAACGCGCGTGCGCCTTCCGCGTAGGCCTTCTGCGTGAGCAGCATGCGACGCACGTCCGGGTGCACGATGATCGGGTCGGCCGGTTTGTCCGGTGCCTTCGGGCCCGTCAGCGAACGCATCTGCAGGCGTTCCTTCGCGTACGTGAGCGAGTTCTGGTACGCGACTTCCGTGAGGCCGAGGCCCTGCATGCCGACGCCGAGACGCGCGGCATTCATCATCACGAACATCGCGTTCAAGCCCTTGTTCGGCTCGCCGACCATCCAGCCCTTCGCGCCGTCGAGGTTCATCACGCACGTCGAGTTGCCGTGGATGCCCATCTTGTGCTCGATCGAGCCGCACTTGATGCCGTTGCGCTCGCCCGGCTCGCCCGACGCGTCCGGAATGAACTTCGGCACGATGAACAGCGAGATCCCCTTCGTGCCCTGCGGCGCGTCCGGCAGGCGCGCGAGCACGAGGTGGATGATGTTCTTCGACATGTCGTGCTCGCCGCTCGAGATGAAGATCTTCGTGCCGCTGATCGAGTACGAACCGTCGCCGTTCGGTTCGGCCTTGGTGCGCAGGATGCCGAGGTCGGTGCCGCAGTGCGGCTCGGTCAGGCACATCGTGCCCGTCCATTCGCCCGACACGAGCTTCGGCAGGTATTGCTTCTGGAGTTCCGGCGCGCCGTGCGCGTGCAGGCATTCGTACGCGCCGTGCGACAGGCCCGGATACATCGTCCATGCCTGGTTCGCCGAGTTCAGCATTTCGTAGAGCGCGTTGTTCACGAACGCGGGCAGGCCCTGGCCGCCGTAGTCCGGATCGCAGCCGAGCGCCGGCCAGCCGGCCTCGACGTATTGCCGGTAGGCCTCCTTGAAGCCGGTCGGGGTCTTCACGACGCCGTCGCCTTCATACGTGCAGCCTTCGCGGTCGCCGACCTGGTTCAGCGGGAACAGTACCTCGGAGCAGAACTTGCCCGCTTCCTCGAGGACCTGGTTGATCGTGTCGGCGTCGAGGTCCGCATGCTTGGGCATTTGCTTGACTTCGGCTTCGACGTTCAGAAGCTCGTGCAACACGAATTGCATGTCGCGCAGCGGCGCGGCGTACTGTCCCATGACTCTCTCCAAAGGTGGGCAAAACGGCTCGAGCTCCTGGCGGGCGGATCACGCGCCGCTAACGGCTCTCGCTCTGATACGAAACAATCGTCTTTTCCAGCGCGGCCCACGTGAGGCGCACGGCATCCGGCGAATGCAGGAAACGTGCGTCGTGATGCAGGCCGAGCGTGAAGCTGTACAACTCGAAGAGCATCAGGTCCGGATCGGTATCCGCACGCAGATGGCCTTCTTCCTTCGCCTGCGAAATGGCCCGCAGCATCGCGGCACGCCAGGCCGTCACGCTCGCGATCAACTGCTCGCGCACGGGGCTGTCAGGCCGGTCGTCGTACTCGACGGCCCCGCTGATGTAGATGCATCCGGTCGTCACCTCCTGGATGCGCTTCTCCGTCCAGCGGGCCAGCATCGCCCGAAGGCGCGGCAAGCCTCGCGGCTCGCGCAGGCTCGGAAAGAACACCTCGTTTTCGAAACGATGGTGATACTCGCGGACGACCTCGACCTGCAGGTCCTCGCGCGATCCGAAGTGCGCGAACACGCCGCTCTTGCTCATCTGCATGCGCTCGGCCAGCAGGCCGATCGTCAGCCCCTCCAGCCCGTCACGGCTGGCGAGGTCCAAAGCAGCTTCAAGTATCGCGGCACGCGTCTGTTCGCCTTTTCGCATAGCTATTTCTGTAACCGTTCGGGGGTTCGAATAAAATCGAACGGCCGTACTATTATTGAGTGCGGCCGCTCGCGAAACAAGGAAATTATTAGAAACCGGTGTCTAACCGAGCCGCTATTTTGCGCGATTCCGGCGGGACCGGAGCGGCTTTTCCGCACGAACGTGCGGACAGATTTTTGAAGCGAACGCTTAGTCTGCGTCAGTCGTAACCACCGACCGTCAGCGCCTTCATCACGACACGATACGCCGTATAGGCAAGCCAGTTCAGCATGCGCTCGATGCGCGGGCGCGCGGCGAATCGGGCGGGGTCGATTTCCCGGCCGTCGGCAAACGCGGCCGCGATCGCGTCGCGCAGTTCGTTCGTGACAGCATCGTAGCGCACCAGCACGACATTCGCCTCATTGTTCAACATCAGGCTCAGCGCGTCCAGATTCGACGAACCGACCGTCGCCCAGTTGTCGTCGATCACGGCCACCTTGCCGTGCAGCATCGTCTTGTCGTACTCGGCCACGCGCACGCCCGCGCGCAGCAGCGCGTGATACAGGAACGGCACGGCCGTATCGAGTGCCGCGAATTCCTTGCGGCCGATCAGGATCCGCACGTCGACGCCGCGCCGCGCGGCGCCCGCCAGCGCACGGCGCAGCTTGCGCCCCGGCATGAAGTACGGATTGGCCAGCAGGATCCGCTGGCGTGCCTGGCCGATCGCCGCGAGATACGCCTTCTCGATCGCGCGACGGTTCACGACGTTGTCGCGCGCGACGAACGCGACGCTCGGCTCCGTCACGACCCGCAGCGCGCCGGCCTTGATCCAGCGATGGCTGCGCATCCAGCGCCGGAACATGTCGGGGAACGCTTCCCCGCCATGCAGCCCGGCTGCATATTGCGCATACGGCTTGTGGCCGAACATGATCCGGTGCCACTGCAATTCGAACGCGGCGCGCACGTCCGACACCGCGGGCCCCGCCATCTCGACCGCGAAATCCCAGCGCGGAAACGGCAGCGTCGCACCGCCCTGCGCGTAGTCGTCGACGATATTGATGCCGCCGCAGAATGCAACCGCGTGATCGATCACCGCGAGCTTGCGATGCGTGCGCGAGAAGCCGAAGCGGCCGAACAGGAAACGGTTGTAGATGCAGTGCTCGACGCCGGCCGCCACCCACGTGTCGAACAGCGGCAGGCGCGCGGTGCCGATGCCGTCGGTGATCACGCGCACGCGCACGCCGCGCTGCGCCGCGCGGATCAGCGCGTCCGACACCGGCCGGCCGGCCGCGTCGTCGCAGAAGATGTAGGTTTCGAGCATCACCTGCTCGCGGGCGGCATCGATCCGCTCGATCAGTGCCCGGAAGAATGCGCCGCCGCCCTCGCACAGCCGCACGGTGTTGCCCGACGTAAAGGCGAGCCGCGACGCGGAACCGCGTTCCTGCAGGAACATCTGCCGCAATTGCGCGAAGCGCTTGCGGGCTTCCGCCGTCATGCGGACGAGCCGTGCGGCGCGCGCGAGAGTGCCACGCGCGCGGGCAATTGCAGGATCGCCTCGGCATTCGACGGCGAGAAGCAGCGCGCGGCCGCCTCGCGGAACGGCAGCCACGCATGGTCGACGTGCTCGCGCGGCGACAGCGTCACGTCGACGCGATGCGGCACGCACAGGCCGAACCAGTGTTCGGTGTTGCGCGTGACGCCCGGCGCATAGCGGTGCAGGTATTGCGGATAGATCGTGTACTCGATCCGGTGGCGCCAGTCGACGAGCGCGCTGGCCGGCACATCCGCGGTGCCGACCGCAATGCCGGTTTCCTCGGCCACTTCGCGCGCGGCGGTGACCGCGAGCGGCTCGTCGAGCGCGTCCTTCGAGCCGGTCACCGATTGCCAGAAATCGGGCTGGTCGGCACGCTTGATCACGAGCACATCGAGGTCGGGCGTGTAGATCACGACAAGAACGGATTCGGGGATTTTCGGCGGCTTCGTCATCTTTGTTTCATGCAGCACGGGGCCGCGCGCCGGGCACAGGCTCCGAACGGGCGGCAAGTGCTGCGACTGTACCGCAAAAAACGAAAAAGGCGCATCGCTGCGCCTTTTTCATGAGCGTCGTGTGCGCGCGAACGCACACACGACCGGATGCGAAGCGCGTTACGCCTTCGGCTGCTCCGGCTGACGCAGGCGGATGTGCAGTTCGCGCAGCTGACGCTCGTCGACCGGGCTCGGTGCCTGCGTGAGCAGATCCTGCGCACGTTGCGTCTTCGGGAACGCGATCACGTCGCGGATCGAATCGGCGCCGGCCATCATCGTGACGATGCGGTCGAGACCGAACGCGATACCGCCGTGCGGCGGCGCGCCGTACTGCAGTGCATCCAGCAGGAAGCCGAACTTGAGCTGAGCCTCTTCCGCGCCGATCTTCAGCGCACGGAACACCTTGCTCTGCACTTCCTCCTGATAGATACGCACCGAGCCGCCGCCGATTTCCCAGCCGTTCAGCACCATGTCGTAGGCCTTTGCGAGGCAGCGGCCCGGGTCGGTCTCGAGGTACTCGAGGTGCTCGTCCTTCGGGCTCGTGAACGGGTGGTGCGCAGCGACGTAGCGCGCATCTTCGTCGTCGTATTCGAACATCGGGAAGTCGACGACCCACAGCGGCTTCCAGCCGGCCTGGACCAGACCGTTCGCCTTGCCGAACTCCGAATGGCCGATCTTCAGGCGCAGCGCGCCGAGGCTGTCGTTGACGACCTTCGCGCGGTCGGCCGCGAAGAAGATGATGTCGCCGTCTTCAGCGCCGGTGCGCTCGAGGATCGCCGCGATCGACGCGTCGTGCAGGTTCTTGACGATCGGGCTCTGCAGGCCGTCACGGCCCTTCGCCTTCTCGTTGACCTTGATCCATGCGAGGCCCTTCGCGCCGTAGATGCGCACGAATTCGGTGTAGCCGTCGATGTCGCCGCGCGACAGCTCGCCGCCCTTCGGCACGCGCAGCGCCGCGACACGGCCGTCCTTCGCGTTGGCCGGCGTGCTGAACACCTTGAAGTCGACGTCCTTCATCGCGTCGGTCAGCTCGGTGAATTCGAGCTGCACGCGCAGGTCCGGCTTGTCCGAACCGAAACGCGCCATCGCTTCCGAGTACGGCATCACCGGGAATTTCGCGTCGAGTTCGACGTCGATCGTCGTCTTGAAGATGTGACGGATCATGTCTTCGAACAGGTCACGGATTTCCTGCTCGCCGAGGAACGACGTTTCGCAGTCGATCTGCGTGAATTCCGGCTGACGGTCGGCACGGAGGTCTTCGTCGCGGAAGCACTTGGTGATCTGGTAGTAACGGTCGAAGTTCGCGACCATCAGCAGCTGCTTGAACAGCTGCGGCGACTGCGGCAGCGCGAAGAACTGGCCCGCGTTCACGCGCGACGGCACGAGGTAGTCGCGTGCGCCTTCCGGCGTGCTCTTCGTCAGCATCGGCGTTTCGATGTCGATGAAGCCCTGCTCGTCGAGGTACTTGCGCGCTTCGATCGCGACGCGGTAGCGCAGGCGCAGGTTGTGCTGCATCTGCGGGCGGCGCAGGTCGAGCACGCGGTGCGTGAGGCGCGTCGTTTCCGACAGGTTGTCGTCGTCGAGCTGGAACGGCGGCGTGACCGACGCGTTCAGCACGTTCAGTTCATGACACAGCACTTCGATCTTGCCGCTCTTCAGGCCGGCGTTGACCGTACCGTCCGGACGGTTGCGCACGAGGCCCTTGATCTGCACGCAGAACTCGTTGCGCACGCCTTCGGCAGTCGCGAACATTTCCGCGCGATCCGGGTCGCACACCACCTGCACGAGGCCTTCACGATCGCGCAGGTCGATGAAGATCACACCGCCGTGATCGCGGCGGCGCTGCACCCAGCCGCACAGCGACACGGTTTGGCCCAGCAGGTGTTCGGTCACGAGACCGCAGTATTCAGTACGCATCGACATGATGTTTGCTTTCGTTCGGTTTGATCAACGGGTGCCGCAACGCGCGGCCCGGGCGATGATTCTTTACTTACAGCGGCGGCTCGACGGGGCGGCGCGCAGGCGCCGGAACCGGCGCCGGGGGCGCCACCACGCCCATCGAGACGATGTACTTGAGCGCGGCATCGACCGACATGTCGAGTTCGATGACTTCGCTCTTCGGCAGCATCAGGAAGAAGCCCGACGTCGGGTTCGGCGTCGTCGGAATATAGACGCTCACGTATTCTTCCGTCAGATGATTGAGCACGTCGCCGCCCGGCGTGCCGGTCAGAAACGCGATCGTATACGAGCCGCGACGCGGGTATTCGATCAGCAGCGCCTTGCGGAACGCGTTGCCGCTGCTCGACAGCAGCGTGTCCGACACCTGCTTGACGCTCGTGTAGATCGGCCCGACGACCGGGATGTGACGCACCACGGCGTTCCACCACGTGACGAGCTTCTGGCCGATGAAGTTCCGCGTGGCCAGCCCGACGACGAAGATGAACGCGAGCGTCAGCACCGCGCCGATCCCCGGCAAGTGGAAGCCGAGCATCCGCTCGGGCTGCCACGATTCGGGCAGCAGCAGCAGTGTCTGGTCCATCGTGCCGATGATGAGACCGAGCACCCACAGCGTGATCGCGAGCGGGACGAGAACCAGCAGGCCGGTCAGAAACACCGATTTCAGGGTCGTCTTTTTCATCATCTGCCGTCAATGAACCGCGCCGGCGGCGCGGGTTGGTCGCAGCCCGGCCGGGCCGCGACGGTCAACTGCTGGCGGCGGGCGCGGCTGCCGGGGCAGGCGCAGCGCTCGTCGTCGTGCTTTCGGAACTGCTCGATGCCGCCGGCGCGGCCGCGGCGGGCGCGGCTTCCGCCGGTGCGGCCGGCGCTGCGTCGCCCGACGCCGTCGCCGGCGCGCTGGTGCCGCCCGAACCGCCGCGGAAATCGGTGACATACCAACCCGAACCCTTCAGCTGGAAGCCCGCCGCAGTGACCTGCTTGCGAAATGCGTCCTTCCCGCATTCCGGACACTGCGACAGCGGCGCATCGCTCATCTTCTGGAGCACGTCCTTCGCGAAGCCACACGCTTCGCATCGATAGGCGTAGATCGGCATGATATTTTTCCCGCGGAAACTGGAAACGGCTTGCAAAACCTTGAATTATAGCTGAAACCCCGCCGCGCTCCGGCAATGGCCGCGACACCCGCGCATCAGCGGCGGCGCCACGTCAGCCAACGCTCGTGACCTTCGAACACGGGCAGCGAATCGGTCACGGGCAAATCCTCGATCAGTTCGAAGTGCGGCGTGAGCAGCGCATCGAGTTCGGCACGCTCGATTCCGAACGGCGGCCCCTTCGGTTTCGCCATCAGGAAGAAATAACCTGCCAGCAATCCGCCCACGGGCAGCAGCTCGGCCATGCGTGCCGCGTAGCCGGCGCGCATGGCCGGCGGCAGCGCGCACAGGAACGCGCGCTCGTACACCCACTGCACGTCGAACGGCGCCCGGTACGAAAAGAAATCGGCCTGCTCGACGACTTCCGCATGCGCGCCGAGCTGCGCTTTCGCAACTGCCACTGCCTGCGCGGAGAAATCGATCGCACGCACGGGCCAGCCGGCCTGCGCGAGCCACCCGGCCTCCTGCGCACTGCCGCAGCCTGGAATCAGAACCGCGCACGGCTCGAGCCGATGCGCGAACACGCGAAACCCGTCGGGCACGCCACCGAATTCCCACGGCGTCACGCCACGCGCGAAACGTTCGTCCCAGAACGATGCGTTGCCGGGATCGCTCGTCGTGAAATCGGCGGCCGCCGGTGTAGCCGGTTGCTTCGGATCGGACATCGCCCTGCTCCTTTCGGTCATGTGCCGTACGCGAGCGCGAGCAGCACGCGCGCGACAAGCGCCCCGACGCCGACGGCGAGACCGAAGATCAGCAACGCCTGCAGCAGCCGGTTCGTCCGCTTCTGCTCGACGAGAATCTGGCGCATCAGGTCCTCGCTCGCCGCGCGCGGCGCGTCGTGGCGCGCCGCCATCGCGTGATGGATCAGGCGCGGCAGTTGCGGCAGCGTCTTGCTCCACTGCGGCGCTTCGACCTTGAAGCGCTCGTACCAGCCGCGCAGGCCGATCTGCTCGGTCATCCAGCGCTCGAGGTACGGCTTCGCGGTCTTCCACAGGTCGAGCTCGGGGTCGAGCGAGCGGCCGAGCCCCTCGACGTTCAGCATCGTCTTCTGCAGCAGCACGAGCTGCGGCTGGATCTCGACGTTGAAGCGGCGCGACGTCGAGAACAGGCGCATCAGCACCTGGCCGAGCGAGATGTCCTTCAGCGCGCGATCGAAATACGGCTCGCACACCGCTCGGATCGCGCTTTCGAGCTCCTCGACACGCGTCTCGGGCGGCACCCAGCCGGATTCGAGGTGGAGCGTCGCGACGCGGTGGTAGTCGCGCTTGAAGAACGCGAGGAAGTTCTGCGCGAGGTAGTTCTTGTCGAAATCGGACAGCGCGCCGACGATCCCGAAATCGAGCGCGACGTAGCGGCCGAAGGTGTTCGGATCGAGGCTCACCTGGATGTTGCCCGGGTGCATGTCCGCATGGAAGAAGCCGTCGCGGAACACCTGCGTGAAGAAGATCTCGACGCCTTCGCGCGCAAGCTTCTTGATGTCGACACCGGCCGAACGCAGCGTCTCGACCTGGCTGATCGGCACGCCGGTCATGCGCTCCATCACGAGCACCTGCGACGTCGAGAAATCCCAGAACATCTCGGGCACGAGCAGCAGGTCGAGGCCCGCGAAGTTGCGGCGCAGCTGGCTGCCGTTGGCGGCCTCGCGCATCAGGTCGAGCTCGTCGTGCAGGTACTTGTCGAACTCGGCGACGACCTCGCGCGGCTTCAGGCGCCGGCCGTCGGCCCACATGCGCTCGGTCCAGATCGCGATGTCGCGCATCAGCGCGAGGTCGGAATCGATCACGGACAGCATGTTCGGGCGCAGCACCTTGACCGCGACGGCCTTGCCCGCGTGCTGGCCCTGCTTGAGCTTCGCGAAATGCACCTGCGCGATCGACGCGCTCGCGACCGGTTCGCGCTCGAATTCGTCGAACAGCTCGTCGACCGGCGCACCGAGCGACTTCTCGATGATTCCGATCGCGACCGCCGAATCGAACGGCGGCACCTGGTCCTGCAGCTTCGCGAGTTCGTTCGCGAAATCGACCGACAGCAGGTCGCGGCGCGTCGACAGCACCTGGCCGAACTTGACGAAGATCGGGCCGAGGCTTTCGAGCGCATGGCGCAGCCGCACCGCCGGCGGATCGGAATAACGGCGACCGATCGTCGTGATCCGCAGCAGCAGCTTCACGCGCCGGTCGTCGATCCGGGACAGCATCACTTCGTCGAGACCAAAGCGGATGACGGTGTAGACAATCTTGATGAAACGGAAAATGCGCATGCCCTGCGGCCCTCAGTGCGCGCCGCGCGGGCCGGAACCCGTGCGCGCGCCGATTTTTTGTTCGAGTCGCTCGACCCGCTTTTCGACCCGCGCGAGCGCATCGCGTGCGCGCGCCAGTTCGGCGTCGAAGCCGCCGAGCGATGCGCGCCGGACGACTTGCGGGTTCTCGTCGAGCCAGTATTCGGCAACGGAATCGAGCACGTTGCGGCCGGTACGTCGCGCGCGCACACCGGCGTCGCGCACGACCGTCGCGATCCGGTATGCCGCCGCGTCGCCGACCAGCTTCGCGAGATCTTCTTCAGGTTCCCAGCGCAGGTGCTCGGCCAGCTTCGCGATCTGCGTCGCGAACTCCGCATCGCCCTCGATCTTCACGTGCTTCATCACGGCCGCCTGGCCGCCCTGCAGGAACGCGGCGACCGTGTCGCCCGCGAGCGCGATCGACACGTCGACCTGTTGCGCATCGTGCGCGTCGACGGCCGACAGATAGCCGTCGGGCTGCACCAGCAGCGTGAGCGTAACGGGAGGCACGTCGATCCGGGCAGTCTTGCCCGCATACGGAATCAGGCGGTCGCGCGCCCACGATTCGCGGGCGAGCAGGTGATTGACAGCAGCAGCAAAAGGCTTGGCGGCAAAGGTCATCGGGCTGGGAAAGAAAAAACCCGCGCAGGCCGGGCGCCCACGCGGGTTTCTATTGTAACGTCGGATCGTCGGCAGGCCGTGCCTGACCGCACACCCGGGCGGCAAGCGGTCGCAGTGCGGCGGCCGTTGCCCGGGTGTCCGGCGGCGTGGCCGCCGGACACGCTCAGTGCGTGTTGATCTGCTGGATGCCCGCGAGCAGCCAGCCCTGACTGCCCGACTTCGACAGGTTCCACACCTCGTCGAACGGCGCGGCCGACGCATTCGCCGATTCGCGGATCAGCCCATGGAAACGCACGCTCGCCGACTGCTCGATGCCGCGATCCTCGATCGCGACCAGTTCCGCGTCGAGCTGCACGACGTCGGTCTGGTTCGACTCGTTGCCGCGCGAATCGAGGTCGATCTTGATCTCGGCGAACATTTCGGGCGTCGTGAACTCGCGGATGTCGGCCAGGTTGCCCTGGTCCCACGCGGCCTGCAGGCGCACGAAATAAACCTTCGAGCTGCGCAGGAACGCTTCGGTGTCGAAGCCGGCCGGCACCTGGAGCGGTGCTGCCGCCGCCGCTGCCGCGCCTGCGCCCGCGGCACCGCCGCCGAACACGCCTTGCGCTTCGTTCGCGTAGCTGCTGCCGCTACCCGCATAGTTGCTGCCGGTGCCGCCCTGCTGGAACGACGGGCTCTGCGAGTAGCCGCCCGACGACGACGCCGAGCCGCCGACCGAGTATGCCGGCTCCTGCGGACGACGGCGGTTCATGAACTTGCGGATCAGCCAGATGCCGACCATCGCGAGCAGCGCGATCACGATGACGTTCGCCATCATGCTCGCGAATGCGCCGCCCAGGCCGAAGTGCGACAGCAGCGCCGCGATGCCGAGACCGGCCGCGAGGCCGGCGATCGGCCCGAGCCAGCGCGAGCGGTTGGGCTGCGCGGCCGGCGCGGGCGCGGCCGGGTTCGCACGCTGCGCCTGCGACGGCGCGGCCTGCTGCATCGGCTGCTGCGCAGGCGGCGTGGCCTGACGCTGCGTGACGGTGGAATTCTGGCGGCCGATGCTGCGCCCGCCGCCCATGCGCTTGGCTTCAGCGTCGAGCGATGCGAACGTGCCGGCCGTGAGCAGGCCGACCATCAGCAGTGTGCCGACTCGTCGAGCCCACGGCTTCGACGGCTTGCTACGGTTGAACAACGAACGCGTTTCGGACATCAGCTTCTCCAGATGTAAGACAAATGTATGGAAAGAGCCCCTTAGTACTTGGCTCCCATGTGTAAAGCTACCACGCCACCTGACAAATTGTAATATTTGACGGCATCGAGGCCCGCTTGTTCCATCATCGTCTTCAGCGTGTCCTGATCGGGGTGCATTCGGATAGATTCAGCAAGATACCGGTAACTTTCAGCATCTTTCGCGAACTTGTCGCCAAGCCACGGTAATACTTTGAAAGAATACAGATCGTACGCCTTTTTCAGCGGATCCCAGACTTTCGAGAATTCCAGCACCATCACGCGGCCGCCCGGCTTCGTCACGCGACGCATCTCCGCCAGCGCGGCATCCTTGTGCGTCATGTTGCGCAGCCCGAACGCGACCGTGACCAGATCGAAGTAGTTGTCCGGAAAGGGGATTTTCTCCGCGTCGCACAGCAGCGACGGCGTCACGATGCCCTTGTCGAGCAGCCGGTCGCGACCGACGCGCAGCATCGATTCGTTGATGTCCGTGTGCCAGACCTCGCCCGTCGGCCCGGCTGCCTTCGCGAACGCCTTGGTCAGGTCGCCGGTGCCGGCCGCGATGTCGAGCACCTTGAAGCCGGGACGCACGTTCGCCTGCGCGATCGTGAACGCCTTCCACGCGCGGTGCATGCCCGCCGACATCAGGTCGTTCATCAGATCGTAGTTGCTCGCGACCGAATGGAACACACCCGCCACTTTCTTCGCTTTTTCGTTTTCCTCGACGCTTTCGAAGCCGAAGTGGGTTTTGCTCATCGCGTTGATCCTCAGTAAATGGCAAGACGGCGCCGAGCGGGCGCCGTCGAATTTCAGTGGCAGTGGCCGTGCGACGCGGAGGCCGCCTGCATCGGGGCGTCGCGCTCGACGCCCGCCGCCTTCAGTTTGTCGAAATAGTCGCGCCACAGCGCGTCCTGCTGCGTGGCCAGCTCGTACAGCAGGTCCCACGAGTAGATGCCGGTCGAATGGCCGTCGGAAAACGTCGGCTGCAGCGCGTAGTTGCCGACGCCCTCGAGCGCGGTGATCGTCACCTCGCGCTTGCCGGTCTGCAGCGTCTCCTGGCCGGGCCCGTGGCCGCGCACCTCGGCCGACGGCGAATACACGCGCATCAGCTCGAACGGAATCCGGTAGCTTTCACCGTTCGGGTACTGCAATTCGAGCACGCGCGATACCGCGTGCACGACAACGCCGGACGGAATCGGCGTCGTGGAAGTCAAACCGCTCATGGCTGCCTCGAATCGGTCATGCGTTGAATTTCCTCGCGCACCGCATTGTGCAGCAGCGAGGCCTGCGCCGCGCGCGTGCGCAGCAGCGCCTCGGACACGCTGCGCTGGCGCGGCGCCCAGACGGGCTGCGGGAAGTGGGCGTCGTTGGAAAAGCGCGGGATCACGTGCCAGTGCACGTGCGGCACCATGTTGCCGAGGCTCGCGAGATTCACCTTGTTCGGCTGCATCACGCGGCGCACGGCCCGCTCGACCGCGTAGACCACGCGCATCAGATGGGCCCGCTCGGGCTCGCCGAGATCGGAGAATTCCGCTACGTGCGTGCCCCAGATCACCCGGCAGAAGCCCGGATACTCGTGCTCGCCCGTCGCGAGGACGACGCGCAGCGCATCGTCCTGCCAGAGCACCTCGCCGCCGTCTTCACGGCAAAACACGCATTCCATCGTCGCTCCCATGTGGACGGGCGCCGGCATTGCCGCGCCGGCGCCCGCTCATCCCCAGCCCGGTCGGGCGGTCGTCATGCCCGCATTAGACCAGCACGCGCTCGATCCCGCCATTGTTCGCGCGTGCGACATAATCGGCCATCCAGTTCTCGCCGAGCACCTGGCGCGCGATTTCGACCACGATGTAGTCGGCTTCGAGGTTCGCATCCTCGCCGTAGCGCGACAGGCCCTGCAGGCACGACGGGCAGCTCGTCAGGATCTTCACGTCCGGGCCGTTCGCGGCCGCGGCGGCTGGCGCCGACGCAGCGCCGGCCACCACGGGAATCGCACGCAGCTTCGCGGCGCCCTTGCGGATCTCCTCTTCCTTGCGGAAACGCACCTGCGTGGAGATATCCGGCCGCGTGACCGCCAGCGTGCCCGACTCACCGCAGCAACGATCGTTCTTCTCGATCCTGTAGCCGTCCTTCTCCGAGCCCATCAGCTCGTTGACGAGCTTCACCGGGTCCATCGTCTTGATCGGCGTATGGCACGGGTCGTGATACATGTAGCGCGTGCCCGTCACGCCGTCGAGCTTCATCCCCTTCTCGAGCAGGAACTCGTGGATGTCGATGATCCGGCAGCCCGGGAAGATCTTGTCGAATTCGTAACCGGCGAGCTGGTCGTAGCAGGTGCCGCACGACACGACCACCGTCTTGATATCGAGGTAGTTCAGCGTGTTCGCGACCCGGTGGAACAGCACGCGGTTGTCGGTGACGATCTTCTCGGCCTTGTCGTACTGGCCCGAGCCGCGCTGCGGATAGCCGCAGCACAGGTAGCCCGGCGGCAGCACGGTCTGCACGCCCGCCTCCCACAGCATCGCCTGCGTCGCGAGGCCGACCTGCGAGAACAAACGCTCGGAGCCGCAGCCCGGGAAGTAGAACACCGCTTCCGAATCGACGGTCGTCGACTTCGGGTTGCGGATGATCGGCACGATCTTGTTGTCCTCGATGTCGAGCAGCGCGCGCGCCGTCTTCTTCGGCAGGTTGCCCGGCATCTTCTTGTTGACGAAGTGGATCACCTGCTCGACGACGGGCGGCTTGCCCACCGTCGCCGGCGGGTGCTGCGTCTGCTTCTTCACGACGTTCTTCAGCATGTCGTTCGCGAAGCGCTGCACCTTGTAGCCGACGCCCATCATCACGGTGCGCGCGGCATTGATCGTCTGCGGGTTGGTCGCGTTCAGGAAGAACATGCCCGCCGCATTGCCGGCGTTGAATTTCTTCTTGCCCATCTTGCGCAACAGGTTGCGCATGTTCATCGTGACGTCGCCGAAATCGATCTTCACCGGGCACGGCGTCGCGCACTTGTGGCACACCGTGCAGTGGTCGGCCACGTCGTTGAACTCGTCCCAGTGCTTGATCGACACGCCGCGGCGCGTCTGTTCCTCATACAGGAACGCCTCGACCAGCAGCGACGTCGCGAGGATCTTGTTACGCGGGCTGTACAGCAGGTTCGCGCGCGGCACGTGCGTCGCGCACACCGGCTTGCACTTGCCGCAGCGCAGGCAGTCCTTCACCGAATCGGCGATCGCGCCGATGTCGGACTGCTTCATGATCAGCGACTCGTATCCCATCAGCCCGAAGCTCGGCGTATAGGCGTTGCGCAGATCGGCGCCTTCGAGCAGCTTACCCTTGTTGAAACGGCCGTTCGGGTCGACGCGTTGCTTGTACGCGCGGAATTCGGCGATCTCGTCGTCGGTCAGGAACTCGAGCTTCGTGATGCCGATGCCGTGCTCGCCGGAAATCACGCCGTCGAGCGAACGCGCGAGCGTCATGATGCGCGCGACCGCCGCGTGGGCGTCCTGCAGCATCTCGTAGTTGTCGGAGTTGACCGGCAGGTTGGTGTGGACGTTGCCGTCGCCCGCGTGCATGTGCAGCGCGACGAACACGCGGCCGCGCAGCACCTGCTTGTGGATCGCCTGCGCTTCGTCGAGGATCTGCTTAAACGCGCCGCCGTTGAAGATCGCGCGCAGCTCCGCGCGGATCTCCTGCTTCCACGAGATGCGCACCGTGCGGTCCTGCGTGACGTGGAACACGGTCGCGCCCGGCTGCTCGTCCGCGCGGTCCGCGAACTTCTCGGCCAGCGCCTCGTAACCGAGTTGCACGAGGTAGTGCTGCGCCTCGCGCAGCGGCTGGTCGAGCCGGTCGCGCACGAACTCCCAGCGCGCGCGCACGCGCTTGAGCAGCTCCAGTGCCTGCTGGACGCGATCCTCGAGCAGTTCGGCGCTCGGGATCTCGTTCGCGTCGTCGGTCTTGCCGAGCGGCAGGTTGCCGCCGCGGAAGAACGCTTCCAGCGCGTCGACCAGTTGCAGCTTGTTCTTCAGCGACAGCTCGATGTTGATCCGCTCGATGCCGTCGGTGTACTCGCCCATCCGGTTCAACGGGATGACGACGTCTTCGTTGATCTTGAACGCGTTCGTGTGCTTCGCGATCGCGGCCGTGCGGCTGCGGTCGAGCCAGAAGCGCTTGCGCGCCTCCGCGCTGATCGCGACGAAGCCTTCGCCGCTCTTGCCGTTCGCCATCCGGATCACTTCGGACGTCGCGTGCGCGACCGCGTCGGCGTCATCGCCGACGATGTCGCCGATCAGCACCATCTTGGGAAATGCGTTGCGCTTGCTCTTGGTCGCGTAGCCGACCGCGCGCAGGTAGCGCTCGTCGAGGTGCTCGAGGCCCGCGAGGATCGCGCCGCCCTGCTTCGACGTCTCGAACAGGTAGTCCTTGATCTCGACGATGCTCGGGATCGCCTCGCGCGCCTGGCCGAAGAATTCCAGGCAGACGGTGCGGGTGTGCGCCGGCATCTTGTGCAGCACCCAGCGCGCGGACGTGATGAGCCCGTCGCAGCCTTCCTTCTGCACGCCCGGCAGGCCGGCCAGGAACTTGTCGGTCACGTCCTTGCCGAGGCCTTCCTTGCGGAACCGGCGGCCCTCGATCTCGAGCATCTCGCTCTTCAGCAGCTTCTCGCCCGGCGCATATGCGCCGTCGAACCACTTCAGCTCGAAACGCGCGACCGCGATGTCGTGGATCTTGCCCTGGTTGTGCTCGTGGCGCGTGACTTCGAGCCAGTTGCCGTCCGGGTCGACCATCCGCCACCAGGCCAGGTTGTCGAGCGCGGTGCCCCACAGCACGGCCTTCTTGCCGCCCGCGTTCATCGCGACGTTGCCGCCGATGCACGATGCGTCGAGCGAGGTCGGATCGACCGCGAACACGTAGCCGGCCGCTTCCGCGGCTTCCGTCACGCGGCGTGTGACGACGCCCGCGCCGGAGAAGATCGTCGGCACCTTGTGCGCGACGCCCGGCAGCTCGGTCAGCTCGACCGCGCCGAGCTGTTCGAGCTTCTCGGTGTTGATCACCGCGGAGAACGGCGTGAGCGGCACCGCGCCGCCCGTGTAGCCGGTGCCGCCGCCGCGCGGGATCACGGTCAGGCCGAGCTCGAAGCAGGCCTTGATCAGGCCGGCGATCTCGGCTTCGGTATCGGGGGTGAGCACGACGAACGGATATTCGACCCGCCAGTCGGTCGCGTCGGTCACGTGCGACACGCGCGACAGCCCGTCGAAACGGATGTTGTCCTTCTGCGTGCAGCGGCCGAGCGCCTTGGTCGCGCGGCGGCGCAGGTCGGCCATCTTCTCGAATTCGTCCGCGAACTCGTTGACCGCGCGCTGCGCGGCGGTTTCGAGCATCTCGACGCGCGATGCGCGTTCGCGGCCCGCGTCGTCGCGGTGCTCGGTGAGATCCGCGCTGCGGCGCTTGCCGATTTCGGTCAGCCGGTGGTTCAGCGCCTCGATCAACAGCGCGCGGCGCTTCGGGTTGTCGAGCAGGTCGTCCTGCAGGTACGGGTTGCGGCGCACGACCCAGATGTCGCCGAGCACTTCATACAGCATCCGTGCCGAGCGGCCCGTACGGCGCTCGGCGCGCAGCTCGTCGAGCACCGACCACGCCTCTTCGCCGAGCAGGCGGATCACGATCTCGCGATCCGAGAAGGACGTGTAGTTGTAGGGAATCTCGCGCAACCGGGGCGCGGGGTCGGCGGCGACGGCGGCTGCCGCGCCATGCGGATCGAAAACTTGTGGTGCGTTCATGTTCGGACGACTCGGAGGGCCGATACACCGTGCACGGGCGTCGGCAAGCGCGTGGGCGCAATCTTGGGGAAATCTGTTCTGTTACCAGGCGCGCGGCTGTCCTTCATGGGGCCGGAGCGGGCGGAGATTCGCCCCTCCTGGCCGGCGACAGGGCCTGGCGGCACTCGATCATCAGCACGATCGCGCGCGGCGCGCATGCCGTTCCGCCGCGGGGCTGGCTGCGCGCGGCGTCGGCTTCAACGGTGCGATCCGAGGGTGCCTCTGCATCTTCCGAATCCTTGATTCAAAACGGAATTCTAACCCATGATCGGGCCACGCGTGACACGTCGGACAGGTCGTGGGGCTATCGCCGCGAGCCGCGCCAGGCCTGGCTCGGCGCGATTTCACGCGGTCATTCGCCGTCCGTCCGGTCGGTAACCACGCGGTTAAGCCGGTAAAAAAGGCCGCGCAACGTCGCCGACGCATCGTCCGCACGGCCACGCGGGCGTGCGCCCGGCATGCCGCTTGCGTACAGGCGGACCCTTGGCGCTATCATTGATCCTTTACCGTCTGCTACCGCACTGCACGCGAGCGCCCATGGCATCCCACGATTACCTGAAGAAAATCCTCACCGCGCGCGTCTACGACGTCGCGATCGAGACGGAACTCGAATCCGCCCGCAACCTGTCCGCCCGGCTGCGCAACGCCGTCTACCTCAAGCGCGAGGACAACCAGCCGGTGTTCTCGTTCAAGCTGCGCGGCGCGTACAACAAGATGGCGCACATTCCGGCGGATGCGCTCGCGCGCGGCGTGATTACGGCATCGGCCGGCAACCACGCGCAGGGTGTCGCGTTCTCGGCGGCCCGGATGGGCGTCAAGGCCGTGATCGTCGTGCCCGTCACGACGCCGCAGGTGAAGGTCGATGCGGTGCGCGCGCACGGCGGCCCGAGCGTCGAGGTGATCCAGGCCGGGGAGTCGTACAGCGACGCGTATGCATACGCGGTCAAGGTGCAGGAAGAGCGCGGACTCACGTTCGTCCATCCGTTCGACGATCCGTACGTGATCGCCGGCCAGGGCACGATCGCGATGGAGATCCTGCGCCAGCACCAGGGCCCGATCCACGCGGTCTTCGTGCCGATCGGCGGCGGCGGGCTCGCGTCCGGCGTCGCGGCCTACGTGAAGGCGGTGCGACCGGAGATCAAGGTGATCGGCGTGCAGGCCGAGGATTCGTGCGCGATGGCGCAGTCGCTCGACGCGGGCAAGCGCGTCGAGCTGAGCGAGGTCGGCCTGTTCGCGGACGGTACCGCCGTGAAGCTGGTCGGCGAGGAAACCTTCCGGCTCTGCAGCGAATACCTCGACGGCGTCCTGACGGTGAACACCGACGCGCTGTGCGCGGCGATCAAGGACGTCTTCCAGGACACGCGCAGCGTGCTCGAGCCGTCCGGCGCGCTCGCGGTCGCGGGCGCGAAGCTCTACGCGGAACGCGAAGGCATCGAGAACCAGACGCTCGTCGCGGTCACGTCCGGCGCGAACATGAACTTCGACCGGATGCGCTTCGTCGCCGAGCGCGCGGAAGTGGGTGAGGCGCGCGAAGCCGTGTTCGCGGTCACGATCCCCGAGGAACGCGGCAGCTTCAAGCGGTTCTGCTCGCTCGTCGGCGACCGCAACGTCACCGAGTTCAACTACCGGATCGCCGATGCGCAGGCCGCGCACATCTTCGTCGGCGTGCAGATCAAGCGCCGCGGCGAATCGGCCGAGATCGCCGCGAACTTCGAATCGCACGGCTTCAAGTCCGTCGACCTGACGCACGACGAGCTGTCGAAGGAACACATCCGCTACATGGTGGGCGGCCGTTCGCCGCTCGCGCTCGACGAGCGCCTGTTCCGCTTCGAGTTCCCGGAACGGCCGGGCGCGCTGATGAAGTTCCTGTCGTCGATGGCGCCGGACTGGAACATCAGCCTGTTCCATTACCGCAACCAGGGCGCGGACTACAGCTCGATCCTCGTCGGGCTGCAGGTACCGCAGGCCGATCGCGCCGAATTCGAACGCTTCCTCGCGGCACTCGGCTATCCGTATGTCGAGGAGAGCGCCAATCCGGCTTACCGCCTCTTCCTGTCGTAAAGGCGTCACGCATGAATCCCGAACATTCCCCGCTCGGCAAGGCCACCGTCTACGCGGCCCAGTACGACGCGTCGCTGCTGTTCCCGATCCCGCGCGCCGGCGCGCGCGAGCAGCTCGGCATCGCGTCGGCGCTGCCGTTCTTCGGCACCGACATCTGGAACGCATACGAGCTGTCCTGGCTCAACGCGCGCGGCAAGCCGCAGATTGCGGTTGCGACCTTCTACGTACCGGCCGAATCGCCGAACATCGTCGAATCGAAGTCGTTCAAGCTGTATCTCGGCTCGTTCGCGCAGACGAAATTCGACTCGATCGACGCGGTGCGCGACACGCTGAAGCGCGACGTGTCGGCCGCGTGCGGGGCGAGCGTCGCCGTGCAGCTCGTGTCGCCGCACGATTTCGGCAAGCTCGAAATGGACGAACTCGACGGGCTGTCGCTCGACCGGCTCGACCTCGACACCGACGTGTACGAACCCGATCCGTCGCTGCTGTCGGCGGCCGTCGACGAAGCGCCGGTCGAGGAGACGCTCGTGTCCGACCTGCTGCGCTCGAACTGCCCGGTCACCGGCCAGCCCGACTGGGGCAGCGTGCAGATTCACTACGTCGGGCCGCAGATCGACCACGCGGGCCTGCTGCGCTACATCATCTCGTTCCGCAACCATACGGGCTTTCACGAGCAGTGCGTCGAGCGGATCTTCCTCGACATCCTGCACGCGTGCAAACCGGTGAAGCTCGCGGTGTATGCGCGCTATACGCGCCGCGGCGGGCTCGACATCAACCCGTTCCGCACGAACTACAACCAGCCGATGCCGGACAACGCGCGCAACGCGCGGCAGTGACGGCGGCGGGTGGCCGCCGCAGCTTGCCTTTTGCCGCCGGCGACGCGCGGCCGCCACCCCAAATACAACAGCCCGACCGGAATCAACCGGCCGGGCTGTTTTTCATTGTGCGGGAAGCACGTGAATGCGCCGGGCCCGTTCTGGAGCGGCTCGCCGTTGCGGCGTTACTTCGCCGGCGCCTTGTACGCGATGCAGTCGACCTCGACCTTGCAGTCGATGACCATGCTCGACTGCACGCACGCGCGTGCCGGCGGATGCTCGCCGAAGTACGACACGAACACCTTGTTGAACGACGCGAAATCGCGTGCGTCGTCGAGCCACACGCCGCAGCGCACGACGTGCTCGAGGCCGTAGCCGGCTTCCTTCAGGATCGCGATCACGTTCTCGATCGTCTGCTTCGACTGCGTGACGATCCCGCCTTCGACGACCTCGCCGTTCACCATCGGCGTCTGGCCCGACACGTACAGCCAGCCGTCGGCCTCGACCGCGCGTGCGAACGGCATCACCTGGCCGCCCGTCCCCTTCGCTTCGCCTACGCCATATCGCTTCATCGTTTCACTCCTTGTTTGTCGACCGCCTCGACGCTTCAGCGTCGGCGCCGGTCCCATGCAACGCACGGTTGCGGATGCGCGCACCGACGATGGCGCGCGCGGCAGATCGGAACGACAACCGCGTTCAGAACGCGGCGTCGGCACTCGCCGGCACACGCTCGCCGCGTGCGACGAAGCCGCCGGCGCGCTCGCCGGTCGGCTGGCCGTTTTCGTAGGTCAGCACGCCGTTCACCCACACGGCGTCGATTCCATGCGCGGGCTGCTGCGGCTTCTCGAACGTCGCGGCGTCGATCACGCGCGCCGGGTCGAACAGCACGAGGTCGGCGTGGTAGCCCACATGCACCTCGCCGCGCCGCGCGATGCCGTAGCGGCGCGCGGACAGCGACGTCATCTTGCGGATCGCCTCCTCGAGCGGCAGCAGGTTGGTGTCGCGCACGTAGTGGCCGAGCACGCGCGGAAACGCGCCCCACAGCCGCGGGTGCGGCAGCGGATCGTTCGGCAGGCCGTCGGAGCCCACCATCGTCGCCGGGTGCGACAGGATCCGGCGCACGTCGTCCTCGGACATGTTGTGGTACACGGCGCCCGCCGGGCGGATGCGCTGCGCGGCCTCCTGCTCGGTCACGCCCCAGTCGGCCGCGATCGCCTTCAGCAGCTTGCCCGCCACTTCCGGGTGCGGCTCCGACCAGGTGATCGTGATGTCGATGTCGCCCGTCACCTGCTTCAGGTCGAGCGTCGACGAGCTGCGGCTGTACGGATAGCAGTCGCAGCCGACCGGCTGGTAGCGGCGCGCGCCTTCGAGCGACGCGAGCACTTCGGTGCTGCGCCCCCAGTTCGACGGGCCCGCGCACTTCAGGTGCGAGATCACGACCGGCACGCGCGCATGGCGGCCGACCTGGTACGCCTCTTCCATCGCATCGAGGATCGCGTCGAATTCAGTGCGCATGTGCGTCGTGTACAACGCGCCGGCGTTCGCGAGCGGCTCGGCGAGCGCCATCACCTCTTCGGTCGGCGCCGCGAACGCGGAGCCGTACGCGAGGCCCGACGACAGGCCGAGCGCGCCGTTCGCGAGCGCCTCCTCGAGCTGCGCGCGCATCCCGGCGATCTCGCCGTCGGTCGCCGCGCGGTCGAGGCGGTCCATCTGGTTGTTGCGCAGCGCCGTGTGGCCGACGAGCGCCGCGACGTTCACGGCCGGACGCGCGTCGTTCACGGCCGCGACGTAGTCGGCGAAGGTCGGGTACTGGAACGCGCCGCGCTCGCCGAGCAGGTTCATCGGATCGGGCGGATCGCCCGCGAGCGTCACCGGCGACGCGCTGATCCCGCAGTTGCCGACGATCACGGTCGTCACGCCCTGCGAGATCTTCGGCACCATCTGCGGCGCGCGGATCACGTGCGTGTCGTCGTGCGTGTGCACGTCGACGAAGCCCGGCGCGAGCGCACGGCCGTTCGCATCGACGACGGTCTCGGCGAGCCAGTTCGACAGGTTGCCGATCGCCGCGATCACGCCGTTGCGGATCGCGACGTCGCGCGTGACGGGCGGCGCGCCGGTACCGTCGTAAAGCTGCGCGCCGACGATCAGCGTATCGGCGGCTTCGGGATGCGAATGCATGGTCAGTCTCCTACCGGTTGACGGTCTCCGCCGCCGCGGTGCGCATCGAGCGCGTGCTTGATGCGACGCAGCGATTCCCGGCCCGCATCGCCGAGCCGCAACGCGACTCCGGTGACGAGCACATCGATCGCCATCATCATCGCGTAGCGCGATGTCGACGGCTTGTAAATGAAATCGGTTTCGAACGCGACGACCGGGATCAGGTGGTCGGCCAGCTTCGCGAGCGGCGAGGCCGGCGCGGTGATCGCGATCAGCTTCGCGCCGTAGCGCTTCGCGAGCCGGCAGCTCTCGAGCAGCTCGGGCACGCGCCCGCTCACCGACAGCGCGACGACGACGGTGTCGCGCGACAGCGTCGCGGCCACCATCCGCTGCAGCAGGCTGTCCTGGTAGCTCGCGACCGGCCGGCCGAAGCGCACGAGCCGGAAACGCAGCTCGTCGGCGAGCGCGGTCGAGCCGCCGCCCTGCCCGTACACATAGGTCATCTTCGCGCCGGCGAGCAGGTCGGCCGCTTCCTCGAACGACGTATTGCGCAGCAACTGGTGGTTGTGCGCGAGCGCCACGCGGATCTCGTCGTAGACCATCGACGCGGGGCTCGTATCGTCGGCCGGCGCGTCGTCGGACGGCACGAGAAAGCGCTGGCCGACGGCCGCCGCCTGCGCGACCAGCACCTTCAGTTCGCGCACGTCGCGGCAGCCGACGGCCTTCGCGAAACGCGTGACCGTCGCGACGCTGACCTCCGCGTCGCGCGCGAGCGCGCCGATGCTCGCATGTGCGGCGCGCGCCAGATCGGCGAGGATGAACGCGGCGACCTTGCGCTCGGCTTCGCGCAGCTCGGGCGCGCATTCGGCGATCCGCGCGACGATGTCGAGGACCGGCGGGGCGGCCGGTGGCGGATAGGGCTCGGTCGCGTGCGGAGCGGACGGATTGGCGGGCGTATTCATCTGCTGAAAAGGGTGCGAAGCTCGATGTTACTAAATAACATCACCGCGCAGATGCTACTTTCTGTACCATCTGCGTGTCAACTTCAGTGCAATGCATAGTGATGATGGAGCGGGATGACATGAAAGTTACAAACTATCAGGAAGCGACGATCGATCCGTTCGGCAAGGGCCTAGGCAATCTGCCGAGCGCGAGCGTGCCGCTCGGCGACGCGGGCCGCCTCGAGTGGAACCTGCTCGCGGAAGACGTCAGCCTGCCGGCCGCCGTGCTTTACGAGGATCGCATCGAACACAACCTGAACTGGATGCAGGCATTCGTCCAGAAGTACGGCGTCAAGTTTGCGCCGCACGGCAAGACGACGATGGCGCCGCAACTGTTCCGCCGCCAGCTCGACGCCGGCGCGTGGGGCATCACGCTCGCGACCGCGCACCAGACGCAGGCCGCGTATCACGGCGGCGTGCGGCGCGTGCTGCTCGCGAACCAGCTGGTCGGCCGCCAGAACATGACGATCATCGCGGGGCTGCTGTCCGATCCCGACTTCGAATTCTTCTGCCTCGTCGATTCCGCGGAGAGCGTCGACCAGCTCGGCCGCTTCTTCGGCGCACTGAAGAAGCCGCTGAACGTGCTGCTCGAGCTCGGCGTGCCGGGCGGCCGCGCGGGCGTGCGCGATGCCGCGCAGCGCGAGGCCGTGCTCGCCGCGATCGCACGCTATCCGGACACGCTGAAGCTGGCCGGCATCGAACTCTACGAAGGCGTGCTGAAGGAGGAAGGCGAGATCCGCACGTTCCTGCAGGAAGCGGTCGCGCTCACGCGCGAACTGGCCGAGGCAGGCCGCTTCGCGCGTACGCCGGCGATCCTGTCCGGCGCCGGTTCGGCGTGGTACGACGTGGTCGCGGAAGAATTCGCGAAGGCGTCCGACGCGGGCTTCGCGGAAGTCGTGCTGCGTCCGGGCTGTTACCTGACGCACGATGTCGGCATCTACAAGAAGGCGCAGACCGACGTGTTCGCGCGCAACCCGATCGCACGCACGATGGGCGAAGGGCTGCTGCCCGCGCTGCAGTTGTGGGCCTACGTGCAGTCGGTGCCCGAGGCCGACCGTGCGATCGTCGCGCTCGGCAAGCGCGACGCGGCGTTCGACGCGGGGCTGCCGGAGCCGGCGCGCCACTTCCGCCCGGGCCGCGACACCGCCCCGCGCGACGTCGCCGCCGCCGAAGGCTGGGCCGTCACCGGGATGATGGACCAGCACGCGTACCTGCAGATCCCGCCGGGCGCGGACGTGAAGGTCGGCGACATGGTCGCGTTCGACATCTCGCACCCGTGCCTGACGTTCGACAAGTGGCGCCAGGTGCTCGTGCTCGATCCGCAGTTCCGCGTGACGGAAGTCGTCGAAACCTTCTTCTGACGCAGGTCGCGCGCACCGCCCCGCCGCGCGCGCGGGGCGGCCGTCACGCGCGCTTCAAGCGGCCGGAGTACACTGCGCTTTCGTCCTCGGGGCCCCGGGCGGGCATGGCATTCGTCATCCGCGGCGGGCCCTCAACGCAGCTCCACTGGAGAAAGCCATGGCCGCGAAGAAGATCCTGTTCCTGACCGGCGATTTCGCCGAAGACTACGAAACGATGGTGCCGTTCCAGGCGCTGCAGGCCGTCGGCCACCACGTCGATGCAGTGTGCCCGGGCAAACGCGCGGGCGACAAGATCAAGACCGCGATCCACGATTTCGAAGGCGACCAGACCTACACCGAGAAGCCCGGCCACCAGTTCACGCTGAACGCGGCATTCGACGACGTCGACGCCTCGCGCTACGACGCGCTCGCGATCGCGGGCGGCCGCGCCCCCGAATACCTGCGACTCGATCCGAAGGTGATCTCGCTCGTGCGCGAGTTCGCCGAAGCCGGCAAGCCGATCGCCGCGATCTGCCACGCGGCGCAACTGCTCGCGGCGGCCGACGTGATCCGCGGCAAGCGCATCTCGGCCTACCCGGCCTGCGCGCCCGAGGTGAAGCTCGCGGGCGGCGAATATGCGGACATCCCGGTCGACGCGGCCGTGACCGACGCGCCGTTCGTCACCGCGCCCGCGTGGCCCGCGCATCCGGCCTGGCTCGCGCAGTTCCTCGCGCTGCTGGGCACGCGCATCGAGCTTTGAACCCGCAGGGAATCGAGATGAGATGAAGTGCCGGGGCGGCGCGGCGTATTCACGCCGCCCTGCCCCGTGCTTCAACGCGCGGCCGGCGTCGAGCCGACGTCCGCGATCCGCGACTCCAGCATCGCCAGCGCGCCCGACAGCGCATTCAGCACGTCGTCCGGCAATTGCGCCATCGTCTGTTCGAGAAACGCCTTGCGGCGCGGCAGGCATGCGTCGAACGCGGCGCGGCCGGCGTCCGTCAGCGTCACGTTGGTCACGCGATTGTCGCGTGCGTCGGACTCGCGCTCGATCCAGCCGAGCGCGTCGAGCGATTTCAACTGGCGCGTGAGCGCGCCCGGATCGATGCGCAGCACTTCGACGAGCTTCTTCTGCGACGAATGCCCGCCCATCGTGTGCAACGCGACCATGATGCGCCAGCGCGGCATCGGTTGCCCGACGTGCGTCTCGAATGCGGTCATGAACGCGCGATACGTCCGTCCGAATTGCTGCAAGATCGCGACGCGGTCCTGTTCTTCCATGCGCTCAGTTCTACTCGTTCAATCGTTCAATCGGCCGCGACATGCGGTTCGATCTTGCGCCGCAGCGCGATCGGCGGCACGCGGCGGCACTGCCACACCGACACCACGGCGACGACGGCCGCCATCGCGACACCCACGTGAATCGCGCCGACGAGCGATTCGCGGGCCGCTTCCAGCAGCAGCGCGCCATTATGCCCGGCACGGGTCAGCTCCGCGACAAGGCCGCCCTGCGCGGCGCGATCGATCAGGATCTGCGGATCGGCGAGCTGCGCGTGCCACTGCATCGCGTGATCGGCCGACAGCGCATCGCGCACGCCGCCCGAGTACATCTGGTTGACGAGCGTGCCGGTCAGCGCGGTGCCGATCATCCCGCCGACCATCCGCAGCGACTGCAGCAGCGCCGTGGCGATGCCGAGGTGCTCGCGGCCGGCCGTCTGCTGCGCGAATACGGTGAGGTTCGGCAGCACGAAGCCGAGCCCGATGCCGCCCGCGACCATCAGCGCCATCAGCAGCCATTTCGGCGTCGTGTGGGTCGACACGACGACGCCCGCGCAGGTGATCGCGAACAGCACGAAGCCGACGTGCAGCATCGCATTCGGATTGCGGATGCGCGTGACGACACGGCCGTTCATGATGCTGCCGATCGTGATGAACACGACGAGCGGCGTGATCACGAGCCCCGCCTCCTTCGGCGACATCCCGAAGCCGCCCTGGAACAGCAGCGGCGCGTAGAACAGCAGCGAGAACATCGAGAAGCCGGCGAGGATCGCCAGCACGAAAAGCGCCGACAGCGCGCGGTTGCCGAACATGTCGAACGGCAAGATCGGCTGCGCGCAGCGCTTCTCCCAGTGCCACAGGCCGAAACCGGCCGCGACCGCGACGACTAGCAGCAGCGACGCCCAGCTCGCGACGCCGTACTTCGGCAGCCATTCGACGAACAGTTGCAGCGCGCCGAGCGACAGCGCGATCAGCAGCGCGCCCGGCCAGTCGAGCCGCATCTTGCGATCGTGCTCGACGTGGCGCAGGTGCGGCAGGTAACGCCACACGAACAGCAGCGACAGCAGGCCGATCGGCAGGTTCACGTAAAACACCGAGCGCCAGCCGAACGACTGGGTCAGCACGCCGCCGAGCGACGGGCCGACCGCGTTCGCGATGCCGAACGCGGAGCTCATCAGCACCTGCCAGCGCAACCGCACGACGGAATCGGGGAACAGGTCGGGAATGCACGCGAACGCGGTGCCGACCAGCATTCCGCCGCCGATCCCCTGCAGCCCGCGCGCGAGCACGAGCATCAGCATGTCGTTCGCCATCCCGCACAGCACGGACGCGCCGGTGAACACGACGATCGACACGATGACGAACGGCTTGCGCCCGTAATAGTCGCCGAGCCGGCCGAAGATCGGCACCGTGATCACGGAACTGAGCAGGTACGAGGTCGCGACCCACGCGTACAGGTCGAACCCCCGAAGCTCGGCGACGATGGTCGGCAACGCGGTGCCGACGACGGTCTGGTCGAGCGCGACGAGCATGGTGACGAACGAGATCCCGATCATCGCCAGCAGCGATTCGCGGAACGGCAGGACTTGCCCGCTCGAATGGTGGGCGGCGGTATGGACAGCCATTTTTTGTTGGCGCAACTTTTGACGAGTCAAACAATCTCAAAATTCTAGCATGCGGGAGTAATCTAGGCTGGCGACGGTCAAACCGGCCCAGACCGCCAAGGAGAAAGATGGAACCGATTTCAATTCCCCCCGCCACCATGCTGTCGCAGGACGATCGGGACGCGCTGTGGCGCGCGAAGCAGGTGCTGGAAAGCCCGTCGCTGACGATGAAGCTGACGGGCATGCTGGGCGCACCGGTCGAGAAAATGATCGCCCGGCTGCCGGATTTCGCGACCGGCAAGATCAACGACGCGACGCAGCTCGCGCTGCGCAAGTGCCTGAACATCGCGCTGCGCACGCTCGGCAAGCCGCCCGCGCCGGACGCCGAACCCGACAAGCCGAGCAACCTGCTGCACAAACTCGCGGTCGCGACGACCGGCGCGGCGGGCGGCGCGTTCGGCTTTCTCGCGCTGCCGGTCGAGCTGCCGGTGACGACGACGCTGATCTTCCGCTCCGTGTGCGACATCGCGCGCAGCGAGGGTGAAGACCTGGGCTCGGTCGATACGCAGCTGCAATGCCTGGCCGTGCTCGGCATGGGCGGCAACCCGGACAAGCAGGAAGAGGACGCCGATCTCGGTTATTTCGTGCTGCGCGGCGCGCTCGCGCAGGCGATCTCGAAGGCATCGTCCGACATCACGACGAAGGGCATCGCCGCGCACAGCTCGGCGGCCGTGTTCAAGCTCGTGCAGACGGTGGCGTCGCGTTTCTCGGTGCAGGTGACCGAGCAGATGGCCGCGAAGTCGATTCCGGCGATCGGCGCCGTGCTCGGCGCGACCGTCAATACGCTGTTCATCGACCACTTCCAGCAGATGGCGCACGGCCACTTCACCGTCCGCCGGCTCGAGCGCAAGTACGGCTCGGCGGCCGTCAAGGCCGCCTATCAGGCAATCGACGTCTCGCCGGCGCGCTGAACCGCGCGCTCGACCGCGACGCGGCGCAGGAACGCGGCCGCGCGGTCGAGCGCGTCGCGTGCTTCAGGCATCATCGGCGCGTACAGCTGCCACACGTGCGGCATGTCCGGCCACACCTCGATCTCCACCGCCACCCCGGCGGCCTTCGCCTTCTCGGCGACGCGGCGCGAATCGTCGAGCAGCACCTCGGTGCTGCCGACCTGGATATACAGCGGCGGCAGGCCCGCGAAATCCGCATAGAGCGGCGACGCGTACGGATTCGTCCCCGGCTCGTCGCCGAGGTACAGCTTCGCGGCCTTCGGCAGCGCCGCGCCCGCGAACATCGGATCGGCGCCGTCGTTCGTGCGCAGCGTGGCGCCGGTGGCGGCCAGGTCGGTCCATGGCGAGAACAGGATCGCGCCGGCCGGCAGCGGCTCGCCGCGATCGCGCAGCGCGACGAGCGTCGCGAGCGCGAGGCCGCCGCCCGCCGAATCGCCGCCGAGCACGATCGACTCGGGCGGCGTGCCGAGCGCCAGCAGCTGCCGGTACGCGGCCAGCGCGTCGTCGAGCGCGGCCGGGAAACGGTTTTCGGGCGCAAGCCGGTAGTCGAGCGAGAACGAGCGCACGCCCGCGCGCTTCGTCAGGCCGAACACCAGCGGCCGGTGGGTCTTCGTCGAACAGAAGTAATAGCCGCCGCCATGGAAGTACAGCAGCGTGCGGCCCGGCCCGCGCCCCGCGCCCGCGTCGGTGCGCTCGAGCCATTCGCCGCGCAGCGGCGCGTCGCCCGCGCCGTAGCACTGGCGCAACCGGTAACCCGACGGCACGCGGCGCGGCACCATGATCCGCAGGTCGGTAAAGCGCCGTGCGCGGGCGGGATCGAGCACCTCGCGCGTGGTCTCGGGACGGAACTGCCAGCGCAGCAGCCAGCAGGCGAACTTGCTTTGCCAACTCATCGGACGCACTCCGTATTCGCAGTGTGACGACGGTACGTGCGATCGTTCCCGCACCGCTCGACGGGTGCCGCCATATCAAACGCCGGCGCTCAGTTCGCCGGCATCACCTGGCCGCGGATCTCGCCGGCCGGGTGCTCCTTCGTATGGACGTTGAAATACCACTTGCCGCCCATCAGGTCGGTGACCTGCGCGTCGGTGAGTGCCTTCGAGCCCTTGATCGGGCTCGCCAGCTCGTCCTTTGGAATCGGCACCTGCACGCCCGCGTTCTGGCCGACCGGCGCGGGCCCGTGGAAATGCGCGGCGGTGGCCGGGCCGGTGAGGTGTTCGTAACGGACCGTCCACTGCAGCATGCGCGTTGCCGTGTCGTAGGTGGCCTCGACGTCGCCCGAGCCCTTGGTCGCCGTCGGCGGCACCTCGCTCGACGGCTGGAGATTGGCGGACAGGCGCACCGTTTCGGCGGCGGCGGTGCCGGCGACCAGCACACCCGCGAGTAACGCGACCTGGAGCAAACGCAGCTTGAGCATGGACTCTCCTTGTACGACGTTGTACGCCGACCGAACGGCGGCGCCACACATGATGGTAGTCGATCGCCGCCGATCCGGGAGCCCGTCGAACGGCCATGCCGCAAAACGCCGCAGCGCGCTCGGCAGGCCAGTCTGCCTCAGGCTGGAATGGACCTTTGCAGCCTGACGGCTGAATCCGCGTGCGGCCTTTCGCTACACTTCATCTCACAGTTGCTTGTTTCCTTCGTCCGAAGGAGTCTGCGAGTATTCACGCGGCCACCCGGCCGCGTTTTTTTTGCCCGCCGCCAGATTCTGGGCCTGCCGCATCGAGCACGACGAAGCGATCACGCCGCCCCGCGTCACGCCCGATAGCCGGGATCGATGCGATCGACGATACGCTGCAGCGCGTCGAACGCATCCTGCCCCGCGCCGTGCTTCGGATCGAAATTCAGCGAATCGCGCACGCACCCTTCGAGCACGGGCGGCGCGATCGGCAGTGCGTCGCCGATCGCGTGCGTGGCGACCTGCACCTCGCACGCGCGATTGAGCAGCCACATCAGCGAGAACGTCTGCGCGAGCGTCGCGCCGATCGTCACGGGCCCATGGTTGCGCAACAGCAGCACGGGCCGCCCGCCCGCGCTCTCGACGATGCGCCGTCCCTCTTCGAGATGCACGGTGATGCCCTCGAAGTCGTGATACGCGATCTTCCCGTACAGCTGCGCCGAATAAAAATTCGAGAACGACAGCCCGTCGCGCGAACAGCACACAGCCATCGTCGGCGTCGTGTGCACGTGCATCACGCAGTGCGCATCGGGCAGCGCCGCATGGATCGCGCTGTGGAACGTGAAGCCGGCCGGATTGATCGGCCAGTCGGAATGACCGATCACGTTGCCGTCGATGTCGATCTTCACGAGGTTCGACGCGCACACCTCGCTGTAATGGAGCCCGAACGGGTTGATCAGGAAATGCCCGTCCTCGCCCGGCACGCGCAGCGAGATATGGTTGTAGATCAGCTCGGTCCAGCCGAGATGGTCGAAGATGCGGTAAGCCGCCGCGAGCTGCACGCGCGCCTGCCATTCGGCTTCGGAGAAACGGGCGGGACGCGTGAACGGCTGGTTCGGGACACGTTGCATGGAGGAACTCCGGTTGCGGATGTGCGCGGCCGTGCGTGGCGCGGGCCGCCCGGCGGCGCCGTCCTGCGCGCCACACTCGTTGCGCGCACAACCATATCACCTTTGCCCGCGCACCGGAAACGCGGGTTTAGCCGGAGCGCTTCCGGCCCCTAAAGCTGGTCGTCGACCGGCAGCAGCATGAAGACGCCGGTCATCAGGTTGCGCAGCAGCCCCGCGTGCGGATCGACGTGATAGACGGCCGGCTTGCCGTCGTCCGTGCCCGTCCATTCGAGTGCGGGCGTGCCGCCGCCCGCCGGCGTCACGAGGCTCACGCGGTAGCTTTCGTCCGGCTGCGTCGCGCGCGCGAAGATCTGCGCGACCTGCTCGGCGAGCGCCGGGCCATGGATCACCAGCGCCAGTTCGGTGTTCAGGTGCGCGGAACGCGGATCGAGGTTCATCGAGCCGATCACGAGGATCTTCCGGTCGATCACGTACGCCTTCGCGTGCAGGCTCGCGCGCGAACGCGACCCGAACAGGCGCGGACGCTGGCGACCCGGCTGCGCCTTGAACTCGTACAGCTCGACGCCGTGCTGCAGCAGCGGCACGCGGTACGGCCCGTAGCCGGCCTGCACGGCGACCGCGTCGGTCGCCGCGAGCGAATTGGTCAGGATCGCGACACGCACGCCGCGCGCGGTCGTGTCGCCGAGGATCTTCACGCCCGCGTCGTGCGGCACGAAATACGGCGAGAACGCGAGGAATTCCCGCTGCGCGCCGCGCGTGAGTTCGACGAGGCGCTGCATCGGCGGGCTCACGTACGCGTCGGTCGGCTGCGCGACCTTGTCGGGCGCGTCGGCCGTGAACTCGGCCGGCGCCCACACGAGCCCGAGCTCGTCGCGCGCGATCTGCCGCGAGAGCGGCGTCGCGTTCAGCGGCTTCGCGTTGTACGGATCGGCATTCTTGCGCCAGTGGTCGCGCAGCTCGTCGCGCATCGCGTCGAGATCCTTCGTATCGAACGACTGATGATTCAGCACGCGCAGCGGATAGCTGCTCGCGCTCGACCAGTAGGTGTCGAAGCTCGCCGAGATGTCGTTCGTCACGGGGCCCGCGGCGAGCACGTCGAGATCGCGGAACTGCAGCGTCGGGCTCGCGCTGAAGTATTCGTCGCCGAGGTTGCGGCCGCCGACGATCGCGATCTGGTTGTCCGCGATCATCGCCTTGTTGTGCATCCGGCGCGTGAAGCTGTCGATGCGCGTGAAGAAGTTGGCCGTGCGCTCGACCATCCCCTGTGACGCGCCGAACGGGTTGAACACGCGGATCTCGACGTTCGGGTGCGTGTTCAGCGCGGCCATCACGCGATCGATGTCGCGGAAATTCAGGTCGTCGACCAGCATCCGCACGCGCACGCCGCGATCGGCCGCGTAGAGCGCCGCGGCGAGCAGCAGCTTGCCGGTCGTGTCCTCGGTCGCGATGTAGTACTGCATGTCGAGCGTCTTCGTCGCGGCGCGCGCGAGGGCGATGCGCATCTGCAACGCCTGCGCGCCGTCGGCCAGCAGCCGGAAACCCGACTGGCCCGGATGCGCGGCCTCGGGCGCGGCCAGCGCATCGCGCAACGGCGTCGCGGTATCGGGCGGCAACGCATGAGAGACCGGGCGATCGAGCGTGGTGGCGGGCGGATGCGTCGCGCACGCGGCGACGAGCGACAGGAGTACGCCGGCGGCCAGCGCGCGGGCCGGGCGGCATGCGGCGCGCCACGACAGCGCGGCCGGTGCGCGCCGGATCAGGGACGTGAACACGGAGACTTCCTCGACTGGCGGAACACAGGGCCCGCATGCGCCGCGGCGCGCGGCTGGCGCGCGGTTCCGGCCGATTCTAGTAGGCGCCCGATGAACCGGTCAATCGCGCGGGCGGCACCGACGGCCTCGAACCGCAGGCGCGTGCGCGCGTGCCGGGCATCGAGACCCGCCGCACAGGAAGTGCCCGCCGGGCGGGCCTCGCACCGAAGTAGTCCGACCAATCTCAGGCCTCGTCGCCGCTGCGCTCGAAATGGCTGCGCACGTAGTCGATATGGGTCTGCATCGCGGTGCGCGCCTCTTCGGGCCGCTGCGCGCAGATCGCGTCGCACACGACGCGATGCTGCAGCAGCAGGAGTTCGGATGCGTGCTCGTCGTGCGTCGTCATGCCCGCCACGTTGATCGAGATGTGCTCGCGCAGCATCCCGATCACGCTCGTATGCAGGTGCAGGAACATCGTGTTGTGCGACGCGAGCGCGATCGCCTCGTGCAGCTTCGCGTCGGTCGCGGCTTCGACGGCCGCCGCGCCGTTCGCGTGCGCGGTTTCGAGCTCGCGCAGCAGCGCACGGATCCGGCGCCGGTCGTGCGCGTCGGCGCGCAGCGCGGCGAAATACGCGGTCGCGCCTTCGAGCACGCGGCGGAATTCGAGGATGTCGTCGCGCAGCGCGGGGTGATCGGCGACCAGTTGCCCCCACGGCGACGCGATGCCGGCGCGCAACTGGTCCGTCACGTAGACGCCCGCGCCGCGCCGGCTCTGCAGCAGCCCGCGCGCGACGAGCCGCTGGGTCGCCTCGCGCACCGTATTGCGCGCAACCCCGTACTGCTGCGCGAGCACGCGCTCGGCCGGCAGGCGTGCACCGGCCGGCCACGTGCCGTCGAGCAGTGCCGTCTCGATCTTGCGCATCACCCCTTCGGTCCGGCCCCGTGCCGTCATCGCTGCCATCGTCGCGTCTCCCCGCTCAATGCGTGCCGCGCCGATTGGCCCAACCAATTTGAGCCGCAGCGCCGTCGCGGGAATTATGCAGCGAAATCGTCGTCCCGCATCCGCATGCCGGGCCGTCGCCACTGGAGCGAGACATGAACGAAAGGCAATACCCCGCCGCCGCCCCCGCGCACGTCTATCTGTTCGCGACCTGCCTGGTCGACCTGTTCGTCCCCGAAGCCGGGCTCGACGCGGTCCGCCTGCTGGAACGCGAAGGCCTGACCGTCCGCTATCCGCGCGGCCAGAGCTGCTGCGGGCAGCCGGCCTACAGCAGCGGCAATCCCGACGAAGCGCGCCGCGTCGCGGCCGCGCAGCTCGACCTGTTCGCGCAAGCGTGGCCCGTGATCGTGCCCTCCGGCTCGTGCGCGGGGATGATCCGCCACCATTGGCCGGCGCTGTTCGCCGACGATCCCGTGTACGGCCCGCAAGCCCGCGCGATCGCGGAGCGGACCTATGAACTCGCCGAATTCCTCGTCCACGTGCTCGACGTGCGGCTCGACGCGGCAACGGCCGGCGCCGGGCCCGACGAACGCGTCGTGCTGCACACGTCGTGCGCGGCGCGGCGCGAGATGGGCACGCGCGGGCACGGCGTCGCGCTCGTCGACGCACTGCCGGGCGTGACGCGCGTCGAACACGAACGCGAATCCGAATGCTGCGGCTTCGGCGGCACGTTCTCGCTGAAGCATCCCGACATCTCCGGCGCGATGGTGCGCGACAAGGTCGCGTCGGCCTGCGCGACGGGCTGCGACCGGCTCGTGTCCGCCGACTGCGGCTGCCTGCTGAACATCGGCCACGCGGCGGCCAAGGCCGGCGCGCCGCTGCCGGTCGAACACCTCGCCAGCTTCCTGTGGCGGCGCACCGCGAACGCCCCGTCGCTGCGCGGAGACCAGCGATGAGCGCGCGCGACTCGATCCTCGCGCGGCTGCGCGCCGCCGCGCCGGGCGTCGCCGCAACGTCCGGCCGCACGCTCGACGCACGCATCGACACGCATTACGACACGCGCCGCTCGCAGGCCGGGACCGCGCACGATCCGCACACGCTCGCCCGCACCATGCAGGCCGCGCTCGCCGCGTCGCACGCGGACGTCTGGTGCGCGACCGGCGACGCATGGTCCGCGCAGCTCGCCGCGCGGCTCGCCGAAGCCGGCGTGCGCCGGCTGCTGCTCGATCCGGCCCGCGCCGAATCCGCGGCGCTCGTCCGCGCGCTGCCCGACACGGTCGCGCCCGTGCCGTTCGACCGGCCGATCGACGCGTGGAAGGCCGACCTGTTCGACACGATCGATGCCGGCTTCACCGTTGCGCGTTCGGGCATCGCGGCCACCGGCACCGTCGTGCTCGCCCCCGATGCCGGCACGCCGCGCACGGTGTCGCTGGTGCCGCCGCTCCATGTCGCGCTCGTCCATGCGAGCACGCTGCATCCCGACGTGCACGCGGCCGTGCACGCGGAGCGCTGGCACGCCGGCATGCCGACCAACCTGGTGCTGGTGTCGGGCCCGTCGAAGACGTCCGACATCCAGCAGACGCTCGCCTATGGCGCACACGGCCCGCGCCGCCTGTGGGTCGTGATCGTCACCGATTCCGCCGCCCGGCCGGCTGCAACCGCCCGCGAGGACCTCCCGCAATGAGCGACCACACGCTGCACTTCGTCGCCCCCGGCGACTTCAAGGCCCGCGCGCGCGCCGCGCTCGACGATCCCGCATTGCGCCGGAGCTTTCGCGGCGCGATGGACTTCCTGCAGGGCAAGCGCGCGACGCAGTTCCCCGACGACACCGAGCTGCAGCAGCTGCGCGACCTCGGCGAAGCGGTGCGGCAACACGCGCTCGCGCAGTTGCCCGCGCTGCTCGAACGGCTGGAGACGAAGCTCACCGAGGCCGGCGTGCACGTGCACTGGGCCGAGACGGCCGCCGACGCGAACGCGATCGTGCTCGGCATCGCACAGGCGAAGAAGGCGCGCCGCGTGATCAAGGGCAAGTCGATGGCGAGCGAGGAAATCGAGCTGAACCATTACCTCGCGGAGCACGGCGTCGACTGCATCGAATCCGACATGGGCGAATTCATCGTGCAGCTCGCGGGCGAGAAGCCGTCGCATATCGTGATGCCGGCGATCCACAAGACGCGCGGCGACATCGCCGAACTGTTCGAGGCGCACATCCCCGGCACGCATTACACGGAAGACGTCGACGAACTGATCCAGACCGGCCGGCGCGCCCTGCGGCGCGCGTTCGCCGATGCGGACATCGGCCTGTCCGGCGTGAACTTCGCGGCGGCCGACACCGGCACGCTGTGGCTCGTCGAAAACGAAGGCAACGGCCGCCTGTCGACGACGGTGCCCGACACGCACGTCGCGATCATGGGGATCGAGAAGGTCGTCGAGAAACTCGAGCACATCGTGCCCTTGTCGAGCCTGCTCACGCGCTCGGCCACCGGCCAGGCGATCACGACCTACTTCAACCTGATCTCGGGCCCGCGCCGCGACGGCGAACGCGACGGCCCGCGCGAGCTGCATCTCGTGCTGCTCGACAACGGCCGCACGCAGGCCTATGCGGACGAACAGCTGCGCGCGACGCTGCAGTGCATCCGCTGCGGCGCGTGCATGAACCACTGCCCCGTCTACACGCGCATCGGCGGCCACGCGTACGGCACGACCTATCCGGGCCCGATCGGCAAGATCATCTCGCCGCACCTGCTCGGCCTCGACGCGACGGCCGACCTGCCGACCGCGTCGACGCTGTGCGGCGCATGCGGCGAGGTGTGCCCGGTGCGGATCCCGATCCCGCAACTGCTCGTGCGGCTGCGTACCGAGGCGAACCGCAAGCCCGACGAACCCGTCGCGCATCCGCTGCGCGGCCAGGGCGCGAACTACACCCGCGCGGAAGACCTCGTGTGGCGCTTCTGGTCGGGCGCGTTCGCGCATCCGCGCGCATACCGCGCGTTCCGCTGGACCGCGACGCGCCTGCGTGCGCTGACACCCGCGAAACAGATGGGCTGGACGCAGCACCGCACGCCGCTCGAACCGGCACCGCGCAGCCTGTCCGACCTGCTGCGCGCACGCGGCCAGCCCGAGTAGCCCCCGCTTTACCCACCCATACCCATAGATAGACAGACACAGATGGAGGAGACACCCATGCAGGTTTGGCACCAGATCTATACGCCGCTCGGCAGCCTCGGGCTGTCGGCGTTCGTCGCCGCAATCCCGATCATTTTCTTTTTCGTCGCGCTGGCCGCGCTGCGGCTCAAGGGGCACGTCGCCGCGGCGATCACGCTGCTGCTGTCGCTCGGCGTCGCGATCCTCGCATACGGGATGCCCGTGCCGCAGGCGCTCGCGGCGGCCGGTTTCGGCTTCGCATACGGCCTGTGGCCGATCGCGTGGATCATCGTCGCGGCCGTGTTCCTGTACAAGATCGTCGTGAAGACCGGCCAGTTCGACATCATCCGCGCGTCCGTGCTGTCGATCACCGACGACCAGCGCCTGCAGATGCTGCTGATCGGCTTCTCGTTCGGCGCGTTCCTCGAAGGCGCGGCCGGCTTCGGCGCGCCCGTCGCGATCACGGCCGCGCTGCTCGTCGGGCTCGGCTTCAAGCCGCTGCACGCGGCTGGACTGTGTCTGATTGCAAACACCGCGCCGGTCGCGTTCGGTGCGATGGGGATCCCCATCATTGTCGCCGGACAGGTGACGGGCATCGATCCGTTCCATATCGGCGCGATGGCCGGCCGCCAGTTGCCGCTGCTGTCGCTCGCGGTGCCGTTCTGGCTCGTGTTCATGATGGACGGGCTGCGCGGCGTGCGGCAGACCTGGCCGGCCGCGCTCGTCGCGGGCGGCAGCTTCGCGGTGACGCAATACTTCACGTCGAACCACATCGGGCCCGAGCTGCCGGACATCACGTCGTCGCTCGTCAGCCTCGTCGCGCTCGCCGCGTTCCTGAAGGTCTGGCAGCCGCGCACCGCGAAGCAGACGGCCGGCAGCGTCGTCACGTCGGGCGGCGGCGCCGCGCTCGCGGGCTTCGGCGGCGCGGGCTCGCGCAACGGCTTCAGCGCGGGCACCAGCCGGCAGGCATCGCCGTACACGCTCGCGCAGACCGTGCGCGCATGGTCGCCGTTCCTGATCCTGACGGCCGTCGTCACCGTGTGGAGCATCGCGCCGTTCAAGGCGCTGTTCGCCGCCCACGGCGCGCTCGCGTCGACCGTGCTGAAATTCCACGTGGCGGGGCTCGACCAGCTCGTCGTGAAGACCGCACCGATCGCCGCGACGCCGAAGGCGCTCGACGCCGTGCTGAAGATCGATCTCGTGTCGGCGGTAGGCAGCGCGATCCTCGTGACCGCGCTGATCTCGATGGTGCTGCTGCGGATGAAGCCGCGCGACGCGCTCGTCACGTTCGGCGAGACGCTGAAGGAACTGACCCGCCCGATCCTGTCGATCGGCCTCGTGCTCGCATTCGCGTTCGTCGCGAACTATTCGGGGATGTCGTCGACGCTCGCGCTGATGCTGGCCGCGACCGGCGCCGCGTTCCCGTTCTTCTCGCCGTTCCTCGGCTGGCTCGGGGTGTTCCTGACGGGCTCGGACACATCGTCGAATGCGCTGTTCTGCTCGCTGCAGCAGGCCACGGCCCATCAGCTCGGCGTACCCGAGACGCTCGCGGTGGCCGCGAACACGACGGGCGGCGTGACCGCGAAGATGATCTCGCCGCAGTCGATCGCGGTGGCGTGCGCGGCGACCGGCCTCGTCGGCAAGGAGTCGGAGCTGTTCCGCTTCACCGTGCGCCACAGCCTGCTGTTCGCGGTGATCGTCGGGTTGATCACGCTCGTGCAGGCGTACGTGTTGCCGGGGATGGTGCCGTAAGCAAGCGGCCGGCCGTTTTCCGGTCCCCCGAAAAACAAAAACCCCACGCCGCGAAGCGTGGGGTTTTTGTTCATCCAGGGCGCCGGACGGAGCCGGCGCATCGGGCGGCGATCAGCTGCCCTTCGCGATGCGATCCTGGATGTGCTGCGCCCGGCTCGACGACGACGGGTGCGAGCTCATCATCGAGCTCTTGCCGCCATCGAGCTGCGCGAGCTTCTGGAATGCGGTGACGAGACCCTTCTGGTTCATGTTCTTCTGCTTCATCAGGTCGAACGAGTAATCGTCGGCCGCGCTTTCCTGCGTCTGCGAGAACTGCGCGTTGATGAACTTCTCGGTGATGTCGCCGAGCTGCGAGCTCGTCAGCGCCGCCACGCCCGGCGATGCCGCGCCGGCCGCGGTGCGCGCCGCGCTGACCGCGTAGGCCGTCTGCATCGCCTTCTTCGAGTGACCCAGCGCAACGTGGCCCATTTCATGGCCGATCACGCCGCGCAGCTCGTCGTCGTTCATCATGTCCATCAGGCCGCTGTACACGCGCACGCAGCCGTTGCCCATCGCCCACGCGTTGACGTCCTTGGTCATGTAGACCTTGTAGTTGATCTTCTGGCCGTTCAGCGTCATGTCGCCGAAGCCCTTCATCACTTTCGTCAGACGCTTCGAGTACGCGCTGTTCGCCGGCGCGACCTTCGATTCCGCATCGCTCGACTTGCACGAATCGTTCGACAGCGCGGCGATGTCGGCATCCGACAACGTCGCTGCCTTGTACAGGCTCGTCCCCGCCGACGTCAGGCTGTTCGCGTCAAGGCTCTGTACCCCGCCGCACGCGCTCAACAGAAACGCCACGCCACACGCTGCCACCGCTTTCTTGAGTTGCATCCCGGATCCCTCGATAGTTTTATTTGGGAGCGGCGATTTTGCATAATCCGGCAGAAAATTACCAGATGTTTACATCGGATGACACGTTCATTACTCAGCGAACTGGAATGAAGCGGTGCGCCGGCGCGGGATTGACGACAAAAAACGGGGCAATCGCCGCGACCGGGCGACGATCGGCATCGAAATCGGGTGTACTCAGGCCGTCTGATCGTGGCGTCGCGCCAGCCGCCGCGCGACCAGCATCGGCAGCCGCACCACGAAGCCGGTGAAAAGACGCAGGTGCATCCACGCGAGCAGCGCGTTGTCGCGGCCGTAGTGGAAGTGCGAGACGCCGCCCTCGTGACGGCCGAAGTAGCGCACCGGCGCGTCGATGCGGATCGGACGCACGCCGGCCCAGCACAGCCGCACGGCCGCCTCGGGATCGAAGTCGAAGCCGCGCATCCACGGCTGGCGGCGCATGATCGCGGCCAGCGGCGCGACCGGGTACACGCGAAACCCGTACAGCGAATCGCCGATTCCGGCCCACAGCGTCTCGAGGTCGGCCCATGCGTTCGACAGCCGGCGGCCCTGCACGCGCAACTGCGGCGCGCTCGCATCGAACTTCGGCACGCCCAGCACCATCGCGTCGGGTGCGGCCTGCGACGCGGCCATGAACGCGGGAATCAGGTCGGCCGGATGCTGGCCGTCCGAATCCATCGTCAACACATGCGTGAAGCCGCTCGCGGCTGCCGCGTCGAGCCCGGCGAGCACCGCCGCGCCCTTGCCGCGGTTCTCGGGCAGCACGATCACGCGCAACCCCGGGTCGCGTTCGGCCATGGCCTGCAGCCGTTCGGCGCTGCCGTCGGTGCTGCCGTCGACGACGACCCACACCGGATTCCACTGCGCTCGCGCATTGCGCACGGTCGTGTCGACCTTGGTGCCCGGGTTGTAGCTCGGAATCAGGACGAGATGGGTGGACGAGGCGTGCAGCTTGGACATGGAAACGGCCGATTGCGAAGACGGGGGTCCTGACAAAAGTGTATGACTTGCCGGCGAACGCCGGCAGGCTTCGTCGACGCCGCCCGAATGCGGAGCCGGTTGCCGGATCGTGAGGCTCTCGCGCTTCATGACAGCCACGCCTCCTCATGACCCGCGCTGGCCTCGATCTCGACCAGCAGGTCGTCGCGACACACGTCTGCATGGACGACGAGCGGCCGCACGCCGGGGCCGGCCGCGTCGCGCAGCACCTGCCCGATCGCGGCCAGCGCCGCGGCATCGCCGGCGTCGCGCACGTAGACGCGATAGCTCAGGTCGGCGAGCGTGAACGGGCCGTGCCCCTGGCGCGCGGCCTGCTCGAGCACGGCCGCGAGGTTCGCGACCGTCTCGCGCGTTTGCGCGACGACGTCACCGAGATGCACGGTGCGATGCCCGACGATGCTCGCGGTGCCCGACACGAACAGCACCGGCGCGCCATCGCCCGCCGGCCATGCGGCTGCGCGCGCGAACGTCGGTGCCCGCGGGCCGTACTGAGCCGGATAGTGATACGCGCTGACCTGGCGCGGGTTCTCGACCGGATCGGCCGGCGTGCGGCTCGCGAGGAAATGGATCGCGAGCGGCGCGGCCGGCGATGCATCGCCCGCGACCGGCACGACCGAACCGAGCGCGCACGCGGCCGGCACGCCGCCCGTCAGCGCGCGGCGGCACGCGTCGAACGCATGCTGGCGGCCGATATTGAACTGACGATAGCGCTCGATCCCGAACTGCATCGCATTGATCGCCGGCACCGTATTCCAGATGCGCAGCGGATGCGGCATGCCGAGCGAATCGAGCACGTCGAACAGCGCACGGTACGCATCGTGCGTCGCGCGTTCGAGCGGCGTGCCGCCTTCGCGATGCGCGTCGGGCGTGTCGCGCTCGTGCACGACGACGCTGCCGAACACGAGACCCGCCGTTTCGCTGTAGCGATAGTGCAGCGCGCCGTGTCGTTCGCTGCGCAGGTCGCGCGCATGGCATTGCCAGATTTCGCAGACGGCGTCGTCCGGCGCGATGCCGGCGCCGAGCAGCGCCATCGGCACCGGCGCGACCGGCAGGTCGGGCACGACTTCGGCCAGCATCCGCGCCGCCGCGTCCGCGTGCGAGCCGGTTCGGGATGCGCGCTGCAGCTCGCCCGCGCCGATGCACACCGCGCCCAGTGCGCCGGGCAACACGTGGTCGAATCCGTCGCCACGGCCGCGTGCATCGTGCAGCAACGCGGCGAGCCCGGCATGGCTCATCCGGACGAGCCGCAGCGCGCGGCCCTCGTCGTGCGCGAGCGGCACGCCCGGTCGCGATGCGGCCGGCCCGGCCGCCGCCTGCCCGCGCGCGAACGGCGCAGCGGAGGACGACAGGGAACACGGGCGCCGTTCGGCGTCGACTGGATGCACGGACACTTCGATTTCCTCACTATGCGGCGCTGGCCGCGCAACCTCGCGGCATACGCTGCGTTGCGTCATGCCGCGTTGCATTACGTCACGTCGACGCCGCGCGCTTCGTCATGCGAGCCCGCCGTTGACGGACAGCACCTGCCCCGTCACATAGGCCGCGGCGTCGGACACCAGGTACGCGACCATCGCCGCGACTTCGTCGGGCCGGCCCGCGCGCTGCGCGGGCACGAGCTGCTTGATGCGTTCGACGGGAAACGCCTGTTCGGCCATCGGCGATTCGATGATGCCGGGCGCGACCGCGTTCACGGTGATGCCGCGCGACGCGAGCTCCAGCGACAGCGACTTCGTCGCGCCGATCAGCCCCGCCTTCGCGGCCGCGTAGTTGACCTGCCCGCGATTGCCGGTCACGCCGGCCACCGACGCGATGTTGACGATCCGTCCGCGCCGCGTGCGGATCATCGGCAGCAACAACGGCTGCGTGACGTTGAAGAAGCCGTTGAGCGTCACGTCGATCACGCTGTGCCACTGCCGGCGCGACATGCCGGCCATCGGCGCATCGTCGTGAATGCCCGCGTTGTTGACGAGGATCTGCACCGGCGCATCGTCGGCCAGCGGCGCCAGCGCGGCGAGCGTCGCATCGGCGTCGGTCACGTCGAACGCGATCGCGCGCGCGGTGCCGCCGGCCGCGACGATCTGCTGCGCGACCGCTTCCGCCTGCGCGAGATGGCGGTTCGCATGCACCCACACTTCATGGCCGGCCTGCGCGAGCGCCGTGCAGATCGCCTGCCCGAGTGCGCCGCTGCCGCCCGTCACGAGCGCCCGCATCGAATTGCTCCGTTCATCGCGTTTCACCTCGATCGACGCGGCCGCGTATCGTCTGCCGATCGCGGCCGCGTGCCGTCCTCATCTGCGCGCCGCGCCCGTGCGCGACGCCGTCACTTCGTGCGGTGCGCGGCGACGTACGCAGCCAGTGCACCGAGCGTCGCGAAGATCTTCTGGTTGTCCGGATTGTCCGAACGCAGCTCGAAGCCGAATTTCTTCGAGATCAGCAGCGCGATTTCCAGGATGTCGATGGAGTCGAGCCCGAAACCCTCGCCGTACAGCGGGGTGTCGGCCGTCACTGTTTCGAGCGGGACGTCTTCGAGATTCAGTTCGCCGATGATCAGCGTGGCGAGCTCTTGTTCCAGTGCGTTCATCATGCGTGCGGGCAGGCGGCCCGTGGCAGCGGAAGGCGCCCGGAAACGGCAATCGCCATGCACGCCCGGCGCGTGCGAATCTCCGTCCCTCCGGCGTCTGCCGGCTTCCCCGCCTGCGTTTTTTGGGGATCGTTTGTAAAAGTTACGCGGATTCTAGACGAACGGGTATCGGGCCGTATACCGCCAATGGTTACAGACTGGCGGGCCGGCGCCGCGCCCCGTTGCCGGACCCGAATGCACCAGATGCTTGAGCCGCTTTGGATGGAAATGGACCGACCCCGCGAAACCGTTCGTCCGGCGCCATACAATCGGTTACAAAACCCGTTCGCGCCCGCTCCGAACACGCGGTGCCGCGGCCCTAAAATGAGCGTGCCCGACCACCGGCCCGGACCCGTCCCGGCCGCCTTTCATCTGATGTTTGACGGCCCGACCCTCGCGTCCGGCCACGATCCGCCCGATGTCGCCAGTCATGCCGCGCCCGTCCTTCCGCTCCGTTCCGGTTCGCCCGTCCGCCCGCCGCCGCCCGGCCGCCGGTGACGGGTACCTGCGCCGTGCGCGCGGAGGCCGCCGATGAGCCGGCTGCTGCCTGTCGCACGCGGCATCGCCGCGGTCGTCGCCGTCGCGGCATATCAGGCCGGCGCGCACTACGCGGCCGCGACGCCCGGCGCGCACGGCCTCGGCCTCGCGATGGCGCTCGTGCCGCCGCTGCTGCTCGCGCTGGGCGCGGCGCTGCGCTCGCCGCATCGCATCGGGTTCGTGTCCGCATGGCTGCTTGCCGCCGCCGCGCCGTGGGCCGCGCGCGTGCCGCTCGCCCGGCACTTCGAATGGGGCCTGTACCTGGAACACGCGAGTTTCAACCTCGCGATGGCGCTGCTGTTCGGCCGTACGCTCGCGGCCGGCAAGGTGCCGCTGTGCACGCATTTCGCGACGATGATCCACGGCGCGATCACGCCGGCCGTCGCGCACTACACGCGGCAGATCACGCTCGCGTGGACGCTGTTCTTCGTCGCGATCGCCGCCGTGTCGACGCTGCTGTTCGCGACCGCGCCGATCGTCACGTGGTCGACGTTCGCGAACTACCTGTCGCTGCCGCTCGTCGCCGTGATGTTCGCGGCCGAGCATGCGTGCCGACGCTTCGCCCTGCCGCACGAACCGCGGCCGCGCATGGTCGACGCGGTGCGCGCGTATCGCGCGACGACACACGCGTCGCAGGCATCACGATGAATTCACGGCCGGCGCGGCGCCGCAACGCGGCCGCGCCGGCCTTCGCTCCTGTTTCGACCGATCTATGCCGACTCACCCGCTGGTTTTCCATTCGTCGCCCGACCAGACGATCGCCTGGCGCGACGGCGCGCCCGTCACCGTGCGCACGTTCGTCGCCGACGTCGCGCGCGTGGCCGCCGCGCTGCCCGCCGGCGCGCACGTGTTCAACGTGTGCCGCGACCGCTACCGCTTCGCGGTCAGCCTGTGCGCCGCGCTCGTTGCCGGCAAGGTCAGCCTGCTGCCGTCGACGCATACGCCGGAAATGGTCCGCCAGCTCGCGTCGTTCGCGCCCGACGCGTTCTGCCTGCACGACGCGCCCGACTGCACGATCGACCTGCCGCGCTTCGCGTATCCCGATGCCGCCCCCGGCGCGCTCGCGGACGATGCGCCGTTCGCCGTGCCGCAGATCGATGCGGCGCGGATCATGGCCTACGTGTTCACGTCCGGCTCGACCGGCGCGCCGGTGCCGCACCGCAAGACCTGGGGCTTCCTGGTCGGCTGCGTGCGCGCGGCGGCCGACCGCCTCGGGCTGCTCGACGGCCGCGCGGCCACGCTGATCGGCACGGTGCCCGCGCAGCACATGTACGGCTTCGAGTCGACGGTGCTGCTCGCGCTGATCGGCGGCCTCGCGTTCAGCAACCGCCAGCCGTTCTACCCGGTCGACATTCGCGACGAACTCGACGCGATCCCGCAACCGCGCGTGCTCGTCACGTCGCCGATCCACCTGCGTGCGCTGCTCGCGGCCGGCCATGCGCTGCCGCGCGCGGCGCTCGTGCTGTCGGCCACCGCGCCGCTGTCGGAAAAGCTCGCGTGCGAAGCCGAGGCCGCGCTCGACGCGCCGCTCGTCGAGATCTACGGCAGCACCGAGACCGGCCAGATCGCCACCCGCCGCACGTCGCAGGGCGCGGCATGGGAACTGTTCCCGGACATCCGCCTCGACGCGCGCGCCGAACCGGACGACGACGACAGCGGCCCGACCGTGTGGGTGTCGGGCGGACATGTGGAGGCACCCGTGCCGATGGGCGATGCACTCGAACTGCTCGGCGACGGCCGGTTCCTGCTGCACGGCCGCAAGGCCGACCTCGTCAACATCGCCGGCAAGCGCACGTCGCTCGCGTACCTGAACCATCAGCTCAACGCGATTCCGCAGGTGCTCGACGGCGTATTCTTCATGCCCGACGAAGCCGCGGCGGCACACGACGACACCCGCCTCGAGCCGGTTACGCGCCTCGTCGCGCTCGTCGTCGCGCCGACGCTTACGGCAGCCGGTCTGCAGCGCGCGCTGCGCGAGCGGATCGATCCCGCGTTCATGCCGCGCCCGCTCGTGTTCGTCGACGCGCTGCCGCGCAACGAAACCGGCAAGCTGCCGCGCGACGTACTCGCCGCACTCGTTGCGCAACATGCGCGCCCCGCGGCCGTGCCCGTGCCCGTGCCCGATCCGGCCGGCACGCCCGCACTCGGGTTCACGATCCCCGCCGATCACCCGGCACTGCCCGGCCACTTCCCCGGCCATCCGGTCGTGCCGGGCGTCGTGCTGCTCGATCACGCGATCCATGCGCTCGGCACCGCGCTGAACCGCCCGCTGCACGCGTGGCGGCTCGGGTCCGCGAAATTCCTGAGCCCGGTCGTGCCCGGCGAGCCGCTCGATCTCGCGTACGACGCCGCGGCCGGCGGTGCGATCCGCTTCACGCTGCGCGCCGGGGCGCGCGACGTCGCGAGCGGCGTGCTGTCCGCGCCGCCGGCCGGGCAGGACGGTGCGCAGCCATGAAGCGCACCGCGTGGGCCGAACGCCAGGAGCGCAGCAATGCGGGCTTGCTGCGCGCGATGACGTGGATCTCGCTGCGCTTCGGCCGGCAGCGCGCGCGCGTCGTGCTGCACCTGATCGCGACGTATTTCGTGCTGTTTTCGCCGGTCGCGTGCGCGGCGTCGCGCGACTACCTGCGCCGCGTGCTCGGCCGCCCCGCGCGCTGGCGCGACGTGTACCGGCACGTGTTCACGTTCGCGGCGACGATCCACGACCGCATCTACCTGATGAACGGGCGCTTCGACCTGTTCGACATCCGGCTGCACGGCGAGACGCTGGTAGACGAAGCGCTCGCGGGCGGACGCGGCGCGTTCCTGATGGGCGCGCATCTCGGCAGCTTCGAGGTCGTGCGCGCGATCGGCCGCACGCACCCGGACCTGCGCGTCGTCGTGACGATGTACGAGAAGAACGCACGCAAGATCAACGCGACGCTCGCCGCGGTGAATCCCGCCGCGCAGCCGGAAGTGATTCCGCTCGGGCAAGTCGACTCGATGCTGAAGGTGCGCGAGCGCCTCGACGCGAACTGCATGGTCGGCATGCTCGCCGACCGCACGCTGCTCGACGACGCGGCCGCGTCGCTGCGGCGGCTGCCGCTGCTCGGCGCGCCGGCCGCGTTCCCGCTCGGGCCGCTCTACATGGCCGCGATGCTGCGACGGCCGGTGATCTTCATGACGGGCCTCTATCGCGACGGCAACCGCTACGACGTGCACTTCGAGACGCTCGCCGATTTCTCCGACGTGCGGCGCGACGCGCGCGCGGCGGCGGTCGACGCGGCACTCGCGCGCTACGTCGCGCTGCTCGACAGGTACTGTCGCTCGGCACCGTACAACTGGTTCAACTATTTCGACTTCTGGCACGGCGGCGATCCCGCGACCGCGGTCGCGCGCGGCGACGCCGCGTGCGCCGGTGCCGGCCTGTCCGCCACGAGGGATTCCGACGCATGACCGCCGTTCGCCGCCTGCCCACGCTCACGCCCGCCCTGCGTCGCGCCGTCCGCACGCTGGCCGCCGCCATCGCCGTCGCCGCAAGCACCGCCGCGATCGCGCTGGCCGCCGCGCCCGCGCGGGCGGCCGACGCGGCGCCGGCGTGGACCCTCGACCGGCTGATGTCGACGCTCGCGCAGCACAAGTCGGGGCGTGCGACGTTCACCGAGACGAAGTACCTGTCGATCGCGACGCAGCCGGTCGAATCGTCCGGCGAACTCGTGTTCGTCGCGCCGGACCATCTCGAGAAGCACACGCTGAGCCCGAAGCCCGAACACCTCGTCGTCGACGGCGACATGCTCACCGTCGAGCGCAACAGCCGCAAGTACACGCTCGCGCTCGCGCGCTATCCGGAACTCGGCGCGTTCATCGACAGCATCCGCGCGACGCTCGCCGGCAACCGCTTCGCGCTCGAACAGGTCTACAAGGTCGCACTCGCCGGGCGCGGCGACGACTGGACGCTGACGCTCACGCCGCTCGACTCGCGGATGCTGAAGGTCGTCAGCACGATCACGCTCGACGGTACGCGCGACCTGTTGCGCAGCGTCGCGATCCGGCAGGCCGACGGCGACCGTTCGGTGATGCGCCTGCAACCCGTTCCGGCGAACCCGAACTGATGGACGAACGCACCCGGCCCCCGTCTTCGCCGGTCGCCCGCCGCCTGCACGCGCTGCGGCAGCGCGCGGTGCTCGTGTGGCTGCTCGCGCTCGTCGCGTGCGGCATCGCGATCGGGCGCGCGCACTTCACGGCCGACCTGTCCGCGTTCCTGCCGAGTTCGCCGAGCGCCGGGCAGCGCGTGCTCGTCGACCAGTTGCGCGACGGCATCGTGTCGCGGCTGATCCTCGTCGCGATCGAAGGCGGCGATGCAGCCACGCGCGCCGCGCTGTCGCGCCGCGTGGCCGGCACGCTGCGCGCCGATCCGCAGTTCGCGGCGGTTCACAACGGCGAAGCCGCGAACGACGCGCGCGACCGGCAGTTCATCTTCGATCACCGCTACCTGCTGAGCCCGGCCGTCACGCCGCAGCGCTTCAGCGCCGACGGCCTGCACCAGGCGCTCGGCGACAGCCTCGACCTGCTGAGCTCGTCGGCCGGCCTCGTGGCCAAGGCGCTGCTGCCGCGCGACCCGACCGGCGAAGTCGCCGCGCTCGTCGACCAGCTCGACGGCGCGGCGGAACCGGCGAGCCGCGACGGCGTGTGGGCGTCGCGCGACGGCACCCGCGCGGTACTCGTCGTGCAGACGGCCGCCGCCGGTTCCGATACCGACGCCCAGGCCCGCGCGATCGACGCGGTGCGCCGCGCGTTCGCCGCCGCAAAGCAGGCCTCGAAGCAGGCCATGCCGAACGCCGCCGCCGCCACGCTCGCGATGACGGGCCCCGGCGTGTTCTCGGTCGACACGCGCGACACGATCCGGCACGACGTCGAACGGCTGTCGACGGCGAGCGTCGTGCTGATCGTCGCGTTGCTGCTGACGCTGTACCGTTCGCCGCGCACGCTCGCGCTCGGCTTGCTGCCGGTGCTGACGGGCGTCGCGGCGGGAATCGCGGCGGTCAGCGTCGCGTTCGGCACCGTCCACGGGCTGACGCTCGGTTTCGGTACGACGCTGATCGGCGAAGCCGTCGACTATTCGATCTACCTGTTCGTGCAATCGGCGCAGGCCGGCACACGCGGCGCGGCGCGCCCGGCCGACGCGACGCGCGCCTGGGTCGCCGCGTACTGGCCGACGATCCGGCTCGGCGTGCTGACGTCCGTGTGCGGTTTCGCGTCGATGCTGTTCTCCGGGTTCCCCGGCCTCGTGCAGCTCGGGCTGTATTCGATCGTCGGGCTGACGGCCGCCGCGCTCGTCACGCGCTTCGTGCTGCCGCACCTGCGCGGCGAGCATGTCGCGATCCGCGACGTGTCGCGCATCGGCGCCGTGCTCGCGCGCGCGGCCGACGCCGCGCCGCGGCTGCGCTGGCCGCTCGCCATGCTGGTGATCGCCGCGGGCGCGACGCTCGTGCTGCATCGCGACGGCCTGTGGAGCCGCGAACTCGCCGCGCTGAGCCCCGTGCCCGCGCAAGCGCAGGCGCTCGACGCACGGCTGCGCGCCGATGTCGGCGCGCCCGACGTGCGCTACCTCGTCGTGATTGCCGCGCCGACCGAACAGGCCGCGCTCGAACGCGCGGAACGGGTCGCCGCGCAGTTGCAGCCGCTCGTCGACCGGGGCGCGCTCGCGGGTTTCGAAACCCCCGCGCGCTTCCTGCCGAGCGACGCCGCGCAGCGCGCGCGCCTCGCGAGCCTGCCGGATGCCGATGTGCTCGCCGCGCGGATGCGCGACGCCGTCGCGAACCAGCCGATCGCGGTCAGGCCCGACCTGTTCGCGCCGTTCATCGCCGACGTCGAAGCCGCGCGCCACGCGCGGCTGCTGACGCGCGCGGACCTGCGCGGCACGTCGATGGCGCTCGCCGTCGATGCGCTGCTGACCGAACGCGACGGCCGCTGGAGCGCGATGCTGCCGCTGCGCGCGCCGGACGCCGCCCGCACCGCGCAACCGGCATCGAGTCTCGATGCGACACCGATCCGCGCGGCCGTCGCGCGCGCGGGCGTGCCCGATGCGCTGTTCGTCGACATGAAAGCCGAAGCCGATCGCCTGTACGTGAGCTACGTGCACGAGGACATCCGGCTGTCGCTCGCGGGTTTCGCCGCGATCGCCGTGCTGCTGCTGATCGCACTGCGCTCGCCGCGCCGTGTCGTATGCGCACTCGCCCCGCTCGTCGCGGCCGTGCTGGTCGTGACGGCCGGCTTCGCGCTCGCCGGCGTGCCGCTGACGATCCTGCACCTCGTCGGGATGCTGCTGATCGTCGCGGTCGGCTCGAACTACGCGCTGTTCTTCTGCAAGCGCGACGACGCGCAGCCCGTCACGCCCCACACGCTCGTATCGCTGCTGATCGCGAACCTCGCGACGGTCGCCGGCTTCGGGCTGCTGGCGCTGTCGCGCGTGCCGCTGCTCGAAACCTTCGGGCTGACCGTCGGCCCGGGCGCGATGCTCGCGCTCGCGTTCGCGGCGATCCTCGCGCCGCGCGCGGCCGCGGCCGGCAACCGCCATCAAGGAAGCCGCGCATGAATGCACCGTCGTCCGTTCCGCACCGACAGCCCGGCGATGCGCGCCGCTGGCAGCCCACGCCGCTGATCGCGGGCACCGCCGCGCTGCACGCGGGCGCGGCAGCCGCCGTCGTCGCGCAGCCGGCCGTGTGGCCGTGGGCGGTCGGCGGCGTGGTCGCGTCGCATCTCGCGCTGACCGCCGCCGGCCTGTGGCCGCGCAGCGCACTGCTCGGGCCGAACTGGACGCGCCTGCCGCCCGGCGCCGGCCGCCGCATCGCATTGACGATCGACGACGGCCCGGACCCCGACGTCACGCCGCGCGTGCTCGACCTGCTCGACCGTTACGACGCGCGCGCGACGTTCTTCTGCATCGGCGATCTCGCGCGCCGTCATCCGCGCTGGATCGAGGCGATCGTCGCGCGCGGTCACGCGATCGAGAACCACAGCCAGCGGCACCGGCATACGTTCTCGCTGTCGGGGCCCGCCGCGTTGCGGCGCGAGATCGCCGCCGCGCAACGGACGCTGACCGAGATCGCCGGTACGCGCCCGCTGTTCTTCCGCGCGCCGGCCGGCCTGCGCAATCCGTTCCTCGAACCGGTGCTGTGCGAGCTCGGCCTGCAGCTGGCGAGCTGGACGCGGCGCGGTTTCGACACGCGCGCGCACGATGCCGCGACCGTCACGCGCCGCCTGCTGCACGGTCTCGCGCCGCGCGACATCCTGCTCGTGCACGACGGCCACGCGGCGCGCGACGCGCGCGGCGAACCGGTCGTGCTCGACGTGCTGCAAACGGTGCTGCGCGCGGCCGCCGACGCGCAGCTGCACTGGGTCACGCTGCGCGCGGCGCTCGCGCCCGAACCGCCGGCCGGGCCACGCGAGCCGGCCGGTTCGGCCCCCCCGTTTGATAAAATCTGACCTCGAGCGGCGCGCCTGCCAGCCCTGCTGCGGCGCCCGTTCCGGCCACCGGATGCGACCCTCGTGAAACCTCTCCTGCTCTCGCACTTCACCGCCACCAGCTGCATCGGCCGCGGCCTCGACGCGACCCTCGATGCACTGCGCCACGCGCGCGGCGGGCTCACGCCCTGCGACTTCGAGCGTGCGGATCTCGACACGTGGATCGGCGCGGTGGACGGCGTCGATGCGCAGCCCGTGCGCGCCGACCTCGCCGACTTCGAGTGCCGCAACAACCGCCTCGCGCAGCTCGGCCTCATGCAGGACGGCTTCGACGCACGCGTCGCGGCGGCCGTCGCGCGCCATGGCGCGGCGCGCGTCGGCGTGTTCGTCGGCACGAGCACGGCCGGCATCCTCGAGACCGAGCATGCATACCAGCGCCGCGATCCGGCGAGCGGCGCACTGCCCGCCGACTTCCGCTACGCCCACACGCACAACCCGTATTCGCCGGCCGCGTTCGTGCGCGCGTTTTTCGCGCTGCGCGGGCCGGCGATGGCGATCTCGTCCGCATGCTCGTCCGGCGCGAAAGTGTTCGGCTCCGCGCGCCGCATGATCGAGGCGGGATTGATCGATGCGGCCGTCGTCGGCGGCGTCGATTCGCTGTGCCTGACGACGCTGTACGGCTTCAATTCGCTCGAACTGCTGTCGCGCCGGCCGTGCCGTCCGTTCGACGTCGCGCGCGACGGCATCTCGATCGGCGAGGCCGCCGCGTTCGCGCTCGTCGAACGCGTGCCCGACCCGCCCGCCCCGCTCGACGCCGATGCGATCCTGCTGCTCGGCATCGGCGAATCGAGCGACGCGCATCACATGTCGTCGCCGCATCCGGAGGGGCTCGGCGCGCGCGTCGCCATCGAGCAGGCGCTTGCATCCGCCGGCCTCGGCGCGAACGACATCGACTACGTGAACCTGCACGGCACCGCGACGCCGAGCAACGACGCGGCCGAAAGCCGCGCGATCGGCGCGCTGTTCGCCGGCACGCCGTGCAGCTCGACGAAGGGCGCGACCGGCCATACGCTCGGCGCGGCGGGCGCGCTCGAGGCGGTCGTCGCCGCGCTCGCGCTGCGCGAACAGTTCGTGCCGGCCGGCGTCAACACGACGCAGCCCGACCCGACACTCGTCGCCGACTACGTGCTCGCGAGCCGCGATGCGCGCGTGCGCGCCGTCCTCTCCAATTCGTTCGGCTTCGGCGGCACGAATTGCAGCCTGATCCTCGGCCGCGCCGACCACGTACGCCGTTGAGGCCCGCCATGACACTGACCGCCTTCATCGAAAGCATCGGCCTCGTCGGCCCGGGATTGAATGGCTGGCCGCACGCGGCCGACGTGCTCGCGGGCCGCGCGCCGTATGCGCCCGCCCGCACCGAGCTGCCGCCGCCGGCCGGCCTGCCGTCGGCCGAGCGGCGCCGCACGGGCCCCGTCGTGCGCACGGCGCTCGCGGCCGGCCACGAAGCGGTGGCCGCGAGCGCACGCGACGCCACGACGCTCGCGACCGTGTTCAGCGCGTCGGGCGGCGACGGCCAGAACTGCCACGCGATCTGCGAAACCCTCGCCGGCGACGATCGCCAGTTGTCGCCGACCCGCTTCCACAACTCCGTGCACAACGCGCCGGCCGGCTACTGGAGCATCGCGACCCGCGCGATGGCGACGTCGAACGTGCTGTGCGCGCACGACGGCAGCTTTGCCGCCGGGCTGCTCGAGAGCCTGTGCCAGGTCGTCGTCGATCGCGTGCCCACGCTGCTGATCGCGTACGACACCGACTATCCGGAACCGCTGCGCGCGGTGCGGCCGATCGACGATGCGTTCGGCGTCGCGCTCGTGCTCGCGCCGGACGCGAGCGAACACGCGCTCGCCCGCATCGACGTGCAACTCACCGACACCCCCGCCACGACGCTCGCGCACGCCGGGCTCGACGCGCTGCGCGCCGGCAATCCGGCCGCGCGCGTGCTGCCGCTGCTCGAGGCGCTCGCCGCGCGGCGTTCGACACGCGTCGTGCTCGACTACCTGGCCGATACACGCGTGCAGGTCGATGTCGCGATGCCGGATACGTTCGCGGAGCGTGCGTGATGACCGCGACGATCCCGCTCGCGCCGCCGCTCGACCACGCGTGGATCGCCGCGCACATTCCGCACGACGGCGCGATGTGCGTGCTCGATACGGTCGATGCGTGGGATGCCGCCCGCATCCGCTGCACCGCGACGAGCCACCGCGATCCGCACAACCCGCTGCGCGCGCACGGCCGGCTCGCCTCCGTCTGCGGCATCGAATACGCGGCGCAGGCGATGGCCGTGCACGGCGCGTTGCTCGGTGCGCACGAAGCGCGCCCGCGCGTCGGTTATCTGGCGAGCGTGCGCAACGTCGACGCGTTCGTCGACCGGCTCGACACGTTCGCGCAGCCGCTCGTCGTCGAAGCGGAACGCGTGAGCGGCGACGACCGCTCGGTGCTGTACGGCTTCGCGCTGCGCTGCGGCGAGCGCGTGCTGCTGTCCGGCCGCGCCGCGGTGATGCTCGACGCATCGGCGGCCGGCGTGTTTCGCCCGGCGCCCGCCGGCGATGCGAATCCTCGCTGAAGAGGCTTGTTCAACGGAAGGAAACCAGGTCGTGAAAGTTCGTCAGTTCATTGGTACCGCGCTCGTTCTGGCGCTGATCAGCCCGATCGCGCACGCGGACATGTCGGAAGTGAAGCAGGACATCAAGCGCGATTCGAAGGAAGCCGCGCACAAGACCGGCGAGGCGGCCCGCAGCTTCGGCCACGCGACCGCGAGTGCGGCGAAGGCGGTCGGGCACGGCGTCGCGCATGCGTCGCGCGAAGGGTGGGACGCCACCAAGCGCACGACGAAGCGGATCTTCCACAAGAACGGCTCCGGCGAGTCGGGTGGAAAGAGCGAAAAGAGCGATTGAGCGATTGACGACGGGCATCGCGCGCACCGCCTTGCGGCATGCACGCGATGCGTGGCCGCGCGTCGACGGTGACGCATGACTGCCGCCATGCCGCTGCCGTCAACGCGCGCCGCGCATGCGGCGTGCCGGCCTGGCCCGCACGCGCGCGAAACACTTGCCGTAAGCGACGAGCCAGCAATCGCGATGATCGAAGTTCCGCAGCAGCCGCGCGCGGCGCCGCTCGAGCCAGAAGAGCGAGATCGCCATCGCCAGCGCGACGGCCAGTGCCGCGCAGCCGATCGCGAGTCCCATCCAGGTGTCGCTCATGCCTTCTCCGGAATGCGGGGCCGCACCGGCACACCTGTGCCGCTGCGGCACTGGAACCAGCGGAACACGGCCCGGCACGGGCTGTACGCCGTCCGGGCCGCCGTGCGTCAGTGCATGTGCTGGCCGCCGTTGATCGCGATGTTGGAGCCCGTCACGAAGCCGGCCTCCTCCGAGCACAGGTAAGCGACCAGCGCCGCGACTTCCTCGGGCTTGCCGAGCCGGCCCGCCGGAATCTGCGGGAGGATCTTCGAGTCGAGGATGTCCTGCGGGATCGCCGTGACCATCTTCGTCGCGAGGTAGCCCGGCGACACGGTGTTCACCGTCACGCCCTTGCGCGCGATCTCGAGCGCGAGCGATTTCGTGAAGCCGTGCATGCCGGCCTTCGCGGCCGCGTAGTTGGTCTGGCCGACCGAACCCTTCGAGCCGTTCACCGACGAGATGTTGACGATACGGCCCCAGCCGCGCTCGACCATGCTTTCGCAGACCGGCTTCGTCATGTTGAACACGGAATCGAGGTTCGTGCGGATCACCGCGTCCCAGTTGACCTTGTCGAGCTTGCGCAGCGTCATGTCGCGCGTGATGCCCGCGTTGTTCACGAGAATGTCGACCGGGCCGACGTCCCGGGCGATCTTCTCGATGCATTGCTGGCACGAATCGTGGTCGGCCACGTCCACCGGATACGCGAGGAACTCGCGGCCAGCCGCATGCATCTCGGTCAGCCAGCGGTCCGCGCCGGTGTTGCTCGGCGAATACGTGACGACTACCCGGTGGCCCGCGTCGTTCAACCTGATGCTGACCGCTTCGCCGAGGCCGCCCATTCCACCAGTCACAACTGCAATTCGCTTAGTCATCCTGTAAATTACCGACAAAAAAGTAATCGATGAAAGCGGGGCGACGGCATCGCACATGCTGCCGCCCCACCGCTTCGATGCGCAGCCGCCCGCGTCGCGGGCACGGCACGCACCGGCACCTCGCGCTTGTTGTTGGCCACTTGTCGTGCGCGAAAACCGCTTCACCCGCGTGCGGCGCTCACCGGCGCCGCAGCGGGACGAATCGTCAGGCCCCGCTCAGGCCCGCTCGACCGCGAGCGCAACGCCCATCCCGCCGCCGATGCACAGCGACGCCAGCCCGCGCTTCGCGTCGCGCTTGGCCATCTCGTGCAGCAGCGTCACCAGGATCCGGCAGCCCGACGC